>NZ_JBQHDD010000003.1:0-637524 GCF_052068055.1 Micromonospora sp. L32 | reverse complement strand
TTTGAGACAATCAACAGGCCCGCACACGCGGCTTGAACCACTCAACCCCGCGAGTCAACCGAACCCGGGGCAGTCCCACCCGCCACCGACACGGGTCGGATAGGCGGCCCCCTGGTGCTGTATTCATCGCGAAGTGGAAGCATAAGCGTCGTCCCTCGAGGCAAATGAGTCAAGCATTGGCTCCCGACGCTCATGTGGCCCGTTGGCCAGGCAAACTCGATCTGGGCTGGTCGGCCCGGAGCTGCCGAACGGGCTGCCCGCCTCGGCCGGTTTCCTGGCATCGGGCAGAAGAAGGCCAGCATGGCAGTGGAGATGCTCGCCCGCGACTTGGGGTGCCGATCGCCGACCTGTCCGGCAGCGTCATCGTCCTCGACGTACACGTCCGCCCGGTGTTCCTGCGCACTCAGCTTGCCGAGTACGACGATCTGAACCAGATCGTGGATGGTGGGCCGACGCCTGTACCCCGAGCGACCGGGCGAACTCGACCACCCCGCCTGGCTGGTCGGGCGGCAACTGTGTGGCGCCGGGGTTCCTGGCTCCGGGCCCGCGTACTGCATGAAGTGTGTGCACGGGATGTAGGTTGGGCGGCCGGCGTTCGAGGCAGCGGATCAACGCTCAAGTAGGCGCTCTGCTCTCGCTCACTCTCCGGACGATTTGGGGGCGCGTTCGGCGACGAAGACGCCCAAACCTTGGTGACCATACAGCTCACCCGTCTCGATGAGGATTGTGATGGCCTGGCGGACTGTCGACTGGCTGCCGACCTCGTACATCTCGGCGAGTGCCTTGGTGGACGGCAGCTTATGCCCGGGAGGCCACTCGCCCGTGGCGACGCGCTCCCTGACGTCGGCGATGATCCGCCGGTAGTGCGGCTCGAACTTCCGTTGTGCGGGCATGCAAAGTACTCCCAGCTAGGCCCACATATCTGATCACGGCAGCTGGGAGAACTTCAAGGGCAACGTTGACTTTACCAGTAACGCCGGTAAAGTTCGATGGCGAGGAAACACCCCAGCTAGGCACTGCGGTGGATCCTTCGTCGGAGCAGCACCCGCCTCGACCAGTCGGATGACCCGAATCTGCGCTGGCCAGCGCGCTGCTCCGACGCCCACGAACCTTTCGCCGCAAACGCTGCATGCACGCAGGCACGAGTTGGGCGGAGAACCCTCCGGCCGTGAGGCAGCGGCCGGAGAACCAGACAGGCCCGGGGCGGGTGCTGGGCTCCGGCCGGTACGGACGCGCGGTCGTATCGGCCGACCCCGCCCGCCTCGGCGCCGAAACCACCTCATCAGGGAGGGTCATGGACTCGATCGACGACATCCTCGGCGAACTACCCCTACCGCCCTACGTCACCGCCGAAGACGTCACCTTCGCCGTCAAGGCCGTCACCGTGCACGCCGCCGAGCAGTGGCCCGACGGCCCCCGCTGCCGTAACGACCGCGCCCCACACCCCTGCCGCCTCCACCGCTGGGGCCGCCGGGTCCTGAGCCGCCGAGGCCTGACCGACCGCGAGATCGAGGCTCTGGTCGCCGACCCGACAGCGAGGCAGCCGTGATCTACGTGACCGGGGAACGCCTACAGCCACACCAGGTCCGCGTCGCCGCCTTCGACACGCGCTGGCGCGGCCTCGACCCCGACCAGGTCCACGCCTACATCAACCAGCTCGCCGACGAGCTCGACCGCCTGCACCGCGAGCTGACCACCTCGAACACCGAGGCCGAACGCATCCGCCAAGCCCTGCGCCAATGGCAGGCCAGCCACACCGGCTGCCGCTTCACCGACCCCGACTGGTCACCCAACAGCCAGTGGCAACCATGACCGCGCCCCGCTGGATCATCCACCTGCCCACCACCCTGACCAGCCTCGACGCCGCCGCCGACCTGGCCGTCGCGCTGCGCGAATCGCTCGGCCACGTCGCTGCCCTCGACTTCGGCGAAACCACCCTCAGCGAGGAGGACGCGCAGCACCTCCGCCACCGGGTCTGGTGCGACGCTCGGCTCGATGGCGGTCGGCGCTGCCGGCTATGCGACGGGCACCCCGGATCGTGCGGGACCGCGGGGGAGGGCTGACACCGGTCGCGTCCGGGGATGCTCGACGCCGAAGAACTTCTGGCCGCCTTCACGCCTTCCCAGTCGTACACGATGGAAGCCGCCGCCGGCGCTCCTACCTCGCCCGGCGTGCACGTGGTCCTCGACCGCGGCACGTTCGTCTACGCCGGCTACACGGGGGACCTACGGCGGCGCCTTCGACAGCATCTGACGGGTAACCGGGGCTCTTCTGTGCTGCACGAGCAGGTCGGCCAGCTCCCCGACATGCCCGGTCACGAGGCGTCCGCCGATGACATCGCCGACTGGCTGGTCCGGTGCGAGGTCCGCTGGCAGGAGACCGACAACCCGGGAGGGTACGAAGGAAGCCCTGGTTTTGGCCTCAAGCCCCGCTTCGGCCGACCGGCGCGAAACGCCGTGGCAACGGGGGCAGCATGTCCTATGCGTCGAAAGCCGGATGAGGTGAACTACTCGCGACCGCGGACGTCTGGAGCGGGGAACCAAGCGTCGTCGCCAAGCGACCCGAGGTAGATGTACGAGAGGCCACTTTCGCCTCCATCCATAGGAGTGAAGAACTCCGCGGCTTCGTTGATGTAGATCCGCCCGCCTCGATGCCCTTTGACTCTCGCGAGACGGCCGGCGAGGGTTCGGGCCGCGTCGAGTCCAACGCTATCGGACAGAATCTCCTTACGTCTTCTCTGCCGTGTCATGATGTTGTATCTGATGTCGGTGCCGCCAGCGGCCAAGATGTACAAGATGCCGACGTGGGGCCCTGGCCAACGGTCGCCCGGAACTAGGTCTGGCGGCGGTACGGGACTAATCTCGTGCCCGTCGAAGTCGAACTTCAGTAGCTCGTGGTAGGTGCCCGCGTGGATGCATCCGCCGCCCGGATGTGGCACCAGGACATCGTGAAACTCGTTGATGTAGAAGGCGCCGCCGGGTTTGCCGTTCTGCTCCAGCTTCACACCGTTGACCATGCCGACGAGCTTTTCGTGTCGGTCAGTGGTCAGCAGCGCCTCCTCCCGCGCGCTGACGCGATAGATCAGCCGGACCTCCCAACCGCCGTTAGGGCTGGAAACGACCGAGTACTTGGCGTCCTTATTGGGGTTCGACGGTGACTGGCCGGGGTAAGGGTAGGACACACTGGCTCCTGTATCGGCTGATCAATCAGCGCCCCGGTGTGCGGTCGCCAACTCCGCCGACGGGGCGCTTACCGAGCCTAGTGCTGGCCGAGCTCCTCGTCTACTTAGGATCACGAATCGCCCTCAATGCTGGCCGATCTTCTTGAGTCGGCCGCCCTACGTATGACGAGCGCCGGTCACGATGGCCAGGCGAAGCCGCCCGGTACGTAAGCAAGAAAGTACCGCCGGCCGCCTTCGACGTACCAGGCTTGCCCGTCTCGACTCACGAAGAAGCTGATCCCTCGGTCGAACATCTGACGCCACCCATCCAGAACTCGCCGGGCGTTCGCCGCGAGATCAGCAGGCACTACATCATCGGTCAGGGCGAACTCAGTCGCACCATCCGGTGCGCGCCGCTCGATCACGCCACCCCTCTTCTGCCGGAGGCGATAAGTGCCGCCGTCCTTGTCGAGCGGCTGATGAAGCGGCGTGCCTGGCGTTAGCGTCGACGGGTCGATGCTCTCGTGGGCCGTCGGGGCGTTGAGGGTCTCAGCTTCGAACGGCTCCGAGAGCTGCCCGGCGACGTACGGGACTGTCCCTTCCGAACCTTCGCCCCATACGAGGACGAGGCGATGTGCAGGTGTAACCCGGAAGCGTCCCCCGGGGCGGCCCCGGATGCGCTCGACCATCGACGCGGCGTTCTGAGGGTTGCGGATCAAAGTGCCGGAGCCATTGGTGACGGTGCCGAGGGTGTCGACTGAGTACTCTTGGCCGACGAGCACGCCCTCCCAGCGAACGGGCGCATCCGGCGCTCGCCGGCTCAACCTCTCCCACTCCTGCTCCTCTGTTGGGCGCGGGGTGGCCGGAGGCCCCGGCACCATCTCCTTCGCCTGCTCGGGATCGCGGGGCCAGCGCCAGTAGTGGTTGGAGCCCTCGCCGGTGAGGTCAGCCCAGTCTTCCTTGGCGTAAATCTGCTCATCCACCGTCCCTGCGACGTAGATGAGGTGCATATCAGCGTGCTTCCGCGGCGCCGAGTCGTCGAAGCGGCGGCGCAAGACCCTGCCAAGAGCCTGGATCCGCTGACGAACACTAGAGGTGGCAGCGACCGATACACCCAGGTCCGCCTCCGGTACGTCGATGCCCTCGACCAGCGACTTCACAGACACCAGGACTTGGGCCTGCCCATGCCGAAATGCGTTTAGCGCGTTCACGCGCTCTCGCGTGCCAAGCCGGGAATGCTCCAGCGCGATTGAGAAATCCGCCATATGTTGCTTGATGTGGCGATAGAGTTGCTCCGCTTCACCAACCCGTTCATGAAACAAGAGCACACGGCGAGCTGAGCCATCTCGGAATGCATCCGCGATGATTCGATGGGCTACTCGGCTGCGGTCCGTGGCACGGTAGAGCAGGCCCTTGCGGCGGGACGTCGCGGCAATGTACCGGCGGGCGACTTGTGCGACGTCATCGCGGCGCCTTTGCAGCTGCTGCGCCCGTCCAACCTCGAAGCCGAGGGAGCGCAGCTCGTCGGCCAGGTCATCCACCTGTCGGCTGATTTTTTCGTACTCGCGTTGCTCTTCGTCAGTGAGCTGAATGCCGTGGTGGTGAATGTCGTAGTCCGGCAACCATCCGGCGAGTCGGGCGTCGCGAAGGGTGAACCGGTAGACCACGGGGCCGAGTCCTTGGCCGACGAGTTGCTCGTCGTAGCGCAGTAGCTGCCCCGTATCGTCTAGTTCTTCACGGTCAGGAGTGGCTGACAGGCCGAGCCGGTAGTCGGCCTTCGCATCCAGCACCCGAGAGAAGGTCGGCGCGCCCGCGCGATGGCACTCGTCGATGACAAGCATCAAGGGTTGCGCCGCCCGTGCCAAAGTCGGCAGCTGCTTGGCTGCGGTGTTGAGCACCGCCACCAGTGCCCGGCACGTGGACAGATCGGCTGAGCCGCCGGCTCCGAGGAGGCCGATGTCGGACGACTGCAGGGTCGTGAAGCGCTCGAGCGCTGCCTGCCACTGTCGGGCCAACGCCTCGGTGGGAACGACCACGGCAAGTCGCAGGTCCGGATCGCGTTCGGCCGCACGGGCAGCGCACGCGAGGGCAATCAACGTCTTGCCGCCGCCTGTGACGATCTCGAGCGTTCCCCGATATGAGCCGCCGTCGCCACTGACCCATGCCTCAACGGCCTCAGCCTGCCAGCGTGCTAGCTCGAAGCCACGCGTCCCGATCACCGGGTCTCCAAGTTTTCGTGATTCAGTACGCGGCGCACCTCGTCGCGGATGAGCGCGGGCAGCGTCGTCCGCGCCCAGGCGGCTAGCTCGGCCCGGACGGTCGCGGCGACCACGTCAGCGAGCCGGTCGAGTTGACCTTCTTCTAGAGATGCCTCGGTGGTGCTAGCCAGCCGCTCGCCTCCGTGGCGCTCAGCCTGATCTAGCCGTGATGCGTAGGCAACAGGGGGGCCGAACGCCAGATCCTCGGGCTGCTGTCGGTGTTCCCGGGCTGTCGGACTGGAGTCCGCACGCGCGAGTAACTCGGCCTGCGACAACTCGAGTGCCGCTGCGAGCTGCCGCAGAGCTTTCGCGGACGGCATCTTTGTGCCGTTTTCTAGCTCGGACAGGTACGGATAGCTCAGCAGGGCCCGCTCGGCTAAGTCCTTCCGCTTGAGGCCCAGCTCTGCCCGGCGGATCTGAATTGCTCGGCCAAGACCAGCAGGCGAGTCCGTCATGATCAACCTCTCCAGGCGTAATAAATCTGCCAGTGGCGTTGACATCCTACGCCTCTGGCGTAATATTTCGGCTGCCCGCATCGCCCCGGCCAACCTTGGCAGAAGGAATACGCCCGTGAACAAGAGTACTATGCTGCGCAAGCGAGACCTGACCAACGTCGGCGTACGACGCTGGCGAGTCGCTCCCGGCCCCGCCGACGCGTCGCTGCCGAACATGTCCGTTGTGCGCCTCGTGGCGCGAACCCGGTTGCGTCCGGGCGTAGTTGTCTGGGCGCGGGTGCCCTATCGCGAGCGGGACGAGTACAAGATCCGGCCGGCCGTCGTCTTCGAGTGCCGCGGCCGACGGGACGTCGTGATCCTCCCCTGCACCAGCTCACCCTCCCGCTACCGGTACATTGGGCGGCTCGTTGAGCTGAAGCACTTCGGGGCGGCGGGTTTGGGTCGGGCATCTGCGGTGCGGCGGGAGGCAATCAGCATCGATCTGGTTGACGTGTTGGATGTGATCGGCGAACTGTCGGACTTCGATGCCGACCGGGTGCTGGCGGCGGCGGTGGTGTCACGCCTGTCCGCGTGACGACGGCCTACTCCACCACGAGGACCGTCGTTCATCTGGCGGCGAGTAGCCGAGGCGCTAGGCCGGAACACGGCGACCCTCGGCGAGGAGAATCGCCAATTCCTGCGTACCCGCATCTGGTGCGACGCCAGGCTCGACGCGCTGGCCGCTGCGGCACCGCCGGCCTGTCGACGCCGCGCCGGTCCCCGACCGCGCGGCACAGCACGAGCGCCACGATCAGATGAAGCTCATATGGGCGGAACAGTTGCCGGTAGTCTGCGGGGCGCCTGGGAGGAGGGGCCGATGCTGGGGCTGGAAGTGCCACCCGCCGTCGAAGCGGAGCGCGTCATCACCGCCGTACTGGCCGAACTGCGCTCCGGCAACCACCGCGGCGTGGTGGTCGACTCGCCACCCGGCGCCGGCAAGTCCACCCTCGTCGTCCGCGCAGCAGTCGAGCTGGCCGCCGCCGGCGAGCCGCTGATCATCATCGCGCAGACCAATGAACAGGTCGACGACCTCATCGACCGGCTCGCCCGCAAGGCCCCCGAGCTGCGCATCGGCCGCCTCTCCGCCACCGACTACCAGCCCTCCGACCGGGTGAAGGGCCACGAAACGGTCAAGGTCGCGGCCAAGGTCGCCGACCTAGGCGGCCCGCCCGTCATCATCGGTACGGCCGCGAAGTGGGCCACCGTCACCGAGGGCTCCTGGCCCTGGGCGATCGTCGACGAGGCGTACCAGATGCGGTCGGACGCCCTGCTGCGGGTGGCTGGCCGGTTCGAGCGGGCGCTGTTCGTGGGCGACCCGGGCCAGCTCGACCCGTTCTCCACCCTCGAGACCGCGCGCTGGACCGGCCTGACCTGGGATCCGATGCAGTCGGCGGTGGCGGTGCTGCTGCGGCACAACCCCGAGCTACCCGTCCACCGCCTGCCCGTGTCGTGGCGGCTGCCGGCGTCGGCGGCACCGGTGGTCGCGGCGGCGTTCTACCCGTTCACCGGCTTCCGCGCCGGCACCGGCCCTGACGACCGGGCGCTGGCGTTTACCGAGCCAGGGCCGGGCGACGCGCTCGACGCGGCGGTGGAGCTGGCCGCCACCACCGGGTGGGCGCTGCACGAACTGCCGGCCGGGCACACCCTGCGCACCGACGCGGAGGCGGCGTCGGCGTGCGCCGCGCTGGCGCTGCGCGTGTTGCGGCGGGGAGCGGTCGCCGTCTCGGAGCATGCGCCGGCCGGCGCGCCGGTCACCGCCGATCGGATCGCCGTCGGGGCCGCGCACCGCGACCAGGTCGCGGCCATCCGCGCACACCTCGGCGAGGCCGGGGCGGGCGTCACCGTCGACACCGCCAACCGACTTCAGGGCCGCGAGTACGACGTGACGATCGTGCTGCACCCGCTCTCCGGGCGGCGGGACGCCACCGCCTTCCACCTGGAGTCGGGGCGGCTGTGCGTGCTGGCATCCCGGCACCGGCACGCCTGCATCGTGGTGGCGCGGGCGGGCGTCGGCGAGCTGCTGGACGCCCACCCGTCGACCGAGTCGGTGCACCTCGACGTGCCGGTCAAGTTCCCCGACGGCTGGGCCGCGAACCAGACGATGCTGGCGCACCTGGGAGCGTCGTAGACCACCAGGGGCGGCGATGCTCGCGCCGGAAGCCGCCGGCCAGATCGCCGGCGGAGGACCAGGGAAATTGAGCACCAGTCGGTGGAAGACCAGCCCTGAAGGCAGGCGACGGGGCTGCCGGACGGCGCGCTTCCTCGCTACCGTCCGAGGATGACCGAGATCGCGTACGGCGACCTGCTCGCCGGCTTCACGCCTGCCCTGCCGTACACGATGGACACGGCGGAGAACGCGCCCCGCGCGGCCGGTGTCCACGTGGTGCTCGCGGGCGACACCGTCATCTACGTCGGCCGCACCGGGAACCTGCGGGACCGGCTGCGCCAGCACCTGACCGGCAACCGGGGTTCGTCGGTGCTGCACGACCAGATTGGCCAGGAACTCGACCGGACCGGGCCGGTGGCGACGGCCAGCGACATCGCCCACTGGCTGAACCGGTGCGTCGTCCGCTGGAAGGAGACCGAGAGCCCGGAGGCCGAGAAGGAGGCCCTGGTGCTCGCTCTGACGCCGCGCTTCAACCGGCAGGTGCCCCGACCCCGCCCGGCTGCCGACCAGAACGGCTGACTCCTGTGCGGCGGCGATGCTGATTCGTTGACGTCATCAGCTCTGTAGCGACCGCCAACAGCCACCGCCGGCGGCGCGGGCGCCATCAGACGAAGCCCTCCTCGACCAGGATGACCTCTTTCGCGGTGATCTCGTGCCGCTGACCGGAACCGCCGACCACCCGCATCCAGCTCTCGGTCGTCAGCTTCGCCTGACCGTCCTCGACGGCGAGGGTGAAGTTGAAGCCGCCGTACATGCCGGGGACGGAGAAGTACGCTCCGTCGCGAGGCTTCTCCAGCAGCACCTCCAGCTCCGGCAGGCGCAGCCGGTGCTCGTTGACCAGGTTGCCGACGCGAGCGCGGATCAGCCCGTGGAAATGCTCCTGGACCGCGTGCAGCTCGTGGTCGGGTACGTCGACCAGGCGGGGCGGGGTCAGGACCTCCCGCAGGTGGTCATGGCCGAGACGGACGGCGATGTCCAACGCGCGTTCCCGGCGAGCGGTGCGCAGTGCCCGCCAGGCGCCCAGCTCGACCAGGCGTCGCACGACCTCGACGGGCGCGCCGGCGTTGGCGGCCTGGTGCAGCGGGGCGTACCAGGAGGTGCCGTCGAGGCGGGTGGCGTTGATCCAGTCGGCGTTACGGGGCTCGGCGAGCACTGCGAAGACGCCGTCCCAGTCGTACGCGCGGGCCCGGTCGGCCAGCTCGTGCCGGGCCTTCACCGCCCACGCCGACAGCGACTCGCTGCGGGTGATTCCGTCCCACCGATGCGTCATGAAGATCATTGTGTCGTGATGGCTCGTGACCCCGGACCGTCGGTGGGGGTTGCTTCAATGGGCGGCCACGACGGACGGGGGAGACGGATGACCGAGGTGCGCATCGCGCGGTGGGACGAGGACGACCTGGACCTGCTGCGTCGCCTCAACGCGCCGGAGGTCCGGCACCACACCGGCGGCCCGGAGACCGACGAGCAGGTGCTCGCCCGGCACGAGCGGTACCTGCAGGGGCCCGGTCCCCGCAGCGGCTGGATGTTCACCATGGTGCTGCCCGACGGGGTGAAGGTCGGCAGCGTCGGCTACTGGGAACGCGTCTGGCACGACGAGCCGGTCTACGAGATGGGCTGGGCGATCCTCCCCGAGCACCAGGGGCGGGGCCTGGCCACCGCCGCCGTCCGCGCCGTGGTGGCCGAGGCGCGCGCCCACGGTCGGCACCGGTGGGCGCACGCGTACCCGTCGGTGGACCACCCGGCCTCGAACGCGGTCTGCCGCAAGGCCGGGTTCACGCTGCTCGGCGAGACCGAGTTCGAGTACCCGCCCGGGCACCTGATGCGCTCCAACGACTGGCGGCTCGACCTGACCGGGTGAGGCCGGCGCGGCGGCGGCGCGGCGGCGGCTCGGCCGCCGCGCCGGTGGCGCCGGTCAGCGGGTACGGGGGCGCCGGCCGCGGATCGTCGGGGCGAGCCGGAGCAGGGCCAGGCCGGCGATGAGCAGGGTGGTGCCGGCGATCAGGGACCATCCGATGCTCACCCCGGTCACCGGCAGGGTGGCCGAACATCCGGCGGCGGCGGCAGCGCATCCACGCTGGTACATAAGGTTGTGCCTTTCTCTCAGGAGTTGATCCACACGCGGTCGGTTCCGCGTACGGTCTGGGCCAGCGCCCGCCAGTAGGCGAACGAGCGGACCTGCTCGTAGCACCACTCGGGGAGCAGCGCGGCGGCGGTGAGCAGGGCCCACCAGCCCTGCCGGCGGACGGTGAGCACCCGTTCCAGGACGAAGACGCCGGTCACCGGTAACCAGCGGGGATCCCAGGGCAGGGTGCCGACCAGGAACCAGCCGGCGACCACGGCGGCCAGGTAGATCGGCACCAGTAGTGAGCTGCTGTAGATGCCAAGTTGGCGCAGCCAGTTGCCGGCGTTCCACCAGCGGAAGCCGTACAGGCGCAGCGAGTCGAGCATGCCGCGCTGCCAGCGGACCCGCTGGGTGACGAGGGCCTGGACGGTGGGCATGGAGTCGGTGATCGCGTCGAATCCGGGCGCGACCCGGGGCCGGTAGCCCAGTGACCGGACCGCGAACGTCATCTCGATGTCCTCGGTGGCCGGGTCCCGGTGGTAGAACTCCCGCGGGTAGCCGGGCAGCGCGCCGCAGGCGCGGGCGGCCAGGATCTGGCGTACCACGGGCACCCGGAACAGGGTGGCCACGCCGGAGAGCACGACCGCCGTGCCGCCCTTGCGCCACACCCAGCGGGAGAACCGGGCGTACTCGTTGCCTTGGAGGATGTCGAGCAGCCGGGGCTGGTGGTCGAGCCGGTAGTCGGCACAGACCGCGCCGACGCCCCGGCGTTGCAGCGCGTGGACGGCGGCGGCGACGGCACCGGAGGCCAGGATGCTGTCCGCGTCGGTGACCAGCAACATGTCCCGGTCGTGCAGGTGCGGCAGCAGCAGGTTGATCGACCAGTTCAGCGCGCCGGCCTTCTTGTGCGGGTTGGAGCCCGGCATGTCCCACACCTCGGCCCCGGCGGCCCGGGCGATCGCCGCGGTGTCGTCGGAGCAGTTGTTCGGCACCACGATCAACCGGTCGACCGGCCGGGTCTGCGCCAGTAGGGCGCGGACCGTGGCGGCGATGGTGGCCGCCTCGTTGTAGGCGGGCACCACCACGACGACCCGGGTCCGCCGGTAGGTGCTCACGCGGCCTCCGTCGCTGGGGTGGGCGGCATCGCTGTCGCGGGAGTCAGTTTCTGTCACGGACCACGCCAGCGTCTCTGCGCCGGTACGGCCAAGGTCGGCATCGGCGTGACCATGTGCAGTATCAGTAACCCTGAGCAGGTCCTGCAGGGCTCGGCGCCCGCAATGTTTCGGCTGACTGTCTGGTCAGTCGGACCAGCCGGTCCGTCCCATCAACGGGACAGGCGCTCGCGCCGGGCGGACGGCCGGCCGAGGGCGGACCGAACGGGGGAGCTGCCCCGACCTGCGGTGCTCGGGTCAGCCCGCCGTAGCCAGCCGTTCCCGCTGCGCGGCGGTCAGCTCCAGCTCCACCGCCTCGAGGCTCTCGTCGAGCTGGGCCACCGACGAGGCCCCGACCAGCGGGATCGAGGGCGTCTCGCCGCCCATCAGCCAGGCCAGCACCACCTGGTTGACCGTCGCGCCCGTCTCGGCGGCCACCTCCCGCAGCGCGGCCAGCCGGCCGGGGGCGCTCGGCAGGTCGTACTCCGGGCCCAGCGGCTTGTCCGGCCGGGTGTAGCCGCCCTTCACCAGCGGCGAGTACGCGACCAGCGTCAGCGCCGGCTCCACCCGCAGGTAGCTGGCCAGGTCACCGCCGACCGAGCCGGGGTCACCGTCCGGGTCCAGCTCACTGGGCAGGTCGGTGCGCCGCTGCAGGTAGGTGTGGTGGTACTGGAGCACCTCGTAGCCGGGCAGGCCGGCGGCGGCGGCCAGCGCGCGGGCCCGCTCCACCCGCCACGCCCGGTGGTTGCTCGCCCCCAGCAGCCCCACCGCGCCCTCGGCGACCAGCTCGCCGAAGGCGGCCACCGTCTCCTCCAGCGGCACCGTGCGGTCCTCGATGTGCGCGTACAGCAGGTCCAGCTTCGCCATGCCGAGCCGTTCCCGGCTGCGCTCCGCCGACTCCCGGATCACCTTGGCCGACAGCCCCTCGGCGTTGTCGGTGTAGCTGGTGCCGGGGGCGAGCGGACGCGCCCCCAGCTTGGTGGCGACGACGATCTCGTCCCCGACGCCCCGGCTGCGCCGCCAGCGGCCGAGCAGCTCCTCGCTCTCACCGCCCTGCCCGCCGTTCATCCAGAACGCGTAGTTGTCCGAGGTGTCGACGAAGGTGCCACCGGCCTCGACGTACCGGTCGAGGATGGCGTACGACGTGGCCTCGTCGGTGGCGGTGCCGAAGAGCATCGCGCCGAGGCTGAGCACGCTCACCTCGCGCCGGGTCCGCGGGTCCGTGCCGATCGTGCGGTACCGCATGAGGTCTCCCATTCGACGTGGAGCCTCCACCCTGGACGTTCGAGCGCACTCGAAGTCAAGGGCTCACCAGGGCAGCACCCCGTACGAGTCGCCGGCGGCGAGGTGCCCCCAGAGCTGGCCGCTCGGCCCGCCCGCCGGCAGCGTCGCCAGGTGCACGCCCACCTCGGCCCCCTGCTCCGGCGTGCGGTAGCCGGAGGAACCGTTGAGGTCCGTCGCGCAGTAGCCCGGGTTCGCCGCGTTGACCAGGATCGGGGTGTCGCGCAGCTCCTTGGCGTACATGGCGGTGACCATGTTCAGCGCCGTCTTCGACGACGGGTAGGGCACCGAGGTCAGCGGCCAGAGGAAGCTCTCCGGGTCGGTCATCGCGGTGATCGAGCCGACCTCGCTGGAGACGTTGACGATCCGCGCGGCAGGGGCGCGGCGCAGCAGCGGCAGGAACGCGTTCGTCACCGTCACCACCGCGAAGACGTTCGTCTCGAACACCTCGCGCAGGGTGGCGAGGGTGGTCTCGCTGGGCAGCGCCGACCCGTCCGCCCGGGCGATCCCGGCGTTGTTCACCAGCACGTCCAGCCGGCCGTACGCCTCCTCGACGTGTCGCGCGGCGGCGGCGACCGACGCCGGGTCGGTCACCTCCAGCGGCACCGGGTGGGCGTCCGCGCCGCCGGCGCGCAGCGCCGCCACCGCCTCCCGGCCGCGCCCGGCGTCCCGCGCGCCGACCAGCACGGTCATCCCGCGAGCGGCGAGCTCCTGTGCCGTGGCGTACCCGATGCCCTTGTTGGCCCCGGTGATCAGGGCGATGTTCGTCGTGGTCATGGCGTCGAGCCTGCCGGCGGGCCGCGCCGGCCGGGAGAGACCGGCCGGGACTGGGACCGGCGGTACCACCTTCGGCGTCCGCGCGTGCGGCAGGCTGGGGGCATGACCGAACCCGGGTTGCGCCGCGACGAACTGGCCACCTTCCTGCGCACCCGTCGGGCCCGGTTGCGCCCCGCCGACGTCGGCCTCCCCGACGGGGTACGCCGCCGCACACCGGGCCTGCGCCGCCAGGAGGTCGCCCAGCTCGCCGGGCTGTCGGTCGACTACTACGTGCGGCTGGAGCAGGGCCGGGGGCCGCACCCGTCCCGGCAGGTGCTCGCCGCGCTGGCCCGGGCCCTGGTGCTCACCCGCGACGAGCGGGAGTACCTGTTCCGGGTGGCCGGCCAGAGCCCGCCGCCGGTGCCCGGGCCGAGCCGGGAGGTCACCCCCGGACTGCGCCACCTGATCGACGCGATGACCGAGACCCCGGCGTACGTGGTGGACGCCAAGTACGACGTGCTGGCCGTGAACCGGCTGGCCGCGCACTTCGTCGGGGACCTGTCGGCGGGGGAGCGCAACATGATCCGCTGGATGTTCCGCCAGCCCGCCCCGCGTCCGGACGACCCGGAGATGCTGCGCTTCGTGCGTGACTCGGTGGCGGACCTGCGCGCCGCCTACGGCCGCTATCCCGGCGACCGGGGCCTGGCCGAGCTGGTCACCGAGCTGCTCGGCGTCTCGCCCCGGTTCGCCGCGCTCTGGGCCGAGCACGACGTCGCCGAGCGTCGTCCGGTGGTGAAGCGGGTGACGCACGCCGAGCTGGGGCCGCTGGAGTTCGAGTGCCGGGTGCTGCTGGTGCCGGAGACCGACCAGCGGCTGATCGTCTACACCGCCGCGCCCGGCTCGCCCACCCGGGAGGTGTTCCGCCGGCTCGCCGACCGGGTGGGCACCTGACGAATCAGTTGACCCCGGTCGGTCGACGCTCCGCCGCGTGGGCGGCGGTCGTCGTGGCGACGGTACGTGCCGGCACGGTCGGCGCGTCCCGGCCGGTGCCCCGTCGCCCGTCGCCGCCCTTGTCGTTGCTCTGCTCGTGGTAGTCCTGCTCGACGTTGACCGTCCAGACGTCGTGGCCGGCGCCGTGCACGATGTTCTCGGCGGTCAGCATGGCGGTCAGCATGGAGTGGTCCTGGTTGTTGTAGCGGTGCATCCCGTTGCGCCCGACGGGGTGCACGTTGGGCAGCTCCCGCGCCAGCCACGCCCGGATGGTGTCGACGTTGTGCTGGTAGCGGTCGTCGTACACCGGGTAGGCCTTCGGCATCCGCACCACGTACCCGCTCTCCACCGCGCCCGGCCGCACCAGGCCGAGCTGCTCCAGCTCGGCGGTGGCCCGCGCGACGAGGTCGGCGTCGGAGGTCCGCCAGGTCTCGTCGTCCTCGAACACGAAGTACTCCAGCCCGAGGCAGGTGCGGCCGTCCTTGACCAGGTACGGCGACCAGGAGCCGAAGTTCTGGATCCGGCCCACGTTCACCGCCGGGTCGTGCACGTAGATCCAGTTGTCCGGGAAGGAGAACTCCTCCGGCACCACCAACGCCACGGTCAGGAAGTCCCGGTAGCGCAGGTCGGCGGCGCATTCGAGCACCTCGGGCGGGGCGGCCGGGCGCACCGCGGCCACCAGTTCGGAGATCGGCATGGACGAGATGACGTGGTCGACGGGGAGCCGGCGTTCCCCGCCCGGCCCGTCGACGGTGACCGCCACCGCCCGCCTGCCCTCGTGGTGCACGGCCTTCACCCAGGTGCCGGTGGAGACCTCGCCGCCGCGCTTGCGGATCTCCTCCGTGCAGCGCTCCCACATCATGCCGGGACCGAACTTCGGGTACTGGAACTCCTCGATCAGGCTGGTCACGTCCTTGCGGTTGCGGCGGGGCAGCAGCGCGTTGAGCACCGCGCGGGCCAGCGACAGGTTCTTGATCCGCTGGGCGGCCCAGTCGGCCTGCAACTGGTCTGCCGGCATCCCCCAGACCTTCTCCGTGTAGGTCTTGAAGAAGATCGAGTAGAGCCGCCAGCCGAAGCGCGCCGACACCCAGCCCTCGAAGTGCGACTGGTCCTTGGGCGGGCGCAGCCGCGCCCGGGCGTACGAGCCCATGCAGCGGGCCGCCTCCCGTACGCCGAGGTTGCGCAGGGCGTTGCCGGCGTTGAGCGGGTAGTCGTAGAGCGCACCCCGGTAGAAGATGCGGCTCATCCGGGGCCGGAGCAGGAACTCCTCGTCGGGCAGGATCTCGTGCCAGAACTCCTCGACCCGCCCCACCTTGGTGAAGAACCGGTGCCCGCCGATGTCGAAGCGCCAGCCGTCCCGCTCGACGGTACGGCTGATCCCGCCGACCACGTCGTCGGCCTCGAACACCCGTACCGTCGCGCCGTGCCTGAGCAACTCGTACGCGGCGGTCAGGCCCGCCGGGCCCGCGCCGATGACCACCGTGCCGTGACGCTCGTCCATCCTCACGCCGCTCCCTGCCCTCGGGTCCGTCGGACAGGCGCGGTTACCCGTTCTCTGCGCTGTCTCACCTCCACCGGCCCGGAACTCCTGATCATGCCGCTCGGGGCCGGGCGGTGGGGGGCGCGGAGGTGTCAGCCGGCGTAGGCGGGGGATGCCCGGCCGGCAGGTTCGCGGCCGCCGTGGGTGGGTCGCGGGTCGGACCGACTCCGTGAGGAAGCGCCAGATGACCGACGGGCCGCGGGACACCGCAGCGGACGGCCGCGCGCCCGCGACCGGTCTCCCGGCGCGCTGGGACCGCCTGCTCGGCCACGCCGGCGACCTCGTCGTCCGGGTGCCCGAGCGCTGGCGGTACGTGCTGGCCCTGTTCGTCGGCGCGAAGGTCGTCCTCAGCCTGGTCGGGGTGATCGCCCTGGCCGCCTGGGAGGGGGCGCCCGCCGCGCCCCCGGCGGACGAGATCAACACGCGCCTCGACCAGACGGAGATCTCGCCGCACCGCTGGATCTCAATGTGGTTCGCCTGGGACGCGCTGATCTACGACGGCCTGAGCCGGCAGCCGCTCACCGGCGAGTGGAAGGGGGGCTTCGGGTTTCCCCTGCTCTACCCGTTCCTGGGCCGGGTGGTGGCGGTGCCGCTGGGCGGCGACACCGCCCTGGCGCTGCTGCTGATCAGCAACGTCGCGTTCCTGCTGCTGCTCTACTACGCCCTGCGGCTGGGCGAGACGCTGCTCGGCGACGACGCCGCGGCGCGCCGGTTCACCCGCTACCTGGTGCTGCTGCCCACCGCGTTCCTGTTCCAGGCGGCGCTGACCGAGTCGCTGTTCCTCTGCCTGGCGCTGGCCACCTTCCACTACGCCGAGCGGGGACGGTGGGTGACGGTGGGCGTGCTGGGCTACTTCCTCGGGCTCAGCCGCTCGGTGGGCTTCCTGGTGGCCGTCCCGCTCGCCCTGGTCCTGCTCCGCCAGCACCGCTACCGGCTCGACCCGCGCAGCCTCTGGAGGTACGTCCGCACCGGCTGGCCGTTGCTGCTGATCCCGGCCGGCTGGCTCACCTTCATGGCGTTCTGCCGGTGGAAGGGCGGGGACTGGTTCGCCTACAAGCACGCCCAGGAGAAGGGCTGGGGCATCCGGGTGCAGAATCCGCTGCCGGTGATCTGGAACGGTCTCACCGGCGACACCCGGGACGCCGTCCGGGTCTGGTTCGCCGTCGCCGTGCTGGTGATCGTGATCGCCGGCGTCCGCCGGCTCGGGCTGCCCTACCTCGTCTACGCCGTGCTGATGGTGCTCGCGCCGCTGTCGATGGGGCCACCGGTGTACAAGAGCCTGCTGCGCTACCTGATCGCCGCGTTCCCGGTCGGCCTGGTCCTGGCCCGGTGGGCCCGCAACGCCACGGCGGACGCCTGGTTGAGCGCCGCGCTCGCCCTGGTGCAGGGCGGGCTGTTCGTGGTGTGGCTGGCCTACTGGACGCACTTCATCATCTGAACCGGCGCTACGTCGCCTCGCGGAACGGGTCGACGGCGACCCGGTGCAGCCGGGTCAGCAGCTTCGCGGACTTCTCCAGGTCGCCGGCCTCACCGGCGTTGAGTTCCAACACGTAGCTGCCGCGCGCCACCAGCACCGTGCAGAGGTAGGAGGTGTCGTCGTTGACCAGCCGCTCGCACCAGGAGACGGTGTCGGCGTCCGCGGGCACCAGCGGCGCCTTGGGGCGTACGACGGTGGTGGTCGTCCGGCCGTCCGGTTCCTGGTAGGTCCGGCACTTCGCCAGCGCCGACTTCAGCTCGCCGACCAACTTGCGCCCCGGCACGGTGAGGTAGCCGACGACGTACTGCCGGATCCAGACCTGCTCGCCCTTCCACTGCCGCTCCCGGTTCGCGGTCCGCTTGCGGTCCGACGGGAGGTTGTCGCGGCACGGGTGGGCCAGCTTGAACGCCTCGGCGGTCTCCGAGGTGACGTCCGTGATGGCCGGGTGGAAGTCGGTCAGGTCCACCAGCGCGGCCTTGACCTGACCGCGCACCTCGGCGGTCGACGTCGGGGTGGGCCGGGGCGGTGGTGGCGGGGTCGGTGCGGCGGAGACCGGCGCCGACCAGCGGGCCGGGGTCGCCTCCTCGGCGGGGCCGCAGGCAGCCGCGCCGAGGGCGACCAGCATCGACAACAGGAGTGCGGGGGTACGGCGGTGCGACATCGCGCGGACGCGGTCCTTTCGTACGCAAAGAAGGGGCCCCGGTTCGGGCCCCTTCTTTCGTGCGCCGTGCCGGCGCGCCGCGTTACACCCGTCAGCTCGGCAGGTAGTCGAACTCGTCCGGGTTGGGGCCCTGCCGGCCGGCCTCGCCCCGGTCCAGCCCGCTGATCCGCTCCATCGCCGCGTCGTCCAGCGCGAAGTCGAAGATCTGGAAGTTCTCCGCGATCCGGCTCGGGGTAGTCGACTTGGGGAAGACGATGTCGCCGCGCTGCACGTGCCAGCGCAGCACCACCTGGGCCGGGGTACGGCCGACCTCCTCGGCGACGTCGACCACGGTCGGGTCGTCGAGCACCTTGCCCTGGGCGATCGGCGACCACGCCTGCGTGATGATGTTGTGCCGCCGGTCGTACGCGCGCACCTCCTCGTTGCCGAAGTACGGGTGCACCTCGATCTGGTTGACCGCGGGCACTACGTCCGCCTCGGCTGCCAGCCGCTCCAGGTGCGGCACCTGGAAGTTCGACACGCCGATCGAGGTGGCCCGGCCGTCGCGCTGGAACTCCTCCAGGACCTTCCAGGTGGAGACGAAGTCGCCGTCGTAGCGGGTGGGCAGCGGCCAGTGGATCAGGAAGAGGTCGATGTGGTCCATCTTCAGCGCGGACAGCGTCGACTCGAACGCCCGGCGGGCGTCGTCCGGCCGGTGGAAGGCGTTGCTGAGCTTGCTGGTCACGAAGACCTGGCCGCGGTCCAGGCCGGAGGTGCGGACCGCCTCGCCGACCTCGGCCTCGTTGCCGTACATCTCGGCGGTGTCGATGTGCCGGTAGCCGATCTCCAGCGCCCGGCCCACGGCCTCGACGGTGTCCTTCGGCTCGATCTGGAAGACCCCGAAGCCGAGCTGCGGGATCGTGTTGCCGTCGTTGAGGGGGATGTCGGGAATCGTGTTCGCCATCCGGCTCTCTCTCCCATCGTCAGGGGCACCCCTCGGGCGCCGGAAGCGCTTCCACGGCGTCCGCCGCAGTGGTGCCACCCGGCTGTCCTACCCGGTCGGGCCGCTCCCTCACGGGCCCGGCCGGGTGATCTGCGACAGGCCCCACCACTGTTCAGTCGGCCGTGGCGTCGAACAGCACCGGCCAGGGCCGGGCCGACGGCGCCACCGCGGCCGGCGGCGCGGGCTCGACAGTGGCCAGCACCTCGGCCGCGAACTGGCCGAACATCGGTGCCGCGGGGTGCGGCTCGCGGTCCGGCCAGGCCGCCGCGGTCCGCTTCACCAACGGCCGCCCGGCCAGCGGGCGCCACCCTCGCCCCTGTAGGTTCAGCTGCTGCACGCCTGCGGGCCGACGATATCGGCGACAGCCCCGGCGGTTCTCCGGGGCTGTCGTCTGTTGCTGGGCCGGTCACAGAGTGACGACGGCGTCCTCGGCGAGGGTGAGCAGGCCGGCGGCGAACGTGATGGTCTTCAGCTTGGTGCCCTTCGGCACGTCGAAGTAGACGTTCGCCTTCACCGAGTTGCCCGGGTTGATCTCGTCGAGGAAGCCCTTGGCGTCGTCGTTGCCGTAGATGGCGGCTTCCCCGTCGACGTCGTACTCCCGGCCGGAGGCGTCCTGGGCGGTGATGGTGCCGTCGGCGTGGAACAGGTGGGCGCTCTTGGTGACGTTCTTAGCGGTCACGCTGACCCGGCAGAAGGTGCCCTGAGCCTTGTGGTTGAAGTAGCTGCTGCCGACCTGGGAGATCCCGCATTTCACGCTGTTGACGGTGAACTCGAAATCGCCGCCGCGCACCTTGTCGCCGATGCCGAAGGTCGTCGGCTTGGCCGGGGCCGGGGCTGCGGTCGTCTTCGCCGGCGCGGGCGCCGGGGCCGAGGTGGTCGGCGCCGCCGCGGCCGGGGCGGAGGTGCTGGTGGTGACGGCCGGGATGTCGCTGCTGGCGGACACGTCGGTCTTCTTGCCGTTGTCGCTGGCCAGGCCGATCACCATCGACCCGCCGCAGCACAGCACGACGAACGCACCGACGCCGATGAGGGTGGGGATCAGCCAGGGCCGCTTGCGGGCAGCAGGCGCCGCCGGCGCGCCGGGCTGCTGCCATCCGCCGGGCGGCGGCGGGTACTGGCCGGGCTGCTGAGGGAACTGGCCGGGGGGCGGAGGGTACTGCCCGGCGGGCACCTGCGGGAACTGGGCGGTCGGCGGCATCGGCTGCTGGCCCGGAGCCGGCGGCTGGTTCTGGGCAGGGTCGTAGGGGGTCGTCATTGAGTGGTGGTCTCCCAGGTCTGAATTCGCGCTGCCCCGTACCGAGCGCAATGCATCCAACGTTGTCACAGTGCTTTCACAGGCGCAGTCCCCCGGCCGTCCCGTCGTATACGCCGGTCAGCTCGGGAAACACCCGATCTGATGACCGCCGGTCGGACGTTGAGCCATCCCGGTGTCTACGCTCCGGCCGCGGCGTCCCAGAACGGGTAGGCCTCGTCGCCGAGCAGCAGGGGCACGTCGTACACCGACAGGTCCAGCCGCGGGCGCACGTACCACATTCGGTGGCGCCATCGCCGGTGCTCGAAAGCGGTGTCCACTTGGATCTCGGCCACCACGGTCGGCTCCACCTGCACGTAGCGCAGTGGCTCGGGTCGGTCCAGCTGCCCGCTCCAGCTCTCCGGCAGCGGCTGCGGCCAGGGGTGCGCGACGATGCCCCGGCGCTGCAACCGGGGTGGGGACAGCATCGGCGCGAGCTCCCGGCGTTGGACCATCGCCAACGGGTGCGTCCTTCCCGTGTAGCGCAGGTGTCCCCGTCGATCGAACCGGCCGAGGAGCAGCGTGCTCGGATTGGCGAGGCTGCTGGTCACCCCGCCGATGATCGCCTCGGTCGCCGCGCACCCGGAACTTCTGCCAGCCGCGCCGGCCGGGCTCGTACCGGCCGTCCAGCCGTTTGACGACCACACCCTCGATCCCGGCCGCGGTGTAGGTGGTCGGCCACTCCCCGACCTCGTCCATGTCGGTGGTCTGCGGCGTGCGGGTCAGCTGCGCGGGCGCATCCTCGAGCAACTCCGCCAGCCGGGCCTGTCGGTCGAACAGCGGCGCGTTGATCGCGACGTGGCCGCCGGCGTCGGCGAGCAGATCCCACATGACGTAGTGCGCCGGTGTTCCCGCGCCATTATCAGCAGGCCCCGGCCGGCGGTGATCCGGCGCTGCAGTCGGGCGACGCTGATGCGCCCCCGCTCCCACACGATCAGCTCCCCGTCGAGGATCACCTGCGGTGGGAAGGTGTGGCGGATCGGCCGGGTGATGTCCGGGAAGTACGGGGTCAGGTTCTTGCCGGCGCGCGACTGCAGGTAGACGCCGGCCGCCTCGACGAAGGCGAGGGCGCGGAAGCCGTCCCACTTGGGTTCGTAGGCCAGGCGCGGCCCCTGCGGCACCGCGTCCACAGGGGCCGACAGCATCGGTGCGAACGGCCGCCGCATCACTGGCTCGGCCCGGCCGAGGGTCACCCCGGCCGGGCCGAGCCGCCCTGGCTGCGCACCGTGCTCATCCGGCCCCCTGCCGCGATCGTGCCGGACCGGCATGGCACCGCGGGCGCAGATCGGGAAGGGCGAATGGCTCAGCGCTCTTCTACCCTGAACACGACGACGCCCCGGGCACGGACCGGGGGGCTGTCGTCGTGTTCTCGGTGTGCCAGCTCCCCGTCGGGCTGGCGATGTCGTTCGCGACCCGCATGGGTTCACCAGGGTTACCTCGTGCAGGAGTAGAGGGCTACGCTTCCGACCGTGCATCCGCTTGGGCGCGGCGTGACATCCGCCGTCAGCGTGACAAGCCGGCTGCGGTGCCGGTACTTGCGGCTGTGCGACGAGGGCCCGCGCCCTACAGAGGAGCTGCCTGGATGAGTGGAGCAGAGAGGGAAGGCGGGAAGAAGAAGCCCTCACCGCTGCGTGGGCTCCTGGTCGGCCTCGTCATCCTCCTGATCTTCCCCGCTACCCGCGACATGCTGTTTACCCTCGGTGCTTGGATTCTGGGCGCCCTCGCCGCCGTGCTAATCGCGATCTTCATTTTCCTGAAGCCCAGGCGATAGCGCGAGCGGTTAGATCGGGTCTACCGCCAGCGTGCTCCGGCTGAAGGCAGCCAGGATCCGTTGATGGGTCTGGCGGGGGAGCGATCGTGACCCAGGTTCACCGAGCGGCGTACCGGGCCTGGCCGGCGCCTGACGCATCAGGTGGCGTACCCGAAGCTCGCCGGCCAGCAGCTCCTCGGCCTCGCCGAGCAGCAGCTGGCCGGCGGTGGTCAGCCGCACCTGCCGCCGGGACCGGTCGAACAGCTCCACCGCCAGCTCGCGTTCCAGGCCCTGGATCGACTGGCTCAGCGGCGGTTGCGCCATGCCCAGCGCCTCGGCCGCCCGGCCGAAGTGCAGCTCGCGGGCGACCACCACGAAGTGCCGTAGGTGGCGGAGCAGGTCACGCCCGGACCCTACGGCAGCCACCGGTTACCGTGCCGGGGTGGCAGCGGAGCAGCGCGTCGAGGAGATCTTCGCCCGGGCCGGCATCACCGGCAGCCTGCACGTCGTACCCGTGGACGGCCCGGCCGGGCGGGCGGTCGCCGTGCGGGCGGACGAACAGACCCCGATCGCCTCCGTGTTCAAGATCCTGCTGGTGCTGGAGTTCGCCCGGCAGGTCGCCGCCGGGCAGCTCGATGCGAGCGAGCGGGTGCTGGTCCGGGCCGGCGACCGGCTCGGCGGGTGGGGGGTGGCCGGCTGCGCCGACGACGTCGAGGTGTCCCTGCGCGACCTGGCGTACTTCGCCATGTCGGTCAGCGACAACACCGCCGCCGACCTGCTGCTGCGCCGGGTCGGCGCGGACGTGCTGCCGATGCTCGCCGCCGAGCTGGACCTGCCGCGTACCCGGATCCTCGGTGGACCAAGGCAGCTGGTGGAGCTGATGCTCGCGGACGTGGGCGCCCACACCGAGGCGGACTTCGCCCGGATCTTCCCGACCCTGCCGGAGGATCGGGTCCGGGCGATGCGGGTCTTCGACCCCGCGCACACCACGTCGAGCACGGCCCGGGAGATCACCCGGCTGCTCGGCCTGATCTGGCGGGATGAGGCGGGCCCCGCCGCGGCCTGCGCCACCGTCCGGGAGCTGATGTCGCGGCAGCTCTTCTGGACCCGGCTGGCCTCCGGCTTCCCGGCCGGGGTACGCGTCGCCGCGAAGACCGGCACCCTGCCGGGCCTGCACCTGGAAGCCGGGGTGGCCGAGTACCCGGACGGCAGCCGGTACGCGATGGCGGTCTTCGCCCGCACCGACCGCCTCGCCACCCGCCGGATCGACGTCGACCTGGCCATGGGGGAGGCCGCCCGGACGGCGGTGGAGGCGTTGCGGGCGGCCTGACTTTCCGCACACCGACCCGGCATCCTGGCGGCGGTGAGCTGGACCGATATCGCTGCGGATATCGCCGACGCCGGCCTTCGATCTTGGACGTGGCGGTGGGCGCGGTGGTGGGGTGGGAACCGACCGTGCACACCGCAGACGGGGAGGATCCACCATGTCCGCACGCCCGCTAGACCGCCGACGTTTCCTGCGCACCACCGCCGCCGGGGCCGCCGTGGTGACCGCCGGCGGACTCGCCACCGGGACGCCGGCGCCGGCCGCGCCGACCGCCGCCGCCGGCCGCACCCGCCAGGGTGCGGTGAGCTTCCGCTGGTGGGGCACCTCCGGCTGGCGCATCGACATCGGCGACCGCACCGTCCTGGTCGACCCGTACCTGAGCCGCTACGACACCGGGCTGTTCCGGGGCGCCTTCAACCCGGCCACCCCGCTGACCGTCGAGACCGCCGTCGTCGACTCCCTCGTGGACCGGGCCACCACCGTGCTGGTCACCCACACCCACTGGGACCACTACAACGACGTGCCGCACATCGCGAAGAAGGCCGGCGCCCGGGTCTTCGGCACGCTGACCGCGTACCACCTCGGGCTGGCGTACGGGCTGCCGGCGAGCCAGCTCAGCCCGGTCAAGGGCGGGGAGGTGCTCGACTTCGGCGACCACACCGTCGAGGTGGTCAGCTCCCTGCACAGCCGCAACGCCGGCTGGTCGATGGCCTTCCCCGGCGTACGGGTCAGCCAGCCCACCCGACCCGCCGCCATCGCCGACCTGCCCGAAGGGGACACGCTGGCGTACCAGGCGCGCGTCGACGGCGGTCCGGCGGTGTTCTTCATGGGTGCCAGCGACTTCGCCGAGCGCAACCTCACCGGACTGGCCCCGGACGTGGCGATGGTGGCGTTGCAGTCCACCACCGCGACCGCGGACTACGTGCCCCGGCTGATGGCCGCGCTGGACCACCCGAAGGTCGTGGTGCCGGTGCACTGGGACAACTTCGAGACCCCGCTGGTCAACCCGCCGGTCGTCGGTCCCGCCGACCGGCGGCGCCTCGACGACCTGGTCGCCGCCGTCCGCCGGGCCTCGCCCCGCACCCGCGTGCTGGTGCCGGAGTACGGGACGGCGTACCACTTCTGAGCGGGGACGCGGCGGGGCCGGGATCGCGCGGATCCCGGCCCCGCCGGCGTACGCCCGAATCACTTGGCGAGCGGCTGGCCCTGCTTGTCCTTGAAGGAGCCGACCAGGATCATGATGAAGTCGATCAGGGTCCAGATCCCGAGGCCACCGAAGGTGACCAGCTGGAGGACGCCGGTGCCGACCTTGCCGACGTAGAAGCGGTGCACGCCGAGGAAACCGACGAAGAAGCAGAGCAGCAGCGCGACGACCCAGGACTTCTGGGTGCCGACGGTAACGGGAGCGGTCACTGCGATCCTTTCTCAGGTGAGATAGCCGCGGGAGCGTATCGAGAGGCACCGACCCGAGGCAAGATCGTAAAACCGCCGACCAGCCGGACGGACGAGCAGTTCCGGACCGATATGGTGGCCCCGGCCGCTCCGGTCGCTCCGGTCAGGACGCGGTCAGGTCCCGCAGGGCCCGCACCGACTTCCAGTTGCGGGTCGTGGCCACCACACCGAGCTGCTTCTCCAGGTACGCGTTGGTGAACTTCGACCGGCCGTACCCGCCGTCGGGGAAGTGCAGGTGGACCTCCCGACCGGCCACGGTGAACTCGACGTTCTCGTTGCCGGGCACGGTCAGCGCCGCGACCTTCGCCTTCGTCGGGGCCGTGGCCAGGAAGGCGACCAGCAACCGGGTCGGGTCGTCCTGCCGGCCGGCGTACGGGCTGCCGTCGACCACCGCTGCCAGCTCCGCGCCGCTGCGGACCAGCACCGGCACGGTCAACCCCAGCTCGCCGGCGAGCGCCTGTTCGATGCCCTTCGCCAGCCGGGCGGCGTCGGTGGAGGTGCTGCCGAACACGACGTTGCCCGACTGGAGGTAGGTCTTCACGTCGGCGTGCCCCAGATCGGCGACCAGGCGGCGCAGGTCGGCCATGGACAGCCGGGTGGTGCCGACGTTGACGCCGCGCAGCAGCCCCGCGTACCGGATCATGCCGGCTCCCCGGCGGTGCTCAGGTGCCGGTCGAAGAAGGCGACGATGCGGCGCCGGGCCTGGGTCGCCGACGGCTCGTGCGGCCCGCCACCGACGCGGGCCACCACCTGCTGCATCCGGGTCAGCTCGCCCGGCCGGTGGTGGTTGAGGAAGCCGTGCCGCGCCTGCGGGTAGACGGTGACCTCGTGCGGGACCTCATTGGTGGTCAGCGCCGCCTCCAGTCTGGCCGGGGCCGACCGGAGGCTGACGTCCTTTCCGCCGAAACTGCCGATCACCGGGCATGCCTCGGCCAGCAGCCGTTCGGCGGCCTTCGGTACCTGCCCGTAGTTGATGCTCGCGGCGGCGAACCCGTGCCCGGGCGCGAGTTGCAAGGCGAAGCCGCCGCCCATGCAGAAGCCGATGACCCCGATCCGGCCGGTGCAGTCCGGCCGTCCGGCGAGCCAGGCGCGGGTCGCGTCCAGTTCGTCGAACGCGCGGCCGGTGCCGCTGAGCAGCGCGCGGAAGGTCGCGCGCACGCAGCGGCCCCGCTTGTCCCACGAGTAGAGGTCGGGGGCCACCGCCAGGAAACCCTCGCCCGCCAGCCAGTCCACCTGGCGGCGGACATCCGGCGTCAGGCCGAAGGCGTCGTGGACGACGACCACGCCGGGCCGCGGCCGGTCACCCTCCGGTTCGCTCAGGTACGCGGGCAGCGTCCCCTGAGCGGTCGGGATCTCCACGTCGGCCACGGAGCCTCCTCACCTGTCGACGCCCGGTACCGCCCAGCCTAGGCAGACCCGCTACTCACGTGAAGGCGCGAAGCGCCCTGATAACGGACACCACGATCACGGCGGCGGGGGACTACCGTGCCAGGATGCGCGCCCTACGCCCCGCCGCCGGCCTGCTCCTCGCGGCCACCGCCGTGGTGCTCTGGGCGGTCGGCATGACCGTCCTGCAACCGCTGACCGAGCCGATCGGGCCGTGGCCGGAACGGTTGGCGGGTATCAACACCTACTGGGCGCGCGACGTCCGCTTCCTCGCCATCCTGCTGGTCGCCCTCGGGTTGGTGCTGGCCGGCGGGGGCGACCGCCGGTGGACCCACCCCGCGCTGGTGCTCGGCGCCGGGGCGGTGGTGGCGGACGTGCTGCTCGACCGGGCCGACGTCACCGGCGTCCCGGCGACCGTGCTGCTGGTGGCCGGCGGTTGGGCGGCGGTCGGCCTGCTCACCGCGTTCCTGGTCCGCCGGCACGGGCGACCCGGCCGGCCGGTCCACTGGCAGCACCGCCGCGCCCTGGGCATGGCGGCTGCCGTCGCCGCGACGCTGGTCGTGGTGGCCGGCGCGCTGCGGTCGCCCACCGACCGGGAGCCCGAGCTCACCCCGGCCTGCCTCGCCGCGGCGGCGCTGTCGCTCGCCGCGTCGCTGGGCTGCGCACTCGCCGCCGCCCCCGCGCCCGGCCGGGAGCGCCGGTGGTGGGCGGCGCTCGGCCTCGCGCTGGCCGGCGCGGTCGGCCTGGCCGTCGGCCGGCTTCTCCCACCCGGTCACCGGTGGTGGCCGGTCCTCGCCCTCGGGGTGGTCCTGCTGACCGGTACGACGCTGCTGTCCTGGGACCGCCCGGGCGGCCGCCCGCCGTGGCGGCGGCACGCCATGGCCGCCGTCGCGATGCTCCTCGGCCTGCCGACCGTGGGCTGGCTGGCGCTGCTGGCCCAGGCCGCCCTGCCGGTGGGCGCCGTGCTCACCGCCCGGGCGGGCAACATCGCGGTCGACGCCATGGACACCGACGCGCTCTGGTCGCTGGCCGGCCTGCTCACCGGCCTGGTGCTGGGGCTGCTGCTGGCCTGGCCCAACGCCCTCGGGCACCCGGCCGGGGGTCAGCCCCGGCCGGCGGCGCCCGGACCGGAGGGACCGCCGGGACCGGACGGGCCGCGCCGGGCCAGCGCCGAGCGGCGGTAGCCGTACAGGGCGTAGACGACCGCGCCGATCACGAACCAGACCGCGAACCGCAGCCACGTCTCCGGGGCCAGGAAGGTGATCAGCCAGACCGAGAAGAGCGCGCCGACCGCCGGCACCACCGGCATACCCGGCAGCCGGAACGTGCGCGGCGCCTCCGGGCGGCGGTAGCGCAGCACGATCACCGCGATGCAGACCACCACGAAGGCCAGCAGGATGCCGATGTTGGTCAGCTCCGCCGCCTCCCGGATCGGCAGGAAGCCCGCGATCAGCGCGGAGCCCACCCCGACGATCCAGGTGACCCGGGTCGGCACCCGACGTACCGGGTGCACCTTGGCGAACCAGGACGGCAGCAGTCCGTCCCGGCTCATCGAGAACCACACCCGGGTCACCCCGAGCATGAAGGTGAACATCACGGTGAGGATGCCGATGATCGCGCCGACGGCGATCACGCTGGCCAGGCCGGAGAGGCCCACCGAGGCGAACGCCGAGGAGAAGCCGCTCTCCGGGTCGATCTCCCGGTAGTTCTGCATGCCGGTGAGCACCAGCGTGGCCAGCACGTACAGCACCATCGAGATGAGCAGCGAGTAGATGATCGCCTTGGGCATGTGCCGGCGGGCGTCCCGGGATTCCTCGGCGGCGGTGCTCATCGCGTCGTACCCGAAGACGGCGAAGAAGACGGTGGCCGCGCCGGTGAGCGCCCCGCTGATGCCGAACGGGAAGAACGGCGAGTAGTTGGCCGTCCGGATGTGGAAGAAGCCGACCACGATGACCAGCAGCACCACGGCGACCTTCAGCCCGACCACGAACGTCTCGAAGCGGGCCGCCGTCTTGATGCCCAGGGTGAGCAGGTACGCGATGAACAGGCAGAGCACCACGGCGAACAGGTCGACCACGTGCCCGTCGCCGGTGCCCGGCGCGCCGAGCATCCAGGCCGGCAGGTCGAGGCCCAGCTCGCCGAGGAGGAAGCCGAAGTAGCCGGAGATGCCGATCGCGACCACCGCCACGATCGCGGTGTACTCCAGCAGCAGGTCCCAGCCGATGAACCAGCCCACCGCCTCGCCGAGCACCACGTAGCCGTAGGTGTAGGCCGAGCCGGCCTTCGGGATCATGCCGGCGAACTCCGCGTACGACAGCGCGGCGGCCGCGCTGGCCAGGCCGGCGATCAGGAACGACACCAGCACGGCCGGGCCGGCGGTCTCGCTGGCGACCGCGCCGGCCAGGGCGAAGATGCCGGCGCCGATGATGCCACCGATGCCGATCGCGGTGAGCTGCCACAGCCCCAGCGAGCGGGACAGCTGCTCGCTCGTGTCGGCGATCTCCTCGACCGGCTTGCGACGGAAGATGCCGGTGCCGTTGCCTGCGGAGCTCATCGTCGTCCCCTTCACCCTCAGTGTCGAGTCCCGCCGGGGGACGTACGCCCCAACGACGCGACCCGGGCCCCGGTCACTCGACGACCGGGAGCACGACCTCGTTGCGGCGCAGGAACCAGGGCTTCCACGGTGGGTCGAAGCGGGCGTACCGGATCGCGCCGGTGGGACTCAGCCCCGCCGCGGTGACCGCCCGGCCCAGCGCGGTTGCCCGCTGTTCGAACGCCTTCTGGCTCCACCGGCCGGAGAACCGCATGGCGGCGGCGAGCTGTGCGGGGACCTCCCGGATGGTGATCCGGGGATCCTCCGGTTCGGGCGCGGTGGCGGCGGTGAGCGCGGCCGGCAGCACGAAGCGCACCACCCAGCAGCCGGGTCGCTCACCCTCCTCCTGCACCATCGGCGCCGTCCGCGCGATCTGCTCGGAGCCGGCGGACTCCTGCACCACCGGGGCGGTCATGCCGACCTTCCGCCGGGACCGGTTCGCCCCGGAGATGTACGCGGCCAGCGGCCGGAACCCCGCGCTGCCCGCCTCCAGGAACGATCCGTCGACGCGCAGCTCGGCGACCAGGTGGGCGGGGTACCGGCGCAGCTCGAAACCGGGGTGCCTGGCCACCACCCGGTACGGCTGCTGCTCGGTCATGGGCCACGCTCCCGGCCGTCAGGGCTCCTCGACAGCCACGCTACAGTCCGTCACCGCTTTCCTCCGGGTGAAGCGGAAGCCGGACCAGCCGCCAGTACTGCCGCCCGTCCTCGTCGCGTACCACCACCCCGAGCCGGGCCAGTTCCCGGCGCAGGTCCCGCGCGTCGTCCCCGCGCCGGGCGTCGACGGCCCGCTGCCGGGCCCGCAGCAGCGCGTCCGCGCCGGCCGGCAGCCCCGGCAGCCCCTCCACCCACCGCCGGTACGCGTCCCGGTGCGGGTCGTCCTCCTGCCACGGCCAGCCCTGCGCGGTGAACGCCGTGCGCAGCCGCTCGCGGCTCAGGTCCGACTTCTCCCGGGCCAGTTCGGCGTCGTCCCGGTCGAGCAGTACCAGCGCCTTGCCGTCGACGAAGACGCAGGCGACCGAGGCGCGGGCGATGTCCCGGCCGTGGCCGTCGCGGTGCAGCCGCACCGCCGTCCGGTCGACCGTCACGGTGAGCCGTTCCCGCGTCCCGACGTACGCGACGAGCAGGCCGGCCAGCGCCGGCAGCGCCGTACCGCCGGCCAGCGCCTGCCGTTCGGGCAGCCCGGCCAGCAGCTCGAACCAGCCCTGGAACGGCACCCACGGCAGGTCGGCGAGCCAGCCGGACACGGCGGTCAGCGCCGCGCCCAGCCCCGCGCCGAGCAGCGGGAACCCGCCCCACATCAGCACCAGCTCGCCGACGCCGCCGTCAACGACGCTGGCCTGCTCCTCGGCGCGCACGCTCACGCCACCTCGCGGCGCAGGGTGCGGACCAGGCCGGCGGCGAGCGGTGCCACCATCCAGACCAGCAGGGACACCCCGAGCCGCCCCCACTGCCCGGCGGTCACCTCGGCGCCGAACAGCGGCTCCATGGTCACCGAGGTGTCCAGCCAGCGGGCCGGTCCGCGCAGCGCCGCGACCGTCATGGCGAGGATGCTCCACACGGTGGGCAGCAGCAAATAGGTCACGATCGCCAACGGGGTGTTCAGCAGCAGCAGGCCGAAGGCAGCGCCCATCAGCGCGCTGGTGACCTGGAGCACGGCCGCGTGCCCCAGCTGGGACCAGTCGAAGACCCAGCTGCCCGCCCCGCCGGTGGCCCGGGCGGCCAGCGTGCCGGCGGTGGCCACCGCCAGGCTGACCGCCACCGAGGCCAGCGCGGCCAGCACCACCGCGGCGAGCTTCGCGACCACCACCCGTTCCCGGCGCGGCACCAGCGCGAAGGTGGTCAGCGCGGTGCGCTGCGACCACTCGGCGGTGATCGACAGGATGCCCAGCACCGGCAGCAGCAGCCCTACCGGCAGCAGCGACGCGGTGAAGAACGCGGTGAACGTCTGCGCGGCCTCGTCGAGGACGAAGAGCTGCACGGTGGCGATGGCGGCGGCGATCAGCCCGATGGTGGCCAGCAGCCAGCGGCCGGCCCGGGTGTCGGCGAGCTTGCGCAGCTCCACCTCGGTCAGCCGGACCAGCGACGGTCCGGGCGGCGCGGGACGGACGGTCACGGCGGGTGCGGCGGTGGTGGTGGTCATTTCACGGCTTCCTTCGTCGACGTGCCGGCGGTGAGGGTGAGGAAGAGCTGTTCCAGGCCGCCGCTGCCGGCAGGCCGTAGCTCGGTCAGGACGAGACCGGCGTCCGCGGCGACCTGCCCCACCGCCTCCGCCTCGGCCCGCACCAGGAGCCCGCCGTCGGTGCCGGCGTCGGCGGGCAGGCCGGCCCGGTCCAGGGTCAGCCGCAACGCCCGCGGGTCCCGGGCGCGGACCAGGGTGCCGGTGCCGGCGAGCAGTTCGTCCTTGCCGCCCTGCGCGACCACCCGGCCGGCGCCGATCACCACCAGGCGGTCGGCGACCGCCTCCACCTCGCGCAGCAGGTGCGAGGAGAGCAGCACGGTGCCGCCCCGGTCGGCGAAGTCGCGCAGCAGGCCGCGCATCCAGAAGATCCCTTCCGGGTCGAGGCCGTTGGCCGGCTCGTCCAGGATCAGCACCCGGGGGTCACCCAGCAGCGCCAGCGCCAGGCCGAGCCGCTGCCGCATCCCCAGCGAGTACGCCCCGACCCGCCGCTTCGCCGCCACCGCGTTCAGCCCGACCAGGTCGAGCTTGGCGGCGACCTGCCGCCGGTCGACGCCCATGGTCCGGGCGGCCAGGGTGAGTGCCTCCCGGCCGGTGCGCCCCGCGTGCTGGGCGGAGGCGTCGAGCAGGACGCCGATCTCCCGCCCAGGGTTGGCCAGCTGGCGGTAGGGGCGTCCGGCGACGGTGGCCCCGCCGGACGTCGGCGGGGTCAGGCCGCAGATCATCCGCATGGTGGTGGACTTGCCGGCGCCGTTCGGGCCGAGGAAGCCGGTGACCGTCCCCGGCTCGCAGTGGAACGACACGTCGTCCACGACGGCGTGCGGACCGTACCGCTTGGTGAGGTGTTCGACCGTGATCATGCCGTCGAGCCTGTCGGGGCCACCCGGCGTCGCGCTGCGGCCGGTGGTCGAGAGCCCGGTACACCTGTGGCCACGGCGGTCGTCGACTTTGGTAGCTGTCGCCGACGCCGGACGGCTACCTAGCATTGGCGGGTGAGCAGTGCCGCCGTACCCGAACTTCCCTGGCTGTTGCCGGGGGCCCTGACCCCCGCGACCCCGGTGGCCCGCCGCACGACGCGCGACTGGCTGGTCGACGGGCTCGCCTTCCTGCTCGCGCTGCTCTGGGCGCTGCTGGCCTTCGCGGACTCGGTCGGGCCGGCGCCGGAGTTCGCGCTCAACGCGGGGCCGTCCTGGCTCAACGAGGTCGACCTGGTGACGGGCCTGCTCACCGCGGCGGCCCTCTGGCTGCGCCGGCGCTGGCCGGTGGCCCTGGCCGTGGCCAGCCTGCCGCTGGCGGTCTTCTCCGTCACCGCGGCGGTGGCGCTGCTGATCATCCTGTTCACGGTGGCGGTGCACCGGCCGTTCCCGGTGGCGGCCACGCTGGTCGGCGCGCACCTGCTGGTGACGCCCGTCTACATCAGCGTCCGGCCCGACCCGGCCCTGCCGTTCTGGGCGGCGCTGATCTGGACGACGTCGTTCCTCGGCGGGGTGCTGGCCTGGGGGATGTTCGTCCGGGCCCGCCGCCAGCTGGTGACCTCGTTGCGGGAGCGGGCGCACCGGGCCGAGGCCGAGCAGCAGCTGCGCGTGGCCCAGGCCCGCCAGCTGGAACGCACCCGCATCGCCCGGGAGATGCACGACGTGCTGGCCCACCGGATCTCCCTGCTCAGCCTGCACGCCGGGGCGCTGGAGTTCCGGCCGGACGCGCCGCCGGAGGAGGTGGCCCGGGCGGCCGGGGTGATCCGGGCCAGCGCCCACGCCGCTCTGCAGGACCTGCGCGAGGTGATCGGGGTGCTGCGGGCGGAGACCGGCGAGGCGGAGCCGGAGACGCCGGAACGCCCCCAGCCGACCCTTGCCGACGTGCCGGCGCTGATCGCCGAGTGCCGGGCGGCCGGCGTCCGGGTGAGCACCGAGGACCTGGTCACCGATGCCGCGTCGGTGCCCGCCGCGGTCGGGCGCAGCGCGTACCGGATCGTGCAGGAGGGGCTGACCAACGCCCGCAAGCACGCCCCGGGTGCGGTGGTCCGGGTCGGGCTGGCCGGCCGGCCCGGTGACGGCCTCACCGTCGAGATCCGCAACCCGTGGCCGGTGGGGGAGCACGCCGCGCCGTCCATCCCGGGGGCGGGCACCGGGCTGGTGGGCATCGCCGAGCGGGTCGGGCTCGCCGGTGGCCGGCTGGAACACGGACGCGACCCGGCGGGCGACTTCCGGCTCGCCGCCTGGCTGCCGTGGCCGGCGTGACCGGCCAGGAGGCGGCACCGGTCCGGGTGCTGATCGTCGACGACGACGCGCTGGTCCGGGCCGGGCTGTCGATGATTTTGGGCGGGGTGCCGGACGTACGGGTGGTCGGCGAGGCCGCCGACGGCGCCGAGGTGCCGGCGGCGGTCGAGGCGTACGCGCCCGACGTGGTGCTGATGGACATCCGGATGCCCCGGGTGGACGGGCTGGCCGCGACCGAGGCGCTGCGGGCGCTGCCCCGGCCGCCGGAGGTGCTGGTGCTGACCACCTTCGACGCCGACGACCAGGTGCTGCGGGCGCTGCGCGCCGGGGCGGGGGGCTTCCTGCTCAAGGACACCCCACCCGCCGAGATCGTGCAGGCGGTGCGCCGGGTGGCGGCCGGTGAGGCGACGCTCTCCCCGACGGTCACCCGCAAGCTGATCACCCACGTCACCGCCGGCGGGCCGGCCGGCCCGGATCCCCGCCGGGAGCGGGCGCTGCGGCTGCTCGACGGGCTGACCGGGCGGGAACGGGAGGTGGCCGTCGCGCTGGGGCGGGGCCGGACGAACGCGGAGATCTCCGCCGAGCTGTACATGAGCGTGGCGACGGTCAAGGCGTACGTGTCGCGGCTGCTGACGAAGCTGGAGCTGAACAACCGGGTGCAGGTGGCGCTGCTGGTGCACGACGCGGGCCTGGTCTGACGCCCCCCTGCTCGCCCTCAGGAAGGCACTCATTTTTGGTTGTATCACCGATGAGAGTATCGGTGGGATCGACGCCAATGACCTGGGGCGGCTGCTCGCGTGACCTGGGGCGGCTGCTCGCGCAGCGGGCCCGGATGCCCGGGGCCGGCGGAGGACCTCCTCACCGGGTGGCGCGATTGAACTTTCGTCCGGTTCGGGCCGTACCACTGGCCGAGGATGCGCTGCGGCGATCAGCCGCAATCGCTGCCGAGCTGCGGGAGGCCTGCCTTGCGAGTTGGTGAGCAGTCGACGGATCCCATCGATCAGATCCTGGGTGAGGTGCCGGTGCCGGCGCCGCTGACACCGGAGGACGTCCGGCTCGCGGTCCGGGCGGTGGTGGTGCACGCCGCCGAGGAGTGGCCCAACGGGCCGCTGTGCCGCAACGACGGCGCGTCGTACCCGTGCCGCCTGCACCGCTGGGGCCGCCGGGTGCTGGAGACGCACGGGCTCAACGAGCGTCAGATCGACGCGTTGATCCGGCACGGCAACCCCTTCGTGCACGTGCCGTTCCCGTTCACCTTCAACGGTCCCGCCACCGCCCGGGCCGACCGGCCGGCCCCGGTCCACCCGGGCCGTACCCCGACCGACCGGCCGGCCCCCGGCCATCCGACGCGCGGCCAGACCGGCCGGGTCACCGCACCGGGAGTCCGGCCCGCCGTCCGGTCCGGTGGGCCCGGCCGTCCGGTGGCGCCCCCCGCCACCGCGCCGCGCTGGCCCCGGGCGAGCTGAGCGGAGGTACGACCGCCCGCATCGCCCGGGCGCCACCTCGCCGGCCGGCCCGACGGTCCCCTACCCCCGGGTCGGCCGGCGATGTCCTCGCCGACCGGTGTGCGCGACGTGGCGGCGTCCCACGGAGGGACACCGCCACGTCGGGTGGATCGTTCGGCTCAGTCGCCGCTGCCCACCCCGCAGTCCGGGGCGGACCAGGAGGTGGTGTTCGCCGTCCGGTCGCTGTTGTTCTCCCGGCGCGAGTCCACGTGCACGTGGGTGCTGTGGCCCGGGTACCCGGGGCCGAGGATCCCGCTGAACCCGTGGTTGCGCGAGGCCCGGGCGAGCTCGCACAGCGACCTGTTCCGCGAGGTCAGGTCGGCGGCGTTGCCGTAGAGGTGCTGGCTGTCCGACGCGCCGCCGACCTGGTTGTTGCAGGTGGTGCTGCGGAAGCCGCTGGTGACGTTGATCGGCTGGTCGCCGAGCCCCCGGCGCAGCGCCTCCAGCTTCCACATGGTCCGTACCGCGTTGGCCCGGGTCTGATCCGCCGACAGCGGGCCCCCGCTCCACCCGCTGCGGCCGCAGCCGTTGTCCAGCTCCGAGTAGCTGAAGTGCGCCGGGGTGCAGTCGTTGTCCTGCAACTGGTAGAGCTTGTTGAAGGTCTGTGGCCCGGCGATGCCGTCGCTGCGCAGCCCGTACGCTGTCTGGAACCGCTTGACCGCGGCGGCGGTCTCCGGTCCGTAGCGGCCGTCGATGCGGACGATCCCGCCGGCGCCGGCCCAACCGGCGACCCGGATCTGCAACTGACGAACGTCGTTGCCGGAGCTCCCGGCGGAGAGAGTGCGTTGCCAGGTGTAACAGCCGTCGGCGTGGGCCGCTGGAGCCGCGACCACCGCGGCGATCGCGGCGCCCGGCAGCGCCAGGGCGAACGCGACGGCAGCTCGCTTCAAGGTGTTCACGCGCACAGAAGTCCTCCCGATAGGAGAGCGATTGAGGTGACCCGTCAGGACATCGACCGGAACGTCCCGCGCTTTTCACCCTGACAGTTCCCCTGCCGGTTGGTGGCGATTAATGAGAATTGTCCTCACGATCGGCCGTCCCTGGGCATTGCCTGGGAATTGCGGTGAATTGCGAAACACCCGTTCGGAGCAGACATCGCGGGACCGGAATGGACGACCCGGCAGGTCGGGAAGGTGACACGGGGGAGCCGGCGGGCACACTCCGGGTGATGTCGCCGCACCGTCCGGGCCCGGTAACGTCAGGCGCGGCGGTGTGACGGGGGAGGTGGACGTGGCACGCGGTGGCGTCTTCTGCGTCGAGGGGCAGTGGCACCGGGACCTCAACGAGCGCGGCTCCGTGCTGCCCACCCTGGAGCTGCTGGAACGGCTCGGCCGGATCCGCTTCATCCACAAGGACGCCGCCACCCGGGACGAGCTCTTCTACTTCCTCGACCGCTGGCTGCTCAAGCAGTACGCCGACTACCGGGTCGGTTTCTTCGCCATGCACGGCGAGCCGAGCCGGCTCTGCCTCACCGACTGGGATTCCGTGGAGCTGACCGACGTGGCGCAGCGGATGGCCGGCCGGTGCGAGGGACGCCGGCTCTATTTCGGCAGTTGTTCGGTGCTGCGGGCCTCCGATGCCGTGCTACGCGACTTCCTGGAGGTCACCGGAGCGGCCCTGATCTGCGGTTTCACCCGCGACGTCGACTGGGTCGAATCGGCCGCCTTCGAAACCGTGCTGCTCGACGTGCTGTCCAACGGCCAGCGGCACAACGCCGCCGAGCTGCGGATGGGCTCGGCGCACTGGGCGCCGCTCGCGGCGTACCTCGGTTTCCGGGTGATCTACGCCAACGGCCGCGCCTGGCGCCCGCCGTCCCGGCCCCGGGTCCCCACCCAGGCGGCTCCCGGTGGGGTCTCCGGCCGGGCCCGCTGACCCGGCCCGGCCCGCGGCCGGAGCACGCCGGCCCCGGCCTGGTAGAACCGACGCATGGCACGCACCATCGCGAGCAACACCCGGGTCGACCGGGACGCCCTGATCGAGTTCATCCGCCCCCGACACCGGGTCCTGCTGATGACCACCCGGTCCGACGGCCGGCCGCAGTCCTCGCCGGTCTCCTGCGGCGTCGACGCCGAGGGCCGGCTGGTCATCTCCACCTATCCGGAACGGGCGAAGGCGGCCAACATCCGCCGCGACCCGCGCGTCTCCGCGTGCGTGCTCTCCGACGACTGGGACGGCCCCTGGGTGCAGGTCGACGGCACCGCCGAGGTGCTCGACCTGCCGGACGCTGTGGAGCCGCTGGTGGAGTACTTCCGCAGCATCTCCGGCGAGCACCCGGACTGGGACGAGTACCGGCAGGCGATGCTCCGCCAGGGCAAGTCCCTGATCCGGGTCACCATCGAGAGCTGGGGGCCGATCGCCACCGGCGGCTTCCCGGCCCGGCTGGCCGACTGAACCTCAGTACGCTGCGGTGAACCGCATGTTCTCGAAGCGCGGGTTCTCGATCTCGTCGACGATGGCGACCGCCAGGTCCTCGTAGGTCAGCACCGAGCGGCCGCCCTCGTCGACCACCGGGTGCTCGGTGCCGGTGCGGTAGCGGCCGGTCCGCTCGCCCGGGTGGAACTCCACCGGCGGCGGGGACAGATACGTCCAGGTCAGCCCGTCGGCCGAGGACCGGTAGAGGGCGAGGGCGTCGGCCTGGCCCAGCGCAGCGTCCCGGTACTCGTCGGGGAAGTCCGGCTCGTCGAGGAGCGGCGTGTCGTTCGGCGTCAGCAGGGTCGCCCCGCCGCCGACGTGGATCAGCCGGGGCGGGTTCGGCACGTCCCGCAGGACGGTGACCAGGTTCTCCGCCGCGTCGCGCCAGAGCGCCCGCTCCCCGCCGCCGATCGCCACCACGATGACGTCGGCGTCGATGGCCAGCTCCCGGACGCTCTGCGCCGAGGTGGCGTCCCCGGTCACCACCTTCACCCCGGCGGGCAGCCAGGTGAGCGCCTCCGGGCGGCGGACCGCCGCCGTGACCCGGTGTCCCCGATCGGCCGCCTCCGTGACGATCCGCGAGCCCGCGGCACCGGCGCCGTACACCACGACGTTGCTCATGCCGTCCAGGCTATGGACCGGCCCGGCCGCTCGTCGGCGGAACGGCTCAGTCGACCAGGGCGGAGTAGACCAGCTGGCGCAGCTGCGAGCGCAGCGGGTAGGTGCTCGACGGCATCAGCTGGGTGAACAGCAGTGCGGTGATCTCCTCCACCGGGTCGACCCAGAAGGCCGTGCTGGCCAGGCCGCCCCAGTAGTACTCGCCGACGCTGCTGGGCACCCGGGCGGGCACCGGGTCCTGCACCACGGCGAAGCCCAGGCCGAAGCCGATGCCGTCCAGCACCGTCTCGGCGAACCCCTCCGGCTCGAACGACGCCAGGTCGCCGCCGCCGGGCAGGTGGTTGCGGGTCATGTAGCGCACCGTGCGGGGCGCGAGCAGCCGTACGCCGTCCAGCTCGCCGCCGCGCAGCAGCAGCTGGGTGAACCGGTGGTAGTCGGCGGCCGTGGAGACCAGCCCGCCGCCGCCGGAGAGGCAGTCGGGGCGGTTCAGCGCGGCCGCCCCGATCCGGTCGACGCGGACCGCCTGCCCGGTGCCGGGATGCGGGGTGTAGAGGGCGGCGAGCCGCTTGGCGTCCGGCTCGTCGACCCACCAGCGGGTGTCGGTCATGCCCAGCGGGGTGAGGATCCGCTCGGTGAAGAACGCGTCCAGGCGCTGCCCGGAGACCACCTCGACCAGCCGGCCCAGCACGTCGGTGGAGACGCCGTAGTTCCAGCCGGTGCCGGGCTGGAACATCAGCGGCAGCCGGGCCATCCCGGCCGAGGCGCCGGCCAGGTCCAGCCCGGCCGGCACACCCAGGTCGTAGCCGGCGGCGCGGTAGAGGGCGTCGACCACCGAGGTCTGCGCGAAGCCGTACGTCAGGCCGGAGGTGTGGGTGAGCAGGTGCCAGACCCGGATCGGCTCGATCGCCGGCACCGTGTACGGCTTGAGCGCCGAACCCTTGTCGAAGACCCGGACGTCGGCGAACTCCGGCAGCCAGCGGCTGATCGGGTCGTTCAGCTCGAAGTGGCCCTCCTCCCAGAGCATCATCGCCGCGACGGAGGTGATCGGCTTGGTCATCGAGTAGATGCGCCAGAGGGTGTCCCGCTCCACCGGCGCGCCGGCCTCCACGTCGCGCATGCCGTACGTCGAGGAGTGCGCGATCTCGCCGCGGCGGGTGACCACGATCTGCCAGCCGGCGAGCCGGCCGTCGTCGACGTACCGGCCGAAGTGTCGGTCGATGCGCGCGAGCCGCGCTGGATCGAAGCCGATGAGGTCCGGGTCGGTAGTACGTGCCACGCTCACGTCGCCGAACCTACTAGTCGGTACGCGGGCGGCGGAAGGCCCACCGCCGCTGTCGGTGCCGCCGCATAAGGTGGTGCGATGCCCGAGCCGACCGAGGACGTCACCTTCCGCCAGCAGGACTGGTACGCCGAGGAGCTGGTCGACCGGCACTTCGTCAACTGCGTCTTCCACGATGTCGACCTCACCGAGGCGGTCAGCCGGAACGCCTCCTTCACCGGGTGCACCTTCGGCAACGTGCGGTTCAACTCCTCCCGGCACGTCGACTCGGCCTTCACCCGCTGCGTGTTCCGGCGGTGCAACTTCTTCGAGGCGGAGTTCACCGGCTGCAAACTGGTGGGCAGCACCTTCGACCAGTGCGACCTGCGGCCGCTGCGGGTCGCCGGCGGCGACTGGTCGTTCGTCGCGCTGCCCGGGGCGGACCTGCGCGGGGTGAGCCTCACCGACGTGCGGATGCGGGAGGCGGACCTGACCGGGGCCAACCTGACCGGGGCGACGGTGACCGGCGTCGACCTCTCCGCCGCCCAGCTGCACGCCGTGCGGCTGGGCCGGGCGGACCTGCGCGGCAGCGATCTCACCGCGCTGGACCCGACGGCGGTCGAGCGGGCGGGCGCGGTGATCGACGCGGAGCAGGCGCTGGTGCTGGCGCAGGCGCTGGGCTTCGAGATCCGCTGATTCCCGGTGGGACGCGGCTGGCCCCGAACCGGACAGGCGGCTATAACTGACAGGAAAGTTTCCGTTACTACCGCTTGGTAACGAACTGGAAACGCCCCTGCCCCCGCAGGTGGCGCAAGAGGCCGTTCGGATGAAAACGTGAGGCGGCTCACGCAGCGACCCGCGACCGCCGCGCGGGCGCGACCGTGGGTGGGGAGAGCGGAGAAGCGGTGACGGACGACGAGCCGAGACGGACGGGGTTCGACCGGGGCCTGAGCACGGCACGCCGGATCGCCCGGCACCGGCACCGTCGTCGGTGGACCGTCGAGGCGCTGACCGCCGTCGTCTGCCTCGCCGCGCTGGTGGCGTACCTCAGCATCGATCCGAAGCCCGAGCCGCGCGGTGAGGGCGAGGCGCTGCCCGGCGCGGCCTCCACGCCGGCCGGCCGCCCGACCGGCCTGCCCGGCCAGGTGACCGAGGCCGGTGTCGCGTCGCCGGGGCTGCGGCCCCGGCAGCGCCCGCCGACGCCCTCACCGTCGCCCTCGCTGACCCCGACGCCGGCGCCGAAGCCGACGCCGCCGCTGCTCAGCGTGGACCGGGCCGACGTGCCGGCCATGGTGGACCTGACCCACCTCGGCGCCCGGGACTGGGTGCACTGGGGGCTGCGCGGCCCGGACTCCGTGGTCCGCAAGCGCGGAGGCTCGGGCGAGATCCGCGACGAGGGCGGGCCGGGCGCGCGCAGCAGCTACGACACCGACCCGGAGCTGTTCGGCTGGCGCGACGGCGCCCCGGTGCAGGGCGAGGGCGGCACCTCGACCGGCATCCACACCTGCCACGTCGGCAACGGGTTCCGCCTCGCCGTGCTCGGCAGCGGCGAACTGCGCACCGTGCACCTCTTCGCCGGGCTCTGGATGGCCCGCGGCCGGCTCGATGTTCGGCTCTCCACCGGTGGCTCGACCAGCACCCTGCGCCTGGAGGACCCGCACACCAACCACAGCGCCCAGTTCGTCGTCCGGTTCCGGGTCGCGCCGGGGCAGAAGCTGCTGATCTCCTGGACCAACGAGGAGACCTTCAACGACTGCGGCAACGTCGCGCTGCGCGCGGTCGCCCTGCGCTGACCCGGTGCGCCGGCTCTGCGCGGCCGGCCGGAGTAGCGTGGGCGCGACGACGGCGACGAGGCGCGGGAGGCGGGCCGTGACGGCGAGCGAGCAGGTGCTGGACAGCCCCGAGGGCTGGGTGGCCGACCACATCCGACGGTACGTCGAGACCGGTGGCGAGCAGGGGCACGAGTGGCGGCCGGGCGTCTTCACCCTGCTGCTGACCACCCGTGGCCGCCGCAGCGGCAAGTTGCGCCGGACCGCGCTGATCTACGGCCGCGACGGCGACGACTACCTGGTCGTGGGCTCGCAGGGCGGCGCGCCCCAGCATCCGGCCTGGTACCTGAACCTGCTCGCCGATCCCGAGGCCGAGGTGCAGGTGGGCGCGGAGACGTTCGCGGTGCGGGCGCGGACCGCCGGGCCCGCGGAGAAGCCCCGGATGTGGCGGACGATGGTCGACATCTGGCCGGCGTACGACGACTACCAGACCAGGACCGACCGGGAGATCCCCGTGGTGGTGCTGGAGCGGGTCTGACGCAGCATCGTCCCCAGTGGCCAGCGGGTCGGGCCGGGCTACGACCCGCGCCGCGCCGTCGCCCGACTGCGGGAGGCCGCCGCCGGCTGAGCCGGCGGGTGCGGGGCCCCGTCCCGGCGGCCCCGCACCCGTTCTCAGCAGGCGATCGGCTTTACCCAGGAGCACTCCAGCCCCTCGGGGGCGCGCGGCGCGTCGGGCGCCACCGGCGGCGCCACCCGCGCGGTGCTCACGCTCTTCTCGGTGTACGACGCCAGCGCGATGGCGATCTGGTCCTCCAGCCCCTTCACCGACGAGGCCAGGTAGTTGTTGAGCACCACGGAGAAGGCCAGCACCCGGCCGTCGGCGTCGGTGACGTAGCCGGAGAGGCCGGAGACCCCGGTCAGGCTGCCGGTCTTGGCGTGCACGTTGTTCGCCGCCGGCGTGTTGCGCATCCGACTCCGCAGCGTCCCGCCGACGAAACGCTCGGCGTTGCCGGCGATCGGCAGGGCGGCGTACCAGTCGGCGAACCAGGGCTCGGCGCGCACCGCGGCGAGCAGGGCGACGAACTCGGCCGGCGGGATGAGGTTGCGCCGGGACAGCCCGGAGCCGTCGCGCTGGCGCAGGGTGCCGGTGTCCATGCCGGTGTCGGCGACGTACTCGCTGATCGCGGTCAGCCCCGTCGACCAGGTGCCCGAGCCGGAGATGACCCGCCCGATCTCCTTGGTGAGCACCTCGGCGTGCCCGTTGTTGGACAGCTTCAGGAACGGCACCATCAGCTCGACCAGGGTCATCGAGTCGTGCCGGGCCACCGGTGCCGCGTCGTCCGGGGTGGCCCGGCCGAGCACGGTACGCCCGAGCACCCGCACGCCGTGGCGGCGCAGCGCGGCCCGGAAGACGTCAGCGGCGTACCCGGTCGGCTCCCAGACGGTCATCCAGTCGCTGGACGGCGCGTCGCCGACGGCGATCTGGCCGGTGACCACCACGGTGTTGGTGCCGTGCTCCCGTTCGAAGGTGATCGTGGTCTCGCCCTCGGCCACCGTCTCGGCCCGGTTGTCGATCCGCACGTAGCCGTTGGGCGGCGTCATGGTGACCGTCGGCGGCGCGCCCGCGCTCGTGGCCGGGGCGGCCTGCACGATCACGGTGCCGGCGTCGTAGTCGGTGTCCGGGGCGACGGTCAGCGCCGAGACCTGCGCAGCGTAGTAGTACGACTCGTCATCCCACGTCCAGTCCGGACCGAGCCGGGTGCGGTCGTAGCGGGTGTCGTCGGCGACCAGGTTGCCGGTCACCACCCGTACGCCGTCCGCGGCCACCTCGGCGGCGAGCGCGTCGTAGTCGGCGGCGAGCATCGTCGGGTCGCCGCCGCCGCGCAGGTAGAGGTCGCCGGAGACGAGCCCGGCCCGGCGCTGCCCGGTGGAGTGCACGTCGGTGGTGAACCGGTGCCCCGGGCCGAGCAGTTCCAGTGCCGCGGTCGAGGTGAGCAGCTTGGTGTTGGAGGCGGGGATCAGCCGGCGGTCACCGTTGCGGTCGTACAGGGTCTGCCCGGTGGCGGTGTCCACCACGACCACGCCCGCCTGCGCCCCGGTGAGCCGGGCGTCGGCGAGGATCGCGTCGATGGTGGCGTGCAGCCGGGTGGCCGCCGGGGTCGGCGACTCGGCGGTGGCGGGGAGGGCGCCGGCGGCGGCCACGGTGGCGGCGAGCGTCGCCAGCGCCAGACTCCGGGTAAAGAGACGACGATGCATGCGTCGACGCTGTCATGGAGATTTCCGCCAGGCAAGACTCCTCGCCGAAAGTTTTTTCCGGATCTCGGTCCTGGTGCGGCGGGGCGGCGGCTGACCGGTCCCGGCCACCTCGGTCCCAGCGTACGGTGCCAGCGGCGCTGAGGAGCGGAAACGCCGTAGGCGCGGGGGCGCTCCCACAGAGCCCGGTCTATTTGACGGACGCCCGCCCAGGGGGCACGGTGGGGGTGAGGGGGCTGCGCGATGCGCCCCGATTCGCCGGGCGACGACAGGTTCGCCATCAGGTGCGCGCTTCGCCACTCCGCGCGAGGCCCCGCTGCCGAGAACCCATGAGGAGTTCCGACATGCTCAAGATGACCGACAACGCCGTGATGGTGATCCGCGACCTCGCCCTCCAGCAGGACGTCGCCCAGGACGGCGGGCTGCGCATCGCCGCGGACACCGACGCCGGCTCGCTCACCATCGAGCTGGTGCCGGAACCGGCGCAGGGCGACAAGGTGGTCGACAACCAGGGCGCCCGCATCTTCCTCGACCCGGACGCCGCCGAGCTGCTCGAAGACACCTCCGTCGACGCAACCGTCGACGACGAGGGCATCGTGCAGTTCGGCTTCACCGAGAAGGGGTGACTCAGCCGGCCCGGCGCGCCTCGCCGCCCCGGTGCGGCCGGGTGGGACGTCCGCGTTCCTCCTCGCCGTGCCACGGGCCGGGGCGCTGGTCCCGGGCCGGCCGGGTCAGCGTGGCCAGCACGTGCGCCAGATGGTGCGACGTGCTCCACGCCGTCCAGTTGGTCGGCGAGCCCGCACCGGCCACCCGCCGGGCGCGGCGCAGCAGCTCGTGGTCGCCCCAGGAGAAGCCGGCCCCGGCCGGCGGCCAGTGCGGCGCCGCCACCAGCGTGCGGCACAGGTCGGCGAAGCGCTCGTCGCCCCGGCCGCCCCGCCGCGACCAGCGGTAGACCCACCAGGCGCCGTCCGCCGTGTACCGCACCGTGGGGAACCGGTCACCCGGCCCCTCCCCGGCGGGCGACGCGGCGGCGACGCCGTAGTCGCCGTACCCGACGCCGAGGTCGGCGAGGCGCTGCCAGAGCAGCCAGTCCCAGCGGTCCAGGCGTACCGGCTCGTCGGTGGGGAGGCGGGACAGTGTCGGCGGCATCCCGCCGGCCGCCACGGTCACCGTGCGCCAGGCGTGCCGGCGCGCCCAGTCCACCAGCCGCCGCACCCGTGGCTCGGTCACCCGCAGGTCGGCCGGGCAGCAGACGTCGCCGGCGTCGATGAGCAGGTCGCACTGCTCCGGCACCAGCCGGCCGTACCGCCAGATCCGCTCCGCCGCGGCGGTGGTCGCGTCCGGCCCGGCCCGGTCCTGGCCGGCCCGCAGCCGGACCACGGCGCGCCGGGCGTACGCCTGCGCCGCGACGCCGTGCGCCACCAGCCGGCGGTCGCTGTCGGCCAGCCCGATCACCGGCACCACCGGTACGCCCCAGCGGACCAGCTCGGTCTCCGGCAGCTCGGGCAGGGCGGAGACGTCGACCGCCGGGACGAGCCCGGCCGGCAGTCGGCCGAGCAGGTCGAGCGTGATCGGGTCGACTGTGGAGAGTTCGATGACCGGAGCGAGCAGTGGAGCCACGGCGCCGTCCAGATGGGACAGCGCCTCCAGCTCGCCCCGCCGGCTGGCGAGGATGGGGTGGTAGACCGGTTCCGCCACCCGGCCCCGGTGGGCGGGCACCATACTTCAGCCTAGCCAGACATTCGCCTGTATCACAGGGTTGAACGGCCGGTGGTGACCGCAAACCGTTGCGGCCGACCGCCGATCGGCCCGGCCGAAGTCAGGGGTGGGCCGGCCGCTCGGGCCGTGCTTGACTGGCCGGTGCCGCCGACGGTGAGGAGCAGCCGATGCCGCAGGACGCCCGGATCCTGCTCGTCCCGGGGAGCACCCGGGCCGGGTCCACCAACACCGCCGCCCTGCGTACCGCATCCGCCCTGGCGGTGCCGGGGGTGACCACCACGCTGTACGACGCGCTGCGGGAGCTGCCCGCCTTCGACCCGGACCAGGTCGACGCGCCGCCTCCGCCGGTGGTGGCGCTGCGCGCCGCGCTCGCCGACGCCGACGCGGTGCTCTTCTGCACCCCCGAGTACGCCGGCACCCTGCCGGGCAGCTTCAAGAACCTGCTCGACTGGACGGTCGGCAACGGCGACCTGTACGGCAAGCCGGTGGCCTGGGTGACCGTGGCCGCGCCCGGCCGCGGCGCCGGGGCGGAGCAGACCCTGCGGATGGTGCTGGGCTACCTCGGCGCCGAGATCGTCGAGCCCGCCTGCGTACGCCTGCCGGTACCCCGCGACGGGGTCGGCGCGGACGGGTTGCTGGCCGACGCGGAGCTGCGGACCGGCCTGGCCGACCTGCTGGGCCACCTCGGCGCGCACGTCGACCGGGCCGTCGCCGTGCCGGCCTCCGGTCCGCCCGCCCGCCCCTGACCGGGCGCCGGCGGGCGGTCCGGCTCCGCTGCCGGCTCAGTCCCCGTGCCGGTCCCCGCCGTGGTCGTCGCCGCCCCGATCGTCCCCGCCGTGCCGCCGGTCGTCGTCGCCGGTCTCCGACCGGACGCGCAGCACCGCACCGGTGTCCCGGTCGACGTGGACGTCCCAACCGGCGACGCCGGCCACCACCTCGACGCTCCACACCGGACGGCCGTGCTCCCGCTCGGCCTCGACGTCGACGACCCGGCCGCCGCCCACCGCGGCGAGGGCGATCGCCCCGGCCCGGTCCCGGCCGACCCCGACCGGCGTCGCCCCGGCGGTGGACGGGCTGTCGTCGGGCGTGGGAGTGTCGCCGACGCCCGTGACGGCGAGGGCGGCGCGCGGGGCGCCGGCCTGCCGGTCGGCGGCGGTGACGCCGAGGGCCGCGCCGGTCAGCGCCAGCACCGCCACGCCACCGGCCGAGGCCAGGATCAGAGAGGTACGCCGCATGATGTCCACCTTCCGTCGGTCCCGTTCGCTGTCCTGCCGAGCATCGACCGGAGGCGGATAGCGGCGCGCTGTCCCGACGCTAAACGGTGGTTATCCCGGCGGTCGGCCCAACCGCAGGCGCACCACGGCCCCGCCGCCCGGCCCGGTGCCGAGTTCGAGGTGACCGCCGCCGGCCCGGGCCGCCCGGTCGGCGATGTCCAGGCCGAGGCCGGTCGACCCGGCCCCGCTGGACCCCCGCCGGGCCGCCCCGGCGGGCAGCCCGGGCCCCTCGTCGGTGACGGTCAGCAGCACCCCGTCGGCGTCCGCCGCCAGCTGCACGGCGAACGGGGTGCCGTCCGGGGTGTGCGCGAAGACGTTGCCCAGCAGGGCGTCCACCACCGCCGCCAGCTCGTCGGCGGCCACCCCGACGGGCAGCGGCCCCGACGCCAGCTCCAGGGTCACCCGCCGGCCGGTGTCCTCGGCCAGCACCGACCAGAACGCCACCCGCTCGCCGACCACCGCCGCCGCGTCGCTGACCGCGCGGCCGGCGGCGGGCGAGCTGCGCCAGCGGGCCTCGCGGATCAGCCCGCTGACCGCCCGTTCCAGCCCGTCGACGGCCGCGGTGACCCGGGCCGCGTCGTCCGGGTCGCGCAGCGACTCCGCCTCCAGCCGCAGCGCGGTCAGCGGGGTGCGCAGCCGGTGCGACAGGTCCGCCACCTGCTCCCGCTCCTCCCGCAGCAGCACCTGGATCCGGCCGGCCAGGTGGTTGAGCGCGCCGGCCACCTCGCGCAGCTCCGCCGGCCCGGCCGGCTCGACCCGGGCGTCCAGCTCGGCGTTGGCCAGCCGGTGGGACACCGTGGACAGCTCGGTGATCGGACGGGTGAGCGAGCCGGCGAGCCGGTCGGCGACCACCAGCCCCACCACCACCAGGAGCGCGCCGAGCAGCGCCAGCACCGTCCACGCCCGGGTCACCCCGGCGGTCAGCTCGGCCCGGGGCACCACCGTGCGGATCACCGCCGCCCCCTCCGGCCGGCCCTGGACGGCGATCACCACCTCCCGCCCGCCGTCGGACTCCGCGGTCAGGCTCTGCCCGCGCGCGGCCAGCGCCACCGCCGGCGTACGCGGCGCGGGCGCGCCCAGCACCGTGCCGTCGGGCAGGAAGACGGTGACCGGCCGCCCCGACTCGGCGACGAGCTGCTCGACGGTGATCCGGACCGTGTCGAGCTCGGCGGTGCCGACCACCGGCACCAGGCTCTGCGCGTCGGCCGTCGCGCGCACGGTCGCCCGGTCCTCGGCCACGGTGCGGACCAGCAGCGCCAGCGGCACCAGGAAGGCGATCAGGGTGAGCACGCTGACCGACGCGACCAGCAGGGCCAGCCGTCGTCTCACCCGACGGTCCCGGGCGGCGGCGCCAGCCGCACGCCGACGCCCCGGACGGTGTGCAGGTAGCGGGGCTGCTGGGCGTTCTCGCCGAGCTTGCGGCGCAGCCAGGACAGGTGCACGTCGACGGTCTTGTCGGCGCCGCCGTACGGGATCCGCCACACCTCGGTGAGCAGCTCCCGCTTGGTCACCACCTGCCCGGGCCGGCCGGCCAGGTGGTGCAGCAGGTCGAACTCGCGCGGGGTCAGCTCCACCGGGACCCCGTCCAGGCTGACCTGGCGGGTACGCGGGTCGATCCGCAGTCCGCCGACCACCAGCGCCGGGTCGGCGTCCCGGTCCTCCGGGGCGGCCCGCCGCAGCACCGCGCGGGCCCGGGCGTCCAACTGCGCCGCGGTGAACGGCTTGACCACGTAGTCGTCCGCCCCGGCGTCGAGGATCCGGACGATCTCCCGCTCGTCGTCGCGCGCGGTGGCCACGATGACGGGCACCGAGCTGACCGCCCGGAGCATCCGCAGCAGCTCGGCGCCGTCCAGGTCGGGCAGTCCCAGGTCGAGCACGACCAGGTCCGGCCGGTCCTCGAGCGCGTCCCGCAGGCCGGTCAGGGCGGTGGAGGCGGCGGCCACGGCGTGCCCGCGGTCCCGCAGCGCGCGGATCAGCGGCGTACGGATGGTGAGATCGTCCTCGATCAGCAGGAGGCGGGCCACACCTGGCAGGCTAATCCGCGCCGCCGCTGCCGGCCGCCGGCCGCAACCCTCCCTTAACCCTGCCCTGGGCGCGCCGCAACCCGGCGTCCGGCAGACTCGGGGAATGCCCGGTCGCCCCCTGCTCGCCGTGCTCGGTTGGCTCGCCACCGCGGTCGCCGCGCTGCTCATCGGCCTGGCGGCGATCCGGCTGGTGGGGGAGAGCATCAGCGGCACCCCGGGTGGCGTACGCAGCCAGGAGGAGGTGCGGGCGCTCGCGGCGGGGCCGCCGTCCGCCGCCGGGGTCACCCCGCCGGCCGCCGGCCCGACACCCTCCGGCGGCGCCGTCACCTCGGCCGCGGGCGCGCGTCGGGTGCTGGCCGCCACCGGCGGGACGGCGGTGGCCGAGTGCGGACCGTCGGGGGTGCGGCTGGTCTCCTGGGCACCGGCGCAGGGCTACCGGGTACGCGACGTCGACCGGGGCCCGGACGAGCACGTCGAGGTCCGCTTCGCCGGCCCGGAGGGCGAGGACGAGCTGAGGGTGGTCTGCGTCGGCTCCCCGCCCGTGCCCCAACGCCGCCACTGAGGCATAACCGCAGGTCAGAGGCGCGCCCATGGTCGGCCCTGACGTGAAAGCCCGGACACGGGCGCACGGCGCCGCCCGACCCCTGGGTCGTCACGTCGCCGCGCTCCGGCCGTCTCCCACCACCGCAGCCCTTCGGCGGTACGCCAGCGGGGACCTGGCTCGACAGCCGCGCGTACGCAGCCGTCAGTGTGGTCGATGCCCGTTGCGCGGGGCGGCAAACCTCGGGCGGGTGGGGAATTCCACCATCTGACAGTCCCGGCGTGACGGAGGCCCGGGCCGGGTATGAGCGCGCCATGAAGCATTTCACGATCGCGACCGTCGCCCAGAAGAGCCCGGACTTCCGCCGGGTGCTCTGGACCGGTGAGAAGACCCAGCTTGTGATCATGACCATCCCGCCAGGCGGCGAGATCGGTGAGGAGGTGCACGACGGGATCGACCAGATCCTGACCTTCGTCAGCGGTACCGGCGAGGCGCGGGTGGCGGGGGAGACCAGGGAGGTCGTCCAGGGCGACCTGGTGGTGGTGCCGGCCGGCACCAAGCACAACTTCGTCAACACCGGGCCCAACCCGCTGGTGCTCTACACCGTCTACGGCCCGCCGGAGCACGCCGACCAGGTGGTGCACCGGACGAAGGAGGAGGCCGACGCGGCGGAGGCGGCCGGCGAGGACGAGCCGCCGACGTCCTGACCGCCCCGGCGGCACGGTCCACGGGCCCCGCCGACCGGCCCGCCCGGCCGGCCCGTTGACCGGCCTGAACCCGGTCGGTCCGGGTACCCGGGGCGGGTGGACCAGCCGCCGATCTCCGACTACGGGTTCCTCTCCGACTGTCGCTCCGGTGCGCTGGTCGGCCGGGACGGCTCGGTCGACTGGTGGTGCCCTGACCGGTTCGACGCGCCGTCGGTCTTCGGCCGGCTGCTCGACCCGGACGCCGGGTACTGGCGGCTGGCGCCGCTCGGGCCGTCCCGGGTGGAGCGCGCGTACCAGCCGGACACGCTGGTGCTGCGGACGGTCCACCACACCCCCGAGGGGAGCGTCGCGGTCACCGACGCGCTCGCCGCCGAGGTGGGCGCCCGCGGTCACCAACTGGGCATGAACTCCCCGGCGGTGCTGCTGCGGGTGGTCGAGGGGCTCGGCGGGCGGGTCCGGATGGGGCTGGACTTCGCGCCCCGCCCCGAGTACGGCCTGCTCACGCCGTACCTGCACGAGAAGCCCGACGGTGCGGTGGTGGCCGTCGCCGGCCCGGTGGCGCTGACCCTGCGCAGCAACGGGCCGGCGCTGCGCGCCGGGCGGGACCGGGTCCGCCAGGAGTTCGAGGTCACCGCCGGGCAGTGCGTCGGCTTCGATCTGGCGTACGCGCCGGTGCACGGCGACCGGCCGGCCCGGGTGGACCCGTTGACCGCGCTCGTCGAGACGGAGCGGGCGTGGCAGGCGTACCGGGGGCTGCACCACTACGACGGTCCGTACGCCGAGCAGGTGCGCCAGAGCGCGACCGTACTCACCGGTCTGACGTACGCCCGCAGCGGCGCGGTCGCCGCCGCGCTGACCACGTCGCTGCCGGAGCGGTACGGCGGCGACCGCAACTACGACTACCGCTACTCCTGGCTGCGCGACTTCGCGATGACGATGCGGGCGCTCTGGGTGGCCGCCTGCCCGACCGAGCCGAACCGGCTCTTCGCCTGGGCGGCCCGCGCGATCGGCCGGATCGGCGACGAGCCGGTCCCGGTGCTCTTCGGCCTGGCGGGGGAACGGGACATCTCCGAGCGCGAGCTGGTGCACCTGCGCGGCTACGCGGGCAGCCGCCCGGTGCGGGTCGGCAACGACGCCTGGCGGCAGCGGCAGCTGGACGTGCCCGGTGAGGTGATCTCGGCGGTCTGGCGGCTGCACGATTACCTCGGCGAGACCTTCGACGAGGAGCTGCGCGAGATGGTCGTCGGGCTGGCCGAGCAGGTCGCCGCGACCTGGCGGTTGCCGGATCACGGAATCTGGGAGACCCGGGACGCCGAGCGGCACCACCTGTCGTCCAAGGTGCTCTGCTGGTGCGCCCTGCACCGGGCGGTCCAAATGGCGCCCCGGCTGGGTGAGCGGGCCGACCCACGGCGGTGGGCCGCGATCCGCGACGAGATCCGGGACACCGTGCTGCGCGACGGCTGGAACGACCGGGTCGGGGCGTTCACCGGGGTTTTCGGGTCGGCGGAGCTGGACGCCTCGGCGTTGCTGCTGCCGATGTCGCAGTTCCTGCCCGCCACCGACCCTCGGATGCGCGCCACCATCGACGCGATCGAGCGGGAGCTGGGCGGCGACGACGGCCTGGTACGACGGTGGGGCACCGACCCGGCCGGTTTCGTGCTCTGCTCGTTCTGGCTGGTCGAGTGCCTGCTGTTGGCGGGCGAGGAGGGCCGGGCCCGGCGGCTGTTCGAGCAGGTGCTCGGGCACGCCAACGACCTCGGGCTCTTCGCCGAGCAGGTGGACCTGCGTACCGGCGCGCAGCTGGGCAACACGCCGCAGGCGCTGTCGCACATCGGGCTGATCAACGCGGCCTGGCGGTTCGCGGACCTGAGCTCCGGCTGAGCGCCGCGACGAGATCCTGCAACACTCCTGCAACCGCCAGGCATTGACGGTGCTCGGCCGCCCCGACCGGGTCAGGCCGCCACCACGGGTACGCCGGAGACGTCCACCGTCTCCGGGTACTTCAGCCCCGCCCCGGTGTTCAGCACCACCACCCGCTCGCCGGCCCGGATCCAGCCGCCGGCGCGCAGGTGCCGGGCGGCGGTCAGGCAGGCCGCCCCCTCCGGGCAGAGCAGCAGCCCCTCCCGGCAGGCGAAGTCCCGCAGGTCGGCCAGGATCTCCGCGTCGTCAACGGCGAGCGCGGTGCCGCTGCTCTCCCGCAGCGCGGCCAGGATCAGCTCGTCGCCCAGCGGGGCAGGAACGGTGATGCCGAAGGCGACGGTGCGCGCGTCCGCCCAGGGCTCCGCCCGGTCCTGCCCGGCGGCGAACGCCCGCACCACCGGGGCGCACCCGGTGGACTGCACCGCGACCAGGCGAGGCAGCTTGTCCTCCACCCAGCCCAGCTCACGCAGCTCGTGCATGGCTTTGTGGATGCCGATCAACCCGACCCCGCCGCCGGTCGGATAGATGATCACGTCGGGCACCTGCCAGCCGAGCTGCTCGACGATCTCGTACCCCATGGTCTTCTTGCCCTCGAGCCGGTACGGCTCGCGCAGCGTGCCCGCGTCGAAGACCGTCCCGCCCGAGTCGGCGACCAGCTTCGCCACCCACCGGCCGGCGTCGCTGATCAGCCCGTCCACCAGGCGCAGGTCCGCGCCCGCGGCCAGGCACTCCCGCCGGCAGATGGTCGGCGCGTCCAGCGGCATGGCGATGGTCGCGCCCATGCCCGCCCGGGCCGCGTAGGTGGCCCAAGCCGCCCCCGCGTTGCCGTTGGTCGGCATGGCGATCCGCTCGACGCCCAGCTCCCGGGCGCGGCTCACGCCCACCGCCGCGCCGCGCGCCTTGAACGACCCGGTCGGCGTCAGCCCCTCGTCCTTGACGATCAGGTCCGGAATGCCGATCTGCGCCCCGTACGCCGGCGCGCGCAACAGCGGCGTCCAGCCCTCGCCCAACGTGGTGACGTGCCGCTCGTCGGCCACCGGCAGCACCTCGCGGTAGCGCCACAGGTCGGCCGGGCGCAGGCCGAACCGCTCCGGCGTCACCGCCTCGGCCACCGCCGCGAGGTCGTAGCGGGCCAGCAGCGGCGAGCCGCACCCACACAGGTTGGCCGGTCGGTCGGCGTCGTGCTCCCGTCCGCAGCGCGGGCACTCCAGGTGGGTCAGGTACACGATGCTCCTCGCCGTCAGCCTGGCTCGATGCTCAGCCAGCGGCGGCTGCGTCGGCCCGGCTCGTAGACCGAGTCCAGCCGCTTGGCCACCACCCCGGGCAGCCCCTGCCCGCGGGCCGTGTCCAGCGCCTCGGCGCCGGTGCCGGGGAACCACGGCGGAGTCTGCCAGTGCGGCCCGGCCAGCGCCAGACCGTCGAGCAGTTCCCGGCGCTGCGCGTACGGCACGTCGAGGCTGGCCACACCCTCCAGCCAGAGCAGATCGAAGAGCAGGAACTGCGCGTCGGCGGCGGCCCGCTTCGGCCGGGCCGGGCGGACCCGGCCGGCGGAATCGATCCGGACCAGGACCCCGTCCAGCACGGCTTCCGTCGGGGCCAGCGCCTCGGCCATGTCCCGCAACCAGGGGTACGCCCCGGTGACGTCCTCGTCGGTCTCCGACAGCAGCCGCAGCCGGCCGCCGGAGACGTACGCCATCGCCCGCACGCCGTCCCAGCGCAGCTCGTAACCCCACTCCGAGCTGTCGCCGGGTAACCGGCCCGACGGGGTGGGGTGCATCGGGCGGACCAGCTCCGGCATGCTCGTCCAGCCGGGCGGGGGCGGGTCGGTACGGCGGACCATCCAGTCCCGCCCGTCGCGGCCGCCGGTGGCGAAGAGGACGTACCGGCCGCTGGTGCGCGCGCCGTGCAGCACCACGATCACCTCGTCGTCGCGCCACTTCTCGCACTGGTAGGTGCCCCGGTCGTGCACGGTCATCGTTCCGCCGCCGTACTCGCCGGCCGGGATCTCGCCGTGGAAGTCGAGGTACTCCATCGGGTGGTCCTCGGTGTGCACGGCCAGGTGGTTGCGCCCGGTGTCCCGGGGCAGGCCGCGCGGCACCGCCCACGAGGCGAGCACCCCGTCGCGCTCCAGCCGCAGGTCCCAGTGCAGCGCGCGGGCGTGGTGCTGCTGGATCACGAACCGGGCCTCGCCGGCCCTCCGCCGCCGGCGCGGCCGCTCCGGCGGCACCGGTTCCGGGGTACGCGCCGCGTCCCGCTTGCGCCGATACTCCTCCAGACGGTCCGCCACACCGGCATTCTCCGGCAAACCGCCTGGCTCCGCCGGTTGCCCGGTTCCGGGCATGTCACCGGCGATCACGGGTAGAACGGTCGGTATGGACCAGCACCTCGACCAGCCCACCGCGCTGCTCCCCGGCGACGTCCGGATGCCGCTGCTCGGCTTCGGCACCTGGCAGGCCAGCGGCCAGGCTGGTTACGACGCCGTGCTGGCCGCCCTCGACGCCGGCTACCGGCACATCGACACCGCCACCATGTACGGCAACGAGGAGGAGGTCGGCCGGGCGATCAAGGAGAGCGGGCTGCGCCGCGAGGACATCTTCATCACCACCAAGCTGCCGCCGGACCGGGTGGGGCGGGAACGGGAGACCATCGAGGCCAGCCTGCGCGCGCTCGACACCGATCACGTCGACCTCTGGCTGATTCACTGGCCGCCGTCCTCGCCGGCCGACAGCATCCCAGTGTGGCGGGAGCTGCTGGCGGCTCGGGACGAGAACCTGACCCGGGCGGTCGGGGTGAGCAACTACAGCACTGCGCTGATCGACGAGCTGATCCAGGCCACCGAGGAGAACCCGGCGGTCAACCAGATCCGCTGGAGCCCGTCGCTGTACGACCGGCAGCGCCACGTCGAGCACCGCGACCGGGGCGTCGTGCTGGAGGGCTACAGCCCCTTCAAGACCAGCGACCTCTCCGATCCGGTACTGACCCGCATCGCCACCGCGCACGACGTGTCGCCTGCCCAGGTCGTGCTGCGCTGGCACATCGACCACGAGATCGTGGTCATCCCCAAGTCGGTCACCCCGGAGCGGATCAGGGCCAACGCCGATATCTTCGATTTCTCGCTGACGGCCGAGGAGATGCGCGACATCGACGCGCTCGGCGGCTGACCAGTGGACGCTTCAGCAGGTGGGAAGGGGCGTGACCGAGTGGTCACGCCCCTTCGGTCAGCTGGAACGTCACGCCCGTGAGCAGGCCACCCCGTTGAGCGAGAAGCTGGTCGGCGACGAGTAGGCGCCGCTCAACGTCCCCTGATACCCGAAGTTCGCGGTACCCCCCGGCGCGATCGACCCGTTGAAGCCGACGTTCCGCGCACTCACCGCCGACCCGCTCTGCGTCACGGTCGTGTTCCACGCGTTGGTGACCTGCTGCCCGGCAGGCAGGTTGTAGGTCAGGTTCCATCCGTTGATGGTGCTGGAGCCGCGGTTGGTGATCGTCACGTCGGCGGTGAAGCCGTTGTTCCACGAGTTCGGCGTGTACTTCACCGCGCACCCGCTACCCGTCGGCGGCGGCGTGGTGGTCGGCGGCGGCGTGGTGGGCGGAGTCGTCGAGCCGCCGCCGTTGACGCTGGCCGAGAAGGAGGACACCCCGAGCCCGGCGCCGCCCTGCCACGGCTCGAAGCCGGCCTGGATGCTGGTCAGGTACCAGCTGCTGGTGATCGCGCCGCGGTCTTTCACGTCGTTGATGAAGTCGAGGACGCTGAGGTTCATGCTCGTGATCGGCGACGGCGCGACGTACGAGATGACGTTGTTGGAGCCGTTGCTGCCTCGCCAGACCTCCCAGGTCCGGCCGACGACGGTGGTCGTCCCGACCGGCGAGCCGATCGGCTGGATCGGGCCCTGGCGGTTGAGCCAGATCATGATCTCCATCTGGTTCACCCCGTCCTTCTTCGGCGTCGGGTCGAGCCAGATGTCGTACGAGGCGTTGTAGATGGCCCCGCTGACGTACTTGTAGCTGATGCTGCTGGTGGCGCTGCTGATCTGGCTGACCTGGATCGGCAGGTTGGTGCCGGGGGAGCAGTTGGTGTAGTGGCAGCCGAAGAAGACCGACGGGTACGCGGTGGGGGCGCCGTTGGTGGGGTTGCTGCCGTTCTGGGTCGTGATCTCGAAGCCGGTGCTGGTGACGTTGATGCACTGCTGGGCGGAGGTGCCCCAGCGGTTGTTCTGCACGACGTACCGGTTCTGGATCACGGTGGAGCCGAACTGCTCGCAGATCTGGGTGTCGGCTGAGGCCGTGCCGCCGAGCGCGACGGCGACCAGCGATCCGGCGGCCAGCAGGCCGGCGGCGGCGATGGCGCGGAGTGGACGTTTCATCATGCTCCTCGAGATGCCGGCGTGGGGGCGCCGGATGGGACGGGGGAGAGGCGCGGGAGCGCTCCCATATCATTCGACACATTTACATGTCTGCAACAGGAGTGCAACCGGACCGGCTGCCTGAACCCGACCCGGACGGCGGAGGGCGCTGCGGTGGACCTTCGACGCCGCTTCCGCATCGCGCCATCGCGAGCCGGCGAAGCCGCAGCTCAGTCGGGAGTGGGAGGCGTCGGCGTACCGGGGGATGGCGGGTCGGCCAGGCGGTGACGTGAATCGTTTACACGAATGGGAGCGTGGGTCCGACGAGCGGTACCGCCAGGGCCGATCAGGCCTACCGTGTGTCGATCGCGCGGAGTAGTGTCTTGCCTCCAACGCGTGCCGATCCCCCCTCCGGAGGCGTACACCACCATGGGTGGCTCCCCCCTGCGCATCCTTGTCGTCGGCGCGGGCATCGCCGGTCTGGCCGTCGCCCGGGCGCTGCGGATGGCGGGTTTCCGTCCGGACGTCACCGAGAAGCTGCCCCCGAACGAGCTGGTCGAGACCGGTCTCTATCTGCCCGGCAACGCCGACCGCGCGCTGCGCCGGCTCGACCTGGACGGCCCGGTCCGCCGGCTCGGCCAGGTGATCCACCGCCAGCGCTTCCTGGACGCGGCGGGCGAGCCGCTCTGTGAGGTGGATCTCGACGCGCTCTGGTCCGGCGTCGGCGAGTGCCGGGCGCTGCTCCGGCGCGACCTCTACCAGGTGCTGCTCAGCGGCGCCGGCGGCGCGGTGCGGCACGGCGCCGAGGTCAGCGCCGTCGAGCTGCTGCCGGCCGGTGTCGGGGTCACCTTCACCGACGGCACCGGCGGCGAGTACGACCTGGTGATCGGCGCCGACGGGCCCCGTTCGGCGGTGCGTTCCCTGGCCGCGCTCGGCGGGCCGCCCCGCCCCGCCGGGCAGGTGGTCTACCGGGGCGTGGTGCGCGACGGTCCGGAGATCGCCGAGTGGACGGCCCTGCTCGGGCAGCGCGCCGGCTTCCTGGTGGTGCCGATCGGCGCGGGCCGGCTGTACTGCTACGCCGACGAGGCCGGCACGGTCGTCCCGGCCGATCCGGACGCGCGGCTGCGCGAGCTCTTCGGCGAGTACGGCGGGCCGGTGCCCGCGGTGCTGGACGCGCTGCGCGACGTCCAGGTGGGGCTCACCGACGAGGTCGAGCTGGGCCGCTGGCACCGCGGGCGCGTGCTGCTCGTCGGCGACGCCGCCCACGCCACCGCGCCGACCCTGAGCCAGGGTGCGGCGATGGCGCTGGAGGACGCGGTGGTGCTCGCCGAGTCGCTGACCGCGGCCGGCAGCGTCGAGGCGGCGCTGGTGGCGTACGAGAGTCGCCGCCGCCCGCGTACCCGATGGGTGCGGGACCGGACCCGCGACCGCAACCGGACCCGGGACGTCCCGCCGGCGCTGCGCGACCCGCTGCTGCGCGGGCGCGGCGGTCGAATCTTCCGCGAGCACTACCGGCTGCTCGTCGACCCGCTGTAGAGCGGCCCTCCATCCTGCCGCACCACCCCGAGCGGCGCACCCACCTGCCGGGGACTATCCTCCTTGCGGATGACGGCTCGCAGATAGAAGCGCGTGCCGAGCGGGACAACCGAGAACCGGAGGCCATTCGTGACCACCGTCGCACCCAAGCCGGTCGTGACCCGGCCATGGCCGGTCCGAGAGCCGGTCAAGGGGTCGGCCATCGCGCGGCTGCTGCGCACCACGGACGCGAAGCAGATCGGGATCATGTACATGGTCACCGCGTTCGTGTTCTTCATGATCGGTGGCCTGATGGCCCTGATCATGCGTGCCGAGCTGGCGCGGCCGGGCCTGCAGTTCCTGTCGCCCGAGCAGTACAACCAGCTGTTCACGATGCACGGCACGATCATGCTGCTGTTCTTCGCGACGCCGATCGTGTTCGCCTTCGCGAACTACGTCGTGCCGCTGCAGATCGGCGCCCCTGACGTCTCCTTCCCCCGGCTCAACGCCTTCGCCTACTGGCTCTACCTCTTCGGTGGCACCATGGCGACGGCCGGCTTCATCAGCCCGGGTGGCGCCGCCGACTTCGGCTGGACCGCCTACACCCCGCTGAGCACCGTCGAGCACTCGCCGGGCGTCGGCGCCAACATGTGGGTCGTCGGCCTGGCCATCTCCGGTCTGGGCACGATCCTCGGCGCGGTCAACCTGATCACCACGATCCTGACCCTGCGGGCCCCGGGCATGACGATGTTCCGGATGCCGATCTTCACCTGGAACATGCTGGTCACCAGCCTGCTGGCGATCCTGGTCTTCCCGCTGCTGGCCGCCGCGCTCTTCGCGCTCGCCGCCGACCGGCTGATGGGCGCCCACGTGTACGACCCGGCCACCGGCGGGCCGATGCTCTGGCAGCACCTGTTCTGGTTCTTCGGCCACCCCGAGGTGTACATCATCGCGCTGCCGTTCTTCGGCATCATCAGCGAGGTCATCCCGGTCTTCTCCCGTAAGCCGATCTTCGGCTACAAGGGTCTGGTCGCCGCGACCATCGCCATCGCCGCGCTGTCGATGAGCGTCTGGGCGCACCACATGTTCGGCACCGGCCAGGTCCTGCTGCCGTTCTTCAGCTTCCTGAGCTACCTGATCGCCGTGCCCACCGGTATGAAGTTCTTCAACTGGCTCGGCACCATGTGGCGGGGCCAGATCACCTTCGAGACGCCGATGCTCTTCTCCATCGGCTTCCTGGTGACCTTCCTCTTCGGTGGTCTCACCGGTGTGCTGCTCGCCAGCCCGCCGATCGACTTCCACCTGCACGACTCGTACTTCGTGGTGGCGCACTTCCACTACGTGCTCTTCGGCACGATCGTGTTCGCTGTCTTCGCCGGCATCTACTTCTGGTTCCCGAAGATGTTCGGCCGGATGCTCGACGAGCGGCTCGGCAAGATCCACTTCTGGCTGACGATGATCGGCTTCCACACCACGTTCCTGGTGCAGCACTGGCTGGGCAACGAGGGCATGCCGCGTCGGTACGCCGACTACCTGCCCAGCGACGGCTTCACCACGCTGAACACGATCTCCACGATCGGCGCGTTCATCACCGGTATCTCGACCCTGCCGTTCATCTGGAACTGCTGGAAGTCGTACAAGACCGGCCCGGTGGTCGAGGTCGAGGACCCGTGGGGTCACGGCAACTCGCTGGAGTGGGCGACCAGCTCCCCGCCGCCCCTGCGCAACTTCGACCGGATGCCGCGGATCCGCTCCGAGCGGCCGGCCTTCGACCACAAGTTCCCGGAGCTGGCCGCCGGCCACAGCCTGGCCGGTCCGCCGGAGGGCGGCTCCAAGCCGCTCACCAGCGAGTCCGACGGTGGCGCCAGCTACCGCGAGGACACCGCGAGCAACATCGACCGCTGACGCGCCGCACGCGACACCGACGACGGGCGCCGCACCCCACCAGGGGTACGGCGCCCGTCGCCGTTCCGGCTCGGGCCGGTGTCGGTCGTGGCGTTCCGGTCTGGGCCGCACCCGGTTTAGGCGACGCCCGTCGCCGTTCCGGCTCGGACCGGCGGCGGTCGAGGCGTTCCGGTCTGAGCGACGCCCGTCGCCGTTTCGGCTCGGACCGGCGTGAGCCGTGGCGTTCCGGTCTGGCGGCGCTCGGTTGCCCGTCGCCTGGGCGGCGCTCGCGGCTGGCCGGTCGGGTCTCGGCGGCGGCGTCTGCCCCGGTTCCGGGCTCGGCTCTCCTGGCGCCGGCCCCCGCATCGGGAACAGCTGGTCCGCTCGACCCCGGCTCGCCGGCGACCGCGGAATCTGGGCGGGTGAATCGTGGATCGTCACACCCGCCGGGAGGCGCATGCGCTCGTGAGCGATATACCTGAGAGGCATAAATATGCCTCTCAGGTATATCGCTCATCGGGTATGTGTCCGAACGCCGAGACACGCCGACCCGGGGCCACCGCGACACGCTTGACCCCCGATGCCCGACACCCGGCTGCCGGTCTGCCTGGCTTGGGCCATCCGATCGCTGGCCTGCCCGACCGCCCCGACCGCCCGACCGCCCGGCTGCCGGGTCGCTGGCCTGCCCGACCGGCGGCGTGGCCGACCGGCGGCGTGCCCGACCGCCGGGGCCGCCGGTCTGCCCGACCGCCGGGCTGCCGGCTGCGCCAGCGCCGGGCCGCCGGGCACCGGGGTTGCCGGGCACCGGGGTTGCCGGGCCGCCGGGCACCCGGGCTGCCGGGCCGCCGGGCACCCGGGCTGCCGGGCTGCCGGGCCGCCAGGCAGGGTGCGAGAGCGGTACCGGACCGCCTGGCGGACGGCGGGGTCAGGTGGTGGCGGGGGCCAGGTCGGCGGCGTCGGCCACGTCGGACACGGCGGCGGTCTCGCGGCGGTGGCGCAGTTCGACGGGGAGCACGGCCAGCGTCACCGCCAGCCCGATCGCGCCGGTGACCGCGAAGCCCCACAGCGGCAGCGAGGCGTCGATCACCGCGCCGGCGAGCGGCGCGCCGAGCGCGATGCCGACGGTGACGGCGGAGCCGTGCAGGCCCATCGCCTCGCCGCGTACGCCCGCCGGGGCGAGCCGGCTGACCGCGTCGGAGGTCGCCGCGATGGTCGGGGCGCAGAGCGCGCCGGCCGGGATGAGGGCCAGGCAGAGCAGCCACCAGTGGCCGCCGCCCAGCCCGACCGGGATGGTGCAGAGGCTCAGCGCGGCGGTGAGCGCCAGCGGCGAGAACGAGCGGCGGACCGCCCCGTACGCGAACCCACCGACCAGCGAGGCGACCGCCCACATGGTGAGCACGGCGCCGGTCCAGCCGACCTCGCCGCTGGCCCGCAGCACGGCGACCACCGCGACGTCGGTGCCGCCGAGGACCAGGGTCGCCGCGCCGCTGACCGCGAGCACGGCCAGCATCCGGGGGGTGAGCCATTCCCGGCGGGGCGTGCGGGGCTGCGGACCGGCCGGCTCGTCCGCGCTGCGGGTGGGCGGGTTGAGCAGCCAGAACGCGACGCCCGAGGCGACCACGCCGGTGCCGACCGCCCAGAGGGTGGTGCGCGCCGAGACGGTGGTGGCCAGCGCCACGGCGAGTGCGGGCCCGACCATGAACGACAGCTCGACGGACATCGAGTCCAGCGCGTACGCGGGGCGTCGCCGGTCCTCGGGGGCGAGCGCGGCGATGGACTGCCGGATCACCGAGAAGATCGGCAGGGCGAGCAGGCCGGCGAGGAACGCGGCCGGCAGCAGCACGGGCAGCGAGAGCGTCGGCGCGCTCGCCCAGAACACCGCCTCGGCAACGGTGGTCAGGGCGACCACCGGGCGCAGGCCGCGCCGGTCGACCAGGCGGCCGAGCAGCGGCGAGCCGAGCGCCGCCCCGACGGTCATCGCGGCCCCGACCAGGCCGGCGGCGCCGTAGCCGCGGCCGAGGTCGAGCACCACGAAGAAGGTGAGCGTCACCCCGGTCGCGGTGAGCGGGATGCGGGCCAGCACGGACACCAGCAGCAACGACCGGAGCCCGGGCAGGGCGAGCGCTTGCCGGTAAGGCGTCAAGTTCATGATGGTCCGTACCTCCGGCGGCCATCCTCGACCGGAGGTACGACATCGGCAAGCGATTACCGGCTCAAGCGTCCCTGATCACAGGCTCGCCCCGCAGGGTGACGCCGGCGCCGTCCATCGCCCGCAGCGCCACGTCGAGGGTGGTCCGCGCGACGGCGGCCGTGAGGTCGAGCAGCACGGTGGTGGCGAAGCCCTCCCGGGCGGCGTCCAGCGCGGTGGCCCGGACGCAGTGGTCGGTGGCGATCCCCACCAGGTCGACCCGGTCCACGTCGTGCCGGCGCAGCCAGTCGGCGAGGCACTCGCCGTCGTCGGCGTGCCCCTCGAAGCCGGAGTACGCCGCGGCGTGCTCGCCCTTGTGGAAGATCATCTCGACCCGGTCGGTCTCCAGGTCCGGGTGGAACTCGGAACCGGCGGTGCCGACGACGCAGTGCCGAGGCCACGAGTCGACGTAGTCCGGCGGATCGCCGAAGTGCGCGCCCGGGTCGACGTGGTAGTCCTTGGTGGCGACCACGTGGTCCCAGCGGTCCGGCTCGGCGGCGAGCAGCCGGGAGACGCCGGCCGCGACCCCCGCGCCACCGGCGACGGCGAGGGACCCGCCCTCGCAGAAGTCGTTCTGCACGTCCACGATGATCAAGGCGTTGGCCATCGGAGTGACTCCTTCGTCAGCTTGCCGGGACGACGGTGACCGGCACCGCCGGGTCACCGCCGGAGAGCTTGAGCCCTTCCCACGGAATGGAGATCAGGCACTGCCGCAGGTGCTCCCGCGACTCGTCGAGCGAGGGCAGCACGACCGGCTCCCCGTCGACGATGAAGGAGCGCTGGAGCAGCCGGTCGTTGGGCTGCCGGTCCGGCACGCCCTGCGGCACGATGATCTCCTCGGTGGCGGTGCCGGTGGGCTTGTGCCGGCGTACCGCGACCTTCCGGCCGCCGATGGTGGCCTTCTGCTCGGAGCGCTTGACCACCGGCCGCCCGTCCACCTCGACCAGCTTGTAGACCAGCCCGACGGTGGGCGCGCCGGAGCCGGTGACCACGGCGGTGCCGGCGCCGTACATATCCACCGGCTCGGCGGCGAGGGCGGCGATGGCGTACTCGTCGAGGTCACCCGAGACGATGATCTTCGTTTCGGTGGCGCCGAGCGAGTCGAGCAGTTCCCGGGACTGCTGGGCGATCACCGCCAGGTCGCCCGAGTCGATCCGGATCGCCCGCAGCTCCGGCCCGGCCACCTCGATCGCGTTGCGGATGCCCTGGCTGATGTCGTACGTGTCGACCAGCAGCGTGGTGTCCTTGCCCAGCGTGGCGACCTGCGAGGCGAACGCCGTCTTCTCGTCGTCGTGCAGCAGGGTGAACGCGTGCGCGGCGGTGCCGGCGGTGGGGATGCCGTAGCGCCGGCCGGCGGCGAGGTTGGAGGTGAACCGGAACCCGGCCAGGTACGCCGCCCGCGCCGCGGCCACCGCCGCCTCCTCGTGGGCCCGCCGGGAGCCCATCTCGATCAGGGTGCGGCCACGGGCGGCGGTGACCATCCGAGCGGCGGCGGCGGCCACCGCGCTGTCGTGGTTGAGCACCGACAGGACCAGCGTCTCCAGCACCACGCACTCGGCGAAGCCGCCGGAGACGGTGAGGATCGGTGAGCCCGGGAAGAAGAGCTCGCCCTCGGCGTACCCGTCGACGTCGCCGGTGAAGCGGTAGCTGGCCAGCCACTCGGCGGCCCGGTCGTCCACCACCCCGGTGCGGCGCAGGAAGTCCACCTCGTCGGCGTCGAAGCGGAAGTCGCGGATCAGGTCGACCAGCCGGCCCGTCCCGGCGACCACCCCGTAGCGCCGCCCGGCGGGCAGCCGCCGGCTGAACACCTCGAAGGCGCAGCGGCGTTCGGCGGTGCCGTCCCGGAGGGCGGCGCTGACCATGGTCAGCTCGTAGTGGTCGGTCAGCAGCGCGGGGCGAAGGGAGCTCACCGACCCAGCCTAGAGTTCACGCCGATTCCGTGCCGTCGTGGCCCGTGAACGACCGCAGCGCCGCCGGCAGCTCCGCCCGCCCGGTGATGCCCAGCTTGCTGTAGACCCGCTGGAGGTGGTTCTCCACCGTGCGGGTGGAGAGGAACAGTCGCTCGGCGATGGCCCGGCTGGTCACCCCGGCGGCGGCCAGCGTGGCGATCTGCCGTTCCCGATCGGACAGTGCCGGTCGCAGCGCCTCCAGCGCCGGTGTGCGGATCTGGTCGCAGCCGCCGAGCAGGCCCGCGAGCCGCTGGTGGGCGGCGCCGGCCGAGGCGGCGCGTTCCCGGCGCAGCTCGCGCAGCGCGGTCGCGGTCGCCTCGGCGGCCCAGACCGGCAGGTCGAGCGCGGCGAAGCCGTCGGCCACCGCCAGCAGCTCGGCGTCGTCACCGGCGACGGTGGCCCGGGCGTACCGGGCCAGCAGCGGCGGCAGCACCCCGTCGACCTGCTCGGAGAGCTCACCCAGCCGTTGCGCGACGGTGCGCCGGCTGCCGTCCGTGCAGGTCGGGCCGACCGGGGCCGTCGCCTGCCCGAGCCGGACGAGGTCGTGCAGGACCAGCACCTCGTGCCCGGCGAAGCCGTCGGCGCGGAGCCGGTCGGCCAGGTCGCCCAGGTGCTTGGTGGCCCCCGGCAGGTCGCCCCCGGCCGCCAGCACCGCCCCGCGGGCCTGCTCCAGCCAGGGGTAGAGCACCACCATGCCGGGCGCGTGCGTCCGGTCGGCCTCGGCCATCGCCTCGGCGGCGTGCTCGGCCTCGCCGCGCAGCGCCGCCGCCTGGGCCCGTTCGGCCTGCGCCAGCCCGGCGTAGACGCGGCTGGTGGCCAGCACCGCGCAGGCACCGAGGCTGACCTTGAGCGCCTCGCCGCTGCGGCCGCGCAGCCGGGCCGCGTACGCCTGGAGGATCGCCAGGTAGCCGGTGCCGAGCCGGAAGTCGCCGGCCCCGGCCAGGTCGGCGAACTCGTCGGCGACGATCGCGTCGATGCCGGCCAGGTCGCCGGCGAGGGCCAGCCGGGTGCCCCGGGCCAGTTCCATCGCGAGCTGAAGATAAGGCATGTCGCTGCGCCAGTGCGGCGCCTCCGCCGCCACCCGGGCGATCGCGGTCGCGCTGCTGCGGAACTGTCCCCGCGCCGCGTCCAGGTGGGCGATGGTGCAGCGGGCCAGCTCCCGCGCCGCCACACTGGCGGCCGGGCGGTCCAGCACCGACCGGGCGAGCCGGAGCGCCGCTGTGCCGTCCAACCCGTGCAGCCGCATGATCGCCTCGAAGGCGCGGACCCGCGCCTGGTCGCCCGGGTCGGTCAGGGCCGCGCCCGCCTGGGCGATTTCCTCCACGGTGGACTCCCGGCTGAGCCCCCAGTAGCTGACCATGCCGCGCACGGTCAGCCAGCGGCTGCGCCGCCGGTCGCCGTCGATCTCGCCGGCCACCGCGTCGAGCACCCGGATCGCCTCGTCGGGCCGGTCGGCGAACATCAGGATGGTGGCGAGCAGCTCCGCGGCGTCGAAGCCGCCGCCGGCGTCGAGCGCCGCGCGGGCCAGCCGGGTCGCCAGGGGTACGTCGTACCGGGCGAACGCCTGGGCGGCCGCGCCGAGCAGCAGCGTGGCGTCCTGGGCGGTGCCGGAGTCCAGCCGCCACACCGCGACCCGGAGCAGGTCGCCCCGGCGCCGCGCGCCGACCTGCTCCAGCAGCTCCGCCAGGCGGGCCTGCAACCGTCGGGTCCGGGTGACCGGGCAGCGGCGGCGCATCATCTCGCCGTAGAGGGGGTGGGCCAGCCGGACGTCGAGCCGCCGGTCGTCGCGGACCATGGTGATCAGGCCACGCTCCTCGGCCAGCTCCACATCGGCCTGGTCGGCGGCCTGGTAGAGCAGGTGCAGGCCGAGCGGTTCGCCGAAGGCGACCAGCTCCACCACGGCGCGCACCCCCGGCTCCAGCCGCCCGATCCGGGTGTCGATCAGGTCGGTGAGGCTGGGGGCCAGCTCCAGCCGGCCGGTCCAGCGCCAGACGCCGTACTGGCGGTCCAGCTCACCGCCACCGGCGGCGGCCAGCACCAGCTCGCGCAGCAGCAGCGGGTTGCCGGCGGAGAGCCGGAACAGCCGGTCCGCCGAGCCGGCGTCGACCGGACCGTCCAGGATGGCCGCGAGCAGGTCGGCCGTCTCGGCCGGGCCGAGCGGGGCGAGCTCGAAGTGCTCGACCAGGTCGTCGGTCCACAGCGCCCGGATCGGCAGCGGCACCTGCTCGCCGTTGCGCAGCGTCCCCAGGATGGTGGTGTTCTCCTGGCGGGCGAGCAGGTGGACCAGCGCGGCCGACGGCGGGTCGAGCAGGTGGGCGTCGTCGATGGCGAGCACGATCCGCCGCCCCGCGGCCTGCTCCTGCAACACCTCCACACCCCAGCGCAGCACGCCGGCGGGGGAGAGCCCCTGCGGCTGCTCGGCGGGGAGCACCTGGGCCAGCCCGCCGAACGGCAGCGCCGCGGTGGCGGTGCTGGCCGCCACGTACCAGATCGCGTAGCGGTCGGCGGGCAGCGCGCTGACCCCCTCGCGCAGCAGCCGGCTCTTGCCGATGCCGGCGTGGCCGCTGAGGATGAGCCCACGCCCCTCGGCTTCGTCCACGGCCGACTGCAGACGGTCAAGTTCATCCGTTCGGCCGACGAAGCTCCACCGACTCATCCGTGCAGCATATCGACGGAATTCCGTCCGCGCGCACACCGTCACGCTGCGAAGTTGAGTAATCTCGTGGTTACCGGTGAGTACCCGCGGTTTTCGGTGCTGGGGGGTGTCGGACGTACCCTTCCGGCAGTCGGGTGCCACCGCACCGGATGTCCATGCGGGCTGCTCACCGCCGCCCGCCCGCCAGCCACGGGAGGCCGCCGATGAAGCCCGGTCCACTCCCCGGGGTCGACGTGCCCGGCGGTCCCGGCGGGGCGGCCGAGCTGCCCCGCTGCGGTCCGCTCCCCGCCCGCGTGGGGGTCACCGAGCCCGGCCCCGACGAGCCGCTCGTGGCGGTCGCCGCCGGGCCGGCCGCCGCGGCCCGCCGCGAGGTCCTCGCCGCCCTGCTCGGCGTCGCCTCCGGCATGCTGGACGTGCCGGCGGGCAGCTGCCTGCTGGTCCGGCACGCCCGGGTCGCCACCCGCGCGGCGTACGTGCCGGGCTACCGGCAGCCGCACTCCTACGGCGCCGACCAGGCGGCCGCCGGCCCGGCGCTGGCCCGCCCGCCCCGCCGGGTCGAGCTGAGCCTGCCCGAGCCGCTGCTGCGTCACTTCGCCGTGCTCGACACCCCGGACACCGACACCCTCGGAGTCGCCGGCGGCCGGATGCTCCTGGACGCGGTCGGCCGCGGCGGCGCGCTGCTCTACGTCATCGGCGCCGACCAGACCTTCACCGGCGCGGAGCTGCACCTGCTGGCCGAGGTGGCCCGGGCCCCGGTCGAGGTCTTCTTCGTGGTCACCCCCGGCGCGGGCGGCTGGGCCCCGGCCGAGGCGGCGGGCGGGACGGACGACACGGAGGCGCCCGTCCCGTCGCCCCGCGACGCGTCGTCCGAGGCGCCGGCCCTGCTGGACCCGGCGGAGGTCAGCGTCGAGGCGCACCGGGCGGCCCTGCTCGCCGCCGTGCCCGCCCTCGCCGGCGCCCGCTGGTTTCCGGTGCACCGGGCCGAGCATCCCGGCCTGCGCCGGGCCCTGGTCGGCTGGGCCGCCGACGAGGGGCTGCGCCGGGCCAGCCTCCAACCGCCCGTGCTGCCCGGCGCCCACGGCCGGGTGGCCGTCGTGCCCGACGCCGACGCGGGGGACTGGTCGGAGCGGCTGGAGCGGCAGACCCGCACCTGCGCCCGCAGCATCCGCCAGCACCTCGCGCTGGAACTGGCCAACATCCACCTGCGCGCGGTCCAGGAGATCGTCTTCGGGGTGGGCTGCGCGGGCCTGCCGCAACTGCTCGACCGGGAGATGGAGGCGCTGTCCCTGCTCGCCACCGCCCAGTGCGACGAGGCCGTGCGCGCGGTCATCGACGACGCCGCCGCGCGGGTCCTCGGCGCGCCGCTGGCCGAGGGGGTCCGGCAGCGGATCGCCGCGGCCGTGCGGTGGGGCCTGGCCGACCAGCCGCAGGGCCGGGACCTGGAACGGGTGCTCCTGGTCACCAGCACCGCCGGGGTGGGCGACCTGGTCGGCACCGGCGCGATCGACGCGCTGGCCGGCCATCCCGGTGCCACCCGTTCCGAGGTGCTGCCGCCGGTCGCGGTGGCGCTCTCCGGCGGGTGCTGGCAGCACTGGCGCACCCCGGGCAACAACGACCCGATGGCCGCCCGGTCCTGGGCCCAGCGCGCCCTGCGCGAGGTGGAGCTGGAGCTGTCCCGCGAGGTGTCCCGGCGCTTCGAGGCGGTCCGTCTCTCCCTTGGCGCGGTGCTCTCCGATGCCCTCGACCACGGCATCCTGCTCGCCTGAGCGCGGCGTCGTCACGTCGCCGCCTCGCCCGGTCCGCGCCGCCCGGGAGGGTGATCCGGGCCGCCCCGGCGTTCCGGTTCATCGGTTCGCCGAATCCGGTGGCACGATGGGGGGCATGGCGGCTCCACAGGTTGCACCGGTCGAGACGCCGGACACCGACGAGGTGCCGGTCTCGGACCGGCCTTGGGTGACGATCGTCTGGGACGACCCGGTCAACCTCATGACGTACGTGACCTGGGTCTTCCAGAAGCTGTTCGGGTACAGCCGGGAGAAGGCCGAGAAGTTGATGCTGGACGTGCACCACAAGGGTCGGGCCGTGGTGTCCAGCGGCGCCCGGGAGCGGATGGAGCACGACGCGTCGCAGCTGCACGCGTACGGGCTGTGGGCGACGGTGGACCGCTCGTGAGCATGTTCCGCCGCCAGGGCGGCCGCTACGTCGCCAGCTTCGCCGTCGACGAGGTGCGGGTGCTGCGCAAGGTCGCCTCCGAGGTGGTCGGGCTGCTCACCGACGGGTTCGACCACTCCGACCCGGTGGTCGGGCGGCTCTTCCCCGACGCGTACCCGGACGACCCGGCGAACACGGCGGAGTTCCGCCGGTACACCGAGGGCGACCTCAAGACCGCCAAGATCGACCAGGCCGGCGCGATCCTGGCCGCGCTGCCGGACGAGGCGGGCGGCGAGGTGCGGCTGGACGCCGAGGCGGCCGAGGCGTGGCTGCGGGCGCTCAACGACGCCCGGCTGGCGATGGGCGTCCGGCTGGAGATCAAGGACGGCACCGACCTGGGCGAGGAACTCGACGACGCGGTCGCCGAGGACCCGACCTCCTCGCGGGTGTTCCAACTGTCGGTCTACGCCTACCTGGGGTATCTCCAGGAGTCCCTGCTCAACGCCCTGATCGACTAAGTGTGACGGTCACCGCCTCGCAGTCGGCGGCCGGTGGGCGCTAGGCTGGGCGGCGTGCTGAGCATCGACCGGTCGATCGTCGAGGCGATCGTGGCGCACGCGCGCCGGGACCACCCGGACGAGGCGTGCGGCGTGGTCGCCGGTCCCGCCGGCAGCGACACCCCCACCCGGCACATCCCGATGGACAACGCCGCGCGCTCGATGACGTTCTACGAGTTCGACTCGATGGAGCAGCTGCGGGTGTGGCGGGAGATGGACGACCGCGACGAGGAACCGGTCGTCATCTACCACTCGCACACCGCGACGGAGGCGTACCCGTCCCGGACGGACATCTCCTTCGCCGGCGAGCCCGGGGCCCACTACCTGCTGGTATCCACCCGCGAGCCGGGCAGCGAGGAGATCCGCTCCTTCCGGATCGTCGATGGCGTGGTGACCGAGGAGCCGGTGCGGATCGTGGACGCCGCGGTGGACCCGCACGCCGTCCAGTCCTACATGTTCGGGCAGAGCCCGGCGACGGTCGACTACGAGTGTTCCGGCCGCTGACCTTCAGCGCCGTTCACTTCCCGTCCGTCACCGAGGCACACCCGATCAAGGAGCACGACACCATGGCCATCGAGGTTCGCATCCCCACCATCCTGCGCAGCTACACCGGCGGCGCGAAGGTCGTCGAGGGCGCCGGGGACACCCTGGGCGACCTGCTCACCGACCTGGACTCCCGGCACGCCGGCCTGCGGGGCCGGCTGGTCACCGATGCCGGCGCGCTGCACCGCTTCGTCAACGTCTACGTCAACGACGAGGACGTCCGCTTCCTCGGCGCGCTGGACGCCAAGCTCACCGACGGCGACAGCGTGACCATCCTGCCGGCCGTCGCCGGTGGCGCGTTCGGCTTCGCGGCGGCAGCCGCCATCGCGTCGCACGCCGTCTCCCGGCGCGCAACCGTCGCTCGCTGACCGGCGGGCGTCATGGCTCGCTACGACAGCCTGCTCGACGCCTGCGGTGGCACCCCCCTGGTGGGGTTGCCCCGGCTCTCGCCGACGGTGCCCGATGGGGCACCGCCGGTGCGGCTCTGGGCGAAGCTGGAGGACCGGAACCCGACCGGCAGCATCAAGGACCGGGCGGCCCTGTTCATGGTCCGCGCGGCCGAGGAGTCCGGCCGGCTCCGGCCGGGTGACACCATCCTCGAACCGACCAGCGGCAACACCGGCATCTCGCTGGCCATGGTGGCCAAGCTCCGCGGCTACCGGCTGGTCTGCGTGATGCCGGAGAACGTCTCCACCGAGCGGGTCCAGCTGCTCCGGATGTACGGCGCGGAGATCATCTTCTCGCCGGCCGCCGGCGGCTCGAACCAGGCCGTCGCCACCGCCAAGCAGATCTCGGCGGAGCACCCCGACTGGGTGATGCTCTACCAGTACGGCAACGAGGCCAACGCCCGGGCGCACTACGAGACGACCGGCCCGGAGCTGCTGCACGACCTGCCCACCATCACCCACTTCGTGGCGGGTCTGGGCACCACCGGCACCCTGATGGGCACCGGCCGCTACCTGCGGGAGAAGGTCGACGGCATCCAGGTCGTCGCGGCGGAGCCGCGCTACGGCGAGCTGGTCTACGGCCTGCGCAACATCGACGAGGGGTACGTTCCGGAGCTCTACGACGCCACCGTGCTGTCCCGGCGCTTCTCCGTGGGCACCCGGGACGCCGTGCTGCGGACCCGGCAGCTGGTGGAGGTCGAGGGGATCTTCGCCGGCTTCTCCACCGGCGCGATCCTGCACGCCGCCCTCGCGGTGGCCCACGAGGCGGTGCGGGACGGCCGCCGCGCCGACGTTGCCTTCGTGGTCTGTGACGGCGGCTGGAAGTACCTCTCCACCGGCGCCTACGGCGGCACGCTCGCCGACGCCGAGGACGCCCTGGAGGGGCAGCTCTGGGCGTGAGGCCCGACCCCGGGCCGGCCGGTCCACGCCGGCCGGCCCGTGGGTGTCACGTTGATGACAACTTCCATTAGATGATTCTTGCCCCGCCGTCGCTGCGCGTAGGCTGCGCAGCGTGGCGTACGCGTCGGTAGAGATCATCGGCGAGGCTCGCACCGGCGTGTCGACTACGATGAGTAACGACAAGGCGACGGGATGAGACTGACCGTTCTCGGCTGCGCGGGCAGCTTTCCCGGCCCCGAGTCCCCCTGCTCCGCCTACCTCGTCGAGGCGGACGGCTTCCGGCTCCTGATCGACTTCGGCTCCGGGTCGCTCTCCACCCTCCAGCGCTACGCGGGGCTGCACGCCCCGGACGCCATCCTCCTGACCCACCTGCACTGCGACCACATCCTCGACGCCGCCTCGTACGTGGTGGTCCGCCGGTACGCCCCCGACGGGCCGTACCCGCCCCTGCCGATGTACGCCCCGTCCGGCGCGCCGGACCGGCTGGCCGCGGTCTACGACCAGGAGGACAGCACGGTCGAGGACGTCTACCAGTTCTACGGCCTGCAACCCGGCACCTTCCCGATCGGCCCGTTCACCGTCACCGTCGACCGGATGAACCACCCGGTCGAGACGTACGGGGTGCGCCTGGAGCACGGCGGGCGGGTGCTCTGCTACTCCTCGGACACCGCGCCCTGCGACGCGCTGCTGCGGCTGGCCCAGGACGCCGACGTCTTCCTCTGCGAGGCGAGCTACCTCGACGGCATGGAGAACCCGCCGGACCTGCACCTGACCGGCCGGGAGGCCGGCGAGGCGGCGACCAAGGCGGGGGTCGGCCGGCTGTTGCTGACCCATCTCGTGGTGGCCTGGGGCAGCGAGTCGCACACCGTCGAGTCCGCCGCCGGCGCGTATGCCGGGCCGCTGGAAGTGGTCCGGGCCGGCGCCGCGTACGACGTCTGAGCGGGCACCTACAGCCGGTCGTGCCGCCCTGGGATCTCCTGGATTGACCGACTGAGCCGGGTCCGCCCGGCGCGCGTTCGTGGTGGAATGTTCGCCACCGCGTCAGCGGCAGGTCGTCCCGTGCACCGCTGCCGCCCCCACGGTGACACCATGCGGATCGCCATCGTGACCGAGTCGTTCGCGCCGGACGTCAACGGCGTCGCGCACTCGGTGGTCCGAACGGCGGAACATCTCGTCGCCCGTGGCCACGAGCCCATGGTCATCGCCCCGTCGCCGCCCGGTGCGAAGCGGCGTCCGATCGACCGGTTGCCGTACCCAGTGGTCCGGATCCCCAGCGTGCCGCTCCCGCGCTACCAGGGCTTCCGGCTCGGGATGCCCAGCCTCCGGCTGGCCGAGGCACTCCTCGGCCACGCGCCCGACGTGGTCCACCTGGCCAGTCCGTTCGTCCTCGGCGCGCGGGCCGCCACGCTGGCCCGGCGGCACGGGCTGCCCACGGTCGCCGTCTACCAGACCGACGTCGCCTCGTACGCCCGGGCGTACCGGGTGGGGTGGGGGGAGGCGGCGGCCTGGCGGCGGCTGCGGGAGATCCACAATTCGGCACAGCGCACCCTCGTGCCCTCCACCCGGTCCGCCGCCGACCTGATCGCCAACGGCGTGCAGCGGATCTGGCTGTGGCGTCGCGGCGTCGACGCGGAGCGTTTCCACCCCGACAAGCGCTGCGCCGGGCTCCGCCGCGCCCTCGCGCCACGCGGCGAGATCCTGGTCGGGTACGTCGGACGCCTCGCCCCGGAGAAGCGGGTGGAGCTGCTGTCGGCCGCCGCCCGGTTGCCCGGGGTGCGGATCGTGGTCGTCGGGGACGGCCCCGCCCGGCGGCAGTTGGAGAAGGCCCTGCCCGAGGCGCGGTTCCTCGGCGTTCAGCACGGCGAGGCCCTGGCCCGGCTCTACGCCAGCCTCGACATCTTCGTGCACACCGGGCCGCACGAGACCTTCGGCCAGACCCTCCAGGAGGCGGCGGCCAGCGGACTGCCGGTGGTGGCGCCGGCCAGCGGCGGTCCGGTGGATCTGGTCGAGCCGGGCGTGACCGGGCTGCTGGTGCCGCCCGGCGACGCGGACGCCCTGGCCGGGGCGGTGGCGACGCTCGCCGGCGACGCGCGGCGGCGGACCGCGTACGGGGCCGCCGGCCGGGCCGCGATCGGCCGGCGCAGCTGGACCGCCATCGGCGACGAGCTGATCGGGCACTACCAGGCGGTCCTGGCCGGTGTCCCGGCCGGCGGCCTGCCGGTCACGTGACCGGCGGCGCCGCCCCGGCCGGGCGGGGGCTGCGGATCGTCCGGCTGGCAAACTTCGTCGCCGCCCGCTCCGGCGGGCTGCGCACCGCCCTGCGACACCTCGGCGAGGGCTACCGGGCGGCCGGGCATGACCCGGTGCTGGTCGTTCCGGGACGCCGGCCCGCCGTGAGCCGCCAGCCCTGGGGCACGGTGCTGACCGTGCCGGGGCCGGCCGTGCCGGGCAGCGGCGGCTACCGGGTGCTCACCGGCCGGCGGACGGCGCAGCGGCTGCTGACCCGGCTCGCCCCCGACCGGCTGGAGGTCTCCGACCGCGCCACGCTGCGCTGGACCGGCGAGTGGGCCCGCGCGCACGGGGTGCCCTCGGTGATGGTGTCCCACGAGTGCCTGACCGGGCTGCTCGGCCAGTGGCGGCTGCCGGCGGCCACCGCCCGCCGGGTGGCGGACCGGCTCAACCGGCTCACCGTGGGGGCGTACGACCGGATCGTCTGCACCACCCGGTGGGCGGCCGAGGAGTTCGACCGGATCCACGCCCCCCGGGTCGACCTGGTACCGCTCGGCGTGGACCTCGACACGTTCCACCCGGACCGGGCGGAGCCGGCCCTGCGGGAGCGGTACGCCGACCAGACCGAGGTGCTGCTCGTCCACTGCGCTCGGCTCTCCCCCGAAAAGCGCCCGGAGTTGGCGGTCGACACCCTGGTCGAGCTGCGCCGCCGGGGCGTACCGGCGGTTCTGGTGCTGGCCGGCGACGGGCCGTCGCGGGGCGCGCTGGCCCGGCGGGTGGCCGGGCTGCCGGTGCACCTCACCGGCTTCCTGCCCGACCGGACCGCGGTCGCCGCCCTGCTGGCCAGCGCCGACGTGGTGCTCGCGCCGGGGCCGGTGGAGACGTTCGGGCTGGCCGGCCTGGAGGCGCTGGCCAGTGGGACGCCGGTGGTGGTGAACGCCGCCAGCGCGCTGCCGGAGGTGATCGCCGGAGCGGGAATCGCCGCGTACGGCACGGCGGCCTCGATGGCCGACGCGGTCGTCCGGCTGCTGGACCGGCCGGAGGCGGCGCGGCGGGCGACCGCCCGGGCGCGGGCCGAGGAGTTCAGTTGGCCCGCCGCGGTCGCCGGTTTCCTGCGGGTGCACGGGGCGGAACCGGACGGCACGCCGCCGCGGCTGCCGGGCTGAGGACACCCCGGGGCGGTTCGATCACTCGACCGCATAAGGTGCAGGCATGGCGCGACCTGACGGGCGGCTGCCCGACCAACTCCGACCGGTGACCCTGACCCGCGGCTGGAGCACCCATCCGGAGGGCTCCGTGCTCGTCGAGTTCGGTGGCACGCGGGTGCTCTGCACCGCCAGCGTCACTGAGGGGGTGCCCCGCTGGCGCAAGGGCTCGGGGCTCGGCTGGGTGACCGCCGAGTACGCGATGCTGCCCCGGGCCACCAACACCCGCTCGGACCGGGAGAGCGTCAAGGGCCGGGTCGGTGGCCGGACCCACGAGATCTCCCGGCTGATCGGCCGGAGCCTGCGGGCGGCCATCGACCTCAAGGCGCTGGGCGAGAACTCGATCGTGCTCGACTGCGACGTGCTCCAGGCCGACGGCGGCACCCGGACGGCGGCGATCACCGGCGCGTACGTGGCGCTGCACGACGCGGTGACCTGGCTGGCCGGGCGCAAGGCGCTGGCCGGCAAGCCGGAGAAGGTGATGCACCGGTCGGTGGCGGCGGTCAGCGTCGGCATCATCGCCGGCGAGCCCCGGCTGGACCTCGACTACGCCGAGGACGTCGCCGCCGAGGTCGACATGAACGTGGTCTGCACCGGCGAGGGCGACTTCGTCGAGGTGCAGGGGACCGGCGAGGCCGGCATCTTCTCCCGTACGCAGCTCGACTCGCTGCTCGACCTGGGGCTGTTGGGCTGCGTGGAACTGGCCGACGCACAGCGGAAGGCACTCGCATCATGAACAAGGTCCTGCTCGCCACCCGCAACCGCAAGAAGCTGATCGAACTGCAGCGGATCCTCGACGGCGCGCTCGGCGCGCACCGGATCGCCCTGATGGGGCTGGACGACGTCGAGGAGTACCCGGAGCTGCCGGAGACCGGCCTGACCTTCGGCGAGAACGCGCTGATCAAGGCCCGGGAGGGCTGCCGCCGCACCGGCCTGCCCACCATCGCCGACGACTCGGGGATCGCGGTCGACGCCCTCAACGGCATGCCGGGCGTGTTCAGCGCCCGCTGGGCCGGCCGGCACGGCGACGACCGGGCCAACCTCCAGCTGGTGCTGGACCAGATCGCCGACCTGCCCGACGAGCACCGCGCCGCCTCGTTCGTCTGCACCGTCGCGCTGGTGCTGCCCGGCGGCAAGGAGCACCTGGTCGACGGCCGCCAGGCCGGCCGGCTGCTGCGCGCGCCGCGCGGCGAGGGCGGTTTCGGGTACGACCCGATCTTCCTCGGCGACGGTCAGGACCGCACCAACGCCGAGCTGACGCCGGAGGAGAAGGACGCGATCAGCCACCGCGGCAAGGCCCTGCGCGAACTGGCGAAGCTGGTCGCCAAGGTCCTCCCACCCACCCCCTGACCCCCTCCCGCGTCACCCGACGAGCCCGCGCACCTTCACGGAAAGAGTGGCTATTCCGCGTCGAATAGCCACTCTTTCCGTGTAAGTGCGGGTCGGGGCGGGGGGAGGGGGCAGGTCAGGCGAGGGGGCCGAGTTCGCGTTCGATGGCGGCGCGGAGGTCGGGGCCGGCCAGGACGGCGCGGGCGGCCTCCATGACCGGGGCGAGGAAGACGTCCGGGCCGGGCTCGCCGGCGACCGGGGCCAGCGCCTCGACGGCGGCCCGGCCGGCGGGCGACGGGGTGAGCGGCGCGCGCAGCTGGAGCCCGCGTACGGCGGCCAGCAGCTCCACCGCGAGCAGGCTGGTCAGGTTGTCCAGCACCGTGCGCAGCTTCTTGGCCGCCGCCCAGCCCATCGAGACGTGGTCCTCCTGCATCCCGCTGGTGGGCAGCGAGTCCACCGAGGCGGGGGCGGCGAGCCGGCGGTTCTCCGCCACGATCCCGGCGGCCGTGTACTGGGCGATCATCAGGCCGGAGTTGACCCCGGCGTCGGGGGAGAGGAACGCCGGCAGCTCCCGGTTGCGGGCCACGTCGAGCAGCCGGTCGACCCGGCGCTCGGCGATCGCGCCCACCTCGGCGGCGGCGATGGCCAGGTAGTCGGCGGCGAAACCGAGCGGCGCGCCGTGGAAGTTGCCGGTGGACTCCACCCGGCCGTCGGGCAGCACCACCGGGTTGTCCACCACCGAGAGCAGCTCCCGCGCGGCCACCGTCGTGGCGAAGTCCAGGGTGTCCCGCGCGGCGCCGGCCACCTGCGGGGCGCAGCGCATCGAGTACGCGTCCTGTACCGCGTGCGCCAGGTCGTCGCGGTGCGAATCCATCACCCGCGAGTCCTGGAGCAGTCGGTGGATGTTCGCCGCCGACGCCGCCTGGCCGGGGTGCGGCCGGATGGAGTGCAGCTCGGGCAGGAACGGCCGCTCGGAACCGAGCATCGCCTCGATGGCCAGGGCGGCGGTCACGTCGGCCATGGTGAACAGGTGCCGGGCGTCGTGGATCGCCAGCAGCAGCATGCCCAGCATGCCGTCGGTGCCGTTGATCAGCGCCAGCCCCTCCTTGGCGGCCAGCGCGATCGGCTTCAGCCCGACCCGGCTCAGCGCGTCGGCGGCGTCCATCCGCTCGCCGGCCGGGCCGAGCACCCAGCCCTCACCGAGCAGCACCAGCGCGCAGTGCGCCAGCGGCGCCAGGTCGCCGGAGGCGCCGAGCGAGCCGTGCTCCGGCACCCACGGGGTGATCTCGTGGTTGAGCAGGTCGACCAGGGCCTCGGCGACCAGCGGGCGGACACCGGAGTGGCCCAGCGCCAGCGAGCGGACCCGCAGCAGCATCATCGCCCGGACCACCTCGCGGGGCATGGGCGCGCCGACCCCGGCGGCGTGCGAGCGGATCAGCGCGTGCTGGAGCTCGGCCCGCCGCTCGGGCGCGACGAAGGTGTTCGCCAGCGCGCCGAAGCCGGTGGAGACGCCGTAGACGGGTCGGCCGGCGGCCTCGATGCCGTCCACGATGGACCGGCTGGTGCTCATCGCCTCCACGGTGGCCGGGTCGAGGACGACCTTGGCGGTGCCGCGGGCCACCGCGAGCACGTCGGCGGGGGTGATCCCGGTGGGCAGGATGGTCACGGTCATTGCGGAACTCCGTTGTGCAGAACCTGGCGGATCAGTGGTACACCGGGCCGGTAGGCCAGGTGCAGGTGGGACGGGGCGTCGAGGATCACGAGGTCGGCCCGGACGCCCGGGGTGAGCACCCCGACGTCGTCGCGGCGCAGCGCCAGCGCGCCCCCGGCGGTCGCGGCCCAGACCGCCTCCGCCGGGGTCATCCGCATCTCGCGTACGGCGAGCGCGACGCAGAACGGCATCGACGAGGTGTACGACGAGCCGGGGTTGCAGTCGGTGGCGAGCGCCACGGTCACGCCCGCGTCGAGCAGCCGGCGGGCGTCCGGGTACGGCGAGCGGGTGGAGAACTCCGCCCCGGGCAGCAGGGTGGCGACGGTCGGCGAGCCGGCCAGCGCGTCGACGTCGGCGTCGCTCAGGTGGGTGCAGTGGTCGACGCTGGCCGCGCCCAGCTCCACCCCGAGCCGTACCCCCGGGCCGGGGCCGAGCTGGTTGGCGTGCACCCGTACGCCCAACCCGGCCGCCTGCCCGCAGGTGAGGATCGCCCGGGTGTGGTCGGCGTCGAAGGCGCCCCGCTCGCAGAAGACGTCCACCCAGCGCGCGTACGGGGCGGCGGCGGCGAGCATCGGCCCGCAGACCAGCCCGACGTAGTCGTCGGGGCGGTCGGCGTACTCGGCGGGGACGACGTGCGCGCCGAGGAAGGTGGTCTCCGCGCTGACCTCGGCGGCGATCCGCAGCGAGCGGGCCTCGTCGGCGACGGTGAGGCCGTACCCGCTCTTGATCTCCATGGTGGTGCTGCCCTGCCGCATGGCTTCCGCGCGCAGCCGCCGCACGGTGGCCCGCAGCTCCTCGTCGGAGGCGGCCCGGGTCGCGCCGACCGTGGTGCGGATGCCGCCGCCGGTGTACGGCTCCCCGGCCATCCGGGCCGCGAACTCGGCGGCCCGGTCCCCGGCGAAGACGAGGTGGGCGTGGCTGTCCACGAACCCCGGCAGCACCGCGGCGCCGCCGGCGTCGATCCGCCGGTCGGCGGCCGGGGCGTCCCGGGACGGGCCGATCCAGGCCACCCGGCCCTCCTCGACCAGCAGCGCCACCCGGCGGCGGATGCCGAGCGGGCCGCCCTCGCCCGCGCCGGCGACGTTGGTGACCAGTTCGCCGATGTCGTCGACCAGCAGGCTGCTCACGGCGTCCCTCCGCGCTCCGGTCCGGTGCCCCGGAACCCGCCGGCCGTCCACGCCGGTCGGCCCGCGCGGCTACGCACCGGACACCGCCGCGATCGCGTCGCGCAGCTCGGCCGGCACGTCCACGGTCAGGTGCACGCCGTCGCGCACCACCTGCCGCCCGTCGACCACCACCGAGCTGACGTCGGCGGCGGTCGCCGCGAAGAACGCCCCGACCGGCGGCACCCCGGCCGTGCGGGCGGTGTCGAGCCGTACCGTGACCAGGTCGGCGCGGTCACCGACGGCGAGCCGGCCGGCGTCGGCCCAGCCCAGCGCGGCGTGCCCGCCGGTGGTCGCGGCGGCCAGCAGGTCGACGGCGGTGAAGTGGCCCCGCCGGCGGGTGCGCAGCCGCTCGTCCAGCTCGACCGCGCGGGCCTCCTCGAACAGGTCGACCACGGCGTGGCTGTCACTGCCCAGGCTGAGCGGGCTGCCGGCTTCGACCATCCGCCGGACCGGCCCGAGCCCGTCGGCCAGGTCCCGCTCGGTGGTGGGGCAGAGGCAGACCCCGGTGCGACTCTCCCCGAGCAGCGCCACGTCCGCGCCGGTCGGGTGGGTGGCGTGCACGGCGGTGACGGCCGGCCCGAGCACCCCGTGGTCGGCGAGCAGCCGGGTGGGGGTGCGGCCGTGCGCGGCCCGGCAGGCGTCGTTCTCGGCGGGCTGCTCCGACAGGTGCACGTGCAGCGGCGCGCCGCGCCGGTCCGCCCAGCCGGCGACGGTGGCGAGCTGTTCCGCCGGCACCGCGCGGACCGAGTGGATGGCCGCGCCGACCCGCGCGTGCCCGGCGTCAGGGGTGAACGCGCCGACCCGGTCCGCCCAGCGCAGCGCGTCGCCGTCGCCGAAGCGCCGCTGCGGCCCGGCCAGCGGGGCGCCGTCCACGGTGGCGGTCAGGTAGCAGGTGTCCAGCAGGGTGATCCGGACGCCGGCCTGCGCGGCCGCCTCGACCAGCGCCGCCGACATCGCGTTCGGGTCGTCGTACGGGGTGCCGTTCGGGCCGTGGTGCAGGTAGTGGAACTCGCCGACGCAGGTCACCCCGGCCAGCGCCATCTCCGCGTACGCGGCCCGGGCCAGGGCCAGGTACGAGTCCGGGTCGAGCCGCTGCGCGACCGCGTACATCCCGTCCCGCCAGGTCCAGAAGTCGCCCCGCCCGGCGTGGGTACGCCCGCGCAACGCCCGGTGGAAGGCGTGCGAGTGGGCGTTGGCCAGGCCGGGCAGCGTCAGCCCGGGCAGCCGGACGGCGTCACCGAGCACCTCCACCCCGGCGGTGGGCCGGCCGGCGGTCAGCGGGGCGACCGTGGTGATCCGCCCGTCGACCGCCTCGATCAGCACGTCCGGGGTGGGCTCGGCGTGCTCGGGCAGCCAGGCGTACTCGGCGAGCCAGCGGGTCATCGGCATGCCAGCTCCTGGAGCACCCGGGCCAGGGCGGTGACCCCGGCGGCGCAGTCGGCGTCGGCGGCGGACTCGGCGGGGGAGTGCGACACCCCGGTCGGGTTGCGCACGAAGAGCATCGCGGTGGGCAGGTGCGCGGCCAGCACCCCCGCGTCGTGCCCCGCCCCGGTGGGCAGCACCGGCGCGTCGAGCAGCTTGGCCAGCCGGTCGGCCAGCCCGCCGTCGAAGGCGACCAGCGGGGTGGCCGACTCCTCCGTGCAGGTCAGCTCCGTGCCGTCCCGCTTCGCCCGCTCGGCCGCCTTGGCGTGCACCGCCCCGACCAGCCCGCGCAGCGTCTCCGGTTCGGCCGCCCGGGCGTCCAGCCAGCCGGTCACCCGCGACGGGATCGCGTTGGTGGCGTTCGGCTCCACCGACACCCGGCCCACGGTGGCGTGCGCGTCGCGCAGCCGGGCCTCCTTGTTCGCCGCGAGCACCGTGAACGCGTACGTCAGCATCGGGTCGCGGCGGTCGGCCATCCGGGTCGTACCCGCGTGGTTGCCCTCGCCGTGGAAGTCGAAGCGCCAGCGGCCGTGCGGCCAGATCGCGCTGGCGACCGCGACCGGCGCGTCGGCCTCGACCAGCGCGCGGCCCTGCTCGACGTGCAGCTCCACGAAGGCGGCGAAGCGGCCGAGCAGCGCCGGGTCGGCGCCCGCGGGCCGGTCACCGAGCGCCTCGGCGAAGCTCACCCCGGCCGCGTCGCGCAGGCCGGCCGCGCGCTCCACCGCGATCTCCCCGGTGAGCAGCCGCGACCCCAGGCACGGTACGCCGAACCGCGCCCCCTCCTCCTCCACGAACGCCGCCACCGCGATCGGCCGGTCGGGCGTGACGCCCGCGCCGCGCAACTCGTCGACGGCGAGGAACGCGCTGACGATGCCGAGCGGCCCGTCGTACGCCCCGCCGTGCGGCACCGAGTCGAAGTGGCTGCCGGTGAGCACCGCGTCGCCGGCCCGCGGGTCACCCCACCAGGCGAAGAGGTTGCCGTTGCCGTCGGCGGTGACCGGCATGCCCCGGTGCTCGGCCTGCTCGCGGAACCACTCCCGCAGCCGCAGCTCCGGCTCGGTCAGCGCGTAGCGCAGGTAGCCGCCGCTGCCGGCGTCCCGCCCGACCGGCGCGATCTCGTCCCACAGCGCCCGGAACCGGCCGGCGAGGTCCGTCACGCCGGTCCCTCGGCCATCGGCACCCGGACCCCGGTACGGCCAGCGACCTCGCGGGCGGCCTCGTACCCGGCGTCCACGTGCCGGATCACGCCCATCGCCGGGTCGTTGGTGAGCACCCGCTCGATCTTCTGCCCGGCCAGCGCCGTGCCGTCGGCGACGCAGACCTGCCCGGCGTGGATGGACCGCCCGATGCCCACCCCGCCGCCATGGTGGATGGACACCCAGGACGCCCCGCTGGCGGTGTTGACCAGCGCGTTGAGCAGCGGCCAGTCGGCGATCGCGTCGGAGCCGTCGGCCATCGCCTCAGTCTCCCGGTAGGGGCTGGCCACGCTGCCGCAGTCCAGGTGGTCCCGGCCGATCACCACCGGCGCGGACAGCTCACCGGAGGCGACCATCTCGTTGAACCGCACCCCGGCCTTGTCCCGCTCGCCGTAGCCGAGCCAGCAGATCCGCGCCGGCAGGCCCTGGAAGGCGACCCGCTCGCCGGCCATCCGCATCCACCGGGCCAGCGACTCGTTCTCCGGGAACAGCTCCAGGATGGCCCGGTCGGTGGCCGCGATGTCCTTCGGGTCGCCGGAGAGCGCCGCCCAGCGGAACGGGCCCTTGCCCTCGCAGAACAGCGGCCGGATGTACGCCGGCACGAAGCCGGGGAAGTCGAACGCCCGCTCGTAACCGGCGAGCTGGGCCTCACCGCGGATCGAGTTGCCGTAGTCGAAGACCTCCGCGCCCGCGTCGAGGAAGCCCACCATCGCCTCGACGTGCTTCGCCATCGAGACCCGGGCCCGGTCGGTGAACTCGGCGGGCTTCGCCGCCGCGTAGTCCCGGGCGTCGGCCAGCTCCACCCCCACCGGCAGGTACGACAGCGGGTCGTGCGCGCTGGTCTGGTCGGTCACCACGTCGATCTCGACGCCGCGCACCAGCAGCTCGGGGAAGACGGTGGCGGCGTTGCCGACCACGCCGACGCTCAGCGCCCGGCGGTCCCGCTTCGCGGCGAGCACCCGCTGCACCGCGTCGTCCAGGGAGTCGGCGATCTCGTCGAGGTAGCGGTCGTGCACCCGCCGCTCCAGCCGGCTGCGGTCCACGTCCACGATGAGGCAGGCGCCGCCGTTCATGGTCACCGCGAGGGGCTGCGCCCCGCCCATCCCGCCGCAGCCGGCGGTCAGCGTCAGCGTCCCGGCCAGCGTGCCGCCGAAGCGCTTCGCCGCCACCGCCGCGAACGTCTCGTAGGTGCCCTGGAGGATGCCCTGGGTGCCGATGTAGATCCACGAGCCGGCGGTCATCTGCCCGTACATGGTCAGGCCGAGCTGCTCCAGGCGGCGGAACTCCGGCCAGGTGGCCCAGTCGCCGACCAGGTTCGAGTTGGCCAGCAGCACCCGGGGCGCCCACTCGTGCGTGCGCATGACCCCGACCGGGCGGCCGGACTGCACCAGCATCGTCTCGTCGTCGCGCAGCTCGGTGAGCGTACGCACCAACGCGTGGTACGACGGCCAGTCCCGGGCGGCCTTCCCGGTGCCGCCGTAGACGACCAGGTCGTCCGGGCGCTCGGCCACCTCCGGGTCGAGGTTGTTCATCAGCATCCGCAGGGCGGCCTCCTGCGGCCACCCCTGGGCGGTGCGTGCGGTGCCGCGAGCGGCGCGGACGGGCTGGTGCATCTTGAAACTCCTCTCAGCCGAGGAACAACTGGCGACGGGCGGCGGACGACTCGAACGCCTCCAGGCGGGCCTGCGTGTCCGCCGGGGAGGCGTCGCAGATCGCCTGGAGGACCACCATGGCCAGGGTCATCGGGGCGGTGTGCAGGTCGAAGACGAGGTCGGTGCCGACCGTGGCGGGCAGCACCAGTTCGGCGTACTCGGTCGCCGGGCTGACCGGCGAGTCGGTGATCGCGACGACGGTCAGCCCGGCGTCGCGGGCCTCCCGCAGCGCCTCGAAGGTCTCCCGGGGGTAGCGGGGCAGGACGAAGGCGAGCAGGGCGCTCGCCCCGGACGCCGCCGCCTGCTCCAGCCGGTCGGTGAGCAGGCTGCCGCCGTCGTCGAGCACCCGGACGTCCGGGTGCACCTTCGCGGCGAAGTAGGCGAAGTACGCGGCCAGCGGCGCCGCCGCGCGCAGTCCGAGCACCGGCAGCGGGCGGCTGGCCGCCAGCAGGTGCCCGGCGGCGGCGATCCGGTCCCGGTCGGCGAGCTCGTCGGCGAGCCGCTCCAGGTTCGCCATCTCGGCGCGGACCGCCCGCTGGAGTTCGTTGCCGTCGCCGTCGCCGCCGGTGGCGCCGCCGGAGGTCAGCTCGCGCAGCCGTCGGCGCAGCGCCGGGTAGCCGTCGTGGCCGAGCGCGACGGCGAACCGGGTCACCGACGGCTGGCTCACCCCGGCCAGCTCGGCCACCTCGGCCGCCGACAGGTACGACGCGGCGGCGGCGTGCTGCACCAGGCAGTGCGCGATGCGGCGCTGGGTGGGCGTGAGCCGGACGCCGTGGAACAGGTCGAGCACCCGGTCGGGGGGTGCGGCGACGGCTCCGTCATTCATGGCGTGACTGTATGCATGAAAACTTTCAGACGCAACCGTCGTCCGTTCGGTCACACCCGGCCGACCGTCGGAAGTCCACACGGGAGTAGCCCCTGGTGGGGCGGGGTGCGGCCGGGACTGCCGGCGGCCGCCGCGCTCGCGGCGTTTCTGTACTATCCGCACGGCGGGTGAGCAGAGGAGTGGGGCATGCAGCCGGACGGTCCGTACAGGTTCACCGAGGTGATGGGCGTCTGCCAGGTCGGCAGAGCCTGGTGGGCCGTCGACGGGCAGGACCGGCTGGTGACCGTCGCGGTGCTCGAACCCGTGGTGGCCGAGGATCCGGCCTGGCGTCGGGCCTTCTCCGGGATGGCCGACGCGCTGGCCGCGCCGGGCGGTGGCGGCGGGCCGTACCTGGCCGCCGACTTCACCGCGGCCGCGCCCTGGGTGGCGTACGCGGCCGACGGTGGGCCGGGTGCCGACTACCTGTTCCTCGCGCTCGGCCACGAGATCCGCAGTGAGCGCCCCGACGACGACGGCACCGTGGCCATGCTCCAGGTGCCTCCGGCCGACCAGTCCCAGCCGGCTCCGTGGGCCATCCAGGGCGACCCGACCCAGGCCCGGTCGGTGTCCGCGCCGCCGCAGCAGGTCTCCGCGCCACCGGATCAGGTCTCCGCCCCGCCCCAGCCGGTCTCCGTGCCCCCGCACCAGATCAGCGCGCCCCCGCACCAGGTCTCCGTGCCGCCCTACCAGGTCTCCGTGCCGCCCCACCAGGTCTCGTCGCCGCCCGAGCAGGTGTCGACGCCGCCGGCGTTCTCGCAGCCCGACCAGCCGGTCAGTGTGCCACCGCACGATCCCTTCGCCGCGCCGGTCCGCCGGATCCAGCCCTCCGCGCCGCCCCGGCGCCAGACCGGGCTCTGGGCCGCACTGGCGGCGCTGCTACTGGTGGCCGTGGTGGGTGGCGGGGTCGGCCTCTGGGCGATCTCGGCAGACGACTCCGCTGCGCCGGAGACCACGCCTGCCGTCCCCTCCACCGCGTTTCCCAGCGCCACCCCGGTGAACCCCGGGCTCAAGCCCTGGGCGCAGGCGGCGCTGCGCAGCCCGGAAGAGCGGGCACTGGCGACCGTGGGGCCGTCCATGGTCTTCGTGGAGGTCATCTTCACCGGGTACGTCCGCAACAAGCAGGACAATGCCCTGCTGCGCAAGACGCCGATCACCTTCAACCGGCGGTGCACCGGTTTCGTGGTCAATCATGACGGCCACGTCCTCACCAACAGCCAGTGCGTGCGTCCGACCCAGGACATCGTGCTCAACAACGCCCTTGGTGCGCTGGGCAACGCCCTCGTCGCCGAGGGTGGACTCAACGCCAAGGACGTCCCCGCCTTCACCAGGGCCAGAATGAAGACGGCCGTCTTCACCGGTATCGAGCCCGGTGCGCAGCCGGACGCCAAGCTCTACGGCCAGCTCAACGTGGCCAAGGGGGACGTCACGGACAGTCCGGCCATCCCCGGTGCCGTGGTCCAGTCGCTCGCCCTCGAGGCGGGAAACCTCGCCCTGGTCAAGCTCGCTCAGGAGAACCTCCCCGCCGCCGAGTTGAACACCGCGCCCGCCGTCGCCCCGGACACCTCGCTGCTCATCCTGGGATACACCACCACCGACACCAGCTACCGCACGGCCACCTACAACGTGCTCTCCAAGTCGGTGACGGTCACCGGGGTGGACACCCAGTCGCCGGTGAACCTCTACCGGATCAATGAGGACCTCGGTATCTACTCCCGCGGCGGCATCGCCATCGACCCCGCCGGCCGCGTCGTCGGGATGCTGGACAACGACCTCCTGCGGCCGGACAAGGCCAACCGCGTCGTCGTCCCGGTGTCCACGATGACCGGACTGCTGGCCGGGGCCGGAATCCAGAACAGTCTCGGTGAGCCGGACAAGCTCTACCGCAGCGGCCTCGACGCATACTTCGCCGGCCAGAACGCGACCGCGGTCGACCGCTTCGACGCGGTCGTGGAGGCCTCGCCCGCCAATCTGTTGGCGCGCTCCTACCGGCAGGCGGCCGTCGACAGCGGGGGCGGCGAGGACACCTCGAGCCGGCCCGGCTGGGCGGTTCCGCTGCTCGCCGGCTCCGGCGGTGCGCTCGCCGTCGGGCTCGTCGTCCTGATGGTGATGCTGGCCAGGCGCCGCGACAGCGCGGCCTGAGGACGGCGCCGGCCCGCCGTCAGGGCCGGGTCGCGGCCGTGCCGAGCAGGTAGGGGCTGGCTGCCGTGCGGAGCGCGATCAGCGCGAACGCCCAGGGAAGCACGAGGGCGGCGGCCAGGTCGACGAGACCGCCGTCCGGCGGGGTGTGCAGCACCCAGAGCACGCCGGCGTGGCTCAGCACGACCGCGATGCCGCACGCGGAGAGCCGGCCGATCGTCCGGGCCGAGGCGGCGCCGACCCGGGAATCGAGCTCCTCGGCGAGGCACACCAGCCCACCGCTGATCAGCACGGCGGTCAGCACACCGAGCCCGGGAACGCCGAAGTCGCCCGCCTTCACGTCCAGCGGGGTGCTCAGACCGGTGACCACCAGCAGCACACCCACCGCGAGCATCGCGGCGGCGGCCGCGGTGGGCAGCTGCGGTCGCAGCTGGCGCAGCAGCCGGCCCGAGAGCACGAAGACCAGGCAGGCCGGGACGAGGAACAGACCCAGCGGAGCGGCGGTGGCGAACCCGGGCGCCAGATACGCGGCGACCAGCCCGACCAGGGCGACCGCCCAGGTGACCACCGCCGGGAACCGCTCCAGTCCCCGGTAGGCGACAGCGATCAGGAAGAGCACCGAGACGAACCAGAACGCCGAGAACGGCCGGACGGCGGCGCTGCCGCCGTACAGGGCGTCACGGAACGCGCCATCGGCCACCTGGCCGGTGGCCGCCTCGGCCGCCGCGAGCACCGCGAACAGCACCACGAACCAGGCCACGTACGGCAGGCCGAGCGACCGCCAGCGCTTGCGTAGCTCGCCCCCCACAGGCCGGCCGGGCGTCCAGAAGTAGCCGGTGAGGAGGAAGAAGAGCGGCACGTGCCAGGTGTACACGGCGGCCCTGGTGACGCTGTCGCTCCAGACGTGACCGACGACCACCGCGGCGATGCCGACGACGCGAAGGATGTCGATGCCGGCGGACCGCGTGCCCACCGGCGCCGTTGTGCTCGTTGCGGCCATGGCGGGCATCATTGCAGACCGCTACGAACGGGGAGGTGCCCACCCGGCCCGGCGCAGGCGCCCGTACCCGTCCGGTCTGTCCCGGCCGGCCATCGGTGAACGCCGCGCATCGCATAGCCTTGCCGCGACGACGTGGCCGACCCGTGTGGAGGTTCGAGGGTGTTCCGTGCTCCCTCCTGGCTGGAGCGCCTCCGTTCCCTGCCGCGAAGGGCGTGGCTCGCCCTGGGCTTGGTCGGACTGACGCTCTGCTCGGTCGCTCTCGTCAGCTGGCCGTCGGCGAAGCCCGGAACGCCCGACGCCGCCTGGTCCGCCCCCGAGTCCCGGCGGTCCCCACCGCCCGCCATCCCGGTGGACGGCACCAGTTGCGCGGCCAACGTGGGGGCGATGGCCGACTTCACTCCGGTCGCCGCAGTGGACCTGCCGACGCGTGCGAACTGGCGGAACAGGACGCCGCAGTACGCCTTCGACCGCACCGGGGCCGTGGCCGGCGGCTTCGACCGGGTCGGCTACTGCCTGGAGCTGAACGGCCCGGCCGGCCCGCAGTGGGTGTGGACCGCGATGACGGCGTTCACCACCGACGTCCACCGGCTCGGCCCACCCACCCGAGCGGGTCAGATCGTGCGGCAGCGGGTCAACGACCTGGAGGTCGCATCCAACGTCGAGGGTCTGACCAGTGGTACGGGGCTCGCCGGCTACCTGGAGATGTGGCCCAACAACTACGGCACGGGAAGCTCCGGCCAGATCTCCGGCGCCTATGCCGACCGGTACGACGCGGACGATGACGTGTCGCCCGCCCTCGGGTACGGCTCGTTCCAGGTGCATCTCGTCGGCGCCACCCGTCCCTCCACCACCCCGCCCGCCACCGTCCTGGCAATCAACGGCTTCACCGCCGCGAACGCGCCGCTCTCGATCGGCATCGGCTCCGCGCCGGCCGGTCACCCGGACTGGACGTTCGCCGGCAACGCCGCCAGCTACACGCAACGCCGCCTGACGGTGTACGCCCGCCCGTCCGTGCTGACCGTGCAACGGCACCCCGCAGACCGTCAGTTGTATCCCCGGGACGCCAACAACGGCGCCACGGTCTTCGTTTCGGGCACGGTGACCGATGCGCGGGTCAGCGCCGTGCAGCTCAAGGTGACCAGTGGCGCCGACGGCTGGGAGTACAGCGCGCCGGCCGCCGTCGGGAAGGACTTCTCCTTCCGGCACCGCATCAACGCCGCGCTGCGGGAGTACCGGTTCGAGCTGCGCGTGCTCGGCGACGGGGTCGACCGGCGCGTCGGGCTGTGGGAGGGCGTGGTGGCCGGCGACGTCTACGTCGTCCAGGGCCAGTCGAACGCCGTCGCCGCCATGCATCGAGGCTCGTCGGCGGCCGAGGAGTCGCCCTACATCCGCAGCTACGGCTCGTCCACCGCCGACCGGACCCTGGCGACCACCTCGCGCGGCTGGAACTACGGCGTCGGTGACGCCGGGCGACAGCCCGGGTCGGTCGGCCAGTGGGGCATCCGGATGGCACACCGGATCATGGACACCTACCAGGTGCCGGTGGCCGTTCTCAACGGCGCGGAGAACGGCAGGTCGATCGGGTTCTTCCAGCGCGTCGCCACCCGGCCCGACGACCTCGGCACCAACTACGGCCGGCTGCGGCAACGCCTGGTGGGTGCCGGGGTGCTCCGCCACGTACGCGGCGTCTTCTGGTATCAGGGCGAGTCCGACAACGACGACGCCGCAGCCCACGTGGCCGGTTTCACAGCGCTGCTGCGGAACTGGCGGGCGGAGATCGGCGACTCGGGCACTCGGTACTACGTCTTCCAGGTCCGCACCTCGCCCTGCGGCGTCAGCACGACCGGAAGACTGCGGGAGGCGCAGCGGCGGATGGCGGACACGCTCGGCGTGACGCTGCTGTCGACCAACGGCCTGTCCGGTCACCAGGGTTGCCACTACGCCTGGGAGCAGGGCTACCGCGAGCTGGGTGACCGGGTCTTCGCCGTGGTCGCCCGGGACCTGTACGGCGGCCCAGGGGAAGGGGTCGCGCCACCCAATCCGCGTTCAGCGTCCTACTCGCCGGCCGGGCGGACCGAGATCGTCATCCAGTTGCGTGACGACGACCCGCTCACCGTCGAGCCGGGGGTGGCCGCCGACTTCCGGATCGAGGGCAGCAAGGTCACCGTGGTGGGCGTCGCGTACCGCGACGGTGGCCAACTCGTGCTGACGCTCTCGGGCCCCGCGGACGGGGCGTCCGGGGTGAGCTACCTGAGCCACGCCGGTGCCGGCCCGTGGATCGTCAACGCGGTCGGCACGGGCCTGCTGACCTTCCAGGCCCTGCCGATCGGCCCGGACCGGCCCACCGGTCCCTGATCGGGCCGTGGGCGGCGCGGTCGACCCCGAGAGTTGCCGTCCGCACCCCGCTCCGTGCGAGTCCGCGGCGCGGCCGGGTCCCACCGGACCACGGCCGCGCCTCCTCCAGATCAGGCGCCGGCGGTGGTTCGGCGCGCACCGTGTCGCGAGGTCAACCGGCGCAGGGCGGCGATCCCGCCGGGTCGGTCGACGGCGTCCACCGGGCCGGGGGCGGGCAGCGCGTCGGCCCGGGCGGCGACCGACCGGGTCAGCATCAGGGCGATGGCGATCCAGGACAATCCGTCCACCGACAACGGGTTCCAGACGACCTCGGTCACGGAGTAGACGAGCAGGAGCACGACCGGCGCCTTCCCGGTGAAGGCACGCCCGTCGGACACGCCGCCGTGCAGCAGGGCCGTCGCCCAGAGCCCCCAGATCGCGAGCGCCACGAAGCCACCCGCGAAAATCGCGAGCACGTATCCGGAGTGGAAGAAATGCGTCGGTGCCTCCCCGACGTCCCGCAGGTAGTACCACTTGGAGACGCCGACGCCGGTGGCCTTCATGTCAGCCATGTACTCCCGGGCGTGGATCCAGATGTTGCCCCGGTTGCTCAAGGTGGTCCGGTCGGCCGTCCACATCAGGTAGGTGGCAGCCGTGAGGAACGTCAGCACCACGGCGATGCAGAGGGCGAGGTGGATCCGGGTGAACCGCCGCCCGCGCTCGATCAGGTAGCCGCCCGCCAGCCAGGCGCCGGCGGCGGCCAGGGCCAGATAGCTCGTCCGGGAACCCGTGGCGACGATGATCAGCAGACAGAACGCGGTCGTCGCCAGCAGTTCGGCACGGCGCAGCGCGCACAGGCCGGCGACGAGCGTGAACGTCGCGATCATGGCGATGTAGTTCTCGGACTCGAAGAAGCCCTTGAACAACGCGCCCGCCACCGAGCACTTCTCCAGTTTCCCGGCGGTGCAGGGTCGCCACGCACCGTCGGAGAAGACGGTCGGGATCGTCAGCACCGACAGCACGGCCAGCCCGGTGTACGCCAGCGCCCGGACGCTCAGCGCGGTGCCGGCGGCGAGCAGCACCCCGGCCAGCAGCAGCAGCCCGGCGGCCGCGTACGCCACCAGCCGCGGGCCGTACAGGCCGGACCCGACGAGGGCGTCCACGGCGAGGCACCACAGCAGCAGCGTGGCGATCGACCACCAGGAGATCCGCAGCCACCGGTCGGGGCTACCCCGCAGGGACCGTCGGCCGGACAGGACCGCCCAGGCCAGCAGGGCCAGCACCAGCAAGCCGATCAGCGCGGAGCTGCGGTCTCCGGCGAGCACCGGCGCGGCGTTGGCCAGCACGGCGAAGGCCACGAACGCCATCGCCGTCCGGCTGTCTCCGAATGCGGCCGCGACCCTGCGACGCGCGGCCACCAGCCATGCGACCGTCGCGACACCGCCCGCGGTCAGCAGCAAACCGAAGAGGGTGACCAACTCATGTCCTTCCAATAGAGTCCGCCGGCTGCCGCGCGGGTGCGACGCCCCGGGGCGGATCACGCCGGACGGCCGCGGCGAGGCAACTCCACAGCAGCACGCCGAGGAGCGCGTCGCAGACCAGGCTGGAGGCCACCGCGCCCTGCCATCCGTACGCCGGGATCAGCCACACGTTCAACGCCGCATTCACCACGCCGACCGCGATCTGGCACACCGTACGACGGCCCTGCATCCGGCTGCCCGACAGGGTGTCGGCCGCCAGGTAGTGGATCGACTTGAGGACGAGCAGCGCGCTGAGGCCCTGCAACGCCGTGGTGGCCGCCGCGTACTCGGGCCCGAAGACGATCGGCATCGTCCAGGCGAAGGCCACCAGCAGCAGGGACGCCGGGACGCTGAACATCAGGTACCGGGGCAGCAGCCGACGGGTCAGCCGGAGCGCCGCCCGGGGCCCCTCCCGTCCGGCCTCGAAGAAACGCGGGTAGGCGACCGCGGCCATGGACCGGCCCGGCGTGTACGCGAAGTCGACGACCCGGTACGCCGCCGCGTAGATGGCGGCGCTCTCCGGGCTGCCCAGCCGGGACAGCATCACCTTGTCGAGGTCGTTGTAGACCGTCTGCGCGGACAAACCGACGGCGAAGAGCATGCCCGTGCTCGCCTGGGCGAGCGAGCCGCGCACGTCCGGCCGCAGCCCACCCGCGCCGCGCACGCCGTACCAGATCACCACCAGGCAGATCACGGCGGAGAGGAGCGCGGAGGTGAGCGCCCACGCGTGCAGCGTCAGCGGCTGGCGGCTCGACACCACCAGGGCCACCGCCGCGGCCAGCCGGCAGACATGCAGCACGGCCGGGACGACCGAGGCGACGAAGACCCGACCGCGGGCCTGCACGGAGGCCGCCACCACCTCGATGAGACGCCACGCCACCAGGTCCGCGACGGCGAGCGCGGCGATGTCGACCAGCTTGACCTGGCCGCCCCAGATGGCCGTCCCGGCGGCCGTCACCAGCACGGACGCACCGGTGCCGAACACCGCGGTGAGCACCAGCCCGCGAGCGAGGTGATGGTGCCAGTCCGCCGGTGAATCGGCGTGACTCTGGAAGATCAGGCTGGGCGCGCCGGCGGACGCGAACGGCGACACCACGGCGACGAGCGCGCTGATGCCGACGAAGAGTCCGTAGGTCCCGATCGGCATCTCCCGGGCGAGGAGGACGAAGAGCGCGCCCTGGGCGAGGGTGCGCAGCAGCGTTCCCGACAGGAAGGTGCCGGACTTGCGGAGGAAACCGTCGCCGCGACCGGCGGACGAGCGGCGCGCCGGGGCAGCGGAGTCCTGCCCGCCCACCCGGTCGGGGGTGTTGTCGGTCAGGGTCACCGGGTCAACGCCTCCACCCACCGGCGGCTCACCTCGGCGGGGTCGAGGGCCGCGCACCGGGCTCGCCACGCCTTCTCGAAGTCGGCGCGGGTCGGACGCTCATCACCGGTCATCCGCAGGATCGCGTCGGCGAGCCCCTCCGGCGTCGGTTCGGTGGCCAGCGTGCCGGGCACCAGGTTCGGGATCAGTTCGTCCATCGCGGGCATCGGGAGGGTGGCGACGGGCAGGCCGGCCTCGGCCGCCTCGACCAGGCTGAACCCGAAGGTCTCGGCGCGGGACGGGTGCACCAGCAGGTCCGCCTCCGCGAGGAGCCCCGCAACCCCCGGCACCCGTCCCAGGAACGTGGTCCGGTGCTCGAGCCCGAGTTCGTGGGCCCGGTTCTCCAGCATCTGCCGCTCCTCACCGTCACCGGCGAGGGTCAGGTGGTAGTTCTCCGGCAGAGCGGCCAGCGCCGACAGCGCACAGCCGTGGTTCTTGTACGGGCGGAAGGCGGCGGTGGTGAGCAGAGCGATGCGTGTCCGGTCGGCGACCTCGCGGGGGGCGACGAACCCGGCGAGCGGGACCGGGTTGGTGATCGTGACGACCGGCTGCCCGGGCGTGAGCTGCCGTACCGTCCGGGCCACGCCGTCGGAGACCGCGATGACCAGCCGCGGGCGCAGCGCCCCGAGCCGGGTCATCCGGGCGAGCGTGCGGACCCGCCGGTCGATGCGGAGCCGCTCCGGCAGCAGCGAATGTTCCCAGGCCAGGAAGCTGCGGCCGGACCCTGCCAACGCGGCGCCGACCGGGACGGTGCCCCAGAGTCCGCTGGACACGACTTCCACGTCCGGAGGCAGGGCCCGGATCCGCCGGCGCAGCGGTGGAACCGCCTCCACCAGGCGGGTGATCCGGGTACCCACGCCGAGATGGTCGATGTCGAGGTCGTCGAGGCCCGGCGGGACGGCCCGTGACAGGACCGTCGCGGAGACCGTCACGCCGTGCGCCCGCAGCCCGCGCATCAGCAGCACGGCGGCGCGCTCCATGCCGTAGAGCGGCTCCAGCTGGGGGAGTACGAAGTGCAGGCGCATCAGCGGACTCCGTCCGTGGGCCGAGGACTGGGGGAGTCGGCGACCGGCCGCGACCCTCGCATCGCGACGCGCTCCAGAGCGGCACGGGGCACGATACCGATTGCTGCCAGCGCGGCGTTGGGGGCCGAGGGAGGCGCGCTTCGCCGGATCGCCCGGGTCATCTCGCGGACGCCCTCCCAGTCCCGCGCCTGGAGGGCGTAGCGCAGGGTCTGTGCCGCGACGAAGTCGGAGAAGGTCTGCCGGGCCCACACTCCCTCCCAGCGCCTGGCCCACTCCCAGGACGTCCGCCAGTCCGCCCGCGCCGAGATCGATCCCGGGCTGCCCACGGTGTAGATCGCGGTGGCCTGCTCGACCTGCGTGATCCTGGCACCGGGGATCCGGGCGGCGCGGATCAACCAGTCCCAGTCCTGGTGGCGGGGAAGTGTTTCGTCCCACCGGCAGGTGGTGGCGAGTTCCCGGGTCGTCAGCAGGGTCGACGTGGGCAGTGACTGCCGACCCACGCCGAGGCGACGCCGCTGGAAGAGGTAGTCCTCCGGGAGGGTGCCGTCGGCGATCAGGGTGGCCGGCGCGGCGGTGGGCAGGGGTAGGCCACCGTCCCTGCGTTGCAGGATCCGGGACGACACCACGGGCAACCAGCCCTGCGCGGCCAGGCGTTCCAGGACGGGCACCTGGACCGCGAGCTTGTCGGGAAGCCAGGCGTCGTCATCGTCCAGGAAGGCCACGTGGCTGCCCGGGGCGGCGTGGGCGACTCCCAGGTTGCGGGCGTACGAACCTCGCCGCCCACCGCCGGTGCACACCACCTCGTCCACCTCCCCGCCCAGGTCCCGCACGGTCGCCGGCACGTCGGGCAGGTCGCAGACGACCACCACGTGCACGGACATCCCGCGCTGCGCGCGAGCCGACCGCACGGCCTCGGCGACGCTGGGCCTACCCGTGGTCGGGATGACGACCGAGACGTCCGGCATGGGATCTCCAAGGGTTCAGGGTGCGGTCCGTTGCTGGGCGTGCTGCTGCCAGTCCCATCCGACGGCGTCGGGTGGGTCGGGGTTCCCGGCTCAGCGGCCGCCGCCGCGGAACACCTCGGCCACCGTGCGCAGCAGCACCTTGGCGTCCAGCCACAGCGACCAGTTCTCGATGTAGTAGTTGTCGAACCGGGCGCGGTCGGAAATCGGCGTGTCCCCGCGCAAGCCGCTGACCTGCGCCAGCCCGGTGAGCCCCACCGGAACCCGGTGGCGCATCGCGTAGTTCGGGTATTCGGCGGAGAACTTCTCCACGAAGTACGGGCGCTCCGGCCTGGGCCCCACCACGCTCATGTCGCCGCGCAGGATGTTCCACAGCTGCGGCAGCTCGTCGAGGGACGTACGACGCAGGAAACGTCCGATCGGCCGGAGCCGTTGGTCGTGTGCGATGGACCAGTTCGTCTGCGACTCGTGCTGGTCCACCGGTCGCATCGACCGAAACTTGACGATGTTGAAGGGCTTGCCGTGCCGGCCGATCCTTTCCTGCCGGAAGAAGATGCCGCGTCCACCGTCGACGAACACGGCGATCGCGCAGAGCAGCAGCACCGGGCTGAGCACCACGAGCGCAACCACGGCGAAGGCCACGTCCGAGGCCCGCTTGAGTGCCCACCGTGGTCCGGAGAGGGTGGTGTCGCCGACCTTGACGATCGGGATGGCGCCGATGTGGTCGCCGTGCGAACGGGAGCCCCACAGCCGGGGCACCGCCCACAGGTCGCAGCTGGCGTTCGCCGGCCGGCGGAGGACCTCCATCAGCAGCGGCTCCGGACAGTCCGGGTCGGCGACGATGAGCACGTCGCACTCGACGATGGCGACCAGTTGTTCGAGTTCGTGCAGGCCGCCGATCAGCGGATGCGCCGGCGGAGCCTCACGGGACGGACTGTCCACGCAGCCGACGAAACGCAGGCCGTACTGGGGGTAGCGGCGTAGCAGGCGGGCGAGTTCCACCGAGGTCGGCCCGCTTCCGATGATGATCGCGTTGTGCTCCACCCACCGGCGCTTGCGGGCGATGGTGGCGATCTCCCGGGTGAGCGCCCGCCCGATGACGACCAGCCCGGCGGACATGCCCACTCCGCGGGTGAAACCGATTAGGTATTCCGCGGACTCGTGGCGCAGGGCTGCGACCATGGCGACGACCGCGGCGGAGGCCAGCAACCGGCCGCAGAGGCTGGGCAGTTCGTCGAGGATGCTCACGTGCCGCCGCGCGTGGTAGAGCCCGCCGGCGGCGAAGAAGGCAACGGTGAGGCCGGCCATGACCAGTGTGCCGCGCCAGTTATGGTGGGTGACCAGCAGCGGCGCGAGCAGCGCGGCGATGTCCACGGGGGCCGTCATCATCCAGGCGCGCAGGCCCCGGGTGCGCCGCGAGGCGCGGGAGCCGGCGTACGGTAGCACTGTGGTCGCATCCAGCCCCAGCCGGCCGGTGCCGTCGCCGTGGCTTCCCGGGCCTGCGGCGGGCGGGATCGTGGGCATGCCACCGCGGCTGTGCTCGTCACCTTCAGCCGCGACGCGATGCGGCGCGTCGTCGTCGTGCGTCGCCGCCGTACTGGGTTGAACCGTTGACGGTTGGCTTGGCATGGTCGTCCTTCCCCCGTGCTGCCCGGGCCGCGCATGAGGGGCCACCGGGGCGCACGCAGGATATGAAGTGGTTCGTTGCGTCACCAGGGCCGACCAGGCAGTCCGATGTCCTACTTTCTGGCGGCCACGATCTCCGGCACCGCGTCCCGGCGGACGGCATCGTAGAAGGACCGCACCTTGTCGGTGTCGGCGAAGACAACGCTTTCGGTGCCCACCTGGCCCGTGCCCCTGGTGGGGCTGGTGAAGAAGGCGAGGTTGCCGCCGCGCAACCCGCGCAGGTCGGTCGCCATGTCCAACAGCGACATTCCCTCGTCGACCGAGACGGCTGCCGAGGAGGCCTTGACGAAGTCGTTCAGCTTGCCGGGGCTCGTAAGGATGCCGCCGGAGGCCGCTTTGTCCAGGATCGCCTTGATCACCTGCTGCTGGTGGCGAATCCGGGCGAAGTCCCCGTCCGCGAACTGCTTGCGCTGCCGTGAGTAGTCCAGCGCCGTCTCGCCGTCCATCTTCTGCATGCCTTGCTGGAACGTGCGGAACGGTGGGTGGATCGAGGTGAACGTCTTGTCCGAGTAGATGTCCACGCCGCCCAGGGCGTCGATGATGTCCGTGAACCCGGCGAAGTCGACCACCGCCACGTGGTCCACGCGGACCTTGGTGAACTCCTCGACGGTCTGCACCATCAGCGGAATCCCGCCCCAGGCGTAGGCGGCGTTGATCTTGGCCTCCCGGCCACCGTGCTGACCGTCCTTGGAGCGCGGCACCCGCACCCAGGTATCCCGAGGAATCGAGATGAGCTGAGCGCTCTTCCGGTCCTTCGGCAGGTGGGCCAGGATGATCGTGTCGGTACGCGAACCGGTGGTCTTCTCCGGATCACGCGAGTCGCTGCCCAGGATCATGATGTTCATCGCGTCCTTGGCCACCACCGGCGGACGGTTCTCCTGCGGCACCTCGGTGAAGGCGTCCACCCGGTCGATGTCCTTCTCCACCGAGCGCAGATAGAACGCACCCGCACCGACGCCACCGGCACTCAGCAACGCCAGCACCAGCAGCGTCGTCAGCACGATCCGACGACGACGGCGACGTGGCCGTGCCGGGTTCTCCACATCGACACCTGCGTCGACTGGCTCGACCGGTTCGGAATCCACGAGCTGCTGGCGATCTGACATGGCCGCGATGCTACTGACTCACCTTTGCCGCCGGGGACCCTCGTCCGGACGGTCAGCCCCGACCACCCGGTCGGTGAATCCAAAACTTTCCTCGCCACTCTTCACCTTCACCTGGTAGAACCTCGGCGTGGACGCAACGACGCTTCGCCGGGCCATCGCCCGCACCCGCCTCGCACCGGTCGCCGCCTTCCCGAAGCGGCTCCGCCGCGTCGCCCGGCACGACGCCAGGGTCATCCGCACCTCCGCCCGTTGGCTGTTCACCTCCCGCGAGCACCACAACTACACCTACGAGCTGACCAAGCTGAGCCGCCAGCACCTGACCTGGTTCGTCAGCGTCGTCTGCGACACGCCCGTCAAGCAGGTCCGCGCGTACGTCGAGGAGATCGAGTCCGACGACACGCTGCGCGGCCACATCGAGCGGGCCACCGCCGGCGCCGCCCGCCGCGGCCTGGCCGACAAGCAGGTCCGGTACGCCCGGCGCGTCGGCTGGTACGCCATCGTCCGCGCCACCCGGCCCAGCCACGTTGTCGAGACCGGCGTCGACAAGGGGCTGGGCAGTTGCGTGCTCGCCGCCGCCCTGCTGCGCAACGCCGCCGACGGGCACCCCGGGCGGCTCACCTCGCTGGACATCAACCCCGAGGCCGGCTACCTCGCCCGCACCGCACCCTGGTCCGACGTGGTCGACCTGGTCATCGGCGACTCCATCGCCTCCATCGCCGCCCTGGACCGGCCCGTCGACCTGTTCCTGCACGACAGCGACCACAGCCGGGCCCACGAGAAGCGCGAGTTCGAGGCGGTCGAGCCGAAGCTCGCCCCCGGCGCGATGCTGCTCACCGACAACGTCACCCACACCGACGTGCTCGCCGCCCACGCCGAACGCACCGGCCGGCGCTTCCTCGCCTACCGGGAGACCCCGCGCGACCACTGGTATCCCGGCGACGGCATCGGCGCGGCCTGGTGAGGGCGCTCCGGGCGTTGGGGCGGCCGGCTTAGCTTTCGCTTAGCCGGCTTGTCGCCCGGCGTGCCGGTCCGGCAACATCGACCGGCGTGACCGACGGCAGCGCTCCCGGCGACCCCGCCCCCCGTCCCACGGCGGGCCGCCGCCGGGCCCCCCGCTCCGCCCGTACCCGCTGGCTGGCCGCCGGCGGCGTCGCGGCGCTCGCCACCGTGCTGGGGCTCAGCCTCGCCCTGCGCTCCGGCGCCGCACCCGCCTGCGCCGCACCTCTGGCGTCCGCCGCGCCGCCCGCCGGCGGCACCGTCCACAAGGGAAAGGCCACCTTCTACGACTCGAAGGGCGCGGGCGGCAACTGCTCCTACCCGTCCGCGCCGGCCAACCGCCGCTACGTCGCCCTCGGCCCGTCCGAGTACGCGGCCGGCGCCGCCTGCGGTGGCTTCCTCGACGTCACCGGTCCGCGCGGGACCGTCCGGGTGCTGGTCATGGACCAGTGCCCGGAGTGCGAACCCGGTCACCTCGACCTGTCCCGGGAGGGGTTCGCCGAGATCGCCGACCCGGTGCAGGGCGTCGTCGGGATCAGCTACCGCGCGGTGGTCGACCCGCCGCTGCCCGGCCCGCTGACCTTCCGGATCAAGGAGGGCGCCTCGCAGTGGTGGTTCGCCGTGCTCGTCGGCCAGCACGGCAACCCGCTGCGCTCGGTCGAGGTGCGGCAGGGCAGCTCCGGCGCCTGGCGCGACGCGGCAGGACTACACCGGATGGCGCCCGGCCAGGTGCAGCGCAGCACGGTCAGGATGTACGGCGGTGCCGCCCCCGCCAGGGCCACCACGCCGGCGCGGTCGCCGTCGGCGCGCCCCAGCCGGACGGCATCCCCGTCGGTGTCGGCGTCGCCGAGCCTCGCGGCGGCCGCCTCCCCGCCGGCCGTGCTCGACGCGGCGGTGGCGCCGGTGGACCCCACCCGTGCGGCCGGTTGCGGCAACTGACCGTCAGCCCGCCGGCTCGTCCAGGTCCCGCCACATGAGGATCTCGTCGCGGTCGTCGCCGGGGGCCACCCGCAGCGCGCCCGGCAGCCGCCCGATCTCCCGGTAGCCGAGCCGGGCGTAGAACGTCTCCAGGCCGAGCCCGCCCCGCACCGTCACGTGCAGCGCCCGCCAGCCCAGCTCCGGGGCGCGGCGCGCCGCCTCCCGCATCAGGTCGAGGCCGTAGCCCCGGCCCTGGGTGTCCGGGTGGACCATCACCCGCTTGAGGATGCCCCAGTGCGTCTTCAGGTGGAACCGGTTGTCCGCGAAGATCAGCACCGCGACGAGGCGGTCGTCCTCGTACCCGACGAGCAGCCGGTCCGGCCCGTCGGTGATGTCGGCGAGGGTCCGCTCGGCGACCGGACGGACCTCGGCGGCGCTGACCGGGGCGACGAAGCCGACCGCGCCGCCGGCGTTGGTGACGTCGACCCAGAGGTCGACGATCCGCTCGCGCAGGTCGGGGGTGAGATCGGGGTCGAGGACGAAGCGCAGACTCACGCCGGCAATCCTGACGAACCGGCGCGGCGTGAGCCCGCGATGGTGACGCGCCTGACAGTCTCAGCCGTTGCTGTCCGTCAGGGTTGAGTAGGGCCGACGGGACTCGAACCCGCACTGGTACGGACCTAAACCGTATGCCTCCTGCCAAATTGGGCTACGGCCCCTTCACCGTGTACACCGGCAGCTTCCACGGCCATTCCGGCCGACGGCGAAGACGTCTGCCGATCGGGTAGCCGGTCGGTGTCACAGCCTCCGGATCGTAGACCACATCCGGCTCGACCACAGCCGGCCTGCGGGAGCCGGCGTAGGTGGCGGTCTGGCTGTGGCAGTTCGGGCAGAGTAGCCGCAGGTTGTGCGCGCGATTGTCGAGGAAGTCGCCGTTGATGTGGTCGACGTGCAGGGTCAGCGGGGCGTTCTGCCATGTGCTGCCGACACCGCAGGCCTCGCATTCCTCCGGCAGCCCGATGGCCGCCAGCGCCCGCTTGAGGCGCCAGCCTGGAACCCTCCGGCTGCCGGTGGGACGCTTGACCAACTGCTGCGGTAGGGGTGTGCGGATTCCCCGGCCGCCCTTGTTGTGCACCTGGGCGAAGTGGGACGTATCGATACCGAAGCGCTTGAGTTGCCGGCTGATGTGCGCGTGTGAGCCACCGCTCAGACGCACGCCGAGCAGCCGTAGCACGTCGGTGACGCTCCGGGCCTGCGCCGCCGCCTCCGCCAGCATTTCCGGCGTGTACTTGTATCGGACCACGCACGGACCGTAGCGGCCGGGTGTGACAGCCTCAGTCGAGGCCGAGGTCCCGCCGCAGCTTCGCCACGTGCCCGGTGGCCTTGACGTTGTAGAACGCCCGCTCGATCTTCCCGTCCGGGTCGATGACGAACGTGGAGCGGATCACCCCGGTCACCGTCCGGCCGTACATCTGCTTCTCGCCGTACGCGCCGTATGCGGTGAGCACCGCCTTGTCGGCGTCGGCGACCAGCGGGAAGGTGATGGCGTCGCGCTCGCGGAACTTCGCCAGCTTCTCCGGCTTGTCCGGCGAGATGCCGACGACCTCGTAGCCGGCGGCCTGGAGCGAGGCGAGCGAGTCGCGGAAGTCGCAGGCCTGCTTGGTGCAGCCGGGGGTCATCGCGGCCGGGTAGGCGTACAGGATGACCCGGCGGCCGCGCAGGCCGGCCAGGGAGAGCGTCTCGCCGGTGTCGGTCGGCAGGGTGAAGTCGGGGGCGGGGTCGCCGGGGTTGAGGCGGTCGGGCGCGGTCATGGCAGCGACCTTACCGCCGTCCGGGACGGCGTCGGGCGACGCGCGCCGGGCCGCGTGGTGATCAAGACCATGGCTTGTTGCCAAGTCTTGGCAACAACATGGCCTGCCAAATAGGCTGCGCGGTGTGGACACCCTGGCGATGCACATCTCGAACGGGATCATCAACGGTCCCGTGGCGGGGATCTTCGCGGCCGTCGCGCTCGCCGCGCTGACCTTCTGCGTGCTGCGCAGCCGGCGCGACCTGGACGACCGGCTGGCCCCGATGGCCGGCCTGGTCGCCGCCTTCATCTTCGCCGTCCAGATGCTCAACTTCCCGATCTTCACCGCCGGGGTGAGCGGCCACCTGCTCGGCGGCGCGCTCGCCGCGCTGCTGGTCGGTCCCTGGGTGGGCGCGCTCTGCGTGGCGGTGGTGCTGGTCGTGCAGGCGCTGGTCTTCGGCGACGGCGGCGTCGCGATGCTCGGCCTGAACATCACCAACATGGCGATCCTCGGCACCGCCGCGGCGTACCTGCTGATCGCCGGGCTGCTGCGGGTGCTGCCCCGCACGCCGGCCGGGCTCGGGGTGACCGCGTTCGTCTCCGCGCTGCTCAGCGTGGTGGTGGCGGCCCAGGGCTTCGTCTTCCAGTACTGGCTGGGCGGCACCACCGACCTGGGCGGCAACATCACCGGCCTGGCCGGCACGATGGCCGGGGTCCACCTGCTGATCGGCATCGGCGAAGGCCTGATCACCGCGACCACCGTGGTCACCGTCGCCAAGGTCCGGCCCGACCTGGTGTACGCGCTGCGCGCCCTGAAGCCGGCGACGCCGGCGTCCGTCCCGGCCGTCGGAGGTGTCCGGTGAGGAAGCGTTCCTGGGGTTTCGTGGCCGTCGGCCTGCTGGTGGCGCTGCTGCTCGCCGGCGTGGCCAGCAACTACGCCTCGTCGCACCCGGACGGGCTGGACTCGTCCCTGCTCAAGGGCTGCACGGTCGACGCCGACGGTGAGATCACCGGTGGCTCCTGCCCGGCCCAGCAGGCGAAGGACCACGAGCTGGCCGACAGCCCGCTGGCCGACTACGGCATCCGGGGAGTGGACAACGGCTTCCTCTCCACCGGCCTGTCCGGGGTGCTCGGCGTGCTGCTGACCTTCGCCGTCGGCGGTGGCGTCTTCTGGCTGCTGCGTCGGCGTGGCCCGGCCCGCCCGGACGACGCCGACGACGCCCCGCGCGAGGACCGGCAGCCCGCCGGCACCGCGGGCTGAGCAAGGGGTACGCGGATGGGCGCGGGACACGCGCACGTGCTCTACCGGGACGCGGCCTCACCGGTGCACCGGCTGGCCCCCGAGGTCAAGATCGCGGCGATGGTGCTCTTCACGCTCGCCGTGGTGGCCACCCCGCGCGAGGCGTTCTGGGCCTTCGGCGGGTACGCCCTGCTGGTCACCGGGGTCGCCGTGCTGGCCCGGGTCGGGCTGCGCTGGCTGCTGCTGCGCGCCACGATCGAGCTGCCGTTCGTGCTGTTCGCGTTCGCGCTGCCGTTCCTGGGCGCGGGGGAGCGGGTGCCCGTCGCCGGGCTCAGCCTCTCCGTCGACGGCCTCTACGGCGGCTGGAACATCCTCGCCAAGGGCACCCTGGGCGTACTTGCGTCGCTCCTGCTGGCCGGGACCACGACGACCCGTGACCTGATCCTCGGCCTGGACCGGCTGCGCTGCCCGCAGATCCTCACCCAGATCGCCACGTTCATGCTGCGCTACCTGGACGTGCTGGTCGGCGAGGCCCGCCGGATGCGGGTGGCCCGGGTGTCCCGGGGTGACGACCCGCGCTTCCTGTGGCAGCTGCGCGGCTTCGCCGCCGGCGTGGGGGCGCTGTTCCTGCGCGCCTTCGAGCGCGGCGAGCGGGTCTACCTGGCGATGGTGTCGCGGGGCTACTCCGGGCGGATGCCGGCGGTCTGGCAGGGCGCGGGCGCGGCGAGCGCCGGGCAGTGGCTGGCCGCGGCGACCGTGCCGCTGGCGGCCGTCTTCATCGCCGCCACCGCCGTCGTCCTGACATGATCGGGTACGTGCAGACCGCTGTCTCTCTGGACGTCCGCGGCGTCCGGTACGCGTACCCGGACGGTCACCTCGCCCTCGACGGGGTGGACCTGACGGTGCCGCGCGGCGAGCGGGTGGCGCTGCTCGGCCCGAACGGCGCCGGCAAGACCACCCTGGTGCTGCACCTCAACGGCATCCTCACCCCGACCGAGGGGACGGTCAGCGTCGGCGGGCTCACGATCAGCCGGGACCGGGCCGAGCTGGCCGAGGTCCGGCGCCGGGTGGGCATCGTCTTCCAGGACCCGGACGACCAGCTCTTCCTGCCCACGGTGGCCGAGGACGTGGCGTTCGGTCCGGCGAACCTGGGGCTGCGCGGGGCGGAGCTGGCCGAGCGGGTCGACGAGGCCCTGGCGGCGGTGAAGATGAGCGAGCACCGCGACCGCGCCCCGCACCACCTCTCCTTCGGCCAGCGGCGTCGGGTGGCGGTGGCCACCGTGCTGGCCATGCGCCCGGAGATCCTGGTGCTCGACGAGCCTTCGTCCAACCTCGACCCGGCCGCCCGGCGGGAACTGGCGGAGATCCTGCGCGGCCTGCCGGTGACCCTGCTGATGGTGACCCACGACCTGCCGTACGCGGCGGAACTCTGCGAGCGCGCGGTCATCCTGGACGCCGGCCGCATCGTCGCCGACGCCCCCACCCCGGAGATCCTCGGCGACGCCGACCTCCTGGCCCGGCACCGGCTCGAACTGCCCTACGGCTTCACCCCGCACTCCCTGCCCCGCCCCTGACGCCCCCCGCCGTGATTCCGACCGGGAGTCGGGCACCCGGCGTGGTCCAGTTTGATCCACTCCGTTTGCGGCGTGTCGCGGCCTCCCCGCGCCGAGACACCGCCACACGCCGCAAACGGAGTCGATCACCGGCCGGCGTTGACGTCCGCGTGGAGTCGATGACCGGCCCGTGTTCACGTCCGCCCGGAGTCGATCAGCGGCCGGCAGCCGCGCCCGCCGCGCGATGCGGACCGGGCCGGGCAAGGCCAGGGACCGGAAGGACGGGCGCGGTCAGGCGGGGACTTCGGTGTGGGTCGTTGCCGCCGGGGCGGTGCGGGAGGCGGCGTGCAGGCGAAGGATCCCCGCGCCGACCGCGCCGGCCCCGCCGACCAGGACCGCCAGGAGCAGCAGCCGGGCGTACTGCCCCGGCCAGGGGGCGGGGGCGACCGCGCGGGAGAGGACGCCGAGGTTGGCGACGCCGGCGAAGAGCGCCAGGCAGGCGCCGGACAGCGCCAGCGCGAAGTCGGCCGCGGCCGGCCGGCGGGCCAGCGCGTAGCCGCCCGCGGCGATCGCCCCGAGCCCGGTGAGCAGTGGCCAGATCTGCCCGCTGAGCAGCCCGCCCAGCACCCCGCCGACGCCCTCCGCGCCGGCGTCCAGCTCCCGCCCGACCACCAGGACCACCGCCGCCGCGCCGCCGAGCGCCAGCAGCGCCCCGACCGCGCGCAGCGCGCGGTCCCCGGCGATCGAGCCGGCCGGCAGCAGCCCCGCCGCCGCGACGGCCAGGAAGCCGAGCGTGGCGGCCACCCACCAGGGGTACGGGTCCGGCGGCGGCACCCAGTCCAGGGTGCCCCGGATCGCCACCTGCTCACCGCCGTCGCGGACCGGCACGGCCCAGTCGCGTACCCGGTGCGTCCGGTTCGGGTCGGCGACGGCCTGGGCCGGCGGCCCGGACTCCCGCCACTGGGTCCGCTGGTCGTGCCAGCGCACCCGCGGCTCGTCGGCGATCCGCCGCCACTGCGGCGGCGCGGCCGGGTCCGCCTCGGGCGGCAGCGTGGTGTCGCCGGCCAGCGTCCGGTTCAGGTACGTCGCCGGGGAGCGGCTGTTCTCGTACGCCCCGCCCGGCCCCACCCGCAGGTACGGCTCACCCGAGTAGCCGATCACCTCGACGTCCCGGCCGGTGCGGTTGACCAGCTCCAGCCGGGCGCCCGCCTCGACGGCCCGTACCGTCAAACCGGGCCGGGCCGGGGCGAGGCCGGTCGCCTCGGTGCGGTAGTCGGTGCCGTCGGGGGCGTCCGCGCCGTGCGCGGCGGCCGGCGTGGCGAGGGCGAGCAGGGTGAGCAGCGCGGCCGTGGCGACCAGGCCGGCCCGGCGGAGCAGGGCGAGGATCACTTGCCGGCCGCCTCCACGGCCGCGGTGATCCCGGCCGGGGTGCGGTCGGCGACCTCCCTGCCGTTGACCTTGATGGTCGGCGTGCCGGTGACGCCGGACCTGCTGGCATCCTCGGTCACCTTCTCGGTCCACGGCTTGTACGTCCCGTCCTTCACGCAGGAGCCGAACTCGTCCCGGTTCAGGCCGACGCCCGCGCCGATGTCGATCAGCTCGTCGTTGCTGAGCCCGGCGCTGCCCTCCGGTGGCTGCCGCGCGAAGAGCGCGTCGGTGAACTCCTTGAACTTGCCGCCCTGGGCGGCGCAGCCGGAGGCGGCCGACGAGCGGGTGGAGTATTCCGTGGTGGAGTAACGGTTCAGGTAGGCCACCGGATGGAAGACCACCCGGGCCTTGCCGTCCTTCACCAGCTGGTCGATGGTGGCGCCGCTGACCTGCTGGAACTGCTTGCAGGCCGGGCAGAGGTAGTCCTCGTAGAGGTCGATGGTGACCGGACCGCCGCCGATCACGATGCCGGTCCCGGCGTCGTTGGCGCCGGGCGGCGCGGTGAACTTGTCGGCGCGCTGGCTGGACCAGACGCTCCAGCCGATCAGGCCGGCGATCACCAGCACGACGACCGCGGCGACGGACGCCCAGAGCGTGCGCCTGCGCCGGCTCTCCCGGGCCAGTTGCTCGCGGACCACCCGGGCGGCGTCGCGCTGCCCCTTGCGGCTACTCATCGTCGTCCTCCACGGCGGGTTCGCCCGTCAGCCAGCCGTCCACCGAGACGAGGGTGCGGGGCCAGATCAGCAGGAACCCGGCCAGCGCCAGGAATCCCAGGTCCCGGAGGATCTCCGGGAGGTAGCTCGGGGCCTGCCCGGCGGCGAGCTGGCCGCCGCTGCCGAAGCAGCCGCAGTCGATGGCCAGCCCGCGGCTCCAGGCCGAGACGATGCCGGTGACGAAGACCACCAGCAGCGCGGCGGAGACGCCGGCGGCGAGCCGGGTGGCCAGGCCGAGCAGCAGGATCGCGCCGAGCGCCAGCTCCACGAAGGGCAGCGCCGCGCCGACCACCATGGCCACGTCGTACGGCAGCAGCTGGTACGCGTTGACCGCGCGCCCGGAGGCGGCGAGGTCACCGACCTTGGCGGCGCCGGCGACGAGCCAGACCGTGGCCAGGCCGAGCCGGGCGGCCAGGCCGATCCAGGGGCGGACGGCGGGCCAGCGGGCGGCCCGGATGCGGGGTGCGGTCACGATCATTGGTCGTCGCGTCCGGCCGATTGGTTCCACCGTTCAGCCGGCCAGCGCGTCGCCGACCGCGTCGACCAGGTCGTGCCGGGCGCGGGCCACCCGGGAGCGGATGGTGCCGACGGGCACCCCGGCCACGGCGGCCGCCTCGGCGTACGAGAGGCCGAGCAGCTGGGTCAGCACGAACGCCTCGCGGCGCTCGGCCGGCAGCCGGCGGACCAGGTCGGCGGCGCCGAGGTGCCCGGCCGGGTCGGGGTGCGGGCGGCCGGTGTGGGCGTCGGCGGCGAGCCGCTCGTCGAGCCGGCGCCGCCGGACGACGGTGCGCAGATGGTCGGCGCAGGCCCGCCGGGCGATGCCGAGCAGCCAGGTACGCGCGCTGGCGCGCCCCTCGAAGCCGGCCAGCGCCCGGAACGCCCGCAGGTAGGTCTCCTGGGTGAGGTCGTCGGCGGTGTCCGGGTCGACCAGGGCGGCGGTGAACCGCCACACCTCGGCCTGGGTGGCCCGGACGAAGGCGGCCTGGGCGGGGGGATCACCGTCGCGGGCGCGCAACGCCCAGTGCGTCGCCGTGTCGCGCGCAGTGCCGGGTGCCGCGTCGGGGCGGCCGGCGGTGGTGTCGCGCGGGGCGGGGATCACGTCACCCGAGGTTACGCGGCGTACCCGGGGCGAGCAGGGTCGTTCGGCCCTTTCTATGGCCCGGCCCACGTCGGGAACTTTCCCGCCCCACCACCCGACTACCTGCTCATGAAGTGCGACGACGTACGCGTGGCGCTGTCGGCGCGGCTGGACGGCGAGGATCCGCAGGCACCGGCCGCGGCGCTGGACGCGCACACCGCTTCCTGCCCCGACTGCCGGTCCTGGCTGGCCCGCGCCGAGCAGGTGACCCGGCTCACCCGGGTCCGCTCCGTGCAGGTGCCGGACCTGACGGCCCGGGTGCTGGCGGCGGTCGCCGCCGACCCGGTGCTGGCCGCGCGTTCACCGGCGGCCGTCCGGGCCGCCCGTCGTCAGGTGCTGCGGGTCGCGGTGGCGGTGGCCGCGGTGGCCCAGCTCGCCATCGCGCTGCCGATCCTGCTGGCCGGGCTCGGCGTGGCCGCCGACCCGCACACCAGCCGGGAGATGGCCTCCTTCGACGTGGCCCTCGCGGTGGGTTTCGCGCTGGCCGCGTGGCGACCGGAGCGGGCCCGGGCGTTCCTGCCGGTGGCGCTGGTGCTGGCGCTCTGCCTGGCCGGCACCAGCGTGGTCGACATCGCCAACTCCACCACCGCCCTGGTGCACGAGGTCGGCCACCTGGCCGCCGTGGTGCAGGCCGGCCTGCTCTGGGCGCTCGGCCGGGTCAGCGGCGAGGCCGACCGGCCCTGGTCGCGCGCGGTCGTGGCGGGGCGCGGGTGAGGCCGACCGTCCCGGGGCCGCCCGCCGCCGCCCCGCCGGGGTCGGACCGGTCCGGCGCCGGTACGAGGTCGGGTCGGCGCAGGGGCGTCGCGTCGGCGAGCATGGCCGGCATGAACGTCGTCGATCGTCGTTGGTTCGCGCGGCTGGGTACCGCCGCCGGCCTGCTGGTCACCCTCGTCGCGCTGCTGCTCGCCCCGGCCGCCCCGGCCAGCGCCCACGCCGTGCTGGCCAGCAGCAGCCCGGTCGCCTCGGCGGTGGTGCCGAGCGCCCCGGCCGAGGTGGTGCTGACCTTCAGCGAGTCGGTGCGCAAGGTCACCGGCAAGATCCGGGTGATCGCCCCGGACGGCTCCCGGGCCGACCGGGGCGAGCCCACCTTCGAGGGTGCGCTGGTGACCGTGCCGGTGGACCCGTCCGGGCCGCGCGGCACCTACCTGGTGAGCTACCGGGTGATCTCCGCCGACAGTCACCCGGTCTCCGGCGCCTTCACCTACTCGGTCGGCGCGCCCTCGACGCCCCCCACCGACTCGGGGGCGGAGAGCCGGGCGAACCCGGTGGTGGAGAACGCGGTCAAGGTGGCGAAGTACCTGGGCTACGTGGGCCTGCTGCTGGTGGTGGGTCCGGCGCTGGTGCTCGCCGCCCTCTGGCCGCACCGGCTGTCCCGGCGGGGCCCGGCCCGGCTCGCCTGGGCGGGAGTCGGGCTGCTCGCGCTGGCCACCCTGGCCGAGCTGTGGTTGCAGGTGCCGTACACCGCCGGGGGTGGGCTGACCGACGTCACCGGGGCCGGCTTCAGCGAGATGCTCGGCAGCACGTACGGCACCGCGCACCTGGTCCGCCTGGGTCTGCTCGCGGCGGCGGCGTTCCTGCTGCGCCCGCTGACCCGCGGCCCGGTGGGTCGTAGTGACGCGCTCATCCTGGCCGTGCTGGGCGGGGCGGGGCTGTTCACCTGGCCGCTGGCCGGGCACCCGGCGGCCTCCCCGGCGCCGGCCGTGTCGGTGGCCGTCGACGCGGTGCACCTGGGCAGCATGGCGGTCTGGCTGGGCGGGCTGGTGATGCTGGCGGTCTTCCTGCTGCGCCGCGCCGACGAGCGGGAGCTGGGGGCGATCCTGCCGATCTGGTCCCGCTGGGCGGCGCTGGCGGTGGCGGCGCTGCTGCTCGCCGGGATCGTGCAGGGGCTGATCGAGGTGGGCGGCGTGCGGCCCCTCGTCGACACCACGTACGGCCGGCTGCTGCTGGCCAAGGTGGGGCTGTTCGTGCTGGTGGTGGCGGTGGCCGCGTACTCCCGGTGGCTGGTGCGGCGGCGGACCGCCGCGCAGCGTCCGGTGCCGGTGCGGCGGGCCATCTGGGCCGAGCTGGCGATCACCGCGGTGGTGCTCGGGGTGACGGCCAGCCTGGTGCAGACCACCCCGGCCCGGGTGGCCGCCGATGACGTGGCCGGCGCCCCCGCCGGCTTCTTCTCCACCACGCTGACCAGCCCGATCTACTCGCTGCAGGTGGAGCTGGATCCGGCCGAGCGGGGCAACAACTCGCTGCACCTGTACGCGTACACCAGGGACAACCGGCCGCAGCCGGTGGCCGAGTGGAAGGTGACCGCCGCGCTGCCGTCGGCGGGCATCGAGCCGATCGACATCCCGCTGCTGCCGCTGACCGACAACCACGTGACCGGGGAGATCAGCTTCCCGAGCGCCGGCGAGTGGCAGCTGCGCGTCACCGCCCGCACGTCCGACATCGACCAGGCCACGGTGACCGCCACCGTGCCGATCAGGTAACCAGAAGGGCTCTCCCACAGATGATCCGTCTCCGGCGTCCCGCAACCGCCGCCGCTCTCGCGCTCGCCGCCGTCACCACGGCGGTGCTCGGCTTCGCCGGGCCCGCCTCGGCGCACGTCACCGTCAACCCCAGGGAGGCCGCGCAGGGTTCCTACGGCCGCTTCGCCTTCCGGGTGCCGAACGAGAGCGACACCGCCTCCACCACAAAGGTCGAGGTGGTGCTGCCGGAGAACGCGCCGGTCGGCTCGGTCTCCACCATGCCGGTGCCCGGCTGGACGGTGGCGGTGGAGAAGCGCAAGGTGGACCCGCCGATCGAGGTGCACGGCAGCCAGCTCACCGAGGCGGTGTCGAAGCTGACCTGGACGGCCACCGGCGACGCGGCGGTGAAGCCGGGCCAGTTCCAGGAGTTCCCGGTCTCGATGGGCCCGCTGCCGCAGGTCGACCGGATGGTCTTCAAGACCCTGCAGACGTACTCCGACGGCAACGTCGCGCGGTGGATCGAGGAGCCGACGCCCGGCGCCGAGGAGCCGGAGAACCCGGCGCCGGTGCTCACCCTGGCCCCGGCCTCGGCGTCGGCCTCGGCCACGCCGGGGGCGTCGCCGGCCGGGCAGGCCGCAACCGACGACGACGACGAGGACTCCGACGGGGCGGCGACCGGACTGGCCATCGCCGGTCTGGTGGCCGGGCTGGCCGGCCTGCTCCTCGGTGGACTGGCCTTCGCCCGGACCCGCCGAGAGGCGACGCCGAAGGCCTGACCCGCTCCGCCCGCCGGCCCGTCGGAGTCGCTCCGGCGGGCCGGCGGCTGTCCGTCCCGAGCGATATGCGCAGATCACGGCGGTCTCGTCGGTAAGGTCGGCCGGGTACCCGGTCACCGAAGGAGACGGAACGGATGCGGTTCGTGCGGTCGCTCGTCGGAATGCTGCTGTTGGTCGTCGGGATCCCCGCCCTGCTGGCGGGAGGCGGCCTCAGTCTGGTCGCCCGGCACGCGAGCACGGACGGCACCTTCAGCGCCCGCTTCGAACCGGTGCGCAGCGCGGGCCGCGCGGTGGTGGTGCAGGACGTCGACGCGCTGCTGCGCGCGGAGGCGCCGTTCACCCGGGTCGGCGAGGCGAGGCTGCGGCTGACGGCGCGTACCGCCGACGGGCCGGCCTTCGTCGGCTTGGCGCCCGCCGACGAGGTCCGCCGCTGGCTCGCCCCGGTCCCGCACGTCACGGTCGACCGGATCGCGCTGGCCCGCGGGCCGTTGCCGGTCCGGTTGACCGACGCCGGCGCCGCGCCCACCGCCGGGCCCGCCGGCGCGGTCCCGGCCGCTCCGCTCGACGCGCCCTTCTGGGTACGCGAGGGAATCGGCGCGGTCGAGTGGACCCCGGGTGAGCTGGCCGACCGCCGGTTGAGCCTGGTGGTGATGCGCCCCGATGGCGGCGCGGACCTCGCCCTGGACCTGCGGGCCGAGGTGCGGTCGGACTGGTTCCGCCCGGTGGCCTGGGGCGCGCTGGCCGGCGGGCTCCTGCTGATCGTGCTGGCGGTGCTGGTGCTGCTGCGCCCGGTACGCCCGCGCGAGGTGGTCTTCGTGGTCGAGCCGGACCAGGTTCCGGTGCTCGCCGGTCGGCTGGGCGTCAGCTCGCTCAGCGGCCTCGGCGCGGCGCCCGAGCCGGAGCGGCAGTTGGTGTCGGTCGGGGCACCCGAGCGGTCCCGGGCCGCCATCGGCGCGGTGCCGGCGCGCCGTCCGGCCACCCTCGCCGACCTGCCGCCGTGGCCGCCGGAGCGTCCCGAGGAGACGGCCGAACCGGTGCCCGGCAGCCCTCGGCCCGCCGGTACGGACTGACCCGCCACGGCGAACGGCCCGCCGCGCTGCCGACGCGGAGGGCCGTCCTCACCGGGGGATCGGTGCTACCCGACAGACGTCTGCGGTAGGTGTCGCCAGATTAGCGGCGAAAGTCGGCCACTGGAAGATCTGTCCATTTAGCGCAACTTATCTGTCGGTCGGCTCCGCCCGCCGGCGCACCGGGAGCGTCACCAGCAACAGCAGGGCCAGCAGCACGTAGGCGTTGCGCACCAGGAACTCCGCCGGGGTGTCGGTACGCGCCGGGGCCACGCCCCAGTCGAAGAAGGACACCACCCCGTAGATGATCACGAACGCCGTGCCGACCGCGAGCGCGAGCAGTCGACGGCGCCGCCGGGCCCCCGCCACGGTGTCCCGGTCCGCGCGCAGCGCCGCGTCCACCAGCACCACCACCGCCGGGATGAACCAGTAGATGTGGTGGGTCCAGGTGATCGGGCTGACCAGGCCGCCGACCAGCCCGGTGAGGGTCAGCCCGGCGAGTTCGTCACCGGCCCGGGCGGCGCGGGCCGCCCGCCACAGGCCGTACCCGGCGACGACCGCGACCAGGGCCAGCCAGAGCAGCTGGTTCGGTTTGGCCGGCGCGTCGATCCGGCTGAGCAGCCCGAACAACGACTGGTTGCCGGTGTAGTCGGTGCGTCCGACCCGGTTGGTGGCCCACAGCTCGTGCGTCCAGAAGCGCCAGGAGTCCCGGGGCGCGAACGCCGCGGCCAGCAGCGTCGCCGCCGCCGCGGTGACGCTGGCCACCACCGCCGCCCGCCACCGCCGGCTCACCAGCAGGTAGGCGATGAAGATGCCCGGGAAGAGCTTGAGCGCCGTCGCCAGCCCGACGCCCACCCCGGCCCAGCGCCGCCGCCGGGGTACGGCGAAGAGCAGGTCGGCCAGGATCAGCACCACCAGCAGCATGTTGATCTGCCCGAAGGTGATCGTCTCCCGGGTGCTCTCCACCGCGAACACCAGCAGCACCGCCACGATGAGGGTGAACGTCCGGGGCAGCCCGTGCCGTTCGATCACCGGGCGGACCAGCCACCGGGTGGTCACGATCACCCCGATCGCGGTCAGGACGGTGAAGACGGCGATCGTCACGCCCAGCGGGAGCATCGCGAACGGCCGCAGCAGCAGCGCGCTGAACGGTGGATAGGTGAAGTACAGCTCGCCCTGGACCCGGTCCGGCTGCACGTAGTCGTAGAGCGGGTGCCCGGACGACCACCAGTCCATCGCCCGCATGTAGATCTTCAGGTCGAAGAAGTCGTGCACCATGCCGGGCAGGTAGAGCGCCGGCAGCACGGCGGCCAGCGCCAGCACCGTGACGACCCGACGGACCGTCCGGCCCCCCTGGTCGTCGGAGTCGACGGCGGGTGGCGCGACCGGTTCTGCTGGCACGGGGAAACCCTAGCGGTCCGCTCCGCCGCCGGTGCCGAGGCGCGACACCTGGGCTGCGGCTAGTCTGTCCCGGTGGCTGACCTTCTCGTCTGGATCGACTGTGAGATGACCGGGCTGGATCTCGCCGGCGACGCGCTGATCGAGGTCGCCGCGCTCGTCACCGATCCCGACCTCAACGTGCTGGGCGAGGGGGTCGACGTGGTCATCCACGCCGACGAGGCGGCCCTGGCGGCGATGCCGGAGATCGTGGCCACGATGCACGGCAAGTCCGGGCTGACCGAGGAGGTGCGGCGCTCCACCGTCACCCTGGCCGAGGCCGAGGACATGGTGCTGGATTACGTCACCAGCCACGTCAAGGACCCGCGTACCGCCCCGCTGTGCGGCAACTCGATCGCCACCGACCGGGGTTTCATCGCCCGGGACATGCCCCGCCTCGACGCCCACCTGCACTACCGCATGATCGACGTGTCCTCGATCAAGGAGCTGACCCGGCGCTGGTACCCCCGGGTGTACTTCGGCCAGCCGCAGAAGGGCCTCGCCCACCGGGCGCTGGCCGACATCCGGGAGAGCATCCGCGAGCTGGAGTACTACCGGCGGACGATCTTCGTACCCCTGCCCGGACCGGACGTGGAGACCGCCAAGGGGATCGCCGCCCAGCTGTAGGCCGGGGAGTCGGCCCGCGCGGGCGGGCGGTGCGCAACCCGCTGGACGGAGGCGGCCCGGGTGTGGCTATTATTAGTCCGCACCGCCCGGGCGACCGGCGCGGAAGGCATGGTGGCTGTAGCTCAGTTGGCAGAGCACCGGGTTGTGGTCCCGGTTGTCGTGGGTTCAATTCCCATCAGTCACCCCAGACACGAAGGCCCCCTCCGCGAGGAGGGGGCCTTCGTCGTGTCCGGCCGGTCAGGGGGTGGGTTCCACGCTGGGAGCCTCGTCGCCGGGGGTGGCCTCCGGGCTCGGAGTGGCCGCCGGCTCCTCGTACGGCACGGCGCTGCCCTTGACGTAGTCGTCCCAGCTCATGTTCCAGTCGGTCCAGCCGTTGCCGTTCTGGAGCTTGCGCTCGGTGCCCTTGACCGTGATCGGGTCGCCGATGCGGGTGTTCTCGAAGAGCCACTTGCCGTCGGCCATCGAGACGTTCACGCAGCCGTGCGAGACGTTGACCCGGCCCTGCTTCCCCTCCGACCAGGGCGCGGCGTGGATGAACTCGCCGCCCCAGGTGAGCCGCTGGGCGTAGTCGATCTTCGTCCGGTACCCCTCCTCGGGGCCCAGCTCCGCCAGCGTGTCGAAGACCGTCTTGCGGAGCTTCTCGATCACCACCATGGTCCCGCTGGACGAGGGGGTGGTCTTCTTGCCGAGGCTGACCAGGATCGTCTTGACGACCTTGCCGTCCCTGGTGACGGTCATCCGCTTGGTCTTGTTGTCCACCTGCATCACCAGCGACGGGCCGATCTTGACGTCGACGGTCAGGTCGGAGCGGCCGTACCAGCCGTCGCCCATCGGCAGCCCGCCGGCCTGCACCCGGTACGACACGGTGGTGCCCGACTGCCAGAACTCCTTCGGGCGGTAGCGGACCTCGGTGGGGCTGGACCAGTGCCAGATCCCCGCCTGCGTCGGCGTCGTGGTGACGGTCATCCGACGCTGGACGTCGTCGCGGTAGTCCTCGGGGATGGCCCGGCCGAACCGGACGATCAGCGGCATGCCCACCCCGACCACCTGGTTGTCGCCGAGGAAGCTGGTGATCCGTACCTGCTTGTCGGGCTTGGCCATCACGGTGAAGGCGCTGGTCGCGGTGGCCGGCTTGCCGTCGTCACCGGTCGCCGTGACGGTGGCGGTGTACTTCTCGCCGTACTCCAGGGCGCCCGCGGGGAGCCAGCTCTTGCCGTCCGCGGCGAGCTCGCCCTCGACGGCCTTGCCGCTGGCGTCCGTGAGCTCGACGCTGGTCTCCTTGGCGTCCTTCGTGGTGAAGGTGATGCCGGTGGAGGCCGGGACGTCGGTCGCGTCGGCCTTGGGCTCGGTGATGGTGGCCGCGGCCTTCGGGGCGCTCTCGCCGCTGCCCTGCCAGCTCGACGGCTTGTCGTCGCCGGAGCCCGTGCAGGCGGAGGTGAGCGCCAGCGTCGCGGCGAGGAGCCCCGCCGCGAGTGCGCGGCGCCGCCCGGCGTGCCGGGTCAGCCGGTGGTGGGTAGCTCGCATGATTCCCTCACAGTCGTGGTCCCCGATGCCCCATCCTCTCCCACTGACGCGAGAGAGCGCCGGTCGGTTGCCGGCCGTGAACAGAAACACGCCGATGGGGGAGTGCGAATAGCGGTAAAATGCGGGGCTTTCGCGAGGGATGCTCGGTTCCTCTGGCCCCACGCGCCAGTGACCGGCGCGGGCCGGGCCCGCTCCGGTCGGGCCGGCGTGACCGCCGACCCGACCGGGTGGGTGTCACAGCAGCGGGCCGGAGCCGCCGTCCGGCACGGGCAGGGCGCTGCCCTTGACGAACTCCGACCAGCTCAGGCTCCAGGCCGTCCAGCCGTTGCCGGGGGCGACGCGGCGCTCGGTGCCCTTGATGGTGATCGGGTCGCCGATCTTCGTCTGCTCGAAGAGCCAGCGGCCCATCGCCATCGAGACGTTGACGCAGCCGTGCGAGACGTTCTGCCGACCCTGCACCCCCTCGGACCAGGGCGCCGCGTGGATGTACTCGCCACCCCAGGTCAACCGCTGGGCGAAGTCGATGTCGGTGCGGTACCGGTTGTCCGGGTCGGGGTCGTCCATGGTGTCGAAGACCGTCTTCTCCTTCTTCTCCATCACCACGAGGGTGCCGCTGGAGGAGGGAGTGCTCTTCTTGCCCAGGCTGACCGGCAGGGTGCGGACCACCTCGCCGTCCTGGTACACGGTCATCTTCTTGGTGTTGTTGTCGACCTTCATCACGAAGGATCGGCCGATCTTGGCGGTCGCCGTACGGTCGACGTTGCCGTAGCGGCCGTTGCTCAACGGCATGCCGGCCAGCGCGATCCGGACGTCGAGGGTGGTGCCCGGCTTCCAGTACTCCGGAGCCCGGTAGTAGGCCTGGGTGCCGTTGTAGACCCAGTGCCAGGCGCCCGGCTGCGGCGGGTCGGTCTTGACGAACATCCGCTTCTGCACCGCCGCCCGGTCCTTCTTCGGGATGCCCGGGTGGAACTCGACGACCACCGGCATGCCCACGCCGTACGTCTTGTCGTCGAAGAGGTAGAGGCCGGAGCTGATCATCGACTTCGGCTTGGTCATGGTGGTGAAGGTGCTGGTGCCCTGCCGGGGCTCGCCGCCGGTGCCGGTGCCGGTCACCGTGGCGGTGTACTCGGTGCCGTACTTCAGCGGGGCCGACGGCACCCAGGAGGAACCGTCCAGCCGCATCCTGCCCGCGACCTGCTTGCCGTCGGCGGAGGCGAGGGTGACCGAGGACACCGTGCCGCCGCCCGGCAGCTTCGCGCTGATCTCGGTGCTCACCGGCTTGTTCTTCGCCCCGTCGGCCGGGCTCACCGTCAGGCTCTGGGCCGGCGCGGAGGTCTCGGCCTCCTGCGAGGCCGCGGGTGCGCCCGTACCCGGAGCCGCGGCGCCGACGAACTCGGCGGCCTTCTTCTGGTCGTCTCCGCACCCGGTCAGTGCCAACGACGTCACCAGGGCCAGGGCACCCACCATCGCCCCGGCCCGCGTGAACCTGCCCATTCCCACCTCAGTTCTCGCGTGCCTGGCGACATGGTGCCGTATCGACGCCGCCGTCCTGGTCCCGCCAAGCGGTCCGCCGAGCGATTTCGTGGCCTTTGCCCGTTAAGCTCGGCCGAACAGGTGAGCCGGGTATCGGATTGGAACCGGGCTCAGGGACCTGCTAATGTTCTCTCCGTTGCCAACGAGCGCCGCTAGCTCAACTGGCAGAGCAGCGGACTCTTAATCCGCGGGTTCGGGGTTCGAGTCCCTGGCGGCGCACAGGTGATCAAGGCTCTGGCCTGGTGGTTCTCCACCAGGCCGGAGCCTTTTTCGTGTCCGTGGCGATGGCTGGGTGCTCGGTGGGTGATCGGGAGCGGTGGGACCGTTCCGGCCGGCGGTGGACGCGGTGCGGTGGTCATGGACGCGTGCTCTGATGTGGCCGCAGTCCGCCGTGTGGTTCTCGCCGGGCGGGCTACCGTAGCGCGTCGATGGCGCGGGACTGCTGGTGTCACCCTCGGTGACGACCGTGATGATGGCTCCGATGCGGCGGTGAGCTTCCACCGGGCCGGCGAGGCCGCTGTATGGCGGGTGTTGCGAGGCGGGCAGTCTGGCCTAAAAGATCAACTCGCCGCGGTCCGGTCTGCCTCCATCGTTGTTTTTGCCCTCAGCTCTTCGGCCGGTTCTCTGAACAGTGATCTCCAAAATCGGCCCCAAAACCCCGGTTTGGAGACGAGGGGTGCTTGCGGAGCCCGCCAGTGCTTCGTCCGATGCCCCGGAAGAGGCTCGTCCTCGGCCTCGGTGATCTCGGTTGCGCTGCCCCGAGGCGGTTCCTCTGACCACCCTCCGTTACCGGTCGGCGAAACCGGCTGTCCAGCTGTCGGTGTCTGGAGGGATCATCACAGGATGGGTGACGACGCGGCCGTGCTGCGGTTGTCGCCGCGGCGGTGGCGGATCTTGTCGTTCCTGGCGCAGCACGCTCTGGCGTCGACGATGGATCTGGCCCTGGTCTGTGACGTGTCGCGGCTGACGGCTCACCGGGACCTGGTCTGGTTGCACGAGGCGGGGCTGGTGAGCCGGCAGCGCTCGGAGGAGGACCGTACCCACACCTGGTGGTACAAGGCGACCGCCGAGGGGACCGAGCGGCTCCGCCGTGATTTGGCGGCCTCGGGGCGGCCGGTGCCTCTGCAACTGGGCCGGCGGCATCCGAGCGCGTCGGACGATCTGCTGTTCCTGCCGCTGGTCGAGGTGTCGCGGCGGAATCCGGGGCGGTGTGGGCTGTTCCAGTGGCTGGCGACGATGGACGCCTCGGCGTGGCTGCGCCCGCACGATCTGGCGTACCTGCGCGCCGACGGCTATGGCGTCTGGCTTGAGGATGGACGGTGCCTACGGTTCCTGGTGCACGTCGACCGTGGCCCGGTAGGTGAGGTAGTCGCCGAACACGAGAAGCGGACGTACGGGCTGGGCGGGCTGCTGGCCGGCTACCGGCGTACCGATCCGGTGGTGCCGGTCGGGGCCGTGTTGGTCGTCGCCGAGGACGCCGAACGAGAGGAGCAGTTGCTGGCCGGCCTGGTCCGCGAGCCGCTGCGGGCGCTCATCGCCACGACCAACAGGAACATGTTGTATCGGCACTGGCCGAATGAGCAGCTTTGGCGGGTACCGGGCGAGGACGAGCACCGCAGCCGACTGATCGAGATCGCCGGCTGAAATAGGAGGACGTTCCGACGCCGACAAGCATGAGTCGATCCGAGGAGACTCGGAGTGGCGTCAGGTGGCGGCGACTCGTCGGACGCACTCGTCTGCCGATGTGCGCGCACCTGACCTTGCTTCAAGGCGCCCCTCCGATGTCAGGCGATCGCGCGGGTGCGGCCGCCCCGCACGGCCACCAGCGTCGGCACGACGCGAACCACACCAAGGTTCTCCACCGAAACCACTGGGCGAGCCGGCCGATCCGCCTACCTGACCCCGTCCCGCCTCAGAGCGAGACAGCGCTTCCGCAGGTGCCCACGCCGAGCCCGTGTGGACGGACATCGTGGCCGCTCGGCCTGACGGCGCCCGACCAGAATTCACGCCACACCGGGCGCGACCTGCCGATTCTCGGTGTCGCTGCTACTTTTTCAGTCTTGCAACCAGCCCATCGTGAAACCGGTCAACGTGCCGTCGACGCGGCGTGGCAAGCAGAGGAGTGACCAGGTCCACTCACCGCCATGGGATCGACGACAGATCATGTGCTACGGTAACCGAGTTGCAGTTTTGATTTCCGTAGACGTTTTCCGGCGCCTGATGGGGCATCTGAAACCCATCCAGGCGCTTTTCGTTTTTCGTGTCGTTTCGACGCGGGTGATCAACGCGGCGGCGTAAGGGTCCGCAGAGTGCGGTCTCTAACAGCCTGCGAAGGAGCAGACATGACTACAGGTACCGTGAAGTGGTTCAACGCCGACAAGGGCTTCGGCTTCATCAGCCCGGACGACGGCGGCGCCGACGTCTTCGCCCACTTCTCTGCAATCTCGGCGAGCGGCTTCCGCAGCCTCGACGAGAATCAGAAGGTGGAGTTCGACATCACCCAGGGCCAGAAGGGCCCGCAGGCGGAGAACATCCGCCCGCTTTGATCCACACTGCGAACGGCGGCCCGACTGGTTCAGCGGGCCGCCGTTCGGCGTTTCATGCGCTCACCACGGCATCGCGAAAATCGTCTGATCGGCAGAAGGCCGGCCATCTCGGTGTGGAGCCAGCTCAGCATTGCCCCCGTGTTCTCTTCTTCGGATCGATTCGGACCTCGGGCGCTAGTATGCCCAGGCCGACTGTCAGCTCGCCCAAGGCGCGCCTTCGGCTCATGAACCAGACAGACACAGACGTCGACCCTTATCGCTGACGAGCCGAATTCCGCATCGCCGTCGTCCTGACGGTCGAGGCACGTACGGTCGCGGTCCAAGTGGAGCACACCATGGTCGGACTCAACGCCTCGCCTCCTGATGACTGTCAGACAGCCGGGACCCGGGGTGCGCGGCGTTACATCCTGAAGGGTTGATGACTATGACGACGACCTACTCGGGTCCTGCGAGGCTGATCCTGGTCGACGGCGCATGCATATCCGGCATGGCTTCCCTCAGTACCAACCATCGCGGAGGACTCAACGGCTGGGGCGGCACGTTCCGTCCGGACGAGATCACGACAGACCTTCGCAACGCCGTCGAAGGGCTGCAATTGGAACTGCCCTACGATCGGATGGGGACAGTCGCCGTCACCGGCATACGCAAGCTACTCGCCACGCAGGTGTTGATGTCGTTGGCAGGCCGCGGACCCGCACCATTCTGATCGTGCGCCGCACGGCCGCCACTTCCGGCTAGCCGGGTGGTGACGGCGGCTCGGGCGGGCGTCCGCGGGCGCGGGCTGCGTCGGATATGGCGATCCCGGTCAGGACGAGGGCAGCAGCGGCGGCGACCACGACTGGCGGCAGGGGGAGCATCGCCGGCGTCAGGGCGGCCAGCGCAAGGACGCCGATCGGTCGGGACCGGGACACGCGGCCGAATACCGCGTGCTCGAAGCGGGCGCGCCCGGCCAGGTACAGCGCGGGTCCGCCGAGGATGACGGCGATCCAGGCCGGCGGGGTGTGCCCGAGTGGATGGGCGATGACAAGTTCGTCGCCGACGGCTACAGCGACCACGCCGGCCACCATGGCCAGGTGGGCGTATGACGCCGATCCGGCGAGGCGGACCGGGTCGGCAGACACGGCAATCGCTTCCGCCAGGACTTGTCCAGCGCGGTATATGTAGATCCGCCACAGCAGCACGGTGGTCGCGATCGACACTGCGAACGCGGCGGCCCCGTCCGGCGTGAAGCCGCTGGTGCTCAGCGCCAGTCCGGTAACCAGGATCAGCTCGCCGAGCGCGATGATGAAGAACTGCCGGTAGCGCTCGGACAGGTGCTCGCCCGAGATCACGAGGTCTTGGCTGGGCGTTCGGCCCGCCCCCGGGGTGGGGAAGCCGATTCTGCCTGCCGTGTGGTCAAGGACCACCGCGAGTGCCCACAACGCGCCACGCGCCGTACCGTGCATGAGCGCCCCCGCGATCCACGGCAGCGCCGACAGGCCGTACCAGAACAGCCCGCGCATGGCGTGGCGCTGCAGTTGGTGGTTACGCAGAACGGCCACGAGGACGAGCCCGCGGCCGAGCTGGATGGCGACGTAGGCGCCCGCGAAGATCAGGCCCGTGTCGCCGAATGCCTCGGGCACCGCGGCCGCCATCACCAGGCTGCCGACCATGGTCGCGATGACCAGCGCCTGGAATACCGGTCGTTGCGGGTCCGTCCGGTCGGTTAGCCACGCGGTGCTGGACCAGACCCACCACATGGCCCCCAACAGCACCAGCGTCCGGAAGGCACCGCTCCACCCGAGATCCTCGGCCAGGCCGCGCGAGAGCTGAGCGAGCGCGAGGACAAACACCAGGTCGAAGAAGAGTTCCAGGAACGTAGCCCGCTGTGGATCCCCGGCTTTCCGCACCAGCCCGGCCGCCCTGCTCGTCGTCATCGGCTCGCCCGTTCTGCCAGCTCTGCTCCAGGTTTGGGAGCATTCTGACATGCGGCAGCGGCGGTGACCGCGGACGTGCTGCCGTGGACTGGATCGAGCGACCCGCGTTACACGGACGGGCGACGGTCGAGGCCGGTGAGTTCCTTCCATCCGTCGCCGCTGGATCGGATTAGCTCGTCGACCTTGGCCAAGCGTCGGGCCGGTGCTACAGAGGGCGGAGTGTCACCCAGGTCCTGATACCGATATGTCACGCAGGTCCTCAAACCGGACAGCCGGCTGCCGGCAAATGTCGGGCTTCACTTGATGCGTGACGCATTGGTTCCACTTGACGCGTTACGGGTTTCCGCGCGATGGGCTGCGGCTGTTACATGGAGTTACTACTCAGCCGGACGCCGGGCGGACTCGACGGCCCGTTAGAGGCGCGCGGTCAGCGGCAGAAGCGGATACCCGCAATCGTCGGACTTAAGCCAATGCTCCGGTCAGCGCGCCGGGCCGAGGTGGGTGCGCTCGCCGTCGTGGTCGAGGATGCACAGCACCTCGGCCGGTCCGCGGTCCGCGCCGAACGCGTGCGGCACCATCGTGGAGAACTCGGCAGCCTCGCCCGCCTCGACCCGGATGGTCCGCTCGCCGAGTTGCAACACCACGGTCCCGGAGAGCACGGTGAACCAGTCGCGCCCCGGGTGCACCCGCAGATCCGCCGGGATCGGCCGGGTGATCCGCAGCTTGGCGACCGTCATCCGGGGCGCGGCGTCGCCCTGGGACAGCAGCCACGTGGTGATGCCCCGCTCCGGCTCGTGGTGTGGCCGGATCACCACGTCGTCGTCCCCGCCCGCCTCGACCAGCTGGTCCAGCGTGATGCCCAGCGCCCGGGCGATCGGGGTGAGCTGGTCGAGCGCGATGCGCCGGTGGCCGGTCTCGATTCGGCTCAGCGTGGACGGGCTCAGATAGCTGCGCGCCGCCAGCTCGTCCAGCGACCACCCGCGGGCCGTCCGCAATCCGCGGATGCGCTGCCGGACGAGGGCGTCCAGATCTCCGTCTTGCTTCATACGCAAGACCTTATGCCAACGGCGCATGATCGGCGTACGGTCGGCGCATGGCACACACGCACCTGGGCGAGATGCTCGAACTCGACGCCGCCGTCCTGCACGAGTATTACGCGGAACTGATCGGCTGGGTCGGCGCACAGCTGCCGGACCGGCCGCACATCGTCGACCTCGGCGCGGGCACGGGCGTCGGCAGCCGATCGCTGGCCCGCCACCTGCCCGCCGCCCGGATCACCGCCGTCGATGTCGACGAGGAGATGCTCGCGCACCTGCGGCACAAGGCGGACGAGGAGGGCCTGGGGGACCGGATCCGGACCGTAGGCGCGGATCTGGACCAGCCCTGGCCGCAGCTCGAGCCGGCCGACCTGATCTGGGCATCCGCGTCCCTGCACCACATCGGTGACCCGGACAGGGCGCTGGCCCGGGCGTACGAGCTGACCCGCCCCGGCGGCCTGTTCGCCGTGGTCGAACTCGACTCGTTCCCGCGCTTCCTGGACGACCCGGCCGGCGCCGCGCTGGAGGAGCGGTGCCAGGCCCTGCTCGCCGCCAAGCGCCTCGAACACGGCCTGCACATGGGCGAGGCGTGGGGCGAGCGGCTGGCCGGCGCGGGCTACACCGTCGAGGCGGAGCGCCACTTCGACCTCGTCCTTCGGCCGCCGCTGCCCGCCGCGACCGGCCGCTACGCGGAGATCTCGCTGGGCCGCATCCGCCACGGCCTGGAGGACCGCCTCCCGGCCGAGGACCTGGCCGCCCTGGAGCAGCTGGCCGCCGACCTTCCGCACCGCACCGACTTCACGGTGCGCACGGAGCGTACGGTCTGGCTGGCCCGTCGCCCCACCTAGCTAGGCCGCCTACGGGGGGTCTGATCGTTGCCTGGGGGTCAAGGAGTTCCTGACCCCCGTACGACCCCAACGGCAATGCAAAAGCGGCACGGGGAGCAAGACCAGCACGGGGCTCCGCAGCAGGTCACACACGATGGCCGCCACCGAGCGAGGGTCCTCTTAATCCGCGGGTTCGGGGTTCGAGTCCCTGGCGGCGCACCAACGAGCAAGGCCCTGACCTGGTGGTTCACACCGGGTCGGGGCCTTTTTCGGGTACGTCGGTGGTGGGTGGGTCGCTCTGTGGGTGCTCCGGAGCCGTCGGACCGGGTCGACGCCGGTTGGACGCGGCGGGTGTTCGGGGACGCCGTTCGGTGGCGGCCAGGTATGGGGTGGCCGGGTGGACGGGGTCGCGGCTGTCGGTGGTTTCCGGGTGGCCTAGCGTTGGGGGCGGGCCGATCTTGCTTGAACGCGTTATGCCGGTTCTGTGGCTTCCGTAGTCGGCTCTTCGGTTAGCGCATGGGACTGGTCCGAGCCCGTGGGACCTAGACTCCTGCTGGCGCGGCAACGGGAGGCCACCCATGATCGAGAAGATTCTGCGGGCGCTCAGTGGCGCCGCGTCTGACCGCACCGGCAGCAATACTCGGACGCTCTACCACTGGCGCTGCTCGTGCGGCGCCCAATCTCGCGGTCCCGGCGGTTGGCTCATTTCCCTGGACGCGGAGTACGCCGCCCAGCGGCACCAGTGGAACAAGGGCGTCGAACACCAGATGCCGGAGGTCTACTCGACCGAAGAGGAAGTCCCGTAGAGCGTCCCATAGGGGCTCGCTTATTTTGATCGACTTTAGAACTCGTGCGGAACGAGAGCCGGCGTTCATCGCGCTCGCTTTGGGACGTCGAGGGGGCACACCCCCGGTTTCAAAGTCGTCGTAGTAAACGGCGTCGAGGCGGGTCAGCGGGTGGCCGAGGAGCGCCGTGACCTGCCGGGCGAGGGTGAATTTGCCGCTGCCGCCGCAGTCAATGACAGCGATCCGGTTCATCTCTTCGCGGGCAGCTGGATGGGTGCGGCGTGACACGGTGGCTGACTCGATCGAGGTCAGGGGTGGCCGGGAACGGCCGATCGAGCTTCCTTGGCAAGCTGGGCTGCTGTCTCGAACGCCACCGCCCAGGGAAAGACTTTCTGCCGCTCGTTGCCGCCGCCGGGCTGGTGCGGATCCCATCCGTCCTCGGAGCCCAGCAGGACGCGTATCCGCTCGTCGCGTAGGGCCGCCACCGCGCGTTGAAAGGGCGCCCGTGCGGCGAGGGCGGCGTTGACGAAGGGGACGATGACGGTCGGTACCTGCCGTCCGATGAGTTCGGCGACGGAGGTCATGGCGTAGTTGTCGGCCAGGCCGAGGGCGATCTTGCTGATCGAGTTGTAGGTGGCGGGCGCGACGACCAGCGCGTCGGCGGGAGGAAGCGACCGGCGAGCGCCGGGTGATGACTGGTAGCTGGACCGGATGGGACTGCCCGTTGCTGCCTCGATCGCGGTCGGATCGATGAAATCCAGGGCGCTGGGGGTCGCGGTGACGGCCACCGTCCAGCCACGTGCGCCCGCGACCTGGGCCAGTTGGAGTACGTCGGTGGCGGGCCCGGCGCCGCAGACGACGACTTGGAGGTGACCGGCGGTCACAACCGGATCCCGGCGTCGTGGGCGAAGCCGACAGCGGCAGTGCGGACGAAGCCGTTGGCGAGCATGGCGAGGTCGCTAGCGGTGCGCTGGACCGCTGGTCGGCAGCGGATCTCTTCCGGTGCCACCTCGTACGCGGTGCGCAGCGCGCTGAGGCCGTGCTCGTAGCGGCCCCACTGGGTGTAGGCGCGTGCCACGTCAACGAACAGGGACGCCTTGCGCTCAGCCAGCGTCACTTTCTCAAGCGGCACCTTGCGGGCGATCGCGATGGCCGTTCCGGCGTCGCCGAGGGTCAGCGAGATGTTGACCCGGTGCAGCAGGACGTTGGTGGCGCCGAAGCCGGTCCACCGGTCGTTGCCGTCGTAGCCGAGGCGGGTTGCAGCGCGGGTTGCCTCATCGAGCATCGCGTGTGCGGTGTCCCGGTCGTCTCGGCGGGCGGCGGCGATGGCCCCTCGAAGGACGAGGGCGCCGTAGACGGCCACCGCATCGGTCGACGCGAGGCGGGTGTCCCGGTCGAGCGAGTCGGCAGCATTCCCAGCGAGGGTCACCGCCTGGGCGTCGTGGCCGTTGCCCATGAGCGCATGGGTCATGATCCGGGCGCTCGCGGCGATCGCCACCGGGTCCTGGCTCATGGCAGCGGCCCTGGTGCTTCTCTCGGCCGTTACCAGGGCCATCCCGGGATCGCCCACCTTCAGCAGGACGCTGCCAACGACGTGGTACAGGTCGGCGGCCAGGACCTCGACCCGTGGCCGCTGATCGCCCTCCGCGCCGGACTTCACCGGCTCGAGGGACGGCAGCAGCGTCACAAGCCGGTCGAGTACGCGCTCGTACCGGCAGGCCTGATAGTCGACCTTGGCGGAGGCGACGGACCGGGAGAACTGCGGGAAGGAGAGAGCCGCACCGTCCGAGTGCGCGGGCGAGAAGAACGCGTCGAGCAGCGGAGCGACGTTGGGCGCGGCAGCGACGCCGATCGCCGCCCCGCGTAGAAGGTCTCTCCGTCTCACGTCACCCCCCGAGCCCGAGCCCGAGTCACCGTCTCCGTCATCGCCAGTATCCGCATGCGCGCCGGCATCCGGCCGCGCAGCACCCACAGCTGCACCGCTGGTGCCAACCGCACGCAGCGCCTCGAAGCGTTCCCGTACCTCAGGTGTGGCTCGGGCCAGCACGGTGTCCAGCGCGGCTTGCATGTCCGCGCGGGGGAGCACCTTGTCGCCCTGGCTGCTCCACTTGGCCACGGTCCGCCGCGCCGCGCCGAGGTGCTCGGCGAAGGCGGTCACGCTCATCCGCAACGCATTCCGGAGCGCGTTCGCGTCCTGGCCGGTCCAGGTCGTCACCGTAGCCATCGCACGTCCTTCCGGAACGGACAGTCATCGGTGGAGGTGATGGTAGCCGCACGTGGGGTGACGGCAGGTGCACTGCGGGTGCACCGGCGAGACATTCCGTCCGGCCACCGCCCAAGCCAGCCTGGATGTGCCGACGCGCCGGCCCACAGCGGTGCGCCGGTGGGCCAGCGGCAACCTCACGGCAGGGAAATCAAGATGGACGTGCCGATCGGCGACAGGTCGGAACGCGACCCGACGCACCGGCAAGTGCTCGCGCCGGGCACTCCGTCGACCGCACGGGTGACTCCCCGTTCGCGTACCGCCAGCAGGGCTGCGTGGGCGGGTGACCGGCGGTCTGCTCCCAGCCGCCGGCCGACGGCGGTGGGCTTGCCGGGATCCCGGCAAGCCCACCGCACACAGAGGCCAGCGCCGGCCGGGGGCCGGCTATGACGGTGTACGTGTCGCGGTACGCCGCGACCGGTGAGCTGGCGCCAGACCGCGCAGCGGGGGTTCCGACCTTGACACGGCCGAACCGGGCCGATCCGCCGCTGCTGACGCACGTCTGGCGGATCGTGTTCGAGCGGCAGGCGCGGGAGAGCGACCGTCGATGAACGGCGACGGCCCATCTGCCGCTGAGGCTGACCCGAAGATGCCGTCGGAGCATCTGCCGCTGCGTCCGCTCTGGCTATGCAGGGCCTGCGGGCAGCCCTGGCCGTGCGGACGGGCCAAGCTCGCTCTCCTGGCCAGCTACCAGGACAGCCGGCTCAACCTGCTGCTCTACCTGTCCGGCTGCCTACACGAGGCCATCGACGACCTGCACCGACTCAACCCGCGAACCACGGGCGACGTCAGGGACATGTTCGACAGATTCCTCGGCTGGCCGGCCCGGCACCGCAGCCGCCCGGCCGCCACCGAACCGCTGATACCGGAGGAGACATGACCGTCCGGGACATCGGCATCATCGCCACGACAGGACAGCTGGCCATTGTCGGGGCCTTCCACACTCTGTTCCTGCAGCCCACCAGCTTCTGCAACTTGAACTGCAGCTACTGCTACCTACCCGACCGGCGCTCCCGCCAGCTCATGTCCGTCCCGGTTGCGACCGCCTGCGCGCGCGTCGTCACACCCGAAACCATCGGCCACGCCGACGACCTCGTCGAGTTCTTCACCGCCCTGCCGGACTGCGAGTCGGTGGGCTTCAACATCGAGGAGCAGGAAGGCGCCGCCCGCACGCCGGTGCCGGAGGAAGCCGCGTACCGGTTCTGGAGCCGACTCGTCCGGCACCGGCTCGCCGGCGGTCCGCTCCGGATCCGCGACCTGGATCGCTTGGCCGACTACCTTGGCGCCACCCGCGCCGGTCTCACCGACCACGGCCCGTACGAACCGATCCCCACAGTCGCCCACGACGGTCAGGTGGTCCTGCTGTCACCGGAACTGCTCGGCATCACAAGCCCGCAGTACGCCGACTTCATTGCGGGCAACGTCCTTCGCGAGCCGATCGGCGGCATGCTCGCCCGCGCTCAAGAGCTGCGATACGTCAGCGAGTTCGTGACGGCGCTCAACGATTGTGCGGACCGCTGCACGTTCTACGACTTCTGCCGGAGCGCCCAGGCCGGCAACCGCTACTTCGAACACGGCACCTTCACCGCCCGGGAGACCGCTTACTGCCGCACGACCCGGCAAGCCCTGATCCGCGCCGCCGCGGATCACCTCACCCCTCAAGGAGGACCGTCATGACCAACGCCCTCGCCGCGCTTCTCGACGCCCCGCCGGACCGCCTCGCCCTCCTCGGCGTCGACCCGGAGCACGCGGTAGCGTCGATCGACGCGGCCAAGTTCGACAACCGCCCCACCTGGGACAACAAGGGGAAGTTTGACAGCCGCCCCGGCTGGGACAACTGGAACAAGAAGAAGTAGCCCGTCCGACCGGCGGCTCGAGTCGACGCGCGGGGTGGCATGCCCGCCCCGCGCCCGAACAGGTTGGAAAGACATGCGTACGACCACCGTGGGCGACGTGACGATCCTCCTGCCCGACCTCGACCCGGAAGACCTCGACCAGGTCACCGACCTACCCGACAGCGACCTCCGCGACGGCCTCGTGGAGAACGTCTCCTGGCGAGGTCAACAGATCGCCGACTGGAGCATCCGAGGCTGCCAGATCACCGGAGCGGATCTCGGTGAGATCACCTGGGAGGGCGGCGCACTCTACGGCTGCGAGATCGTCCGGACGGACCTGTCCGGGGCGGCCCTCACCGGCGTCAGCATCGAGCGGTGCTCGGTCACCGGCTCCCGATTCACCGGGAGCCGACTCATCGACGTTCGCCTGAAGGATGTCCTGTTCGACAACTGCCGGTTCGACTACGCCACCCTGAACCGCGTCAGCGCCGCCGGTTCGGTGGCCTTCACCGACTGCACCCTCGTCCAGGGCACCTGGTCGTCCTGCCGGCTCTCCGGTGTCGCATTGCGGTCGTGCGACCTGAGCGATTTGGAACTGGACTCCTGCCGTCTCGACGGTGCCGATCTGCGGGGCAGCCGGCTGCACGCCTTCGCGGCACCACTGGACAATTTGCAGGGCGTCGCCCTCACCGAGGACCAGCTTCCCGAGCTGACCCGGATGGCCGTCGATGCCCTGAGCATCGACGTCCGCGCCGATGCGGCGCGCGGCCACGACCGCTGACGCCGCTACCGGCTGCGGCTTTGATTGAGATAGCAGCCGCGAGACCGAGCGAGTGGTCCCCGTCGGTCGCAGACACCGTCCACGGCTCATGAGGCCGTCTACCTGGTCGGGAGCGCGGCTCCGTCCTCGAGGTAGACGCCGCCGCGTCCGATCGTGGTAATCGCCGCGGTGACCCGCCGAGCCAACCGGGGGATCAACGTCGCCGTCCGAGTCGAAGTCGTGAATGCCGCCTTCGCCAGCATGGTGGTGCGTGTCCGTGACGGGCAGCGTCGCGGGATGCGCACCGCTGGTATCTGCTCTTACCAGTGCTACCGGCCATCCGGCGATCGCCGGTAGCTTCCACACCCTGGTCATGCAGCCCCCACCAGCTTCTGCAACCTCGACTGCAGCTACTGCTACCTGCCCGACCGCAGGTCCCGCCGCCTCATGAGCAATGCGGTCGCGCAGGCGTGCGCCGTTCCAGATCTCGGCAATGGACGGACCGCGCTCAGTCCACGATGAGGCGGTAGCCCCGGCCGATGTCGGTGGCCACGAGCCAGCCGTATTCTCCGAGCTCCGCCCGCAGGCGCCATACGGCCTGGTCGGCGCCGAAGCTTCCGCCGCGGTGGGACATGGGTACGAACCGTTCGATGGTGCTGCGGGACAGCGTGTGACCCGGGTAGTCGGCGAGGGAGCGCATGACGGTCGCCGGCCGCGACCCGAGCCGGATAGTCGTACCGTTGACCAGCACGGCATTGCCCTGCACGGTGAAGCGATGACCGCGGGCATGGAACTGCCGGCGGCGCGCCACCAGGACCTCCACGAGGTGCCGGGCGAGTTCGTCGGAGCTGCCGTCGGCCGCCCAGGAGACCGGTATGTCCCGGGAGCGGAAGAACGAGGCCGACTCCGCGTGGGCGGTCGCGACCGCGACGTCCGTCGCCAGCGCACGCAGCAGCAGGTACCCGCGACCGGCCCGGGTCGTGAAGTCGACCAGCGCGCTCGCTCCGGCGGCGGTGGCGAACGTGACCGCGTGCACCTCGCGCTGGATGACCATCTGTGCGAGCCGGTTCAGCGGTGCCAGGCCGACTGGTCGAGCCGAGCCACGGGTCGGCACGACCATCACCTCGATGCCGTGCGTGCGGAGTCTGTCGACCGATCGCGCCGGCAGCGCGTCGTCGGTCGTCACCGCGACCCGGCGGCTCACCGGGTCGCGGCCGAGCAGCCAGGTCACCGCCTCGCCGAGGTCGCCGGTCGACGACACCCAGTCGTGGGTGAAGCCGGTCTCCACCAGTGAGGCGCTGACCGACTCGTTCATCGACAGGATGCTCGCGGAGCTGAGCCCGGACCGGAGCGGATCCGACAGTCCCCATGCTGCCGCCGCGGACAGCCACCGTGTCCATCCCGCCGCGGTGGTGGCGAGGACATGATCGACCGGAGCCTGGATGAGCCGCCGGGTGGCGATGCGCAATCTCGCGTCCCGGTAGCCGGGCACGGTACGCAACACCGGTAGGTCAACGATCACCGCCCCGTGCTGACGTAGCAGCGCCGCGACATGTTGCTGGCCGCTGTCGGTAACGACCACCGTATATCCTGTCAACGTCGGGCCAGCTCCGGTCGACGTCATGCGGGGAGTCTGGGGGCGGTGCGTTTCTGGTACGTTGCCGGCCGTACAGCAAGTGGTGAGCCGTTTCTCCCATCGAAGCTCTTCGTGGCATGATGTCTCCGACACATCCGCTCGTCGGATTCATTAACCGCGGCGCAACAAATGCCTTGTGCACCTCGCCTCACGTGGAGTTGATGGCTCGGCAATGCCCATGATTTCCGGCGACCCTACGGTCTCGGGCCATGACCACCTCCCTGAACCGCCGCGGCTTTCTTCGCCTTACCGGATCTGCTGCCGCCGTGGCGGCTGCCGGTAGCATCCTGACCGCGTGCGCTGTCGATGAAAACCCCGGCCAGGCCGCCGGCGCTGGCGGTAAGAACCTGCGCAAGGTCAAACTCGGATTCATCGCGCTCACCGACTGCGCGCCATTGATCGCGGCCAAGCAGCTCGGCTACTTCGCCGAGCGTGGCCTGGACGTCGAACTGATCAAGCAGGCATCGTGGCCGGCGACCCGGGACAACCTTCTGAGCGGCGAGATCGACGGCGGGCACGTCCTGTTCAGCATGCCGCTGTCGGTCGCGATGGGCATCGGCGGAAAGGCCGGCACGACCGACCTCAAGATCGCCATGGTGCTGAACAACAACGGCCAGGCCATCACGCTGAAGAAGGCGTACGCCGGTGCCGGTTACGGTGACCTCGGTGCGGCGAAGGAGCTCCTCGAGAAGGAGAAGCCCAAGCTGGCCATGACCTTCCCGGGCGGCACCCACGACACATGGCTGCGCTACTGGCTCAAGGCCACCAAGGCCGACACCTCCAACATCCAGGTCTCGGCGGTTCCGCCACCGCAGATGGTGTCCAACATGGCCGCCAACAACCAGGACGGGTACTGCGTGGGCGAGCCGTGGGGTGCGGTGGCGGTTCAGAAGGACATCGGGTTCACCCACATCACCACTCAGGACATCTGGCAGCACCACCCGGAGAAGGCGCTGGTGGTGGGTGCCAAGCTCACCAATGACCAGGACACGTTGGCCGACATCATGAAGGCCACGCTCAAGGCCGCCAGGTGGCTGGACGACCTCGCCAACCGCGACAAGCTGGCCGACATGCTGGCGCCGGTGGGCTACGTCAACGCGCCGGCCGCCAACATCAAGGGCCGACTGCTCGGCCAGTACGACCTCGGCGCCGGTCTCGGCACCAAGACCTACACCGGCGATCAGATGATGTTCTTCCGGGACGGCGAGACGTCGCTCCCGCGACGCTCCCATGTGTACTGGTTCCTTGCCCAGTACCAGCGCTTCGGCCTCGTCAAGGAAACTCCGGACTACGCCAAGCTCGCCGACGAACTCATCCTGCACGACCTTTATGCGAAGGTCGCCGCCGCCGAGGGCATCAAGATTCCGGACGACGACATGGCACCCTTCCACATCAAATTGGACAACATCATGTTTGACCCGAAGAACGTCGCGGACGAGGCCAGGCGGCCATGACCTCGGGCGACGCAACACCGAGCGCCGTCGCGCCGGCCGCGAACGACTCGAGTGGTCCCACGCTGACGTCAGTCGCCCCGGCCGATGGGGCAGGCGAGGGAATCGGCGCGCCGGCGACGCCAGCCGCCGGAAACGGATCGCGGTCGGCGGCCCCGACCGCAGACATCGACGTTGCCGGCCACCGTGGCCCGGCGACACCCTCCTGGTTGACCGCGTGGGGCAGTCGACTGGCCAGCTTCCTGGTGGCCGCCCTCTGGGCCGTGGTCGGTCTCGCGGTGTTCGTGGCGCTCTGGCAGTTCGCGACCCTTGGCTCAACCGCGGTGCCGGGTCCGCTCGACAGCGCCCGGACCCTCGGCGACCTGCTCAGCCGACCGTTCTTCAACACCACCAACGACAAGGGCATCGGTCTGCACCTGTACGTCTCGCTGAGGCGGGTGTTCCTGGGATTCGGTCTGGCCGCGCTGGTCGGCATCGCGCTCGGGCTGATCATGGGCGCGGTCCGACCCGTCTGGTCCGCGCTCAACCCGCTCGTGCAGGTGCTCCGTCCGGTGTCGCCACTGGCCTGGTTCCCGATCTGGCTCTACATCATCGAGGAACCGGCACAGTCGGCGGTCATCGTCATCTTCATCACCGCGCTGTGGCCCACTCTGATCAACACCGCGGCGGGTGCCGGTTCCATCCCCCGCGACCAGCGCAACGTGGCACTGGTCTTCAAGTTCCGACCGCTGGCGTACCTGTGGCACGTGCTGATACCCAACGCGCTGCCCTCCATCATCACCGGCCTGCGGCTGTCCATGGGCATCGGCTGGATGGTCATCGTCGCGGTCGAGATGCTCCAGGGCAACTCCGGCATCGGTTACTTCGTCTGGAACTCGTACAACGCCCTGGAACTCGACAAGGTGGTCGCGGCAATCGTGCTCATCGGTGTGGTCGGGCTCGTCCTCGACACGATCCTGCTCATGCTCTCCCGGTGGGTCACTCCTGAGGAGGTACACGGATGACCATCGCCATCAACGGCGTCCGCAAATCGTTCCGGCGCCGGGGGCACGCGCCCCAGGAGGTGCTGCGCGGCGTCGACCTGACCATCGACACCGGCGAGTTCGTCTCCTTCATCGGGCACTCCGGCTGCGGAAAGTCGACCCTGCTCAACATCGTCGGCGGGCTGGTCACGGCGGACAGCGGCACGGTGCGGATCGACGGGCAGCCGGTCACCGGGCCGGGGCCCGACCGCGCGATGGTGTTCCAGAACTACTCGCTGCTGCCGTGGCTGAGCCTGCGGCAGAACGTCCGGGTTGCGGTGCAGGAGTCCCGCCCGGACTGGAAGCGGGCCCGGGTCGACGAGATGGTCGAGCGGTACCTGACCGCGGTATCGCTGTGGGAGCACCGCAACAAGCGGCCGGGGCAGGTCTCCGGCGGCATGGCGCAGCGTGCGGCGGTGGCCCGGGCGTTCGCGGTTGCGCCCCGAACACTGTTGCTCGACGAGCCGTTCGGCGCCCTGGACGCGCTGACCCGCTCCCGGCTGCAGCAGCAACTCGTCGACCTGTGGGACAGCGAGTCGGAGACCGAGACCGTGTTGATGGTGACGCACGGTCTGGACGAGGCGATCCTGCTCGCGGACCGGATCGTGGTGATGGCCAACCTGCCCTACCCGTCGGTGCGCACCACCATCGACGTACCGATTCCCCGGCCACGCAACCGTACGACTGTCGTGCACCATCCCGCGTACGACGGCATCCAGAAGCAACTCGTGGATCTCCTCATCGCGGACAACGACGTGGAGCCCGTCGAGGCTGCGGTGGCCTGAGCGCAACCGACGACGCCTCGGCCGGATCTTGGAGGCTTGCGGGAACACGCCGTGAGAATTCAAGGTCCGGCTCCCACGTCCCATCGGCGCATCATCGCCGCCCACGTCGATCCCGGTCGTCAACCAGTGGTTGACGCACGAGGGTCGTCAACCTATGGTTGACGCATGACGGATCCCATCCAGATGACGAACCCGGTACGCCTCGACGACCTCATCCGGGCCATCAAGAAGGCCCATCCCGACGCGCTCGATCAGCTCAGCGACGCGGTCATCGCGGCCGACCACCTGGACGAGCTGGCCGACCACCTGATCGGCCACTTCGTGGACCAGGCCCGGCGCTCCGGTGCCTCGTGGACCGAAATCGGCAAGAGCATGGGGGTCAGCAAGCAGGCCGCCCAGAAGCGCTCCGCCGCGAAGGTCGACGCGGCCGCCGCCCTCGACCCGAGCGCCGGCTTCGGCCGCTTCACCCCGCGGGCCCGCAACGTCGTGATGGCCTCGCAGAACGAGGCCCGGGCCACCGGGCACGCGGAGATCCGCGCCGAGCACCTGGTACTGGGGCTGCTGGCCGAGCCGGACGCGCTGGCCGCCAAGGCGATCGTCGACGAGGGCGTATCGCTGGACGCCGTGCGGCAGGCGGTGACGGTGGCGCTCCCGCCCCCCGCCGACCAGGTGCCCGACCTGATCCCCTACGACGCGCAGGGCAAGAAGGCCCTCGAACTGACCTTCCGGGAGGCGCTGCGCCTCGGGCACAACTACATCGGCACCGAGCACATCCTGCTCGCCCTGCTGGAGCTGGAGGACGGCTCGGGCGTGCTCTCCGGGCTGGGACTGGGCAAGGACGGTGTCGAGGAACGCATCATGGCCACCCTGGCGCTGTACCGGTGACCCCCGCGGGGGACGCGATGTCCCCCGCACCGGGGAGTTCCCGCCCTCCGGATGTCGGCAGAGTCCCAGATGGACCGTCTCCCGCCGGCCCGCACGGCCGGCGCGGGGGCGGTGACGGTCCGTCGGTGGCCGGGGCGCGGCACGGGGGGACGCCCCGGCCATCGACGGGTACGGGGTCAGGCGACGGCGACGGGGAAGCCGTAGCGGGCGGCGTGCTCGGGGTCGGTCGGGTCGACCTGCCGGATCCCGGCGTCGGCGAGGCGCTTGTTCACCTCGTCCAGCTGCTCGCGGACCAGTCGGGCCTCCTCCTCGGTGACCCGGCCGCGGTGCGGCCGGCCGGCGTGCTCGATGGTGCCGTAGTCGATCTTTTCGGCGCTCTTGCGCGCCTTCGGCGGGCGTACCCGCTCGGCGGTGCGCAGCAGTTGGGCCATCGGTACGTCGGTGGCCATCGCGTCGAACTCGCTGGCGGTCAGCACCACCCGGCGCGGCTCGCCGCCGCCGTGCCGGTCGTGGATCTCCACCACCGCCACGTCCAGCGCCGCGTCGTCGATGCTCTCCACCTCGATCGGGGTGGCGTCCAGTTGCACGGGCCCGGCCACCAGGTCAGGGTGCTCCAGCACGACGACCTTGACCACCTCGTCGTCGGCCTGCAGTACCGTGCCACTGAAGTCGGAGACGTGGATCGTCTTCTTGCCCATGCGCGGAGCTTCTCCTGTCGTAGGCCGAGTTTCGGACCACAAGACGCTACCCGACAGGTGTGCGAAAGCCCCGGCTGGACGCCCCGGGTGTGTCGCCGCTTTCTCCGGCGCGGTCAGCGGGCGGTGAGGCCCCGGCGGGAGGAGACGCCCGCGGGAAGGCTGTTGAGGTCGCCCCAGGAGAGCGCGGCGTTCACCCCGCGCCCGGTCCGCGCCTCCCGGTACGGCGGTTGGGCCGGAAATCGCCCGGCGGCCTCGGCCGCCCGCCAGATCCTCGCGGTGTCCTGCTGGTACCGGTCATTCGGCTGATTCGGCATGACCATTACCGTCCCAAAAGAAGTTGTACATGTATGGAAATGAATATGACGGTCGATCGATGTCTCGGGTTCCCGGACATCGGCCTCGCTCAGTACGTCTACCCGGGCGGCCAGGCCGTCAACCGGCCCCCGTCGAGCGCAACGGAAGGTCGGCCCGGCCGGCACGGCGTACGGTGATCACGACGAGGTGGTCGTACCCGAGCGGGCGAGGGAGGTGTCCGGTGCTCGACCGCCGGCTCTACCTGCACCTGGTCACCTGGCTGGGCCAGTGGCCGGCCGGCCCCGGCCTGCACGTCGTCGGCTCCCGCCGGCGCGGGCGACCGGCCTGGGACGGGCGGCTGCGACCGGCGATCGCCGTCCAGGCCGCCGGCAGCACCGTGCTCTCGGTGCCGCCGGAGCGGGTGGCGGCGATCCGCGCGCTGGCCCGTGGGCCGGAGGCCGAGCTGCTCGCGGCGCTGCCCGCCGCCGTCGGCCAACCGGACTGGATGCTGGCCGACGACGTCTTCCGGTGGTGCCTGGACCCGGCCCCGCTGCCCGAGGTGGGGCGCTGGGTCCCGCCGACCGACCCGGCGTTCCCTCCCTGGCTGCGGCTGTTCGACCGGGAGGTGCTGGTGGTCCGGGACACCGACGGCGGCTACCTCGCCGGTGTCGGGATCAAGCGACACGACCCGCACGGACACGAGCTGGCGGTGGGGACGACGCCGGCCGCGCGCGGCCGGGGCCTGGCCCGCCGGCTGGTCGCCCAGGCCGCCCGGCGGGTGCTCGACGAGGGCGCCGTCCCGACGTACCGGCACGACCCGGCCAACGTCGCCTCGGCCCGGGTGGCGGAGGCGGCCGGCTTCCCGGACCGGGGCTGGCGATCGTACGGCGTCTATCCCCGGTGACCGGTCGCGCGGGTGTGGCGCCGCGCTGACCGCGCCGCGCGGCGTCGTGCTGGCAGGGCGCGGACCGTGGATTCCGGGCCGAATCCACGGTCCGCAGCCTTCCCCCCAGGCCCTCCGTGTGCCGGCGTACCCGCCGACCGGTCCCGTTGATGGTGACGCTACGTACGGATCGGCCCGTGAGCAAGAGGTAACCGACCGTTTCGGCGTGTCCGGTAGTGGACTTGAGCTGCGGCAAGGGTCGTCGACCCGGTCGACGGCGATGGTGACGGAGCGTGCGGGGTGAGCGGACGGCGGACCGCGATCCAGGCTGTCGCGCCGCCCGGCGGGTATCGTCGTGCCGCGACGGTGGCAGCTCGGCGAGGAGCGGGACATGCGGGTGGACAGGCGGCACGAGGACGGCGGGCGGATCGTCCTGCGGCCCGTCGGCGACCTGGACATCGCCACCGCCGCCGTGGTGCAGGACGCCCTGGACGCCGCCCTCGACCTGCCGGACACGGTGGAGCTGGTCGTGGACCTCGCCGAGGTGCCCTTCCTGGACTCGACCGGCGTCGCCGCCCTGCTGCGCGGGGCCGCCGAGGCCGTCGGTCGGGGCGCCAGGTTCCGGGTGGTCGACCCGCAGCCGGTGGTGGCCCGGGTGCTGCGGATCACCGGCGTCGACAGCCTGGTCGGGCTCGCGCCCCGGCACCGGAACCCGTCCGCCGTCGACCCCGACGCCCCCGCCGCCTAGGAACCGGCCACCCTTGTCCGGGGGCGGCGCCGCAACCGGGTCTCAGCCGATCAGCCCCAGCGCCTCCGCCGCCGCCCGGCCGTTGGCGTGGCTCGCCCCGTAGGTGGTGACGAACGCGCGCGCGCCGGTCGGCCGCCAGCGCCCCGGCCAGCCCATCTCGACCACGGTCACCGGGTACGCGGCGGCCAGCGCGTCGACCAGCTCGGCGCCGCCGGGCAGCCGGTGCAGGTGCCGCCCGACCAGCACGATCGGCCGGCCGTCGGCGAGCCGCCCCAGCGCGGCGGCATCCGTCTCGGTGGCGACGACGCGTACCTCCTCCAGGCCGTCCAGGTGCGGGCCCAGGCCCCACGGCACCCGCCCCTCGGCCATGGTGGCGGTGGCGTGCAGCTGCACCACCAGCGGCCGGGCCAGCCCGTCGACCTCGCCCTCGACGCGGACCGCCCGGCGCGCGGCGGCGTACCCGAGGTCGGTGGGGATGGTCGGCGGGATGCCGGCGGCCCGGGTCCAGGCGGCGAGCGCGGCGGTGCGGCCGGCCGCCTCCTCGACCCGGGCGCGGTCCAGCCGGCCGTCGCCGATCGCCGCGACGATCTCGCCGGCCACGTGCTCGACCAGGGCGGCGTCGACCTTCGCGCCGATGCAGAGCAGGTCCGCGCCGGCGGCCAGCGCGCGCACGGCGGCCGGCCCGACCCCGCCGGCGGCCAGCGCGGCGCCCTGCATCTCCAGCGCGTCGGTGATCACCGTGCCGGTGAAGCCGTACTCGCCGCGGAGCAGGTCGACCAGGACGGCCCGGCTGAACGTGGCCGGCCCGTCCCCGGTGAGCGCCGGCACCCGGATGTGGGCGGTCATCACGGCCCGGGCGCCCGCCTCGACGACCGCCGCGAACGGCGGCAGGTCGCGCTCGCGCAGCAGGGCCGGGGACACGTCCACGGTGGGCAGCTCGTGGTGCGAGTCGGCCACGGTGGCGCCGTGCCCGGGGAAGTGCTTGGCGCAGGCGGCGACCCCGACCGACTGGAGACCCTCGACGGCGGCGGCGGCGTGGGCGGCGACCCGGGCCGGGTCGGCGCCGAACGACCGGGTGCCGATCACCGGGTTCTCGTCGGCGGTGTTGACGTCGACGGTCGGGGCCAGGTTGACGGTGATGCCGAGGGCGGCCAGCTCGGCGCCGATGGCCGCGTAGACCCGGCCGGTGAGCGCGGTGTCGTCGACCGCGCCGAGCGCCGCGTTGCCCGGGTACGGGCTGCCGGTGGCGTGCGCCAGTCGGGTGACGTCGCCGCCCTCCTCGTCGATGGCGATCAGCACGTCCGGCCGGCCGGCGCGCAGCGCGAGGGTGCTCGCGGCCACCTGCGCGGGATCGTGGACGTTGGTGCCGAACAGGGTGTGCCCGGCCAGCCCCTCGGCGACCAGGTCGACGGCCCACTCCGGCGGCACCGGCCCCGGGTACGCGGCGAGCAGCGTGCCCAGCGCGAGCCGGCGCAGTCCTGGATCCAGCCCCACGTGTCTTTCCCCCTTCGGTGCCGGACGGCACGAGTGTCGCACCGGGAGCGGTCGGTCGTCCGAGTTCCCGGGTACGGGGTGGCCGATACGCTACGGGCACCCGCCCGCAGGTCGATTCGGTTGGCGAAGTTTACGGAAATCAGAGGACGTGGCATGAGTGCGACCCGGCTGCCCGGCACACCCCGCCTGTTGCGGGCGCTCAACGACCGAGCGGCACTGGAACTGCTGCTCGAACGGGGCCCGCTGACCCGGGCCCGGCTCGGCGAGCTGACCGGCCTGTCCAAGGTCACCGCCTCGCAGCTGGTCGAGCGGCTGGAGGAACGCGGGCTGGTCACCCGGGTCGGTGAGCAGGCCGGCGGGCGGGGCCCGAACGCCCAGCTCTACGCGGTACGCCCGGGCAGCGCGCACGTGGTCGGCGTGGACGTCGGCGCGGAGCGGGTGGTGGCGGCCTGCGCCGACATCACCGGAGCCGTCATCGGCCGGGTGGAGCAGTCCACCCGGGACACCGACGACCCGGTCGGCGTGGTGCACAACGCGGTGGTGCGGGCGGCGAGCAGCGCCGGCGCGGAGCTGTCCAGCGTGCGGCGGGTGGTGCTGGGCACCCCCGGCCTGGTGGACCCGGGCACCGGCGACATCACCTTCGCCTTCAACCTGCCGCGCTGGCACCGCGGCCTGCTCGCCGCGCTCCGCGAGGACCTGCACACCCCGGTGGTCTTCGAGAACGACGTCAACCTGGCCGCCGTCGCCGAGGCGCAGTCCGGCGCGGCCCAGGGGCTGGCGGACTTCGTGCTGGTCTGGGTGGGCGCCGGCGTCGGTCTGGCGATCATGCTGGGCGGGCGGCTGCACCACGGCAGCAGCGGCGCGGCGGGTGAGATCGGCTACCTGCCGGTGCCCGGCGTGCCGATCCCGCGCGACGTCTCCCGCCGGGCCAAGCCGGCGTTCCAGCAGCTCGCCGGGGCGGACGCGGTTCACGCGGTGGCCCGTGAGCACGGCTTCGACGCCGGCTGCGCGGCCGACGCGGTGCGCGACGCCGTCGCCGCCGGTACGGCCGGCGCCCCGATGCTCGACGAGCTGGCCCGGCGGCTGGCCCTCGGCGTGGCCAGCACCTGCGTGGTGCTGGACCCGCCGCTGGTGGTGCTCGCCGGCGAGGTCGGGCAGGCCGGCGGGGCGGCGCTGGCCGAGCGGGTGCAGCAGGAGGTCGCCGCGATCACGCTGGTCCGGCCCCGGGTGGTGCCGACCGGGCTGACCGAGGAGCCGATCCTGCGCGGCGCGCTGCGCACGGCGCTGGACGCCGTCCGGGACGAGGTCTTCGGGTCGACGGTCGGCTGACGCCCGTCGCCGTACGCCACCCGTCATGTGAAGGAATTCTTCACCACCGGCCCGGCCTCGGCAAGATCCTGCCGAAGTCGGGCCGGTGGTGACCGGGCCGTGCCGGGCCGATCGCCCGTCCCGGGCACGGCGGCAGTCAGATCAGGTCGCGCCGGCGGAAGACCGCGAACGCGGCGGCGGTCACCGCGCCGGCGAGGGCCAGCAGCACCAGCAGCGCCGGGGCCCAGGTGATCGTGTACGTGCCGTCGCAGAAGCCGAAGCCCGACGCGTTCCGGCAGACCTGGTCGTCATAGAACTCCACCTTGCCGGCGAGCCAGGCCGCGATGTAGGTGGAGAGCATCAGCTGGTCCGGGCGGGCCACGTCGAGGATCTCGAACACCAGCCGTGCGCCCAGTTCCCAGACCACCGCGTACGCGGCCACCGCGCCGAGCGCCGCCGAGGTGTGCCGGCCCAGCGTGGCGATGCCGAAGCCCAGCGCGGTGGCGAGCAGCACCAGCACCAGGCCGCGCCCGTAGCGGCCGGCCAGGTCCTGCCAGAACACCGCGTCCAGCCGACCCGGAAGCCCGGCCGCCTGCGCGATCGTCCAGAACGTGCCCAGGTAGACCACCGTCGCCACCACCGACAGCAGCGTCACCACCCCGAGCAACGTGCCCAGCTTCGCGCCGAGCACGGTGAGCCGACGCGGCCGCCACAGCAGCAGGTTGACCACCCCGCCGGAGTTCAGGTCGGCGCCGATGTACGAGGCCCCGACCAGGAAACCGAAGAGCACCAGGAACGCGATCAGGAAGTACAGCAGCGGACCGGCCTGCTGGCCGAAGACGAAGACGCCGCTGAGGTAGTCGGCGACCACCGGCAGCTGGTCCTGCAGCACCGGGTCGGCCTCACTGCAGTCGGCCGGCAGGTACCTGTTCTCGTCGACCGGCAGCTCGCCCGCCTTGACCTTCAGGCAGTACTCGTGGTTAGCCTCCATGGCCCGGATGACCTGGGCGAGCTGCGCCTCCGCCGCGGCCAGCTCGCGGGCCGACGGTTGGTGCGACCCGACCAGGGTGGTGGCCGTGGTGATGGCGAAGGCCAGGGCCAGCAGCACCAGCATCAGCTGGACGAAACGGCGGGCGGCGAGCCGCTCCACCTCGGCACGGACGAGGTTCACGCCTGCACCCCCCGGCCGGTGGTCACGTCGAGGTCGATCATGGATGCGTCAGGTCCCTCCCCGGGCAGGGCGGCCTCGCCCACCTGCCTCGGCAGTGTCGGATGTGGTGCGGTGCCGGTCAGTTCCAGGAAGACGCTCTCCAGGTCGGGGCGGATCGGGGTCAGCTCGCGTACCCAGACCCCCTGCTCGCCCAGCGTGCGGGCGATCAGCTCGGGGTCCTCCGCGCCGGCGACCACCAGCAGCCCGTCGTGCTCGGTGACCGACAGGCCGGCCGCTCCCAGCAGGTCGGCGGCTCGGCCCGGCTCCGCCACCCGTACCCGCCACTCGTGCTGGTCGTAGCCGGCCAGCACCTCCTCGACCCGGCCCGCCGCCACCCGGCGACCCCGAGAGATGATCGTGACGTGGTCGCAGATCAGCTGGATCTCGGCCAGGATGTGGCTGGAGACCAGCACCGTCACCCCCGCGTCGGCCAGCGACCGCATCAGGTCCCGCATCTCGCGGATGCCCGCCGGGTCCAGCCCGTTCGCCGGCTCGTCCAGGATCAGCAGCTCGGGATCCTTGAGCAGGGCGGAGGCCACGGCCAGCCGCTGCCGCATGCCCAGCGAGTAGCCCTTCACCCGGTCGTTGCCCCGGTCGCGCAGCCCGACCTGCTCCAGCACCTCGTCGACCCGGCCGGTCGGCACCCCGCCGGCCAGTGCCAGCAGCCGCAGCGTGCGGTGACCGGTGAAGTTGCCGAAGAACTGCGGGCTCTCCACGATCGCGCCGACCCGGCCGGCCACCCGGGCCAGCTTCTCCGGGGCGGGGGAGCCGAGCACGCTCATCCGGCCGCCGTCGGCGCTCACCAGGCCCAGCAGGGCGCGCAGGGTGGTGGTCTTGCCGGAGCCGTTCGGGCCGAGGAAGCCGTGCACCTGCCCGGCCTCGACCAGCATGTCGAAGCCGTCGACCGCGACCCGCCGCCCCTGCCGCAGGGTGTGGAACGTCTTGCGCAGCCCCTCGATCTCGATGACCGCGCTCATCGGCGCTGCTCCTGACCTCGATCGGGCATGGCACGTCCTCCGGCTGTGGTGACCAACGACACGGCGCCTCACCCTATGGCCGGAGCCTCGCCCGTGGGGGGCACCCCGCAGGCTGCGTGGTTGGATGGAGCGGTGACTGGTGACCTGATCCCCGGCGCCGCCGGCGCCCCCGCCGCCCCCGCACCCGTGGACGCGGATCTGGTGGTCAGCCTCGACGGTGTCGGCGTCAAGCGCTCCGGCACCGCGCTGCTGCACGACGTGGACTGGCGGGTCGAGCTCGACGAGCGGTGGGTCGTCCTCGGCCCCAACGGCGCGGGCAAGACCACCCTGCTCAACCTGGCCGCCGGCCGGCTGCACCCGACCAGCGGCACCGCGCACGTGCTCGGCGAGCGGATCGGCCGCACCGACGTCAACGAGCTGCGGATGCGCATCGGCCTCTCCACCGCCGCGCTCGCCGAGCGGGTACCCGCCGAGGAGCGGGTCAGCGACGTGGTCGTCACCGCCGCCTGGTCGGTGGTCGGCCGGTGGCGGGAGAGCTACGACCGCACCGACGAGTCCCGGGCCCGCGCGTTGCTCGGGCAGCTGGGCGTCGGGCATCTCGCCGAGCGGGCGTACGGGACGCTGTCCGAGGGCGAGCGCAAGCGGGTGCAGATCGCCCGCGCCCTGATGACCGACCCCGAGCTGCTGCTCCTCGACGAGCCGGCCGCCGGGCTCGACCTGGGCGGGCGCGAGGACCTGGTGGCCCGGCTGGCCGAGCTGGCGTACGACCCGGACGCCCCCGCCCTCGTCCTGGTCACCCACCACGTCGAGGAGATCCCGCCGGGCTTCACCCACGCGCTGCTGCTGCGCGAGGGCGGGGTGGTCGCCCAGGGGCTGCTCGCCGAGACGCTCAGCGGTGACAACCTCTCCAAGACCTTCGGCCTGCCGCTGGTGGTCGAGCGGCGCGGCGAGCGGTACACCGCCCGGGCCGCCTGAGCCCGGGCGCCCGGCTCCCGGCCGGCGGCTGGTCCTAGACTCGCCGCAACACGCAGGTCGGCAGGAGGTCGTGGTGCGGCAGACCCGGGTCGTCGTGGTGGGCAGCGCGAACATGGACCTCGTCGGCACCGGCCCGGCGCTGCCCCGGCCGGGCGAGACCGTGCTCGGCAGCGACTTCGTGACGGTGCCCGGCGGCAAGGGCGCCAACCAGGCGATCGCCGCGGTCCGGGCCGGCGCGTCCTGCGCCTTCCTCGGCGCGATCGGCTCCGACGCCTTCGGCGTCACCCTGCGCGCCCGGATCACCGCCGCCGGGGTGGACACCGGCCAACTGCGGGTGGTCTACGGCGCGTCCGGGGTGGCGCTGGTCATGGTCAACGCCGTCGGGGAGAACGCCATCCTGGTGACCCCCGGCGCCAACACCGCCTTCACCGGCCTCACCGGTGCCGAGCTGGACGCCGTACGGGAGGCGGACGTGCTGGTCGCGCAGCTGGAGATTCCGGTCGAGACGGTGACCGCCGCGGCGCTGGCGGCCCGGGAGACCGGCACCCGGGTCATCCTCAACGCCGCGCCGGCCCGGCCGGTGCCGGCCGAGCTGCTGGCCGCGGTGGACCTGCTCGTGGTCAACGAGCCGGAGGCGCAGGCGCTCACCGGCCGGGGCCGGGACGAGCCGCGTGCGCTGCTGGAACTCGTGCCCCGGGCGGTGCTGACCCTGGGCGGCGAGGGTGCCTGGTACGGCGATCGGGACGGCGCGGACGTGCACGTGCCGGCGGTCGAGGTGGACGTCGTCGACACCACCGCCGCGGGTGACGCCTTCACCGCCGCGCTGGCGGTGGCCTGGGGCGAGGGCCGGGAGGTGCTGGACGCGGTGCACTGGGCCGCTGCGGCCGGCGCGGCCTGCGTACGCCGGCTCGGCGCCTCGGTGGCGCTGCCCCGGCGCGACGAGATCGACGCGCTCTACGCCCCGCCGGCCGGCTGACGCCACCCACCCGCGTCCCCGACACGGCGCCCAGGTCAGGCGGCGTCGCGGGGGAAGGCCCGACGGTACGCCGACGGCGAGGTCCGCATCGCCCGGCCGAAGTGGTGCCGGTAGGTGACCGCGCTGTCGAACCCGACCGACCGGGCCACCTCGGCGACCGGCAGCCCGGTCGACTCCAGCAGCACCAGGCTGGCCCGCACCCGCTGGTCGATCAGCCAGCGGATCGGGCTGGTCCCGGCGGCCCGGGCGAACTGCCGCAGGTAGGTACGGGAGGACATGTGCGCCTGCCGGGCCAGCCGCTGCACGGTCAGCGGCTCGGCGAGGTGGGCCAGCGCCCAGTCCATGCTGCGGGCGATCCGGTCGTCGCCCGGGTCGGCCGGCACCGGCGTCTCGATGAACTGCGCCTGCCCGCCGTCGCGGTGCGGCGGGATCACCAGCCGCCGGGCCACCGCGTTGGCGATCGCCGCGCCGAAGTCCCGGCGGACGACGTGCACGCAGAGGTCCAGGCCGGCGGCGCTGCCCGCGCTGGTCAGCACGTCGCCGTCGTCCAGATAGAGCACGTCCGGGTCGACGTCGACGCGCGGGTACCGCCGGGCCAGCAGGTCGGCGTACCGCCAGTGGGTGGTGGCACGCCGGCCGTCGAGCAGGCCGGCGCCGGCGAGCGCGAACGCCCCGGAGCAGATCGACATGATCCGCGCGCCGGCCCGGTGCGCCCGGCGCAGCGCGGTGACCAGCTCCGGTGACGGGTCGGCGGTCACGTCGGGCACGCCGGGGACGATCACCGTCCCGGCCCGGGCCAGCACGTCGAGGCCGTACGGGGTGTGCAGGGCGGCGCCGCCGACCACCGGTACCGGACCGGGGCGCTCCGCGCAGACGGTCAGCGCGTACCAGTCGACGTCGAACTCGGGGCGGGGCAGCCCGAACACCTCGGTGACGATGCCGGTCTCGAAGACCGACATCCCCGGGTACGCCAGCACGGCCACCGTACGGGTCATGGCGGGATGTTAGCGGAGGACGTCGTTCCCGCCACTCCCGCCGGTGGCGGTGGCCGGCCGAGGATCTACAGGCATGTCGAACACGCTCTCGGTGCCACCGGCCGATCCGGCCGTCGCCGCCGCCCACTTCCTCGACCGGCTGACCTTCGAGACCGACGTCAGCGACGTGCACGCCGACCTGACCGCCCGGGTGTCCGGCCTGGTGGTCGTCGACTCCCGGGGGCCGGACGCCTGGCGGCAGGGGCACCTGCCCGGCGCGGTGCACCTGCCGACGGCCGAGATCGCCACTCGGGCCGCCGAGCTGGTGCCCTCCGGCACGGCGGTGGTCACCTACTGCTGGGGGCCGGGGTGCAACGGCGCCACCCGGGCGGCGCTGGAGTTCGCCCGGCTCGGCTACCGGGTCAAGGAGATGCTGGGCGGCTACGAGTACTGGGTCCGGGAGGGGCTGCCGGTGCGTACCGAGACCGGGGAGACCCGCCGGCCGGTCGACGACCTGACCGCGCCGCGCGCCACCGCCCGCTGCGACTGCTGACCGGTCCCGGCGCCGGCCCCGCCCGGTCATGATCGACACCGGTTGCGGCGTGTCGCGGTCTCCCCGCCGCCGGACACCGCGACACGTCGCAAACGGAGTGGATCACGCGGGTCAATCGGCCGGGTCGTCGGTGCGGCGCTCGCCCCGGCGGCGCAGCATGCCGAGGCCGGGGATGCCGGCGACGGCGAGCTTGAGGTCGCGGGTGACGTCGAGCAGGTCGTGCAGGTCCGGGCCGACCCGGTCCAGGGTGGCCAGGATCGGCAGGATGTCGGCGGTCAGGTGCTCCTTGAGCTTGGGCAGCTCGTCCACCAGCCGGATCGCCGCGGTGACCTCCTCGTGGCTGAGCTGCTCGATGAAGCGGGTCGCCATCGGCGCGGCCCGGCGCAGCGCCGGCTCGTACGCGGCCATCAGCCCGGTCGCGGTCGCGGCGGCCTGCTCGGCGGCGACGATCGTGCCGGCGGCCCGGCTGGCGACGGCGTCCGCCTCGGCGACCACCGTGCCGGCCGCCCGGGCCACCCGCTCGGCCTCCCCGACCACCACGGCCGCCGCGCCGGACACCTGCTCGGCCTCGCCGACCACCACGGCGGCCGCCGCGGCCACCTCGGTGGCGGTCTCGATCGCGGTGGTCGCCGCCGCGCTGATCACCGCGACCTCGCGGGCCGCCGCCTCGGCGTCGGTGAGCACCCGGTCGGTCCGGTCCAGGGTGCCCTCGATCCGGTCCACCACCCCGTTGATCCGGGCCAGCAGCGCCTCCACGCCGTCGAGCACCGCGAACGCGCGGGCCGGCACGGCGGCGAACGAGGCGGCCGAGCCGAACGCCTGGTCGAGGGCGGTGCGGGTGAGGCCGACGACCGCGGTGGGCCGGGGGAGGGGGATAGCCATGTGACCAGTGTGCGTCGGCCCGGCCACCCGCGCCCGACGGCGCGGTCCCGGTCACTGCCCGGCCGGGCGTCGCGGGCACCGGCCCGCCCGCCCGGGCGATAGGGTGCCCGGCATGTCGGTCCGCCCCCTCGGCGCCACGCCGGCCGCCCGCCGGGTCGCGGTCCTCGCGGTCCTCGCCGTGCTCGCCCTGGCGTTCGGCGGGTACGGGCTGGCCCGGGCCGACGCGGGGCTGAGCACCCGACGGGCGACCGTCGACGGGGTGCCGCTGACCGAGGTGCGGGCCACCGGCGTGGCGGGCCGCCGACCCGGCGTGGTGATCGCCCACGGGTTCGCCGGCTCGGCCCGGCTGATGCGCCCGATCGCCGACACGGTGGCCCGGCAGGGCGCGGTCGCGCTGCTGGTCGACGTCGCCGGGCACGGCGCCAACCCGGCCCGGCTGCCCGGCGCCGGGCGGGACGCCGCCGACTCCCGCGCCACCCTGGAGCGCGACCTGTCCGTCGCCGTCGCGTACCTGCGTACCCGGCCGGACGTCGACCCGGCGCGGATCGTCCTGATCGGACACTCGATGGGCGCCGGCGCGGTCACCCGCTACGCCGCCGGCCACCCGGACATCGCCCGCACCGTCGCGATCTCGCTGCCCGACTCCGACGACCTGCCCGACGGCCGGCCGGACGGGCTGCTGCTGATCGTCGGCGGCGCGGAGTTCCCCGCCTTCCGCGACACCGCCGAGGCGACGTCCCGCCGGGGCGTCGGGCGGCGGCTGGTGGTCGTACCCGGGGTCGAGCACATCTCGGTGCTCTTCGCCGGTCGTACCCATGACGAGGTCGCGGCGTGGGTCGGTGGCGGCGCAGACCCGCCGCGACCCCTCGCGCGGCTGGCGCCGGCCGGGTTGCTGCTGCTCGGGTTCGGGCTCGGCTTCGTCCCGCTGGCGACCCTGCTGCTCGGCCGCCGGCCCCGGCCGTCGTGGCCGGCCGCCCCGACCCCCGCGGTGCTGGCGGTGGCGGCGTCCGCCGCCGGCCTGGGTGCGCTGGCCGGCGCGCTGGCGCCGACCACCCGGCTTCCGCTCGCGGTCGGTGGTCACGTCACCGGTTTCCTGCTGGTGACCGGCGTGCTGCTGGCCGCCGCCGCGCGGTGGTGGCCGCTGCCCGCCGCCACCTCGACCACGGTCCCGGCGACCGCGCCGGTCGCCCGCCGCGCGCCGGCCCGGTCCGCGCTCGCCGCCGTCCTGCTCACCGGGTACGCGGTGACCGCCGTCGCCGTGCCGATCCACCTCGGGTTCACCTCGGCGCTGCCGGTGGGCGACCGGTGGTGGCTGCTGCCCGTGGTGGCCGCCGCCTGCCTGGTCTTCCTCACCGGCGCGGAGCTGGCGACGGCCGGGCGGAGCTGGCGGTACGCGGCCATCGGCGGGATCGCCGTGCTGGCCCTGACCGCCTCGGCCGTGGTGGGGCTGGCGCCCGGGTTCGTGCTGCTGGTGGTGCCGCTCTTCGCGGTGCTGGTCGGCTGGCAGGCGGCCTGGGCGGCGGTGCTGCGCCGGGCCGGCGCGCCCCGGTGGCTGCCGGCACTGGTCGGTGCGGCGCTGCTGGCCTGGCCGATGGCCACCACCCTGCCGCTGAGTTGAGAGGTCGCCGGTACGGAATCCGGCCCGTGCCGGCAAGGGCTCAGCGCCCGCCGGTGAGACCGCCGGTCGTCATGGCCGGGTGCGGGCCACCCGCAGTGCCCACCAGATCAGCGGCGCCTGCAACGGCAGCCGGCCGTAGGCGGCAGCCTCGCCACGACGGGTGGTCATCGGTGCTCTCCCTGGTGCTCGACGGCGCGCTGCACAGCCCGGTAGATCTGCCCGAACCGTAACGCGTCCGGGGTGCGCACCAGCATCACCTCCTGCCCGTGGTGCTGCACCCACAGCTCGTGCACCCGGTTGCCGCGCTCGTAGGAGCGGTCCAGCCAACTCAGCGGCAGCTCCAGGAACGGGGTCAGGGCCAGCGCGCCGACCGCGCAACCGGCGAGGATGACCAGTGCCAGCTTCCAGTTGCCCCGGTCCTGCGCCGACCAGGCCAGCGAGACCACGCAGACCAGCGCCACCAGTGGTGGCAGCGAGAGCAGCAGCACGAGGACACCCCGGCCCAGCACCCGCCCCCGGACGGCCAGCGTCGTCGCTCCCCGCGCGTGCCAGACGTACGTCACGTCGGCGATCCGGACCGCCTGCCCACCGGCCCGGATCGACTCCGAGGTCACCTGGACGGTGTCGTCCCGGTAATAGAGCGTCATCACTAGACCCTAACCATCCGTGGACAGGACCCACCCCCGTCGTTCCGGCAGCCGGTCGCCCCTCCGGTCCGCGCGTCCGCCCGGGGTCCGGGGTGCGCTGCTGGACGCTGTGGAGCTGATGTCGTCAACGACTCACCCAACCGGCCGGCCATGCCCGGCGTGCGTCGGCGTCGAGCCGTGCCTGCGCGGTGGCGAGTCCGGCCTTCGTGCGATGCACGACGGGTGGCTCGACGGCGACGAGTGGAACGTCATGGGTGTCAAGAGGCGCCGGTGACACCCATGTGGTTCCACCGGTGGCCCGGGCCGGTGGCGCAGGGGCAGTGGCGGGCGAGGCTCGGGGACGGTTCACGGTCCGCAGTGGAGGCGCGCCACTGCGGCTGAGTCGTCTACGACATCAGCTCTACAGCGTCGGGGACCACATGCTGCCGCCACAGCTCCCGGCACCGGGCCGTCAGCACGGACCAGCGCCACCGGCGCAGACCCCGCCACCGGGCTCGCCCGCCGGGTGCGCGGACCGGGGGACCGGACGGCGTCGCGGCGGGCGACCGGGTGGTCGTCTCGATGGCGCAGACCTACCGGCGGGACGCCACCGGCGCCACGGCCGTGCAGAGCGCCTGCAAGATGTACCGGTTGGCCGGCGGCCGGATCGTGCAGTTCTGGGGCGAGCAGGACCTCTACGGCCTGCTGCGGGGGCTGGAGATGGTGCCCGACGGGCCGATCGAGTTCTGAGCGCCGGGGATCGGGCGGCGGCTCTCCATCGCCCGCTGCACCGCCCGGTAGACCTGGCCGAAGCGCAGCGCGTCACCGGTGCGCAGCAGCAGCACCGGCCGGCCCCGCCAGCGGGCCCACATCTCCCACTGCCGGCTGCCCCGGGCGTACGAGCGGTCGAGGTGTTCGAAGAGGAAGTCGGCGAGCGGGCCGACGGCGAGCCCGACCAGCACCGAGGCGCCCACGATGGCGACGGTGACGGTGAGCGAGCGGTGCAGCCAGACGGCCAGCGCCACGCCCAGCACGGCGGCGACCAGGGGGCCGGCCAGGGCCGCGCCCAGGGCGCCGCGCCCGACGAGCACCCGCCACGAACGGCTGCCCCGCTGGTGCCAGACCATGCCGATCTCGGCGAGCGGGAAGGTCCGCCCGTCCACCCGGATCGCGGTGGAGGTGACCTGCACCGACCTGTCGTCGTAGTACGTGATCATGGCGGTACTCCCGGTGGCGGGGCTGACACCAGCCTACGTACCCCAACGACCGGGCCGTAAGGTTGGCACGCTACTTCGACGAGGAAGTGAGGGCAGCGTGAGCGAGTTCGTGCGGCTGGAGACCAGGGACGGCATCGGCACCATCCGGCTGGAGCGGCCGCCGATGAACGCGCTCAACACCCAGGTGCAGGAGGAGTTGCGCGCCGCGGCCGCGGCGGCCACCGCCGACGCCGGCGTCCGCGCCGTCATCGTGTACGGCGGGGAGAAGGTCTTCGCCGCCGGCGCGGACATCAAGGAGATGGCCGACATGTCCTACGTGGACATGGCGGAGCGCGCCGCGGACCTGTCCAGCGCCCTCGGCGCGATTGCCCGGATCCCCAAGCCGGTGGTCGCCGCGATCACCGGGTACGCCCTCGGCGGCGGCTGCGAGCTGGCCCTGGCCTGCGACTGGCGGGTGGTGGCCGAGGACGCCAAGCTCGGCCAGCCGGAGATCAAGCTCGGCATCATCCCCGGCGCCGGCGGCACCCAGCGGCTGGCCCGCCTGGTCGGCCCGGCCCGCGCCAAGGACCTGATCATGTCCGGCCGGATGGTGGACGCCCAGGAGGCGCTGCGGATCGGCCTGGCCGACCGGATCGCCCCGGCCGCGCAGGTCTACGACACGGCCGTCGAGCTGGTGACGCCGTACCTGACCGGCCCGGTGCAGGCGCTGCGCGCGGCGAAGCTCGCCGTCGACGGCGGCCTGGACATGGACCTCAACTCCGGTCTGGCCTGGGAGAGCCAGCTCTTCGCGGCGCTCTTCGCCACCGACGACCGGCGCGAGGGCATGGCCGCCTTCGTGGCGAAGCGCAAGCCGGACTTCACCGGCCGCTGACCGTCGGCCCGGGCCGGCGACGCCGCGTGTGGGCGCCGGCCCGCCAGGTGAACCGAGAAGTGTTCACATCCTCCGTACCGGCCAGTAGCGTGTGACACCGGTCATGTGACGAGGGGAGCGGCGATGACGGAACGGGTCGAGGGCCACGGCGGGGAGCTCGCGCTGGCGGCGCTGCGCGCCAACGGCGTACGGGAGATGTTCACCCTCTCCGGCGGGCACGTCTTCCCGCTCTACGACGCCGCCCACAAGCACGGGTTCCCGATCTACGACGTGCGGCACGAGCAGTCGGCGGTCTTCGCCGCCGAGGCGGTGGCCAAGCTCAACCGCCGTCCCGGCCTGGCCGTGCTCACCGCCGGCCCCGGCGTCACCAACGGCGTCTCCGGCCTGACCAGCGCGTTCTTCAACGCCTCGCCGGTGCTGGTGCTGGGCGGGCGGGCGCCGCAGTTCCGCTGGGGCTCGGGCAGCCTCCAGGAGATGGACCACCTGCCGCTGGTCGCCCCGGTCACCAAGCACGCCGAGACGGTGTTCCGCACCGACGACATCCCGCGCGCGGTCACCGCCGCCCTGACCAGCGCGCTCACCCCGCACCGGGGGCCGGCCTTCCTGGACTTCCCGCTGGAGGCGGTCTTCAGCGTCGGTGACGCCGAGCTGCCCGCGCCGGTCGCCGTCGCGCCGGTCGAGCCGGACCCGGACGAGGTGGCCCGCGCCGGCCGGCTGATCGCGGGCGCGCAGCGCCCGGTGTTCATCGCCGGCTCCGACGTGTACGCCGGCGACGCGGTCGCCGCCCTCCGCGAGGCCGCCGAGGCGCTCGGGGTGCCGGTCTTCACCAACGGCATGGGGCGCGGGGCGCTGCCGCCGGAGCACCCGCTCGCCTTCGCCAAGGCCCGCCGGGTCGCCCTGAAGGGCGCCGACGTGGTCGTCGTCATCGGCACCCCGCTGGACTTCCGGCTCAGCTTCGGCGACTTCGGCGACGCGGCGGTGGTGCACATCGTCGACGCCCCCAGCCAGCGGGCCGGGCACGTCCAGCCCGCCGCCAGCCCCGCCGGCGACCTGCGGCTGATCCTCTCCGCGCTGGCCGGGCAGACCGGTGACCGGGTCGACCACGCCGACTGGGTCGCCCAGCTGCGTACGGCCGAGGACGCCGCGAAGGCCCGCGACGCCGAGGAGATGGCCGCCGACACCGACCCGATCCGGCCGGCCCGGGTCTACGGCGAGCTGCGTCGGGTGCTGGCTTCCGACGCGATCACCATCGGCGACGGCGGCGACTTCGTCTCGTACGCCGGCCGCTACCTGGAGCCGGCCCAGCCGGGCACCTGGCTCGACCCCGGCCCGTACGGGTGCCTCGGCACCGGCATGGGCTACGCGATGGGCGCCCGGGTCAGCCACCCGGACCGGCAGATCTGCGTGCTGATGGGCGACGGCGCCGCCGGCTTCTCGCTGATGGACGTGGAGTCCCTGGTCCGGCAGCGGCTGCCGGTGGTCATCGTGGTCGGCAACAACGGCATCTGGGGGCTGGAGAAGCACCCGATGCGGGCCATGTACGGCTACGACGTCGCCGCCGACCTCCAGCCGGAGCTGCGCTACGACAAGGTGGTCGAGGCGCTCGGCGGGGCCGGCGAGACGGTGGCCAAGCCGGCCGACCTCGGGCCGGCCCTGGCCCGCGCCTTCGACGCCGGGGTGCCGTACCTGGTCAACGTGCTCACCGACCCGACGGACGCGTACCCGCGCTCGTCGAACCTGGCCTGACCACGACGCCGTGACCGCCGCAGCCGGGTGACCGGCGGCGGCGGTCACGTTCTGTCAGCAGCTAAATCGGCGGAATGTCAGCGGCCGTCGTCGTAACGTCAGACCCCTCGCGCATCGTTGGGCGACCAGCGATAACGATCGGAGTTCTGATGACATACGCGATCCGCGCCGAGGGGCTGGTGCGCCGCTTCGGCGCCACCACCGCCCTCGCCGGGGTCGACCTGGAAGTTCCCACGGGGACGGTATTCGGGTTGCTCGGCCCCAACGGCGCCGGAAAGACCACCGCGGTACGGGTGCTCGCCACCCTGCTCGCCCCGGACGAGGGGCACGCCACGGTCGGCGGGTACGACGTCGGCCGCGACGCCCACCGGGTGCGCCAGCTGATCGGTCTGACCGGCCAGTACGCCTCGGTCGACGAGACCCTCACCGGCACCGAGAACCTGCTGCTCATCGGCCGGCTGCTCGGGCTCGGGCGGGCCCAGGCGCGGGCCCGCGCCGCGGAGCTGCTCGCCGACTTCCAGCTCACCGACGCCGCCGGCCGGGCGGCCAAGACCTACTCCGGCGGCATGCGCCGTCGGCTGGACCTGGCGGCCAGCCTGGTCGGGCGGCCGCAGGTGCTCTTCCTCGACGAGCCGACCACCGGGCTGGACCCGCGCAGCCGCAACGAGCTGTGGGACATCGTGCGCACCCTGGTCGCCGACGGGGTGACCGTGCTGCTCACCACGCAGTACCTGGAGGAGGCCGACCAGCTCGCCGGCCAGATCGCGGTGGTCGACCACGGCCGGGTCATCGCCCAGGGCACTCCCGAGGAGCTGAAGGCGAAGACCGGCGGGCAGGTGCTCACCGTGCGCCCGGTCGACCCGGCCGACCTGCCGACCGTGCGGGCCATCGCCGGCGAGGTGGCCCGGGCGACGCCGGAGGTCGCCCAGACCACCGTCACCGTGCCGGTGAACGACCCGGACGTGCTGCCCGCGGTGGTCCGCCGGCTCGACGCCGCCGAGATCCAGGTGGCGGAGCTGGCCCTGCGCGGTTCCAGCCTGGACGAGGTCTTCCTCTCCCTCACCGGCCACCGGGCCGAGCAGGACGCCTCCACCGACGTACTCGAAGGGACCCCGGCATGACCGCCGTCACCGCGCCCGCGCCGTCGCTCGCCCCGGCCCGCCGGCTCGGCGTCGGCGCCGGCCTGCGGCACACCCTCACCCTGGCCTGGCGCAGCCTGGTGCAGATCAAGCACAACCCGATGGAGCTGCTCGACCTGAGCATCCAGCCGGTGATGTTCGTGCTGCTCTTCACCTACGTCTTCGGCACCGCCATCGCCGGCTCGTCCGGCGAGTACCTGACCTTCATGCTGCCCGGCATCATGGTGCAGAACGCGCTCTTCGCCACCATGACCACCGGGTTCGGGTTGAACAACGACCTGACCAAGGGGGTCTTCGACCGGCTCCGGGCGCTGCCGATCGCCCGCTGGGCGCCGCTGGCCGGCCGGATCCTCGCCGACACGGTCAAGCAGGCCTGGTCGATCGCGTTGCTGCTCGGCGTCGGGATGATCCTCGGCTTCCGGGTCGGCAACGGTGCCCTCGGCGTGCTGGCCGCGTTCGCCCTGCTGCTGGCGTTCACCCTGGCCGCGTCCTGGATCTCGGTGCTGGTCGGGGTGCTGGTCAGCGAGCCGGAGAAGGTGCAGATCTTCGGCTTCATGGTGATCTTCCCGCTCACCTTCACCAGCAACATCTTCGTGCCCACCGACCGGATGCCCGGCTGGTTGCAGAACTGGGTCGAGGTCAACCCGGTCACCGTCGTCGCCGACGCGCTGCGGGGGCTGCTGGTCAGCGGCCCGGTGGCCGGCCCGGTGCTGCAGACCCTGCTCTGGGGCGCCGGCATCGCGGTGCTCTTCGCTCCGCTGTCGCTGCGCGCCCTCAAGCGTCGGGTGTGACCCGGACGGCCTCCCCGGCCGTCTCCCTCCGGGCGTCCGGACCGTTCTCCCTCCGGGCGTCCGGGCCGCTGCGGGCGCCCGTCACCGCGGATGTGCGAGCGGGATCCGCCTAGACCTCCGGGCGGTCCTCCTCGCGCGGCGGGTCGCCCTCGCGGTGGCGCAGGTCGTCCTCGCGCCGGCGCAGGTCCTCCTCCCAGCGGCGGAACAGCTCCTCGTCGTCACGACGGGAGCGTTCGGCGATGGAGTCGAGGAACTCCGGGTCGTCGTCGGGCGCGACCGGTCGGCGCCGGTCCCGTCCGGTGGAGGCGGGGCCGGCCGGGCCGGGCCGGGCGGGGGTGGCCTTGCGGCCGGCGAGGAACCAGGCGATCGAGCCGACCAGCGGGAAGAACAGGATGATCAGCACCCACGCGATGCGGGGCAGCGCGCGGATGTTCCCCTCGTCGGCGGAGAGGCAGCTGATCAGGGCGCAGACGGCCAGGACGATCTGGACCGCGAAGAGCAGGAGGGACAACCGGGCCATGCCCCCATGATGGCGCACCGCGACCCGTCACCACATCCCGCGCAGGACCAGCGCCACGGCGAGCAGCGCCAGCACGGCGGTGGCCAGGGCGACCGAGGGCAGGGCCGGCGAGCCGACCCGGATCGGCCCGCTGCCCGCGGCCCGGCGCCAGCAGGCCACCAGCGCCCCGGCCCAGACCAGCACCACGGCTGCGGCGAGCAGCGCGCCGGGCACGTCCCCGGTGAGGGCGAGCCGGACCGCCAGCACGGTCACCACGGTGAGTGCCAGGGCGGTGCGCCGCCAGGCCAGCCGGGTGCGCTCCGGTTGCAGCCCCGGGTCGCCGGTCACCGGCCGCCGACCCCCCGCGCCAGCACCGCGAAGACCAGCAGCAGCGCGCCCAGCCCGACGATCAGGGCGAGCACGGCGGGGAATCGGGAGGCCGGCAGCTCCTCGCCGAGCCGGATGGCCCGTTCGGTACGCGCCCAGCGGTCCACCGCCCGCACCGCCACGGCGCCGCCGAGCAGCAGCAGCGCGACCGCGATCGCCTCGCGCAGATGGCGCACCGGCGTCGGTGGCAGGAACTGGGCGGCGGCCAGCCCGCCGGCGATCAGCGCCAGCCCGGTGCGCAGCCAGGCCAGGAAGGTGCGTTCGTTGGCCAGCGAGAAGCGGTAGTCGGGGGCGGTGCCGACCGACCTGAGCTCCGACGGGTCGAACCACCGCCTGATCGCCTGCCACACGGCGCCGATTATCCGCTTTGTACCGGGCATAGCCTGGACGGATGACCGATCTTGACCCGCACGCGTTGCGCGACAGCTACGACACCCAGATCCGCCCGGAGATCCCGGATCCGGTGCCGGCCGGGGTGACCGTCGAACGGGACGGCCCGCTGGTCCGGATCCTCGGCCTCGACCACGGCGGCTTCCTCACCTACCGGACGCTGGACGGGCTGGCCGGCGCGGAGCTGGACGCGCTGATCGCCCGGCAGGTCGAGCTGTTCCGGCAGCGGGGCGAGTCGGTGGAGTGGAAGCTGAACGCCCACGACGAGCCCGCCGACCTGGCCGACCGGCTGCGCGCCGCCGGGTTCGTGCCGGAGGACCGGGAGACCGTCCTGATCGGGCCGGTCGCGCCGCTGGCCGGCGCCATCCCGGTGCTCCCCGAGGGGGTACGCCTGCGGGAGGTCACCTCCCGGGCGGACCTGGAGCGGATCGCCGCGATGGAGCAGGAGGTGTGGCAGGCCGACCGCAGCCACCTGGTGACCGGGCTGGAGAAGGAGATCGCCGCCGATCCGCAGTCGATCACCGTGGTGGTGGCCGAGGCGGGGGACCGCGTCGTCAGCGCCGGCTGGGTCCGCTACCTGGCGAACACCGGCTTCGCCAGCCTGTGGGGCGGCTCGACGCTGGAGCAGTGGCGGCACCGGGGCATCTACCGGGCGCTGGTGGCGTACCGGGCGCGCCTGGCGGACCAGCGGGGCAAGGCGTTGCTCCAGGTGGACGCCTCGGAGGACAGCCGGCCGATCCTTGAGCGGCTCGGCTTCGTACCGGTCACCACGACCACCCCGTACGTCTACACTCCGTGATGATGGAGCAGCGGCTGACGGACGACGAGCGGCTCACCCTCAAGACCGGCGCGTTCGGGGCCGTCTTCCTGGTGTCGAACGCCGATCCGGGCATGTTCGCCATGATCCGGGAGAGCATCGCCGCGTCCGGGGCGCTCAACGGCGCCAGCGGGGTGGTGAAGGAGGCCCTCACCACCGGACCGCTGCCCAGGTTGCCCCGGGACTCCCCGCTGGAGGTCGAGTCCGTGGTGCTGCCGGCGCTCGGCCGGGCGGTCGACATCCTGCGGGAGAAGTCGCCGCAGGACCTGGCCGCGTACCGGGACGTGGTGCTGGCGGCGGCCGACCGGGTGGCCCAGGCGCACCGGGGGATCGCACCGGCCGAGGCGGCCGTGATCGAACGGATCAGGGGAGCCCTCGCCGAGCCGGCGTGACCGCTACCCGTTCGCCGGGGGCGGCCCGCCCGCCGGGTCGCCGCCGGGCGCCGTCCAGACGGTGTGCACGGTGTCGCGGACGCAGAGGTCACGGACCCGGCCGCACGCGCACCGGTACGCCTCCGGCGCCGCCGGGCGGCCGCAGCGCTCCGGTGCGCGGTCGCCGCCGGCCGTCGCGCCGACCGGACGCGCCGCGTCCTGTCCTGACATGTCGTGACACCTCCCGGTTTGTGAGTCTAGCCGGGAGCGCGGCTCCGGTGAGCTGTGTCACTCTGAGTGCCCAGGAAGCCGAATCTACTGACAGGTAACATTGCGCCGTGGGCAACTGCACAAGCGCCCGCGGTTGACCGGGCGTCAACGGACGCGCGAGGCTGCGCCCGTGACCGGGCGAGCGATCGCCACACCAACAGGAGGGTCGTCGAAACGCGATGAACATCGTCGTACTCGTCAAGCAGGTGCCCGATTCGGGCGCGGACCGCAACCTGCGTCCTGACGACAACACCGTCGACCGCGGTTCGGCGAACAACGTCATCAACGAGATGGACGAGTACGCCATCGAAGAGGCGTTGAAGATCAAGGAGGCGCACGGCGGCGAGGTCACCATCCTGACCATGGGTCCGGACCGGGCGACCGAGTCGATCCGCAAGGCGCTCTCCATGGGCCCGGACAAGGCCGTGCACGTGGTGGACGACGCCCTGCACGGGTCCTGCGCCGTGGCCACCTCGAAGGTGCTCGCCGCCGCCCTCGGTCAGCTCAACGCCGACCTGGTCATCTGCGGTGCAGAGTCCACCGACGGCCGGGTCCAGGTCATGCCGCACATGATCGCCGAGCGGCTGGGCGTCGCGGCGCTGACCGGCGCCCGCAAGCTCACCGTCGACGGCGCCACGCTGACCGTCGAGCGGCAGACCGAGGAGGGCTACGAGGTGGTCACCGCCTCGACCCCGGCCGTGGTCTCCGTCTGGGACACCATCAACGAGCCGCGCTACCCGTCCTTCAAGGGCATCATGGCCGCCAAGAAGAAGCCGGTGCAGACGCTCTCCCTGGGTGACCTCGGCGTCGCCCCGACCGAGGTGGGCTTCGACGGCGCGACCAGCGCCGTACTGGAGCACACCAAGCGCCCGCCGCGTTCCGGCGGCGCCAAGATCACCGACGAGGGCGAGGGCGGCGTCAAGCTGGTCGAGTTCCTCGCCACCGAGAAGTTCGTGTGAGAGGTCTGGACATGTCTGAGGTTCTCGTCGTCGTCGAAGCCACCCGGGAATTCGGCGTCAAGAAGGTCACCCTGGAGATGCTCACCCTCGCCCGCGAGCTGGGCACCCCGAGCGCGGTGGTGCTCGGTGGCGCCGGCGCCGCCGAGGCGCTGAGCGCCAAGCTGGGTGAGTACGGCGCGGAGAAGATCTACGCCGCCGAGAGCGAGGAGATCGACGGCTACCTGGTGGCCCCGAAGGCCACCGTGCTGGCCGAGCTGGTCAAGCGGGTGCAGCCGGCCGCCGTGCTGCTCGCCTCCGCGCAGGAGGGCAAGGAGATCGCCGCCCGCCTCGCCGTCAAGCTCGACAACGGCATCCTGACCGACGTGGTCGGCCTGGCCGCCGACGGCACCGCGACCCAGGTCGCCTTCGCCGGCTCCACCATCGTCAAGTCCAAGGTCACCAAGGGCCTGCCGCTGGTCACCGTCCGGCCCAACTCGGTCAACCCGACCCCGGCGCCGGCCACCCCGGCCGTCGAGCAGCTCACGGTGGCGGTCACCGACACCGACAAGCTGGCCAAGGTCATCGACCGGGTCGCCGAGCAGAAGGGCTCCCGCCCCGAGCTGACCGAGGCCGGCATCGTGGTCTCCGGTGGTCGTGGTGTCGGCAACGCCGACAACTTCAAGCTGGTCGAGGAGCTTGCCGACCTGCTCGGCGGCGCCGTCGGCGCGTCCCGCGCGGCGGTCGACTCCGGCTTCTACCCGCACCAGTTCCAGGTGGGCCAGACCGGCAAGACCGTCTCCCCGCAGCTCTACGTCGCGCTGGGCATCTCCGGCGCGATCCAGCACCGGGCCGGCATGCAGACCTCGAAGACGATCGTCGCCGTGAACAAGGACGGCGAGGCCCCGATCTTCGAGCTGGCCGACTTCGGCGTGGTGGGCGACCTGTTCAAGGTCGTGCCGCAGGCCGCCGAGGAGATCCGCAAGCGCAAGTGACGCCCGCTCGGGGCGCCGCCAGCCGGCGCCCCGACGCGACGCACATACAGAGAAAGAGTGGCCATCCTTCGCGGAATGGCCACTCTTTCTCTGTATCTGTTCCCGTTCCCGTCGCGGTGGGAAGGGAGCTGATCGGCGGGCCGGGGAGCTGAGCCGGCCCGCCGATCAGCCCGTCAGGGTGCCCCTCAGCAAACTGTCGCCGGAGTGGGCGGGCTCGTTGTCGTACTGCTCGGCGGAGACGTCGACAACCGAGTATGCCTGAAGATCGACATTTGGTGGTAGCGGGAGCAGCGCATCCCCCGACGGATCGCGCAGCACGCCGATCGAGAACATCTCCATGCTGGTCGGGTTGATCAGCCAGACCTCGTAATACCCCGGAACGTCCGGGAGATTCGCCGCGTGCAGGTGCAGTCGGCCGTCGGTGAAGATCCGGGCGTCGCCGTTGGCGTCCTTCGGCGTCGTCCCGTACCGGCCAGCGGCGCGCTGGCCAGGACGGCCTGCTGCGGTGCCTGATCCGGCTCCCGGTCGGCGGCGCCCAGCACGGCGAGGGTGCCGACCACGCCGAGCACAGCGCCCGGCGCCGACGGCAAGCAGCGGGCGTACCGGGTGGTTGCCCGCGAGGAGTGCGCCAAGACGAAGATCCCGCTGGAGCGGCACTTCGCCCGGGACGGCAGACCGCGGCTGACGCTGATCACCTGCGGCGGCCCGTTCGACCCGAAGACCCGGCACTACCGGGACAACATCGTCGTCACGGCCGTACCGGCCTGAGCCGTGACACAGCCGGACCCGGCACCCGCCGGCCCGGCCGCCCCGGTTGAGCCCTCGTGCGGCGCCCGGCCCCCGGTGATCCGGCGTCCGGCGGGACGGCTGCAGGCCGTTAGGCTGAACGGTGATGGCATACCTGGATCACGCGGCGACGACCCCGATGCTCGACGAGGCGTTGGAGGCGTACGTCGCCACCGCCCGCGAGGTCGGTAACGCGTCGTCGCTGCACGCGGCGGGCCGGCGCGCCCGGCGACGGGTGGAGGAGTCGCGGGAACGGGTCGCCGCCGCGCTGGGCGCCCGCCCCTCCGAGGTCGTCTTCACCGGCGGCGGCACGGAGAGCGACAACCTCGCCGTCAAGGGCGTCTTCTGGGCCCGCCGCGCCGCCGACCCGGGCCGGGTCCGGGTGGTCTCCAGCGCGGTCGAGCACCACGCGGTGCTCGACGCGGTGGACTGGCTGGCCGACCACGAGGGCGCCGAGGTGGGCTGGCTGCCGGTGGACGCCGCCGGCCGGCTGGACCCGGACCGGCTCCGCGCCGAGCTGGGCGCGCACGCCGACCGGGTCGCCGTGGTGACCGCGATGTGGGCCAACAACGAGGTCGGCACCGTCCAGCCGGTGGCCGAGCTGGCCGCGGTGGCCGCCGCGCACGGGGTGCCGTTCCACACCGACGCGATCCAGGCGGTCGGTCAGGTGCCGGTGGACTTCGCCGCCAGCGGCGTCTCGGCGCTCACCGTCACCGGGCACAAGCTCGGCGGCCCGACCGGGGTCGGTGCCCTGCTGCTGGCCCGCGACGTGCCGGCAACCCCGCTGCTGCACGGCGGCGGCCAGGAGCGCGACATCCGCTCCGGCACGCTCGACACCGCCGGCATCGTAGCCTTCGCGGTCGCCGTCGAGGCCGCGGTGAAGGGCCAGCAGGAGTACGCCGTACGGGTGGCCGCGCTCCGCGACGACCTGGTCCGGCGGGTCCGCGAGGCGGTGCCCGAGGTGGTCTTCAACGGCGACCCGACCGACCGGCTGCCCGGCAACGCGCACTTCTCCTTTCCCGGCTGCGAGGGCGACGCCCTGCTGCTCCTGCTCGACGCCCAGGGCATCGCCTGCTCCACCGGCTCGGCGTGCTCCGCCGGGGTGGCCCAGCCCTCGCACGTGCTGATCGCGATGGGCGCCGACGACGACCGGGCCCGCTCCTCGCTGCGCTTCACCCTCGGCCACACCAGCACCCCCGCCGACGTGGACGCCCTGATCGCCGCCCTCCCGGCGGCTGTCGACCGGGCCCGCCGCGCGGCCGCCCTGCGTACCCTCCGCTGACCCGCCGCCTCCCGCCCGGCCTCTCGTCGACTGTCGCCGGCCCCGAGGGGCGGCCGCTGGTGATGCTTCGCCCGGTTCGTCCCGGCCGTCGGTGCCGGAACGCGCGGCTGGCGGTGACCGGCGGCGCAGCGGGGCGGCGGGGGTGGGGACGGCGGCGCGAGGGCGGATAGGGTCGAGGGGTGCGGGAGGTGTCACGGTGAGGGTTCTGGCGGCGATGTCGGGCGGGGTGGACTCCGCCGTCGCGGCGGCGCGCGCCGTGGAGGCGGGGCACGACGTGACCGGGGTGCACCTGGCGCTGGCCCGCAACCCGCAGACCTACCGCACCGGGGCGCGCGGCTGCTGCACCCTGGAGGACTCCCGGGACGCGCGGCGGGCCGCCGACGTGATCGGCATCCCGTTCTACGTCTGGGACATGGCCGAGCGGTTCCACGCCGACGTGGTGGACGACTTCGTCGCCGAGTACGCGGCCGGCCGGACCCCGAATCCCTGCCTGCGCTGCAACGAGAAGATCAAGTTCGCGGCGGTGCTGGACCGGGCGGTGGCCCTGGGCTTCGACGCGGTGGTCACCGGCCACCACGCCCGGCTCGGCGCGGACGGTCTGCTGCGCCGCAGCGTCGACCTCGCCAAGGACCAGTCGTACGTGCTCGCCGTGCTGACCCGGGAGCAGCTCGACCGGTCCCTCTTCCCGCTCGGCGCCTCCACCAAGGCGCAGGTCCGCGAGGAGGCGGCCCGGCGTGGGCTGGCGGTGGCCGACAAGCCGGACTCGCACGACATCTGCTTCATCGCCGACGGCGACACCCGCGGCTTCCTCGCCGGCCGGCTCGGTGAGGCGCCCGGCGAGGTGGTCGACGCGCTCACCGGCACGGTGGTGGGCAGCCACACCGGCGCGTACGCGTACACCGTCGGGCAGCGGCGCGGCCTGCACCTGGACCGGCCCGCCCCGGACGGCCGCCCCCGCTACGTGCTCTCCATCACCCCGAAGACCAACACGGTGATCGTCGGCCCGGCCGAGGCGCTGGACGTCTCCCGGGTGCAAGCCGCCCGTCCCGTCTGGACCGGCGGCGAGCGGCCGACCGCACCGGTCGAGTGCGAGGTGCAGCTGCGCGCCCACGGCGACGTGGTCCCCGCCACCGTGGAACTGGCCGACGACGGGCTCCGCGCCGAGCTGCGCCGTCCGGTACGCGGGGTGGCCGCCGGGCAGGCGATCGTCGCGTACCGGCCGGACCCGGCCGGGGACGTGGTGCTCGGCTCGGCCACCATCACCGGCTGACCGCGGCCGTCCGCCGCCGGCCGGCCACGCCGAGCGGCTACCCTTCGGCCGTGACTGATCAGCCTTGGCCCTGGCCCGCGGGGGCAGCAACCGGCATCGGTTCGCTGCCCGGCACCGACATCGCCGAAGCGCAGCGGGTCGTCCTCGGCGAGCTGCCCGCCCTGCCCCACCTGCCCGAACTGCCCGCCCGTGGGCCGGGCGCCGACCTCGTCGGGCGGACCGGCGGGTTGCTGGTGGAGCTGCCGGTCGAGCTCTACGCGGCCCGCTGGCGGATCGCGTTGCGCCCCGGCCGGGACCTGCGCCGGGCCCGGGACCTGATGGAACGCGACCTCGACCAGCTCGCCGAGCAGGCCGAGGGGTACACCGGGCCGGTGAAGATCCAGGCGGCCGGACCGTTCACCCTGGCGGCCGCGCTGGAGCTGCCGATCGGCGGGCGGCTGCTGCGTGACCCGGGCGCGGTGCGCGACCTGGCCGGATCCCTGGCCGAGGGGCTGCGGCTGCACGTCGGGGCGGTGGCCCGCCGGCTGCCCGGGGCGTCGGTGCTGCTCCAGCTCGACGAGCCGTCCCTGCCGGCGGTGCTCGCCGGGCGGGTGCCCACCGAGAGCGGCTTCGGCGCCCACCGGCCGGTCGGGTCCGAGGTGGCCCGCGCCCTGCTGCGCACCGTGATCGAGGCGGCGGGGGTGCCGACCGTGGTGCACTGCTGCGCGCCGGACGTGCCGCTGGAGCTGATCCGGTCGACCGGGGCGGTCGCCGTGGCGCTGGACCTCTCGCTGGTCACCGACCTGGACCCGCTCGGCGAGGCGATCGACGCCGGGCTCGGGCTGTTCGCCGGCGCCGCGCCCACCCAGCCGCCGTCCGCCGGTCGCGCGCCGACCTCGGCCGAGGTCGCCGACCGGGTACGCGCGCTCTGGGACCGCCTCGGCTTCCCGCGCCGCCAGCTCGCCGAGCAGGTGGTGGTCACCCCGGCCTGCGGCCTCGCCAACGCCACCCCGGGGTACGCCCGGGCCGTGCTGGCCGCCTGCCGGGACGCCGGCCGGCGACTGCACGAGGAGTGAGGTTTTTCGTCGTACCCGGCGGGCAGGATGACCGTCATGATTGGACAGCTGCGTTCGACGGTGATCGACTGCCCCGATCCAAGGGCCCTGGCCGGCTTCTATGCCGAGCTGCTCGGCCTGCCGCTGGTGGAGGAGGACTCCGACGGCGACGACTGGGTGGTGCTCGGCGGCTCGCCGGGGCACCAGCCGCGGCTCGCCTTCCAGAAGGCGCTCAACCTGCGGGCCCCGGCCTGGCCGGACCCGGAGCGGCCCCAGCAGTTCCACCTCGACGTCACCGTCGACGACATCGAGGCGGCGGAGAAGGCGGCGCTCGCCCTCGGCGCGCGCCGGCTGCCGGGCGAGGGGGACGGCTGGCGGGTCTACGCCGACCCGGCCGGTCACCCGTTCTGCCTCTGCTGGGACTGAGCCGGCGGCGGCCGGGGGTTGCGGCCGGGCGGCATGATCGCGGGCGTGATCGACTCCTCGCCCCGCCGTGCCTCCGGTTCGCTCTTCGGTCTCGCCTACGGCGACGCCCTCGGCAAGCCGACCGAGTTCCTGACCGTCGCCGAGATCACCCGTCGCTACGGCCCGGGCGGCCCGCGTGAGCTGGTCGGCGATCCGGCGCTGGTCACCGACGACACGCAGATGGCGCTGGCCGTGGCGTGGGCGCTGCACGACGCGTCCGCGTACACCCCGGAGGTGGTCGAGCCGCTGCTGCGGCAGCGTTTCCTCGACTGGGCGGTCAGTCCGGACAACAACCGCGCCCCGGGGATGACCTGCCTGCGGGCCTGCGCCGAGCTGGGCCGTGGGCTGCGCTGGCAGGAGGCGACCGTGGCCGGTTCCAAGGGCTGCGGCGCGAACATGCGGGTCACCCCGGTCGGGCTGCTCGACGTCGACCTGGACACCCTCGCCGGGTTGGCCCAGCTCCAGGCCGGTCTCACCCACGGTCATCCGACCGGCCTGGCGGCCAGCGAGCTGACCGCGTACGCGGTGCGGTTGCTGCGCGACGGCGCGGGCCTGGCCGAACTGCCCGACCTGCTCATCGCGCGGGCGGGGGAGCAGCGGCGGGTCTACCGCGCCGACTGGCTCGGCGACCTGTGGCAGCGGTGCGGCGCGACGTCCCCGGAGGAGTTCGTCGCCCGGGGCTGGGACGAGTGCCGGCAGGCGCTGGACCGGCTGGTCGCCGCGCTGGGCCGGCCCGACGACGGCGGCGACCCGTGCCGGGACACCGGCGAGGCGTGGATCGCCGAGGAGGCGCTGGCCACGGCCCTGCTGTGCGCGCTGCGCCACCCCGACGACGCGGTCGCCGCGATCGCCCGGGGCGCGACCACCGCCGGCGACTCCGACTCGATCGCCGCCCTGGCCGGCGCCTTCGTCGGCGCCGCCCACGGCATGGCCGCCTGGCCGCAGCACTGGTCCACCCGCATCGAGTACGCCGACCAGCTCACCACCCTCGCCACCCGCTGGGACTGACCCCCGCGGCCACTCCCGTTGATCATGAGGTTGGCGGCGGTTCGAAGATCGACCACCGCGGCAAACCTCATGATCAACGCGGGTGGGGTGGGGGTCAGGTGGGGAGGTGGGGGAGGGAGCGGAGGCGGTGCCAGAGGGACTGGTCGCAGGTGCCGGCGCGGTGGGTGAAGGCGTTGCTCGGGACGGGGACGGACTCGGCCAGGTCGAGCCAGCTGTCGTGGTCGGCGTCGGGGTCCCACTCCCGGGTGGGGATGCGGACGTGGTCGTCGCGGTTGCTCTTGTCCTGACTGGTGATCTTGAGGACGTCGGCGCCCCGGTCGTCGGCGCGGAGCACCAGGCAGGGGCGCACCTTCGAGCCGGTCCCGTCGTGGAACGGGACGTCGGCCCACCAGATCTCGCCCGGTCGGGGCGTACCCGTCGGGGTGCGCGGGCGGGGCGGCGCGGTGGGGCGGGCCCGGTCGCGCGGCGGCGTGCCCCGCTCGGGCCGGGTGCGTTCGCCCCCCGCCGGGCGGCCGCCGCGTCGTCGCCACTCGTTCCAGGCCCAACCGGCGGCCACGGCCAGCACGACCAGCACCGCCCACCACACCCACTCAGGCATTCCCACCCCTGCCTCTCCGGCGCCGACGCCGCCGACGTCCGGCGATCGTCGCACGGCCGTCGGGTCGCCGCCCGTCGGGCGCGGCAGGGGTGGCGGGAGATTGTCCCACCGGCCCGATACGGTGCGGAGGTAGCGTGATCACGGGGAGATCCCACTGGTGTCCGGAGGCGGCAGGGTGTCCGAAGAAGCGATCCCTCAGCAGGTCAGCCCCGCGCAGGAGGCGGCGGCCGGCGGCGAGCCGACCCCCGAGGCGCGGGAACGGCACGCCACGCTGAGCCAGGAGCTCACCGAACACCAGTACCGCTACTACGTCCTCGACGCGCCGACCATCTCCGACGCCGAGTTCGACCGGCGGCTGCGCGAGCTGGAGGCGCTGGAGGCGGAGTTCCCGGCGCTGCGCAGCCCCGAGTCGCCCACCCAGCGGGTCGGCGGCACCTCTTCCACCGACTTCACCCCGGTCACCCACGCCGAGCGGATGCTCTCCCTCGACAACGCCTTCGCCGACGAGGAGTTGGCCGCCTGGGCCGAGCGGGTCGAGCGGGACGCCGGCGGCCCGGTGCCCTACCTGTGCGAGCTGAAGGTCGACGGCCTGGCCATCAACCTCACCTATGAGAAGGGCCGCCTGGTCCGGGCCGCCACCCGGGGCGACGGGCGCACCGGCGAGGACGTGACGGCCAACGTCCGCAGCATCCGGGACGTGCCCGGCCGGCTGACGCCGTCGGCCGAGTTCGGCGACCTGCCCGAGCTGCTGGAGGTGCGCGGCGAGATCTACTTCCCGGTGGCCGCCTTCGCCGACCTCAACGCCGGCCTGGTCGAGCAGGGCAAGGCCCCGTTCGCCAACCCGCGCAACGCCGCCGCCGGCAGCCTGCGGCAGAAGGACCCGCGGATCACCGCGTCCCGGCCGCTGCGCCTGGTGGTGCACGGCATCGGCGCCCGGCGCGGTTTCCGGCCCACCGCCCAGTCCGAGTCGTACGCGGCGCTCAAGGCGTGGGGCCTGCCGACCAGCGACCGCTGGCGGGTGGTGCCCGACCTGGCCGGCGTCGCGGACTACATCGCCTACTACGCCGAGCACCGGCACGACGTCGAGCACGAGATCGACGGCGTGGTGGTGAAGGTCGACCCGGTCGCCATCCAGGGCCGGCTCGGCTCGACCAGCCGGGCGCCGCGCTGGGCGATCGCCTTCAAGTACCCGCCGGAGGAGGTGACCACCAAGCTGCTCGACATCGACGTCAACGTCGGGCGCACCGGGCGGGTCACCCCGTTCGCCGTGCTCGAACCGGTGCGGGTGGCCGGCTCCACGGTCGCCCTGGCGACCCTGCACAACGCCCGCGAGGTGGAGCGCAAGGGGGTGCTGATCGGCGACACGGTCGTGCTGCGCAAGGCCGGCGACGTGATCCCCGAGGTGCTCGGCCCGGTGGTCGACCTGCGGCCCGCCGACGCCCGCCCGTTCGTCATGCCCACCACCTGCCCGGCCTGCGGCACCCCGCTGGCGCCGGCCAAGGAGGGCGACGTCGACATCCGCTGCCCCAACAGCCGCAGTTGCCCGGCCCAGTTGCGGGAGCGGGTGTTCCACCTGGCGGGGCGGGGCGCCTTCGACATCGAGGTGCTCGGCTACAAGGGCGCCGCCGCGCTGCTCGACGCCGACATCATCACCGACGAGGGTGACCTGTTCCAGCTCGACGCGGAGCAGCTCGCCCGCTCGCCGTTCTTCGTCAACAAGGACGGCAGCCTCGGCAGCAACGCCACCAAGCTGCTGGACAACCTCGCCGTCGCCCGGGAGCGCGACCTGTGGCGGGTGCTGGTCGCGCTCTCCATCCGGCACGTCGGCCCCACCGCCGCGCAGGCCCTCGCCCGGCACTTCCGCTCGATCGAGGCGATCGACGCGGCCAGCGAGGAGGAACTCTCCTCGGTGGACGGTGTCGGCCCGACCATCGCCGCCAGCATCAAGGAATGGTTCGCCGTCGACTGGCACCGCGAGGTTGTGCAGAAGTGGGCCCGGGCCGGCGTACGGATGGCCGAGGAGGCGGTCGACGAGGGGCCACGCCCGCTGGAGGGGGTCACCGTGGTGGTGACCGGCACCCTCGCCGGGTTCAGCCGGGACCAGGCGTCCGAGGCGATCCAGAGCCTCGGCGGCAAGGTCAGCGGCTCGGTCTCCAAGAAGACCGGCTTCGTGGTGGTCGGCGACAACCCCGGTTCCAAGGCCGACAAGGCGGCCAGCCTCAAGGTGCCGGTCCTCGACGAGGACGGTTTCCGGGTGCTGCTCGACCGGGGGCCGGACGCGGCCCGGGAGGTCGCCCGGGTCGAGGGGTGAGCCGGGGCGGCGGCGGGGATCTTGGGGTCGTATACCAACTTAATTACGACTACGACCGATTCGTGACTGTCGCCTCGGGTTACGGCCACTCAGGGCGTTTCATTGGGGCACGGTGCGCGACCGGCGCGCGCCGTGGACCGCGTGCCCGGGAGGTGCGATGGAGACCGCCGACCCCCGCAACTCCGTCCCGCCCGGGCGGGAGGCGCGGTTCGCCGGTTTCGTCGCCGCGGTGGTCGGGCTGGCGCTGCTGGTCTCCGCCCTGCCGCTGATCGGGCTCCCCGACCGCCTGCCCCGGCTGCCGGCGGCGTTCTGGGCGATGGCGGCGCTCGCCGTCGCCTGTGACGCGCGGCCCTTCGTCCCGCCGGGCCGGCGGCACACCTCGGCCGTCTTCCCGTCCACCTGCTTCACCTTCGCGATCCTGCTCGGCTGGGGGCTGGGCCCGGCCGTGGCGGTGCAGGCCGTCGCGGTCGCCGTCTCCGGCTGGCGGATGCGCCACGCCCTCTGGCGGACCACCTTCAACGCCGCCCAGTACGCCTGCGCGCTCGGCGCCGCGTACCTGGTGCTCCGGCTCGGGCCGGGCGGACTCTTCGACGGCGGCCGGCTGGGCTGGACGGACGTGACCGCCGTCGGCGGCGCCACCCTCACCTGGTTCGCCGTCAACTACGGCCTGGTCAGCGGCGCGCTGCGGCTGCGCTTCGGCGGCCGGTGGTGGCCGAGCGTGCGCCAGGCGCTGCCGTACGAGCTGCTCTCCACCGGTTCGCTGCTGCTGCTCGCCCCGGTGCTGGTCACCGCCGCCCGGGCCAGCGCCGCGCTGATCCCGCTGGTGCTGGTGCCGCTCTTCGCCGTCTACCGGATGTCCCGGCTCTCCACCGAGCAGGAACACCTCGCCGCGCTGGACCCGCTCACCGGCCTGCCCAACCGCAAGGCGCTGCTCGCCGAGGTGGCCGAGCAGGTGCACCTGCACGCCGAGCGGGTCGCCAAGGGCGACCGGGACGCCAACCTGGCCCTGCTCCTGATCGACCTGGACCGGTTCAAGAACGTCAACGACGCGCTCGGCCACGCCGTCGGCGACCGGCTGCTGGTCGAGGTGAGCGCCCGGCTGGTGGACGTCGTCGGCGGCCGGGACATGCTGGCCCGCCTCGGCGGGGACGAGTTCGCGATCGTCGCCGGCCGGCTCGACGGCGTGGACGAGGCCCGCGAGCTGGCCGACCGGGTGGTCGCGGCGCTCACCGAACCGGTGTCGCTGGACGGGCTGCCGCTGGACGTCGGCGCCTCGATCGGCATCGCGCTCTTCCCCGAGCACGGCGAGGACTTCGCCACCCTGATGCGCCACGCCGACGTGGCGATGTACGACGCCAAGCACCGCAACGACACCATCGCCGTCTACGCCGCCGAGTCGGACCACAACTCGGCCGAGCGCCTGGGGCTCCTGGCCGACCTGCGCCGCGTACTCGAGGCGGGGCCGCCCGCCGGGCGGACCGTGCGGGGCGGCGACGGCGCCGCGCTGCCCGCCCGGCTCGCCGCCGGGACGGACGCCGGGGGACCGGACGGCGCCGGGACGAACGGCGCGGGCGGGCGGTGGTGGCCCCGGCGCCGGCGGGCGCGGATCGCGGTGGACGGCTCCGACGAACTGCTGAACCAGATCCTGACCGGCGCCGACCCGACCCGCCGCCGCGCCGGGCAGCCCGCCGCCGAGCCCGAGCGGCCCGAGCCGCCGGCCGTTCCCGCCCCGGTGGAACGGGCCGAGGACGCGGCGGCCGACGTCGGCGCCATCACGATGTACTACCAACCGCAGATCGCCATCGCCACCGGCGAGGTCGTCGGGGTGGAGGCGCTGCTGCGCTGGCGGCACCCGCGCCGGGGCATGGTGGACCCGGAGGAGCTGATCCGGGTGGCCGAGCAGAGCGCGGTGATGCGGCTGCTCACCCAGCGGGTGGTCGACGACGTGGTGGAACAGCTGGCCAAGTGGTCGGCGGCCGGCATCCACCTGCGGGCGGCGCTCAACGTCAGCGTCCGTGACCTGCACACCGGCGAGATCGCCGACCGGATCGCCGACCGGCTGGCCGCCTTCGGGGTGGCCCCCGAACGCCTGCAACTGGAGATCACCGAGGGCGCGCTGATGGCCGACCCCCGGCGGGTGCTCACCACCATCTCCCGGCTGCACCGGATCGGGGTGGCCATCTCCCTGGACGACTTCGGCACCGGGTACTCGTCGTTGCAGCACCTGCGCCGGCTGCCGCTGGCCGAGGTGAAGGTGGACCGATCGTTCGTCCTCGGGATGGCCGACGACGCCGACGACGCCGCCATCGTCCGGTCGATGATCGAGCTGGCCGGCGCGCTCGGCCTGCGGGTGGTCGCCGAGGGCGTGGAGGACGAGCGGACCTGGCGGATGCTGCACGCGGCCGGCTGCGACGTGGCGCAGGGCTGGTTCCACGCCCGCCCGATGCCGGCCGACGAGCTGGTGACCTGGCTGGCCCGGTACCGGCCGGTGCACCCGACCGGCGGCCCGGACGCCGACGCGCCGCGCCGCCCCACCCGCTGACTCGGCGGTGGTGGGCCGACCGGTGAGGCGGCCGTGGCGGGCCGACCGGCTGAGCCGGCGCAGGCGACGGAACGTCCCGCCGGGCGGGTGCGGGGGGAGTCGGAGGCGTCGGCGTGACCGCAGGACAATAGACTCGCTCCGGTCACCGCGCGTCATCTCCGATCGCGCGGCCGGCACACCGCAGACGCAGCAGGACAGCCACGAAGGGGGCACCGATGGCCGCCATCTCCCGCGAGGAGGTCGCGCACCTGGCGCGACTGTCGCGGCTCGCCGTCACCGAGGAGGAGTTGGACGTCTTCGCCGGCCAGCTCGACGTGATCCTTCAGTCGGTGGCCCAGGTCGGCGAGGTCGCCGCGGCGGACATCCCGCCGACCTCCCACTCGGTGCCGCTGACCAACGTGCTCCGCGAGGACGTGGTGACGCCGTGCCTGACCCCGGAGGAGGCGCTGTCCGGCGCGCCCGACGCCGACCAGCAGCGGTTCCGCGTCCCGCGGATCCTGGACGAGGATGTGGCCTCATGAGCGACCTGACGAAGCTGACCGCGACGGAGATCGCCGGTCTCGTCGCCAGCGGGGAGACCTCCGCCGTCGAGGTGACCCAGGCCCACCTGGGCCGGATCGCCGCCGTCGACGACCGGGTGCACGCCTTCCTGCACGTCGACACCGAGGGCGCGCTGGCCGCCGCCCGGGCGGTCGACGAGCGTCGGGCCGCCGGCGAGGAACTGGGCCCGCTGGCCGGCGTGCCGGTCGCCGTGAAGGACGTGCTCACCACCAAGGGCGTGCCGACCACCGTCGGGTCGAAGATCCTCGAGGGGTGGCGCCCGCCGTACGACGCGACGATCGTGCAGCGGCTGCGCGCCGCCGGCACGGTGATGCTCGGCAAGACCAACATGGACGAGTTCGCGATGGGCTCCTCCACCGAATACTCCGCGTACGGCCCGACCCACAACCCGTGGGACCTGGACCGGATCCCGGGCGGCTCCGGTGGCGGCAGCGCCGCCGCGCTGGCCGCGTACGAGGCGCCGCTGGCGATCGGCTCGGACACCGGCGGCTCGATCCGCCAGCCCGGCGCGGTCACCGGCACCGTCGGCGCGAAGCCCACCTACGGCGGCACCTCCCGGTACGGCCTGGTGGCGTTCTCCTCGTCGCTGGACACCCCCGGTCCGTGTGCCCGTACGGTGCTCGACGCCGCGCTGCTGCACCAGGTGATCGGCGGGCACGACCCGCGCGACTCGACCTCCATCCCGGCCCCGGTGCCGGACGTGGTGGCCGCCGCGAAGCTCGGCGCCACCGGCGACCTGACCGGCGTGAAGCTCGGCATCGTCACCGAGTTCACCGGCGAGGGCGCGGAGCCGGGCGTGATGGCGGCCTTCCGCGAGTCGGTCGACACCCTGGCCAAGCTGGGCGCCGAGATCGTCGAGGTGTCCTGCCCGCACTTCCGGTACGCCCTGCCGGCGTACTACCTGATCGCGCCCAGCGAGTGCTCCTCCAACCTGGCCCGGTTCGACGGCGTCCGGTTCGGCCTGCGGGTCGGCGACGACGGCAACCGGTCGCTGGAGGAGGTCATGTCGCTGACCCGGGAGGCCGGCTTCGGCGCCGAGGTCAAGCGGCGCATCATGATCGGCACGTACGCCCTCTCCTCGGGCTACTACGACGCCTACTACGGGCAGGCGCAGAAGGTCCGCACCCTGATCACCCGGGACTTCACCGCGGCCTTCGAGCGGGTCGACGCGCTGATCTCGCCGACCACCCCGTTCGTGGCGTTCGCGATCGGCGCGCGCACCTCCGACCCCTACCAGATGTACCTGGCGGACCTGTTCACCATCCCGACCAACCTGTACGGCGGCCCGGGCATCTCGGTGCCCTGCGGCCTCTCCGACGGGCTCCCCGTCGGCCTGCAGGTGATGGCCCCGACGATGGCCGACGACCGGATGTACCGGGTCGCCGCCGCGCTGGAGTCCGTGGTCGGCACGTTCACCCCACCGGCGCTGTGAGGCAGGAGCTCAGATGACCACGACACTGCCCGCGTACGACGAGGTCGTCGCGCGCTACGAACCGGTGATCGGCCTGGAGACCCACGTCGAGCTGGGCACGAACACCAAGATGTTCTGCGGCTGCCCGACCGACTTCGGCGGCGAGCCCAACACCCGGGTCTGCCCGGTCTGCCTGGGCCTGCCCGGCTCGCTGCCGGTGGCCAACAAGGCGGCCATCGAGGCGACCATCCGGATCGGCCTGGCGCTGAACTGCTCCATCGCCGAGTGGTGCCGCTTCGCCCGGAAGAACTACTTCTACCCGGACATGCCGAAGGACTTCCAGATCAGCCAGTACGACGAGCCGCTGTGCTTCGACGGCTACCTGGACGTCGAGGTCGGCGGCGAGCTGGTGCGGATCGGCATCGAGCGGGTGCACCTGGAGGAGGACACCGGCAAGACGCTGCACGTCGGCGGCGCCACCGGCCGCATCCACGGCGCGACCGAATCGCTGGTCGACTACAACCGCGCCGGCATCCCGCTGGTGGAGATCGTCACCAAGCCGGTGCCGGGCACCGGCGCGCTGGCGCCGGAGGTGGCCCGGGCGTACGTCACGGAGCTGCGCGACGTGCTCCGCTCGCTGGGCGTCTCCGACGTGCGGATGGAGGAGGGCTCGCTGCGCTGCGACGTGAACACCTCCCTCAACCTGCCCGGCGAGGAGTGGGGCACCCGCACCGAGACCAAGAACGTCAACTCGCTGCGTTCGGTGGAGCGGGCGGTCCGCTCGGAGATGCTGCGGCAGGCCGCCGTGCTCGACGCCGGCGGGAAGATCACCCAGGAGACCCGGCACTTCCACGAGGACACCGGCGACACCACGCCGGGCCGGTCCAAGGAGACCGCCACCGACTACCGGTACTTCCCGGAGCCGGACCTGGTGCCGCTCGCCCCGGACACCACCTGGGTGGCCGAGCTGAAGGCCGCCCTGCCGGAGCTGCCCCGGCTGCACCGCCGCCGGCTGCAGCAGGAGTGGGGCCTGTCCGACCTGGACATGCAGTCGGTGCTCAACGCCGGCGCGGTCGAGCTGATCGAGGCCACCATCGCCGCCGGCGCGACCCCGGCCGCCGCCCGCAAGTGGTGGCTGGGTGAGCTGTCCAGGCGGGCCAACGAGGCCGGCATCGAGCTGGCCGACGTCGGGGCCACCCCGGCGCAGGTCGCCGAGCTCCAGGGCCTGGTCGACGCGGGCAAGCTCAACGACAAGCTGGCCCGTACCGTCCTGGAGGGCGTGGTGGCCGGCGAGGGCTCGCCGACCCAGATCATGGCCAACCGGAACCTGGAGGTCGTCTCCGACACCGGCGCGCTCACCGCCGCCGTGGACGAGGCCATCGCCGCCAACCCGGAGGTCGCGGACAAGATCCGCAGCGGCAAGGTCGCCGCGGCCGGCGCGCTGGTCGGCGCGGTCATGAAGACCACCCGCGGCCAGGCCGACGCCAAGACCGTCCGTGAGCTGATCCTGGAGCGCCTCGGCGCCCAGGGCTGAGCCCGACACGTCGAAGGCCGCCGTCGCGACCCGGCGGCGGCCTGCCCGCTTCCCCCCCGAGTACGCGCGATCCGCGCCACCCCTCGCGAGGGCGTCAACGGCGACGCCCGGATGGAGTCACCGTGAACGAGCACGACCTCGACGTCCTCGACGAGATCCAGCGGCGGGTGCTCTGGCTCGCCACCCGGATCGTGGACGCGGCCAACCACGACCGGGACACCGGCGACGGGGTGAAGGTCGGCGGCCACCAGGCCTCCAGCGCCTCCCTGGTCACCGCGATGACCGCGCTCTGGTTCGCCCACCTCGACGCCGAGGACCGGGTCGCCGTCAAGCCGCACGCCTCGCCGGTGTTCCACGCCATCCAGTACCTGCTGGGCAACCTGGACCGGTCGTACCTGCCGAAGCTGCGGGCGCGGGGCGGGCTCCAGTCGTACCCGTCGCGCACGAAGGACCCGGACGAGGTGGACTTCTCCACCGGCTCCGTCGGGCTCGGCGCCGCCGCGCCGCTGTTCGCCGCGGTCACCCGCCGCTACGTCGACGCGCACTTCGGGGCGCGTCCGCACTCCCGGTTCGTCGCCCTGATCGGCGACGCCGAGCTGGACGAGGGGAACATCTGGGAGGCCGTCGCCGACCCGGCCACCACCGGGCTGGGCAACGTGATGTGGCTGGTCGACTTCAACCGCCAGTCGCTGGACCGGGTCGTCCCCGGCATCCGGATCAACCAGTGGCGGGGCCAGTTCGAGGCCGCCGGCTGGCACGTCGTGGAGGTCAAGTACGGCCGCAAGCTCGCCGAGGCGTACGCCCGGCCGGGCGGCGCGGCGCTGCGCGACTGGATCGACCTGATGCCCAACGAGCAGTACCAGTCGCTGTTCGGGCTGGCCGGGCCGGCCCTGCGCAAGCAGTTCCTCGACGGCGCGCCGGCCGAGGTGGGCGCCTTCGTCGCGGACATCGGAGACGACGAGCTGGGCCCGCTGGTGACCGACCTGGGCGGGCACGACCTGGAAGCCATGCTCGACGCGTACGCCCAGTGCGACGCGGTCACCGACCGGCCCAGCGTGGTCTTCGCGTACACCGTCAAGGGGTGGGGGCTGCCGATCGCCGGCAACCCGCGCAACCACTCCGCGCTGCTCAGCACCGAGCAGGTCGACGCGTTGCGCGAGGCCAACGGCCTGATCACCGAGACCGAGTGGGACCGCCTCGACCCGGCGTCGCCGGCCGGCATCCGGGCCGGCGAGCGCCGGGAGGCGCTGTCCCGCGCGCCCCGCGAGCGGTCGCTGGGGGTCACCGTCCCGGAGACCACCCGGGTACGCGCCAACAAGCCCGTCTCCACCCAGGAGGTCTTCGGCCGGGTGCTGGTCGACCTGGCCCGGGATCCCGCCGTCGCGCCGTACCTGGTGACCACCGCGCCGGATGTGGCCACCTCCACGAACCTCGCCGGGTTCATCAACAAGACCGGCGTCTTCGCCCCCACCGAGCAGCGCTCGTGGACCGAGGACCGGATGCTGCGCTGGACGGAGAGCCCCGCCGGCCAGCACATCGAGCTGGGCATCTCGGAGATGAACCTGTTCCTGCTGCTCGGGCAGCTCGGCCTGTCGTGGGACCTGTCGGGGCAGCCGCTGCTGCCGATCGGCACCGTCTACGACCCGTTCGTCCTGCGCGGCTTGGACGCGTTCCTCTACGGCACCTACTCGGGCTCCCGGTTCGTGGTCGCCGGCACCCCGTCGGGCATCACCCTCGCCCCCGAGGGCGGTGCCCACCAGTCGACCATCACCGCCTCCGTCGGCCTGGAACTGCCCGGCGTCACCTTCCTCGAGCCGGCGTACGCGGCCAGCCTGGACTGGCTGCTCTGCGACGCGCTCGGGCAGATCGCCGGCGGGTCGACGCCGGCGGCCACCGCCGCGCCGGCCGAGGACGGGGCGTACTACTTCCGGCTGAGCACCCGGCCGATCGACCAGGCGCCGTTCGAGGCGGCCCGGGCCCGGATCTCCGACGCGGTGCTGCGGCGGCAGGTGGTGGCCGGGGCGTACCGGCTGGTCGACGCGCACCAGGCGTACCCGCAGCTGGCGGACGCCCCGGTGGTCACCCTGGCCGGCTCCGGCGCGGTGCTGCCGGAGGTGCTCGCGGCGGCCGCGGAGCTGGCGGAGGAGGGCATCGCCGCGCACGTGGTGGACGTGACCTCGCTGGACCGGCTCTACCGGGCCTGGCAGCGGACCCTGCGCCAGGGTGTACGGACCGCGACCGTGCCGAGCGTGCCCGGCGCGCTGCGAGCGGCGTTCGGCGACCGGGCCCCGGTGGTGACCGTGCACGACGCCGCCTCGCACGCGATGGCCTGGCTGGGCTCGGCGCTCGGCGTGCCGGCGGTGCCGCTCGGGGTGGACGAGTTCGGCCAGTCCGGCAGCGTCCGCGAGCTGTACGAGCTGCACGACCTGCTGCCCGGCAGCATCGTCAACGCCGCCCTGGCCGCGCTGTCCCTGCGCTGAGCCAGGGGCGCGAAGCCTGAGCCGAGCTCGCCCCGCCGCCATCCGCCCGTGGCGGGGGCGGGACCGGCCCGGTTCGCGTCGGGCGCATCGACCCAGCGGTCCCGGCCCCCGTCCGGTCCGTTGCGGAGGTCGGTGGCGGCGGCCGGACCGGCTCGGTTCGCGTCGGGCGCACGGACCGAGCGTTCCCGGCCTCCCGTCGGGCTGTTTCGGAGGCGCCTGTCAATCACCCGGGGTGAGGGTCGCGGAGGGTGACGGTCGGCGTGGGGCCGCGCACCTCCGGTCCCCCCTTTGCTCTGCTGCCCTCCCGGCAACACCGCTACTGACCAGGGCATCGCCGACAAGGATCTCCAGATGCTCAATCACCTTGGGTGACTGTCGCCTCCGCGGCAGCAGAGCAAAGCGTGTGAGCCGGAGTGCCGGTGGCGGAGAGAAGCTTGCGCTGGGTGACGATCCCCGGAGCCGGAGCCGGAGCCGGAGCCGGAGCCGGAGCCGGAGCCCTGCTTGCGGGTCCCGGCGTCGGCCGGGCAGCCAGCGCTCGGCCGTGGGTCGCTGCCGGCACGAGCCGGCCGTGCGCTCGCTGCCGTCAGATCGCGGCCGGGGTGGGTCAGCGGGTCGGGGTGGGGGTGACGGGGACCGGGGCACCCTTCGCCGGCTCCTTGACCACGTGGCGTTCCAGGTTGACCTGCGCCTGTCCGGTGCCGCCGACCGTGATGTCGTCGTAGGCCTGGAGCAGTTTCTGCTGGTCGAAGTAGAGCACGGTCATCGACAGCGGGGTCGGCTTCTCACCCTCGAGACCGCGCAGCCCGGCCCCGCCGGTCGAGCCCTCCACCATCAACTGGGTGGACTGCTTGCCGAGCTGTTGCGGCAGCTTGGACACCTGCCGGGCGTGGGTGTGCCCGGCGAGTACCAGGGGGCAGGTGCCGGAGAGCGGGCCGGCGGAGGCCGGGTCGTGCACCAGCGCGATGTTCACCGGTCGGGGTGAGCGCTGCACGGTGGCCGCGAGCTGCTCACCGGCCCCGATCACCTGTTCGGCGACCTGCTTGGTCAGGCCGCTGCCGGCCGGCGAGGTCTCCTTGTCCGGGGTGAACCGGGGGTCGCCGATCCCGGCGATGGTCAGCCCGGCGACCGTGGTGGTCGAGTTGTTGAGCACGATCGCGTTGGGCTGCCGGGCCACCGCCGCAGCGGTGCGCGAGGAGTCGTGGTTGCCCCGGATGTAGACGTACGGCTTCTTGAGCAGCCCGATCGAGCCCACGAAGGAGGCCTCCGGCTCGCTGCCCCAGTCGGTGATGTCGCCGGTGTCGATCACCACGTCGATGTCGAACTGCTCCACCACGGTGCGGATCAGCTGCCAGCCGGTCGGGTTGAGGTGCATGTCCGACACGTGCAGCACCCGGGTGGTGCCGGGCGCCGGCTCGTACACCGGCAGCGCCGAGACCGTGGTGTAGAGCTGGCTGACGTTGCCGACGATGCGCTGCAGCTGCTCGGCGTAGCGCGAGTAGTCGTTGGCGATGCGGCGGGCGTCGCCGACGATCGCCGGGGCGTTGACCAGCAGCCCCTCGTACCGTGGCTCCTCGATCGCCTGGGGGCGCAGGGTGCCCGCGGCGAGCCCCAGGCTGCCGGCGGTGACCGCCAGCGCGAGCCCGGTGGACCACGCGGTGCGTCGGACATCCCGGAAGATCAGCCCGGCCAGCAGCAGCGTGGCCAGCACGGCCGACCCGGCGGTACGCAGCCCGAGCCGCATCACGCCGTCGCGGACGTCCTCCACCGCCGACAGGCTGGCCCGGTTGATGCTGGCCGGGTCGTCGATCAGCGCCTCCGTCTTGCGCTGGTCCAGCGCGCCCAGCCGGACGGTCAGGTGGGTCGGCCCGTCGTGGCTGTCGAGCTGGAGCGCGCCCAGCGGCGGGACGTCGACGGTGGTGCTGCCCTTGACTGCCGGGGCGAGGGTGAGGTTGGCCCGGAACGGGCCGATGTCGGTGTTCACCCGGCCGCCGGCCAGCACCCCGATCACGGCTCCGGCCAGCGCCACCGTCAGGACGGCGAGCACCACGCCCACCCGCCGGGCCCACCCCGACCGGCCCGACCGGCCGGCCCGGTCCCGCCCGGGCGGCCAGCGTCGCTCACGCCGGGCCGGGGGAGTGTCCTCGTCCCCGGGCCCGCGCTGCTCGTTCTCCCCACCGTCCATGCTGAGATTCTGACCTGCCCAATGATGGATCTTGGCAAACCCGACCGACGGCGGCGTGTTCCGCGCCGGAACTCCCGGTGTGTCGCGCCTCCCGGCGGCTCGTGACAGCCGTTCGGCCGGTGCTCAGCTGCGCCCGGCACCACCGTCGGCGAAGACCAGCCTCAGCAGCCGGTCGTCCTCCGGCGCCGGCTTGCCCCGCCCGTCGTGGTTGGACGTGGAGACCCAGAGCGAGCCGTCCGGGGCGGCGGCCACCGCGCGCAGCCGACCGTACCGGCCGGTCAGCAGCTGGCGGGGCTGCCCGAGCACGGTGCCGGTGTCGGTCAGCTCGAGCAGCCACAGCCGCTCGCCGCGCAGGCAGGCGGTGACCAGCAGCCGGCCCGTGGCGGCCAGCCCGGAGCAGGACGCCTCCGCGGTGCGCCACTGCACGATCGGGTCGGCGTACCGCTTGTCGCCGGCCTGCCCCTCGACGGTGGGCCAGCCGTGGTTGGCGCCCTTGTCGATCCGGTTGACCTCGTCCCAGGTGTTCTGGCCGAACTCGGTGGCGTACATCCGCTTGCCGGCGTCCCAGGCCATGCCCTGCACGTTGCGGTGCCCCAGTGACCACACCGGCGAGCCGGGGAACGGGTTGCCGGGCGCCGGTCTGCCGTCCGCGGTGATCCGCAGGATCTTGCCGCCGAGGCTCTTCCGGTCCTGGGCGAAGTCCCGGTTGCCGGCGTCACCGGTGCTCACGTAGAGCTGCCCGTCCGGGCCGAAGGCCAGCCCGCCGCCGTCGTGGTTGCCCGCTTTCGGGATGCCGGTGAGGATCGGCGTCGGCGTGCCGCCGAGCTTCAGCCGGGCGACCCGGTTGTCCCGCTCAGTGGTGTAGTAGACGAAGACGGTCTGGTCCTTGGCGTACGCCGGGGAGACCGCGATGCCGAGCAGCCCCGCCTCGCCGCCGGCCGCCACGTCCGGCACGGTCTGCACCGGCGCGACCCGCAACCCCTCCGTCCCGGACTCCGGGCCGACCTTGAGGATTCGCCCGCTGTCCCGCTCGGTGACCAGCGCGCCGCCGTCCGGCAGGAACGCGATGCCCCACGGCACCCGCAGCCCCTTGGCCAGGACGGTGGCGACCACCTCCTGACCGGCGCCGCCGGCGCTCGCCGACGCGGACGGGGTGGGCAGGTTGGGGGGCTCGCCGGCCGGGTCCGGCTCCGGCGGGCCGAAGCTGCACCCGGAGGTGGCCAGCAGCAGCGCCGCGCAGGACGCCACCAGCGCCGCGCGACGGCGGCCGGTGCGGGGGTACGGGGGACGGGCGCTCACCCGGCCCAGCCTAGCCCGCGAATCCGGACTCCCCGGCCCACCGGCGGCGGTTGAGGGCTTCGCGACCCGCTCAGCGGGCCCGGACGGCGAGCAGCGCGACGTCGTCCTCGCGTCGGTCTGAGGAGGAGAGCAGCAGGTCGCACAGCTCGGCGAGGGGGAGCGGACCGGTGTCGGAGAGTCGGCTCAACAGCTCGGCCAGCCCCTCGTCGATGGAGCGGTCCCGGCGCTCGATCAGGCCGTCGGTGTAGAGCAGCAGGGTGTCCCCCGCCGCCAGGGTGGTCTCCTGGCTGCTGCGGGGGATCGGCCGGGCGAAGCCGAGCAGCGGCTCCCGTCGACGCCGAGGACCCGGACCACGCCCTCGGCGTCGACCAGCAGCGGCGGTGGATGCCCGGCGTTGCACCAGCTCACCGTCAGGCCCCCGGCCTCGAGGGGACGCAGCCGGGCCAGAGTGGCCGTGGCGGCGGCCGGGATGCGCAGTCCGGAGATGGCGCGGTCCAGCCGGGTCATCAGCTCGTCCACCGGGTCGGTCCGGCCGAAGGCGTTGCCCCGGACCAGGTTGCGCAGCTGGCCCATGGTCGCGGCGGCCTCGATGTCGTGGCCGGCGACGTCACCGATCGCCACGACCAGGTCGCCGTCGGGCTGGACGAAGGCGTCGTACCAGTCCCCGCCCACCTCGACCCGGTCCGCCACCGGCTGGTAGCGGGCGGCCAGCTCGACCCGGGGGCTCTCCGGCAGGACCGGCAGCATGCTGTGCTGGAGCACCTCGGCCACGTGCCGCTGCTCGTCGTACATCCAGCTGTTGCCGAGCGCCTGGCCGGCCCGGCGGCCGATCTCCAGGGCGATGTGCAGGTCGCTGTCGTCGAAGGGCCGCCGCCCCGGGGAGTTTATCAGCGTCACGCAGCCGACCACCGCACCGCGCCCGGGCGCCGGCACCGGCACCGACAGGTGCGACGCGAAGCCGAGCCGGTCGGCGAGCGACACCATCTCCGGGTCGGTGGTGGCCCGCCGGACGTCCTCCAGGGTGGCCGCGCTGCCCAGCACGGGCTGGCCGGTGCGCAGCACCGTACGGGTGATCGACTGCGAGCCGAGAGCGGTCGTCATCAGCTCGGCGAAGCGGTCGACCTGGGCGGCCCGGCCGGGATCCCGGTGCAGGGCGGTGACCCGGCGCGGCGCGCCGGCCCGGTCGACCAGCGTCACCAGTGCCCAGTCGGCCAGCAGCGGCACCACCGCCGCGGTCAGCCGGTCCACCGCGGTGGCCACGTCGAGGGTGCCCGTCAGGGTCTCGCTCAGCGCGGAGAGCAGCTTGAGCCGCTCGTGCGCCTCCTCGGCCCGCCGCCGGGCCTCCTCCGCGCCGTCGAGCGCGATCCGCAGCCGCAGCTCCGACGAGCACGCGGCGGCGAGGTCGGCCAGGGTACGCAGCTGGTCGGCGGTCCAGGCGCGGGGCTTGCTGTCGATGGCGCAGAGCGAGCCGAGCACCCGGCCGTCCAGGTCGGTCAGCGGCATCCCCGCGTACGCGACCACGCCCAGCTCCGCGATGGCCAGGTTGTTCCACACCCGGGGGTAGAGCCGGGCGTCGGGCAGCACCATCGGGATCTCGATGTCCACCACGTGCTGGCAGAACGAGTGGCTCAGCGGGGTCTGCCGACGGGCGGCCCACGGCTCCGGCAGGCCGACCGCGCCCGGGAAGAACTGCCGTTCGCCGGTGACCAGCGACACCAGCGCGACCGGCACCTCCAGCAGGTCGCTCACCAGCCGGGCGAAGCGGTCGAACGCCTCGTCGGGTTCGGCGTCCAGGCCCGTCTCGGCGAGCGCGCGCAGCCGCGCCGGGTCCGTCAGCGCGGGAATGTCCACGGCGGGCAGCGGACCGCGACGGTGCGGGGAGCGCTCGGTCATCGGCCACCTGTCTGCGGACGTGCGGGGCACCGGGTTGCGCTCCGACCCTCGGTTATACCCGGCAGGCGGCGGTGACGCCCACGGGCGGTGACGACCGCCGCCCGCCCCCGATGAGCCGGTGCGCCGGACCGGGTCGGGTCGCGGTCGCTATCGTCGGCGGACGTGAAGGTATGGATTCCGCACGAGGCCGGGGTCGGGTTGCTCGGCGAGGCGCCCGCGGGCGTCACCGTCCAGGCGTGGACGGACCCAGGACGCCCGCCGTCGGACCCGGCCGGGGTCCGGTTCTGGGTGCCGCCGTTCCTGGCCGCCGGGGACACCGCCGGGATGCTGGCGCGGCTGCCGGACCTGGCGGTCATCCAACTCCTCTCCGCCGGGGCGGACGCCTGGGTCGGCCAGGTGCCGAACGGGGTGACCCTCTGTGACGCGCGGGGCGTGCACGACGCCGGCACCGCCGAGTGGGTGCTCACCGCGATCCTGGCCCAGCTGCGCGGGTTCCCCGCGATGGCCCGGGCCCAGGCCCGTCGGGAGTGGGCGTACGACGAGGTCGCGCCGACCGACGAGCTGACCGGCAAGCGGGTGCTGATCGTCGGCGCCGGCTCGATCGGCGCGGCGGTGCACGCCCGGCTGGCCCCGTTCGACGTCACCGTCACGCTGGTCGCCCGCACCGCCCGCCCGGCCGAGGGCGTGCACGGGGTGGACGAGCTGCCCCGGCTGCTGCCGGAGGCGGAGGTGGTGGTGCTGCTGGTGCCGCTGACCGAGCAGACCAGGGGCATGGTGGACGCCGCCTTCCTCGCCGCGATGCCCGACGGCGCGTTGCTGGTGAACGCGGCCCGGGGTCCGGTGGCCCGGACGGAGGCGCTGGTGGCGGAGCTGTCCAGCGGCCGGCTGCGGGCCGCGCTGGACGTCACCGATCCCGAGCCGCTGCCTGCCGACCATCCGCTGTGGGAGCTGCCCAACGTGCTGCTCACCCCGCACGTCGCCGGCTCGGTACGCGGCCTGCTGCCGCGGGCGTACCGGCTGGTGGGTGCGCAGCTGCGGCAGTTCGCCGCGGGGGAGCCGCTGGTCAACACGGTGACCGACGGCTACTGAGCGGGCTCAGCGCTCGCCGGGCAGGTGCTGGCCGGTGGCGGAGACCAGCCGGGGCAGGTCGGTGCCGCGCACCGCGGGCAGCATGATCTCCTGCCCGTCGTCGAGGCGGGCGACGGCGCGGCCGCGGTTGTCGGCGGTCAGCTCGACGACCCGGTCCCACGCGATCCGGCGGCTGCCGGCCACGGCCCGCAGCCGCAGCTCCCGCCGGTCGGCGTCGGTGCCCGCCCGCCACGCCCAGACCGCGACGGCCAGCGGGATCAGCAGCACCGGCAGCAGGTACCACTCGGCGGTGGCCAGCGGCAGGGCGCCGATGAAGGCGACGATCGCCGCGACCAGGATGGCCTGGTTGTACCGGAAGCGGATGGTGTCGGCGCTACTCACCCTCCGATGATCCCACCCCGGCACCGCCCCGCTCCGCCCGGGCGGTGGACGGTGACCGGCACTATCCGGCAGTGACATGAGTCACTGAACAGGGCCGTAACCGACGCTCCGATCCGTCGTTGGCGGGGTGGTGGGTGTCGGATATCTGTCCTGTGCCCCGTCCCGCCCGCATCGCCGCACCGCCCCGTGTCCCCCTCACGAAGGCGACCGTCGTGCCTCACTCGTACCTGGTCCACCGCCCCGCGCCCGCGGTGGCCGCCCTGCTGGCGGCGGCCGCACTGCTGGCCGCCGCCGCCCTGGCCGGCGTGCTGCCGCCGCTGGCCGCCACGACGCTGGCCGGCGCGGCCGGCTGCGCCCTGGCCGGTGTCCGACTCTCCCGGGAGGCCGCCGTCGGTGGCGGCCGGGACCGGCGGGCGCCGCGTCGCCGGCGGGCCGCCGCGCTGCTCGACGCCGCCGTGCTGGTGGTCGGCCTGACCGTCGCCGTCCTGCCGCTGGCCGCCGGGGAGCAGCGCGCGAACGTCGCGGCCCAGGGGCTGGCCGCCGCGACCCTGCTGTACGTCGGCGGCCTGCTCCTGCTCCCCGGCCAGTCCCGGCTGGCGCCCCGGGTCCGGCTGGGCCGGACCGTCGACGTCCTCGGGCTCGGCACCGCCCTGTTGTTCGCCGGTTGGGTGCTGTTGCCGCCGGGTGACGTCCCTCCGCTGGCCCGCGCCGTCACGGTGCTCGGTGCGGGCGGGCTCGCCGCGCTGCTGGTGAGCGCGCTGGCCGAGCGGCGCCGTCGGCCCGGCGCGGCGCTCTGTCGGGCCGGCGCGGCGACCGCCCTGCTCGGCCTCGCCGATCTGGTGGTGCTGCTGGCCTACCGGGCGCCGGCCGTGGCGACGCTGACCGCGGTCGCGCCGCTGCTGGCGGGTGCCCTGTTCACCGCCGCCGGGATGGCGCGGGTGTCGGCCGGGGATCCGGCCCTGGGCACCGGTCCGCCGCCGGCCTGGCCCCGGGTGACCGCGCCGGCCGCGGTGGCCACCCTCGCCGCCGGGTACCACCTCTGGGCGGTCGGCAGCTTCACGCCGACCGCCGTCCTGCTCGGACTCGCGGTGATCCCGCCGCTGGTCGGCCGGGAGCTGATCACCGCCGCCGACAACCGGCACTGGGCCAGCCGGCTGGCCGCCCGGGAGGCGCACTTCCGGGCGTTGGTCTCCGGTGGCCGCGACCTGATCCTGCAGCTCGACGACGAGCTGCGGGTGCGCTGGCTCTCCGCGGCCGGCGCCCGTTGGTTCGGTCTGCGCGACGACGAGGTGCGCGGCCGGCGGCTGGTCGAGCTGCTGCACCCCGACGACGCGCCGGGCGCGCTCGCCCGGCTCGCCGCGCCCCGGGGTGGCCAGGAGCCGCTGCTGCTGGTGGCCCGGATGGCCACCGGCGACGGGGGCTGGCGGGAGACCGAGTCGACCGTGAGCGACCTGCGCGGGGTGCCCGAGGTCGACGCGGTGGTGCTGCACGTGCGCGACATCGGCGAGCGGCGCCGGTTGGAACGCGAACTGCACCGACTGGCCGCCACCGACCAGCTCACCGGCCTGGCCAACCGGCGTGAGCTGATGCGGGCGCTCGGCGCGCGGGGCGACGGCTCGGGCGCGCTGCTGCTGCTGGAGGTGCACGGCCTTGGCGCGGTGACCGAGGGATCGGGACCGTCGGCGGTGGACGGCCTGCTGCTCACGGCCGCCCGCCGGCTGCGCGACGTGGTCGGCCCGCACGACCTGGTCGCCCGGGTGGCCGGCGAGGAGTTCGCCGTGCTCACCGACGCCGGCCCGGTGCCGGCGTACGCGCTGGGTGGCCGCCTGGTCGCCGCGCTCGGCGAGCCCTGCCCGACGGCCGGGTCGATGGTGCGGCTGCGGGTGAGCGTCGGCCTGGCCGAGCTGGCCGGCATCGGGCCGGAGGACGCGCTGCGCCAGGCGGATCTGGCCCGGCGGCGCGCCGTCCAGCTCGGCCGCAACCGGGTCGAGTGGTACGACGCCTACCTGGAGGAGCAGCTGGTCCGCCGGCTGGACCTGGAGCGGGAGCTGCCCGGCGCGGCCACCCGGGGTGAGCTGGACCTGGTCTACCAGCCGGTGCTGGGGCTGGCCGACCGGCAGCCGGTCGGCACCGAGGCGTTGCTGCGCTGGCGCAGCCCGGTGCTGGGCACCGTGCTCCCGGCCGAGTTGCTGCCGGTGGCCGAGGACCTCGACCTCGTCGGCGAGCTGGGGCGCTGGGTGCTGGACCGCGCCTGCCGGCAGCTCGCCAGCTGGTCGACGGGGGGCCGGGAGCTCTGGATGGCGGTCAACGTGACCCCCCGGGAGTTGCTGGCCCCGGACTTCCTGCCCAAGGTGGCCGCCACGCTGGCCGGGCACGGGGTGCCGGCGCACCGGCTGGTGGTCGAGGTGGCGGAGCCCCGGATCGGCCGGGACCTGCCCACCGTGGTGGCCCGGCTGGCCGGCCTGCGGTCGCTGGGAGTGCGCACCGCGCTGGACGACTTCCGCGCCGAGCACGCCTCCCTGGCCCAGCTGCGCCGGCTCCCGATCGACCTGCTCAAGGTCCGGCCGCAGCTGGTGGGGTCGACGCACGACCCGCAGCGACCGCTGATCGACGTGGTGGTCAGCCTCGGCGAACGGCTCGGCCTGTCGGTGGTGGTGGAGGAGCTGGAGTCCGACGCCGACGTCGACCGGGCGCAGCGGGCCGGCTGCCCGTACGGCCAGGGGTTCGCGTTGGCCCGGCCGGCCACGGCGGAGCGGGTGGAGGCGTACTTCGAGGAGTTCCCGTCCGCCTCCCGCTGACCGCCCGGTTCAGCAAATGCTGAACCGGTTCACCTGATCCTGGGCGGTGCGGTGCTGCCGCGCGGGGTCAGGTGGGCGGTCTCGTCCTGCAGGCCGCTCACCGGCTCGCCGGCGATGACCGCCAGCAGCTGCCGCGCGGCGTGCGCGCCGTACGCCGGGATGTCCCGGCCCAGCGCGGTCAGCGGCGGGTGCACCAGCTGGCAGAGCGGCGAGTCGTCCCAGGCCACGATCGAGAGGTCGCCGGGGACGGCCAACCCCATCTCCTGCGCCACCGAGAGGCCGGCGATCGCCATGACGTCGTTGTCGTAGATCACCGCGGTGGGGCGGTTGGCGGAGCTGAGCAGGCGGCGGGTGGCGCGGGCGCCCTCCTCGCCGGTGTAGTCGGACCAGACGGTGACGGCGTCGGCCAGCCCGAGTCGCCGGCACACCTCGGCGAAGGCGTCGGTACGGATCTCGGTGTGCAGCAGCGAGGGCAGGCCGCCCACCCGGGCGATCCGCCGGTGCCCGAGGGCGACCAGGTATTCGACCGCCTCCACCAGCGCCGCCGCGTCGTCCGACCAGACGCTGGCCAGGCTGCCGGTGTGGCCGGGTCCGCCGATCACCACGGCCGGCAGTTGCAGCTCCTCCAGGGCCGGCACCCGCCGGTCGTCGGTGCGCAGGTCGCAGACGAAGACCCCGTCGACGCGCCGCTCCGCCCACCAGCGGCGGTAGACCGCGATCTCCGCCTCCTGGTCGGCCACCACCTGGAGGGTGAGCGCGTACGACCGGGCGGAGAGTTCCGCCTCGACGCCGCTGATCAGCTCCATGAAGAACGGCTCGATGCCCAGTATCCGGGCGGGCCGGCACAGGGCCAGGCCGACGGCGTTGGCGGTGGCACCGGAGAGCGCGCGGGCGGCGCTGCTCGGGCTGAACCCGATCTCGGTGGCGATGGCCAGGATCCGTTGACGGGTGGCCTCCGAGACGCCCGGCTGCCCGTTGAGCGCGTACGACACCGCGCCCTTGGACACCCCGGCACGTCGCGCGACGTCGGCGATGGTCGGCCGCTTCACCGGCGTGCTCCTCAATCCTCGCGGCCCCCCGGGCCGGTCCCACGGCGCCGGGATCACCGGCGGCCCTCACGCTACCCCGACCCGGTCGGGCGAACGCCCCGCCGGATCGGCGGACAGCGGACCTGCTGCACGATCACTTGCACGGTTAAGCGTACGACCCGTACGGTGGACTCACTTATCCGGTTCAGTCAACGTCCCTCGATATCGGGAGCGTTCCCCGCTTGGCGCGCGGAATCATGGAAGGCGCGGTGAAGTCGTGACCCGGCAGACGTTGCACGAGGGCTGGACGCTGCGGGCCGTACCGGGGTCGCAGGTGCCGGACGGGATCGCCGGCCGGGCGGTGCCCGCCACCGTGCCCGGCTGCGTGCACACCGACCTGCTGGCCGCCGGGCTGATCCCCGACCCGTTCGTCGACGACAACGAGACGACGCTGGCCTGGATCGGGCGGACCGACTGGGTCTACGAGACCACCTTCGACCGGCGGCCCGGCGACGACGAGCGGGTCGACCTGGTCTGCGCCGGCCTCGACACGGTCGCCACGATCACCCTCAACGGGGTCGAGGTCGGCCGCACCGAGAACATGCACCGCGGCCACCGGTTCGCCGTCGGCGCGCTGCTGCGCCCGGGAGCGAACACCCTGACCGTCCGGTTCGACTCGGCGTACCGCTACGCGCAGCGGCACCGGGACGCCCTCGGCGACCGGCCGAACGCCTACCCGGAGCCGTTCCAGTTCATCCGCAAGATGGCCTGCAACTTCGGCTGGGACTGGGGACCGACCCTGGTCACCGCCGGCATCTGGCAGGAGATCGGCCTGCACGCCTGGTCCACCGCCCGGCTCGCCACCGTCCGGCCGCTGGTCACCGTCGCCGGCGGGGTGGGACGGGTCGAACTGCACGTCGAGGTGGAGCGGCTCGCGGTAACCCCGTTGACCGTCCGGGCCGCCGTCGCCGGCGCGGCCGTCGAGGCCGTCGTCCCGGCGGGGGAGCGCACGGCGGTGGCGACCCTCACCGTCCGCGACCCCGGGCTGTGGTGGCCCCGGGGGTACGGCGAGCAGGCGCTGCACCGGCTCGACGTCACGCTCTGCGCGCCGGACGGCCGGACCCTGGACACCTGGTCCCGCCGGATCGGCTTCCGGTCGGTACGCCTCGACACCACCCCGGACGCCCACGGCACCCCCTTCGCCCTGCACGTCAACGACACCCCGGTCTTCGTCCGCGGGATCAACTGGATCCCCGACGACCCGTTCCCCAGCCGGATCACCCGGGACCGGCTGGCCCACCGGCTCGACCAGGCCGCCGGAGCCGGGGTGAACCTGCTGCGGGTCTGGGGTGGCGGCCGGTACGAGTCGGAGGACTTCTACGACCTCGCCGACGAGCTGGGGATCCTCGTCCAGCAGGACTTCCTCTTCGCCTGCGCGGCGTACCCGGAGGAGGAGCCGTTCGGCACCGAGGTGGCCGCCGAGGCCACCGAACAGGTCACCCGGTTGGCCACCCACCCGTCGCTGGTGCTCTGGACGGGCAACAACGAGAACATCTGGGGCTGGTACGACTGGGACTGGCAGGAGCCGCTGGCCGGGCGTACCTGGGGGCGGGGCTACTACCTCGACCTGCTGCCCCGGATCGTCGGCGAGCTGGATCCGACCCGGCCGTACTGGCCGGGCAGCCCGTGGTCGGGCAGCGAGGAGATCCACCCCAACGACCCGGCGCACGGCACCATGCACATCTGGGACGTCTGGAACACCGACGACTACACGAAGTACCGCGAGTACGTGCCCCGCTTCGTCGCCGAGTTCGGCTACCAGGCACCCCCGGCGTACGCGACGTTGCGCCGGGCGCTGACCGACGAGCCGCTCGCGCCCGACTCGCCGGGCATGGCGCACCACCAGAAGGCCACCGACGGCGACGCCAAGCTCCAGCGTGGACTCGACGCCCACCTGCCCGAGCCGGCCGACTTCGACGACTGGCACTTCCTCACCCAGCTCAACCAGGCGCGGGCCATCCAGCTCGGGGTGGAGCACTTCCGTTCGCACCGGGGGGTCTGCGCCGGCACCATCGTCTGGCAGCTCAACGACTGCTGGCCGGTGACCTCGTGGTCGGCGATCGACGGCGACGGCCGCCGCAAGCCGCTCTGGTACGCGCTGCGCCGGGCGTACGCGGACCGGCTGCTCACCGTCCAGCCCCGCGACGGCGGGCTGGCCCTGGTGGCGGTCAACGAGACCGGCGAGCCGTGGCGGGCCCCCGCGACGGTCACCCGGCTGACCCTGGCCGGTGAGCCGAGGGCGAAGACGGCGTACCCGCTGGACGTCCCGGCGTACTCGGCGGTGGTGCTGGCGCTCCCCGCGGACCTGGCCGGGCCGGAGGAGGCCCGCCGGGAGCTGCTGGTCGCCGAGGCCGGCGACACGGCCGAGCGGGCCCTCTGGTTCTTCGCCGAGGATCGGGAGGTCGACTGGCCGGCGGCCCGCTTCGACGCGACGGTCGCGCCGGGCGACGACGGCCAGCGGGTCCGGGTGACCGCCCGGACGGCGCTGCGCGACCTGACCCTCTTCCCGGACCGGCTGGACCCGTCCGCCGACGTCGACCGGGCGCTGGTCACCCTGCTGCCGGGGGAGTCGGCGACCTTCACCGTGCGGGCCGACACGGCGCTCGACCCGGGGGCGCTGACCGCCCGCCCGGTGCTGCGCTGCGTCAACGACATCGACGCCGCGACGCGGGCGGTCCCGGCCGCCGCCACGGAAGGAGCCACGGAGTAAGGCGCGACGGGCGGCGGCTGGCCGGCATCCTGCGACCAGCCGCCGCCACGGTCACCGAACGCGGCGAAGTCGGTCGTCCCGGGTTGCCGGCCCGCGCTGGCCGGCGGCGGTCGGGGTGCCCCGCGCGGCGCGCCGCACGGGCGCTACCCGGCGTGGTCCGCGCGGACCCGCACCCGGTGGTGAGCGATATACCGCTGAGTCATATTTATGCCTCTGAGGTATATCGCCCACCAGGCATACGCCCTCCCGCCACGACACGCCTGCTGGCGTTCACCCGATCGCGGGCGTGGCGCGACCCCGGTCACCCGAAAGAGGTCACCGCCGCGCCGGGGCGCCGCTCACTCCGGCACCCGCCGGTACGCGCCGTCGCTGGCCGACGTCGCCATCGAGGCGTACGCGCGCAGCGCCGCCGACACCGGCCGCTGCCGGTCGACCGGGGTGTACGGCCGCTCCCGCTTCTCCTCGGCGACCCGGCGCGCCTGGAGCACGTCGTCGGGCACGTTGAGCTCGATGGACCGGCCGGGGATGTCGATGACGATCTCGTCGCCCTCGGCGACCAGCGCGATCAGGCCGCCCGAGGCCGCCTCGGGGGAGACGTGCCCGATGGAGAGCCCGGAGGTGCCGCCGGAGAAGCGGCCGTCGGTGAGCAGCGCGCAGGCCCGGCCCAGCCCCCTGCCCTTGAGGAACGAGGTGGGGTAGAGCATCTCCTGCATGCCGGGGCCGCCCTTCGGGCCCTCGTAGCGGATCACCACGACGTCCCCGGCGACGACCTGCTTGGCCAGGATCGCCGAGACCGCGTCGTCCTGCGACTCGTAGACCTTCGCCGGGCCGCGGAAGGTCAGGCACTCCTCGGGCACTCCGGCGGTCTTCACCACGCAGCCCTCCGGGGCGAGGTTGCCGTACAGGATGGCCAGCCCACCGTCGGCCGAGTACGCGTGCTCCCGGTCCCGGATGCAGCCGCCGGCCGCGTCGGTGTCCAGCGACGACCAGCGGTTGGTGGTGGAGAACGGCTCGGTGGTGCGCACCCCGCCCGGGGCGGCGTGGAACAGCTCGACCGCCTCCGGCGTCGGCGAGCCGCCCCGGACGTCCCAGTCGGCCAGCCAGCGCTCCAGCGAGGGGGAGTGGACGGCGTGCACGTCCCGGTGGAGCAGGCCGGCCCGGGTCAGCTCGCCGAGGATGGCGGGGATGCCGCCGGCCCGGTGCACGTCCTCCATGTGGTACTGCGGCGAGTTCGGCGCGACCTTGGCCAGGCAGGGCACCCGGCGGGAGATCGCGTCGATGTCGGCCACCTGGAAGTCCAGCTCGGCCTCGCGGGCGGCGGCGAGCAGGTGCAGGATCGTGTTCGTCGATCCGCCCATCGCCACGTCCAGGGCGACCGCGTTCTCGAACGCGGCCCGGCCGGCGACGACGCGGGGCAGCACCGAGGCGTCGTCCTGGTCGTACCAGCGCTTGGCGATCTCCACGACGGTGCGGCCGGCCTCGACGAAGAGCGACCGGCGCGCGGCGTGGGTCGCCAGTGTCGAGCCGTTGCCCGGCAGCGCCAGGCCGATCGCCTCGGTGAGGCAGTTCATCGAGTTGGCGGTGAACATGCCGGAGCAGGAGCCGCAGGTCGGGCAGGCGGAGCGCTCGATCTCGCCGAGCTGGTCGTCGGTGACCGCCTCGTTGGACGAGGCGATCATGGCGTCGATCAGGTCGATCTTGGAGTGCACGATCCCCTCGATCGCCACCGTCTTGCCGGCCTCCATCGGCCCGCCGGAGACGAAGACGGTCGGGATGTTCAGCCGCAGCGCGGCCAGCAGCATCCCCGGGGTGATCTTGTCGCAGTTGGAGATGCAGACCAGGGCGTCCGCGCAGTGGGCGTTGACCATGTACTCGACCGCGTCGGCGATCAGCTCCCGGCTGGGCAGCGAGTAGAGCATGCCGCCGTGGCCCATGGCGATGCCGTCGTCGACAGCGATCGTGTTGAACTCGCGACCCACCCCGCCGGCCTCGGCCACCGCGTCGGCGACCAGGCCGCCGAGGTCCTTCAGGTGTACGTGACCCGGGACGAACTGGGTGAAGCTGTTGGCGATGGCGACGATCGGCTTGCCGAAGTCGTCGTCGGTCATCCCGGTGGCCCGCCAGAGGGCCCGGGCGCCGGCCATCGTCCGACCGTGGGTGGAGGTCCTCGACCGCAGCTCAGGCATGCATACCAGTCTTGCACCGTCCCGGCGGTAGGCCCCGGCGGTCCGAGCGTGTCCCAACAGATGCACACCCGGTGCCCCGCGCGGGGCGCGGATCCGGCACAGTTGAGGACGTGCGTTTCCCCCCGGGCATGGTCGCCGTCGCGCTCCCCAGCGCCCTGGTCGCCGTGACCGCCACCCTGCTGCTCGTCGGGTCGGTCCGGCGTCGCAGCGGCCCGGACCGCCGGCCGTACGCGCTGCTGGCCGCCGCCGGCGGGTTCGCCCTGGTCGGCCTGCTGGTCGGGGTGGGCCTGGTGCTCGGTGATCCGCACCACCCGCCGCATCCGGCCCGACTCACCGGCTGGCCCGTCCTGATCTCCGCCGCGGTGACGCTGAGCGGCCTGGCCGCCGCCGCCGGACTGCTCCGCCTGCCGGGGGCGGTGGTGTCCCGGCCGGCGACCGCCCGGCTGCTGCTGGACGCGCTGATCGTCGCGACGGCCCTCTGGTTCGTCGGCTGGGTGCTCTTCTCCACGCCGACCCGGCTGCTCGGGTCGGCCACCCCGGTGGCCTGCCCGGCGATCCTGCTGGCCACGGTCAACGCCGCGCTGACCGTCGGGGTGACCCTGACCGTGCTGCTGCGCGCCGCTCCGCCCCGGGGCCGGTTCGGGCTGCTCGGCGCCGGCATCACCGGCGTCGCCGCCGGCGGGCTGGGCGTGGCCGGCGGGGTCTGCCAGGGCGGCCCGGGGATGACCCTGACCAGCGCCGCGCTGCTCGCCATGGGCCTGCTGGCGGTCGCGCTGGCGGTGCACCGGGTCGAGGCGCCGGGGCAGGTCGACGTCGACCTGATCCGGCGGGACGGCGCCTACGCCTTCGTCCCGATGTTCGCGATGGCGGCCTCGGCGATGTACCACCTGGCCCAGGGCGGGCGCTTCGACGCGCTCGGCATCGTCGCCGGCAGCGTCGAGGGGTTCGCGCTGGTGGCCCGGCAGTACCTCACCCTCAACGACATGCGCGGGTACGCCGGCCGGCTGGCCGAGCGCGAGAAGCACTTCCGCGAGCTGGCCCACACCGACCCGCTGACCGGGCTGGCCAACCGGCGGGGCCTGCTGCGGGAGCTGCAACGCTGCGCCGACGAGGGCGTCGGGTGCGTGCTGCTCGGGCTCGACCTGGACGGCTTCAAGAACGTCAACGACATGCGCGGCCACGACGTGGGCGACATGGTGCTGGCCGAGGTGGGCCGGCGGCTGAGGGGCAACCTGCGCCCCGGCGACCTGGCCGCCCGGCTCGGCGGCGACGAGTTCGCCGTGCTGATGCGCGGCCGGCTGGCCGACGCCGACGTGGTCGCCGAGCGGCTGCTCGGGGTGCTCGGCCGGGCGTACGAGCAGCCGAACGGGCCGGTCTTCCTCTCGGTGAGCATCGGGGTGGCCGGGCAGTGTGGCGAGCCCGACTCGGTGGCCCTGCTGCGCCACGCCGACCTGGCCCTGCGGTACGCCAAGCAGCGCGGGAAGAACCGCATCGAGCGTTACGACGGCACGCACGACCAGCTCCTGCTGCGGCGGACCCGGCTGGAGCACGAGATGCGCGGCGCGATCGAGCGCGACGAGCTGCGGCTGGTCTTCCAGCCGGTCGCCTCGCTGCCCTCGGTCCGCCCGGTCGGCGCCGAGGCCCTGCTGCGCTGGCACCACCCGGAGCTGGGCAACGTCCGCCCCGACGAGTTCATCCCGCTCGCCGAGGAGTGCGGGGTGATCGCCAAGCTGGGCGCCTGGGTGCTGCACCAGGCCTGCTGGCAGCTCTCCCGCTGGCTGGCCGACGGCCACGACGTCTGGGTCTCGGTCAACGTCTCCCCGCGGGAGCTGCACGCCCCGGAGTACGTCGTCCAGGTGGCCGAGGCGCTGCGCGCCCACCACGTGCCGCCGCAGCGGCTGGTGCTGGAAGTCACCGAGCACGCCGTCGCCACCGACCTCGACGAGCTGATCCGGCGGCTGACCGCGTTGCGGCGCACCGGGGTGCGGATCGCGCTGGACGACTTCGGCGCGGGCTACTCGTCCCTCGGCCAGCTGCGCCGACTGCCGATCGACATCCTCAAGATCGACCACAGCCTGGTCGCCGAGCACGAGCCGGTCCGCCCGGTGGACACCGACGGGCCGGCCTTCGCCCCGATGGTCGACATCGTCATGCGCCTCGGGCACCAGCTCGGGCTGGAGGTGATCGCCGAGGGCGTCACCACGCCGACGGAGCTGGCCGCGGTGGTCGCCGCCGGCTGCCGGTTCGGCCAGGGCGCGCTCTTCGGCTGGGGCGTGCCGGCTGAGCACCTGGAGGCGATGCTGGACGCCGCCACCTCGCCCGGCGCCCGCCCGGGGCCGTTGCCGGCCACGCCGCTCGCCGCTCGCCGGCCGGTGCCGGCGCCGCGCGTCGGTGGGACGGGATCCGCGCAGGTCGGACCGGTCGCCAAGCCCGCGACGGGAGACGGTGTCCCCCGTTCGTGAACCAACATGTGGGATCAGTTGACTCATCGCGTGAGATGCGTCAGGCTGGTCCACATGTCGTCGATCCCGTCGCAGCGAGTACTTACCTGAGCGCACTCTCCGTCACCGAGAGTGCGCTGGCCCCGTGCATCTGCACGAGGGCCGTTTTTATTGCCGTCGGACTCCACCGGGCGGGCCCCGCCCGCGTCGCACGTGTCGAAAGAGCCTCCACCCTCCAGCCGAAGGCCTGAACCGCCATGACGAGACCCACGCCAGAGACACTCGCCCACTCCGCCCGGCGGGCGCGGACGGCCACCGAGCCGGCCGGCGACGCCGACCACACCCCCGCGCCGCGCGGGGCCGCCGCGGCCACCCCGGCCGTACGGCAGCCCGCCCCGGCCCAGGTCTCCGGGGCCGGCTCGCTCGTGCGGTCCCTCGAGGCGCTCGGCGTCGAGGTCGTCTTCGGCATCCCCGGCGGGGCGATCCTGCCCGCGTACGACCCGCTCTACGACTCGACCGTGCGGCACATCCTGGTCCGCCACGAGCAGGGCGCCGGACACGCCGCCACCGGGTACGCGCAGGCCACCGGCCGGGTCGGCGTCTGCATCGCCACCTCCGGCCCGGGCGCGACCAACCTGGTCACCCCGATCGCCGACGCGTACATGGACTCGGTGCCGATGGTCGCGATCACCGGTCAGGTCGCGCGGCCCTCGATCGGCACGGACGCCTTCCAGGAGGCGGACATCCAGGGCATCACGCTGCCGATCACCAAGCACAACTTCCTGGTCCAGACCCCGGAGGAGATCCCGCAGGTGCTGGCCGAGGCCTTCCACCTGGCCTCCACCGGGCGGCCCGGGCCGGTGCTGGTCGACATCCCCAAGGACGTCCTCCAAGCGCCGACCACCTTCGCCTGGCCGCCCACCCTGGACCTGCCCGGCTACCGGCCGACCCTGCACCCGCACGGCAAGCAGATCCGCGAGGCGGCCCGGCTGATGGCCATGGCCCGCCGCCCGGTGCTCTACGTCGGCGGCGGCGTGCTCAAGGCCGGCGCCACCGAGGGCCTGCGCAAGCTCGCCGAGCTGACCGGCATCCCGGTGGTCACCACGCTGATGGCGCTGGGCGCGTTCCCCGACTCGCACCGCCAGCACCTGGGCATGCCCGGCATGCACGGCACCGTCGCCGCGGTGTACGGCCTGCAGAAGTCCGACCTGATCGTGGCGCTGGGCGCCCGGTTCGACGACCGGGTCACCGGCCAGCTGGACTCGTTCGCCCCGGACGCCACGGTGGTGCACGCCGACATCGACCCGGCCGAGATCGGCAAGAACCGGCACGCGGACGTGCCGATCGTCGGTGACGCCAAGCACGTCATCGACGAGCTGATCGCCGCGGTCACCGCCGAGCGCAAGGCCGGCCACCGGTCCGACCTGGCCGACTGGTGGACCCAGCTGGACGACCTGCGCCAGCGTTACCCGCTGGGGTACGAGGAGCCGGCCGACGGCACCCTCTCCCCGCAGTACGTGATCAAGCGGCTGGGCGAGATCGCCGGCCCGGACGCGGTCTACGTGGCCGGCGTGGGCCAGCACCAGATGTGGGCCAGCCAGTTCATCTCGTACGAGAAGCCGGGCACCTGGCTCAACTCCGGCGGCCTCGGCACCATGGGGTACGCCGTGCCGGCGGCGATGGGCGCCAAGGTCGGCCGGCCGGACACGGTGGTCTGGGCGGTGGACGGCGACGGCTGCTTCCAGATGACCAACCAGGAGCTGGCCACCTGCGCGCTGGAGGGCATCCCGATCAAGGTCGCCGTGATCAACAACGGCAACCTCGGCATGGTCCGGCAGTGGCAGACCCTCTTCTACGGTGAGCGGTACTCCAACACCGAGCTGGGCACCCACAAGCACCGCATCCCCGACTTCGTCAAGCTGGCCGAGGCGCTCGGCTGCGTCGGGCTGCGCTGCGAGACGCCCGAGGACGTCGACAAGACGATCGAGGCGGCGATGGCGATCACCGACGCGCCCGTCGTGATCGACTTCGTGGTCGGCAAGGACGCGATGGTCTGGCCGATGGTGGCCGCCGGCACCAGCAACGACGAGATCATGTTCGCCCGTGGCGTCCGCCCGGCCTTCGACGAGGACGAGATCTGATGACTCTGCACACCCTTTCGGTCCTGGTGGAGAACAAGCCGGGTGTCCTGGCCCGGGTCTCCGGCCTGTTCTCCCGACGCGGGTTCAACATCGACAGCCTCGCCGTGGGCGAGACCGAGAACCCGGACGTCTCCCGGATCACCATCGTGGTCAACGCCGAGTCGTCCCCGTTGGAGCAGGTGACCAAGCAGCTCAACAAGCTGGTCAACGTACTGAAGATCGTGGAGCTGGACCCGCAGGTCTCGGTGGCCCGGGAGCTGTTGCTGGTCAAGGTCCGCGCGGACCGCAACGCCCGGGCGCAGGTGCTGGAGACGGTCAACCTGTTCCGGGCCCGGGTGGTCGACGTCGCGCCGGACACGCTGACCATCGAGGCCACCGGCACCCCCGACAAGCTGGACGCGCTGCTGCGCGACCTCGAACCGTTCGGCATCAAGGAGATGGTCCAGTCCGGCACGGTGGCGATCGGGCGCGGCTCGCGCTCCATCACCGCTGGGCCCGCGCTGCGCGCCGCCTGATCTGACCTCGCCGGCGCTCCGCGCCGCCCGAACCACCGCACAAGTCCACGACGGGCCGCTCGGACCGCCGTACGAAAGGGAAGTCAATGAGCGTTGAGGTGTACTACGACGACGACGCCGACCTGGGCCTGATCCAGGGCCGCAAGGTCGCGGTGATCGGGTACGGCAGCCAGGGCCACGCCCACGCGCTGTCGCTGCGCGACTCCGGCGTCGACGTGGTGATCGGCCTGCCGGCGGGCTCGAAGAGCCGGCCGAAGGCCGAGGAGCAGGGCCTGCGGGTGCTCACGCCGGCCGAGGCGGCCGCCGAGGCCGACGTCATCATGATCCTGGCGCCGGACACCGCGCAGCGCGGTCTGTACGCCGAGGCGATCGCCCCCAACCTCGCCCCCGGCAAGGCGCTCTTCTTCGGCCACGGCTTCAACATCCGGTACGACCTGATCAAGCCGCCGGCCGACGTGGACGTGGCGATGGTCGCCCCGAAGGGCCCCGGTCACCTGGTCCGCCGCCAGTACGTCGACGGCAAGGGCGTGCCCTGCCTGGTCGCCGTCGAGCAGGACGCCAGCGGCACCGCGTTCCAGCTCGCCCTGTCGTACGCCAAGGGCATCGGTGGCACCCGGGCCGGCGCGATCCGGACCACCTTCACCGAGGAGACCGAGACCGACCTCTTCGGCGAGCAGGCGGTGCTCTGCGGCGGCGCGGCGGCGCTGGTGCAGACCGGGTTCGAGGTGCTCACCGAGGCCGGCTACGCCCCCGAGGTGGCCTACTTCGAGTGCCTGCACGAGCTGAAGCTGATCGTCGATCTGATGTACGAGGGCGGCATCGCCCGGATGCGCTACAGCGTCTCCGACACCGCCGAGTACGGCGACCTCTCCCGTGGCCCCCGGGTCATCGACTCCCGGGTCAAGGACGAGATGCGCAAGATCCTCGGTGAGATCCAGTCCGGCGAGTTCGCCCGCGAGTGGGTGGCCGAGGACGAGGCCGGCCGGCCGAACTTCGCCAAGTGGCGGGCCGAGGGCGCGGCCCACCCGATCGAGGAGACCGGCCAGAAGCTGCGCGCCATGATGAGCTGGGTCGACCGGCCCATCACCGAGACCGCCTGACGCGCGGCCCCGCCCCGGCGGGGCCACCGCGACGCGGCCCGCGACCCGACGCTCTCCCCGGCGTCGGGTCGCGGGCCGCGTTGGTTCGCGACCGTCGGCGACGGGAAGGAACCGCGTCGCCGCCGAGCCGGGGTGTCGCCGCGGACACTCCGGTGCCCGTCGAGCCGTATGCCGCACCGTCATTTTCATGCCGCTGAGGCATGTCGCTCACCGCATGTCCGGCGTCGGTGTCCGTCACGCTGCGTGCGGGCTCATACCCAGGGCCGGTCCGTGGGCCCACCCGGCCCAGGTGGGGCGGAGCGCATGCGCCGGGCGGTGGCGGTGGGCCGGCTGCCCACGTGCTGGGACCGGGTGACCAACGCCTCGGCCAGCGGCGGGCCGAACCGGAGCGGCGCCCGCCGGGCCAGCCGGCGCAGCAGGGCCGCGCCACCGGGTGGCCGGGTGAACGCGGGATGACGAGCGTGCGACAACCCTGTGTGAGGGCCCTCACCCCGCCGTCCGGGACACGTCGGGCATCGGGCCACCTACGATCCCTGGTAGGTGCGTAGCCGGCACCTAACCGGCCATGGCACGGATCAGCGCAGGGCGCAGCGCGGCGTCCCGACGCCCCAGGCCGACCGCATACGACGTCTACGAGGACCGATGAATCCTGTCGTACTGATCGCCGAAGAACTCGCCCCCGCCGCCATCGAGGTGCTCGCCCACGACTTCGACGTACGCCACGTCGACGGCACCGATCGCCCGGCCCTGCTCTCCGCGCTCTCCGAGGCCGACGCGGTGATCGTGCGCAGCGCCACCCAGATCGACGCCGAGGCGATCGCGGCCGCGCCGCGGCTCAAGGTGGTCGCCCGGGCCGGCGTCGGGCTGGACAACGTCGAGGTGCCGGCCGCCACCGCGCGGGGCGTCATGGTCGTCAACGCTCCCACCTCCAACATCGTCTCCGCCGCTGAGCAGGCCGTCGCGCTGCTGCTCGCCGTCGCGCGCAACACCGCCGCGGCCAGCGCCGCGCTCAAGGCGGGGGAGTGGAAGCGGTCCAAGTACACCGGCGTCGAGCTGCAGGGCAAGACCGTGGGCGTGGTCGGCCTGGGTCGCATCGGCGTGCTCTTCGCGTCTCGCATCGCCGCCTTCGGCACCCGGCTCATCGCGTACGACCCCTACATCCAGCCGGCCCGGGCCGCCCAGCTCGGCGTCCGCCTGGTGGGCCTGGAGGAGCTGCTGCGGGAGAGCGACTTCATCTCCATCCACCTGCCGAAGACCCCGGAGACCGTGGGCCTGATCGGTGAGAAGGAGCTGGCGGTCGTCAAGCCCGGCGTCCGGATCGTCAACGCCGCCCGCGGCGGCCTGGTCGACGAGCAGGCCCTGGCCGACGCGATCGCCGAGGGCCGGGTCGCCGGCGCCGGCGTCGACGTGTACGCCAAGGAGCCCTGCACCTCGTCGCCGCTGTTCGCCTTCGACAACGTGGTGGCCACCCCGCACCTGGGCGCCTCCACCCACGAGGCGCAGGACAAGGCCGGGCTGGCCGTGGCGAAGAGCGTCAAGCTGGCGCTGCAGGGCGAGTTCGTGCCGGACGCGGTCAACGTGCAGGCCGGCGGCGTGGTCGCCGAGGACGTCCGCCCGCTGCTGCCGCTGGCCGAGAAGCTGGGCCGGGCCTTCACCGCCGTCGCCGGCGGGGTGGCCGCCAGCGTCACCGTCGAGGTGCGCGGCGAGATCGTCAGCCACGACGTGTCGGTCCTCAAGCTCGCCGCCACCAAGGGGCTGTTCAGCTCGGTGGTGGAGGAGCAGGTCACCTACGTCAACGCGCCGCACCTGGCCGCCGAGCGGGGCGTCGAGGTGACCCTCGCGACGCAGGCCGAGACGGTCGACCACGCCAACCTGGTCACCGTCCGTGGGGCGCTGCCCGACGGCCGTACGGTCAGCGTCTCCGGCACCGTCACCAACACCGGCACCCGCGACGTCATCAAGCTGACCGAGGTGGACGGTTTCGACGTGGAGATCGGCGCGGAGGGCATCCTGCTCTTCCTGCGCTACGTCGACCGGCCCGGCGTGGTCGGCACCGTCGGCACCCTGCTCGGCGAGGCCGGCGTCAACATCGCCGCCATGCAGGTGGCCCGTCGGGAGGCCGGCGGCGAGACGCTGATGACCCTCACCGTCGACCAGGCGCTCGGGGCGGACCTGCTCACCTCGGCGGCCGACTCGATCGGCGCGACCTCGGCCAGCGCCGCCGACCTGCGCGACGAGTAGTACCGGCAGGCACGACGCAGGGGGGCCCGGCCGTCTCGGCCGGGCCCCTCGCCGTACCGCGGGTCAGCCCGCGACGCGGGACGGCGGCGGATAGACCGAGCCGTCCTGGGCGTCGAAGAGCATCAGGTCGTGCTGGCCCGCCAGCCGCTCGATGTCGAGCAGCACCTGGTCCTCGCAGGTCGGCACGAGGTTCAGCTCGACGTGGTCGCCGGCCGCGTGCAGCGGTGCGACCTCCCACGGCGTACCCGGTCCGGCCGGCCGGTCGGGGTAGCTCGCGGTGATGGCCCGGTAGAAGGCGACGACCCGTGGGTCGGGGTGCCGGTCACCGTGGCGTCCCTCGCGGCACCGCCGCACCGCCGCCCGGACGTCCTCCGGCGTGGCCCCGTCAGGCAGGGCCCACACGCTCAGATCGAAACTCACGGCGGACAGCGTGCCATCCGCCGTTCACCTTTACGCAGCGGACCCGCCGACGAGCGACTCCGAGGTGACGCGAGGTCCGTCCAAGACGGTCCGCTGTGGAGACTCTTGCGTCGAGTTGCGTCGATTCGCTAGCGTACCGGTGCGGTCGCCGGCCGAGTGGAGCGTTCGGCCCGTCTTCGGGTGACGAGGTCAGGCGTTCCGGCCGACCGGTCCGCACCCCTCGATTGCGCGAGCCACGCGCACTCGTCGCTGACCGGCCCCCACGGTCGTTGCCGAGACCGTGGGGGCCGATCGCGGGCCCGCCGGCCGCGCCACCGAAGTGGACCCCCTCCACCGGTCGGCCGACGTGCCCCCGCCGCGCTCAGCGACGCCGGTGGGCGAAGAGCGCCTGATATCCCGAGCCGTTGCGGAACCAGGCCAGCCCGGTCGGGCCGGCCGCGTACAGCGCGGTGGCGTAGGCGTCCGCCACCGCCAGGTCGGGCCCGACGACGGTGGCGGCGACCAGCTGGTCGGCGGGTTCGCCGGTGTGCGGGTCGACCACGTGGTCCCGGCGGCCCGTCACCCCGGAGGTGCCCACCGCGCCGGCCGTCATCTCCAGCACCAGCGGCGGGCGACGCCCGTCGGTCGGGTGGTGCACCGCGACCCGCCAGGGCCCGCCGTGCGCGGCGTGACCCCGGACGGTGAGGTCGGCGCCGGAGAGCACGGCGTAGTCGTGGATGCCGGCGGCGCGCAGCCGGGCCGCCGCCCGCTCCACCGCCCAGCCGTTGAGCAGGCCGCCGGGATCGAAACCGCCGGGTACGGCCCAGGCGTCGAACCAGCCGTCGGTGGCGGCGCGCATCGCGGCGCAGCGGTCCACCAGGTCCGCCAGCGGCGGGTACGACTCGGGCGCGATCTCGCCGCGGCGCAGCCGGGAGACCAGGCTGTCCGGCCGGCCGGGGCCGTAGGTGAGGTCGATGGCGCGCAGTTCGGCGACGGCGTCACGCAGTGCGTCCCCGACCAGCCGGCGCCCGACGTGCTCGGGGGCGTTGAGCAGCAGCGAGTACTCGGCGGTGCTGGTGCGTACGGTGTGCCGGACGGCGATCCGGTCGACGGCGGCCTCGCCGGTGCGGTCGACCCGGTGGCTGCTGGTGCCGAGCCGCAGGTCCGGCCGGCGCCGGCCGAACGCCGCCTGGTCCACCCACCGGGTGCGGGGCTGCTCGTTCGTCCCGGCCGGTCGATACCGCTGGTCGATCCGCATGACACCGCTCCTTCGCCGACGGCGCCGCGGCACCGCGGCGAATCCCGGCACGGGCCCCCGTGACCCGCTCGTCATCGACCATAGGCAGCGGACATGACCGCACCATGAATGTCACCTGGGAGCCTCCTGAGCATCCGTATGTCCCGAATGTTGGAAGGTGCGTACCGGGAGGCGGGACGGGGACGTACCGTGCACGAGAACGACGAGGTGAGGAGCGCCAGGTGGCACGGATCGCGGTGGTGGCCGGGGACGGTATCGGACCCGAGGTGGTCGCGCAGGCCCTCAAGGTCCTCGACGCCGTGCACCCCGGGATCGAGGCCACCCGCTACGACCTCGGCGCGGAGCGGTACCACCGCACCGGCGAGGTGCTGCCCGACGCGGTGCTGACCGAGCTGGCCGACCACGACGCCATCCTGCTCGGCGCCGTCGGCGACCCCTCGGTCCCGCCGGGCGTGCTGGAGCGCGGCCTGCTGCTCAAGCTCCGCTTCGCCTTCGACCAGTACGTCAACCTGCGTCCGTCGCGGCTCTGGCCCGGCGTGCCGGGTCCGCTGGCCAACGTCAAGCCCGGCGAGGTCGACCTGGTGGTCGTCCGGGAGGGCACCGAGGGGCTCTACGCGGGCGCCGGCGGCGTGCTGCACCGGGACACCCCGGCCGAGGTGGCCACCGAGGAGAGCCTGAACACCCGGCACGGGGTCGAGCGGGTCGTCCGGGACGCCTTCGCCCGGGCCGCCCGGCGCGAGCGCCGCAAGGTGACGCTGGTGCACAAGACCAACGTGCTGACCCACGCCGGTTCGCTGTGGGCGCGCGCCTTCGCGGCGGTGGCCGCCGAGCACCCGGACGTGACCACCGAGTACCAGCACGTCGACGCCGCCGCGATGTTCCTGGTGACCCAGCCCCAGCGCTACGACGTGGTGGTCACCGACAACCTCTTCGGCGACATCCTCACCGACATCGCCGCCGCCGTCACCGGCGGGATCGGGCTCGCCGCCAGCGGCAGCATCAACCCCGACGGGACGTACCCGTCGATGTTCGAGCCGGTACACGGCTCGGCGCCGGACATCGCCGGCAAGGGGCTCGCCGACCCGGTGGCCGCGGTGCTCTCCGCCGCGCTCCTGCTCGACCAGCTCGGCGACGCCGACGCCGCCGCGCGGGTGACCGCCGCGGTCGCCGTGGAGCTGGCCAACCGCACCCCGGGCGTACCGCTGCGCACCGACGAGGTCGGCGACCGGCTCGCCGCCCACGCCGTGGCCTGACCGGCCGCCGGCACGCTCGACACGGTCCGCCTCCCGGGTCCGCCGGACCCGGAGCCGGGCCTTTCCGGCCCCACCGTCGTCGCTGCTCCGCACGCCCCCGCGCCGCCCCATCCGGGGCGTTCGATCCGCCGGGGCGGAGCTATCCGCTGAACGACCGTTCGGGGTAAGTTTCTGGCACCAGTGATTCGGTGTGCGATCCCGCACGCCGTCGACCCGCAGGGAGGTCAGCGCGATGAGCGGTGGTGACAAGCTCGATTTCGAGATCCGTCCGAATCCCGCACCGGTATCCGCCGCCGACCGGGCCGCCCTGCTGGCCAACCCGGGCTTCGGCCGGGTCTTCACCGACCACATGGTCACCATCCGCTATGCCGAGGGCAAGGGCTGGTACGACGCCCGGGTCGAGTCGCGCGCGCCGATCCCGATGGATCCGGCCAGCGCCGTGCTGCACTACGCGCAGGAGATCTTCGAGGGGCTCAAGGCGTACCGGACGGCGGACGGGGCGGTCACCATGTTCCGCCCCGAGGCCAACGCCAACCGGTTCATCGCCTCCGCCCAGCGGCTGGCCATGCCGGAGCTGCCGGCGGAGACGTTCGTCGAGTCGCTGCGCCGGCTGGTCGAGATCGACCGGGAGTGGATCCCGGACGGGCCGGACGCCAGCCTCTACCTGCGGCCCTTCATGTTCGCCAGCGAGGTCTTCCTCGGCGTCCGCCCGGCCAACGAGTACCTCTACTGCGTGATCGCCTCGCCGGCCGGGGCGTACTTCGCCGGCGGGGTCAAGCCGGTCACCGTCTGGGTCTCCCCGGACTACACCCGGGCGGCGCCCGGCGGCACCGGCGCGGCGAAGTGCGGCGGCAACTACGCCGCCTCGCTGGCCGCCCAGGCCGAGGCGATCGAGGCCGGCTGCGACCAGGTGGTCTTCCTCGACGCGGTGGAGCGCCGGTTCGTCGACGAGCTGGGCGGCATGAACGTCTTCTTCGTCTACGACGACAACACCCTGGTCACCCCGCCGCTGACCGGCACGATCCTGCCCGGCATCACCCGCGACGCGGTGCTCACCCTGGCCGCCGCGGCCGGGCACCGGGTCGAGGAGCGGCCGGTCAGCTTCGCCGACTGGCAGGCGGACGCCGCCAGCGGCCGGCTGCGTGAGGTCTTTGCCTGCGGCACCGCCGCGGTGATCACCCCAATCGGCCGGGTGCGCTTCCCCGACGGGGAGTTCCTCATCGGCGGGGGCGAGCCGGGCCGGTCGACCATGGCGCTGCGGGACCAGCTGGTGTCGATCCAGCGCGGCGAGGCCGAGGACCCGCACGGCTGGGTGCAGCGCGTCCTCTGACCACTCGTGCCGACCGCCGGCCCGCCGCCGTGCTGCGGCGTGGCCGGCGGTCAGGGCCACGCGGTCGCGGCTTGCGGCGTGTCGCGGTGTCCGGCGACCGGGAGACCGCGACACGCCGCAAACGGTGAGTCGATCGGCTGGGCAGTCGGCTAGTCGAGCAGGTGGTCGCGGAGGGCGGTGAGCTGGTCGTCCGTCACTCCGGCGTGGCGCAGGTAGCCCTCCACCGAGCCGTGCCCCTGCCGCAGCTCGGTCAGGAAGAGCGCCATCGCCTCGGCCGGCGAGGCCAGGAACGGCGGGGGCGGTTCCTCGGTCTGCGGGGCGGTGGCCGCCAGCCAGGCGCTGAACCGGGCCGACGCCTCGCTGCTCAGCGCGTAGTCCTCGGCGATGTCGGCGTCGCTCACGCCGAGCACCGAGAGGGTGAGCGCGCAGACGATACCGGTGCGGTCCTTGCCGGCCACGCAGTGCACGACCACCGGGGCGGTGGCGCTGTCGGCGATCAGCCCGACCGCCTCGGCCAGCCCGGCGGTGCCGGTCTGGGCGAGGTCGGCGTACCGGTCGGCGAGGTAGCGGGCCAGGCTGGCCCCCGGCTCGTACCGGCGCTGCGCCCAGTCGGCGTGCTCGGGGTGGATGTGCCGGTAGGTGAGCCCGTCCAGCTCCGGCACCCGGCCGTCCCGTTCCACCTCGGACGGTCGCCGTAGGTCGATCACGGTCCGGATGCCGAGGGCGACGAACGCGTCCCGGTCGGCCCCGTCGAGCCGGTGCGGTGAGTCGGAGCGGTAGAGCCGGCCCCACCGGACGGTACGGCCGTCGTGGCCGGGGTAGCCGCCGACGTCGCGGAAGTTGAACATGGCGGAGAAGGGGATCCTGCGGTTGACCTCGATGGCGTCCACCCTGACACGGTAACGGCCGGTGGGTCACCCCACCGGCCGTCAGTTTCTCGCCTCGGTCAGCGTGCGGTGCCCGGGGGGAGGTTGCCGTAGCTCTCGTCGTAGTAGCCGCCCAGCTTGTCCCGGTAGGCCGGGTCGCTGTGGCTGGTCTCGTCGTACTCCGGCGCGGCCTTGATCTGGTCCTTGCTGCGGTCGACGTAGACCTTGCGGTCGTCGTGGTCGACCTGGTTGACCGTGCCGGCCGGCAGCATGACCTTCTTGCCGAAGATCCACGGCCCGGTCTCGACGACCAGGTAGCTGCCGCCGACCTCGTGACTCGCGCTGTCGATCTTGCCGATGCCGCCGTCGGTGGCCTCGACCTTGTAGCCGACCAGGTCGGCGTCGGCCACCCCGGCCTCGTCGCGGTAGCTCCACGGGTTGAAGGCGCCCGTGGGCGCACCCCCGGCGAAGGCTCCCTGACCGCCGTCGAGCACCGGCTCGGTGGTGCCGTGCGTGCTGTGCGGGCCGAGCCTGTCCATGGGTAACTCCTGTCCCGACTTTTTCCGTCGTTGTGGAGGGATCGTCTTCCGTGTCCAGAAAACAGGTACCCGGACCGGACCCCTCCCACACCACGGGGCCCGCAACGCCGGTGGGCCGGCACCGCGGGTCGCGGCACCGGCCCACCGGGGCGTACCAGGTCAGGCCAGCGCGGCCTGCGCGTCGAGGGCCACCGCGGCGGCGTGCACGACGGCGGCGATGCGCAGCGCCTCGTGCACCTGCTCCCGGGTGAACCCGGCACCACGCAGCGCCTTCTCGTGCGACTCCAGGCAGACGCCGCAGCCGGTGATCGCCGAGACGGCGAGGCACCACAGCTCGAAGTCGCCCTTGTCGACGCCCGGCCGGGCGATGATCTGCATCCGCAGCCGGGCCGGCATCGAGGCGTACTGGTCGTCGCCGATCAGGTGCTTGGCACGGTAGTAGACGTTGTTCATCGCCATGATGGTGGCGGCGCCCTTGGCGGCCTCGATCGCCTCCGGCGTGAGGTGGGCGGTCGCCTCGTCGGCGATCTCCTTCAGCACGACCGGGTTACGCGCCGCGACCGCGCAGGCCAGGGCGGTGCCCCAGGCATGCTCCGGCTTGAGGGTCGAGGTGCCGACGGTCGAGCCGAGGTTGAGCTTGATGTCCTTGGCGTACTCGGGCAGAGCCGCCTTGACCGCGTCCAGACCCATCTCAGGCACCGGCGCCGGCGAGCAGCGCGTTGGCGTCCAGGGTCTCGCCGCCCTTGTTCCAGTTGCACGGGCACAGCTCGTCGGTCTGCAGGGCGTCGAGCACCCGCAGCACCTCGGAGACGTTGCGGCCGACCGAGCCGGCGGTGACCATGGCGAACTGGATCTCGTTGTCCGGGTCGACGATGAAGGTGGCCCGCTGCGCCACGCCGTCCTCGCCGAGCACGCCGCAGTCGGCGGTCAGCTCGCGCTTGATGTCGCTGAGCATCGGGAAGGGCAGCTCGCGCAGGTCCGGGTGGTCCTTGCGCCAGGCGTAGTGGACGAACTCGTTGTCCACCGAGACGCCGAGCACCTGGGCGTCGCGGTCGGCGAACTCGCCGTTGAGGCGGCCGAACTCGGCGATCTCCGTCGGGCAGATGAAGGTGAAGTCCTTCGGCCAGAAGAAGACGACCCGCCACTTGCCCTCGTGGGACTTGTGGTTGATGGTCTCGAACGCCTTGTCGGCGTCCAGGGAGACGCAGGCGGTGAGTTCGTACTCAGGGAAGCGGTCACCGACAGTGAGCACGGGTCCTCCTTGGCAGCGGTTGTCAACGGCGCGGGGGCCGGTAACTTGATCGGTTCCAGATACTTCCGCAGCGCTGTTTCCGCCTGGTGGCGGCCGGGTGACTTGTGAAGTCGATCACCAGCGCCGCGTTCCGTCCGGGTCGCGGTGATTGATCGGGCATTGGACACCCTGGGTAACCGTCCCGGTATGTGGATTGTGCCTCCCAAAACCTGGGGTGGGGTGGCAGAGTGGCGATCGTGACCAGCACCGTCCTGATTATTGGCAGCTAGCGCGCCGGCTTCCCCTCCGCCGAGCGCGCAGACCTCCCGCATCCGCGGGGGGTCTTTTTGTTGCTCCCCCGCCCGAGGTCCGTGAGGAAGGCACTCCCATGACGTTCCAGGTGTACGACACGACGCTGCGCGACGGTGCCCAGCGTGAGGGGCTCAGCTACTCGGTGGTCGACAAGCTGGCCGTGGCCCGGCTGCTCGACGAGTTCGGGGTGGGCTTCATCGAGGGCGGGTGGCCGGGCGCGGTACCGAAGGACACCGAGTTCTTCCGCCGGGCGCGGACCGAGCTGGACCTGCGGCACGCCGTCCTGGTCGCCTTCGGTGCCACCCGCCGGGCCGGGGTGCCGGTGGCGGCCGACCCGCAGGTGCGCGGGCTGCTCGACGCCGAGACCCCGGCGGTGGCCCTGGTCGCCAAGGCCGACCTCCGCCACGTCGAGCGGGCGCTGCGCACCACCGGCCCGGAGAACCTGGCGATGATCCGCGACACCGTCGCCCACCTGGTCGCCGAGGGTCGGCGGGTCTTCGTCGACGGCGAGCACTTCTTCGACGGCTACCGGCACGACCCGGCGTACGGCGCCGCGGTGGTGGAGACGGCCCTCGCCGCCGGCGCCGAGCGGTTCGTGCTCTGCGACACCAACGGCGGGATGCTGCCGTCCATGGTGACGGCCGCGATCGCCGACCTGACCGCGCGCACCGGCATCGCCCCGGAGCTGTTCGGCATGCACGCCCAGAACGACACCGCCTGCGCGGTGGCCAACACCGTCGCCGCCGTCGAGGCCGGGGTCCGCCACGTCCAGGGCACCGCCAACGGGTACGGCGAGCGCCCCGGCAACGCCGACATCTTCTCGGTCGTCGCCAACCTCCAGCTCAAGCTCGGGCTGCCCGTCCTACCCGAGGGCTGCCTGGAGCAGATGGTGCGGGTCGCGCACGCCATCGCCGAGATCGCCAACATCGCCCCCGACACCCACCAGGCGTACGCCGGGGCCGCCGCCTTCGCCCACAAGGCGGGGCTGCACGCGAGCGCGATCAAGGTCGACCCGTTGCTCTACAACCACGTGGACCCGTCGGTGGTGGGCAACGACATGCGGATCCTGGTGACCGAGATGGCCGGCCGGGCCAGCGTCGAGCTCAAGAGCCGCGAGCTGGGCCTGGACCTGGCCGGCCATCCGGAGGCGCTGTCGAAGGTCACCAGCCGGGTCAAGGAGCTGGAGGCGGGTGGCTGGTCGTTCGAGGCGGCCGACGCGTCGTTCGAGCTGCTGGTCCGCTCGGAGCTGCCGGACGCCGCGCCGCCCCGGCCGTTCGCGCTGGAGTCCTACCGGGTGCTGGTCGAGCACCGCGAGGACGGCGCGGTGGTCTCCGAGGCCACCGTGAAGATCCGGGTACGTGGCGAGCGGGTGATCGCCACCGCCGAGGGGAACGGCCCGATCAACGCCCTCGACGAGGCGTTGCGGGTCGGCCTGTCCCGGCACTACCCGGAGCTGCGCGACTTCGAACTGGCCGACTACAAGGTGCGCATCCTGGAGGGCAGCCACGGCACCGGCGCGGTGACCCGGGTCCTGCTGGAGACCGCGGACGGCACCGGCCGGGACTGGACCACCGTCGGCGTGCACCCCAACGTGGTCGAGGCGAGCTGGCACGCCCTGGTCGACGCGCTCACCTTCGGCCTGGACCGCGCCCGGGTCTGAGCCGCCCGTCGGCGCGATCGGGCCGGGTCGGGGCCCGCCGGGGTCAGGCCGCCGGCAGGCGCAGCTCGGCCAGCACCGCGCGGTGGTCGCTGCCGGGCACCGGGTGCACGGCGACGGACCGGACGGCGATCCGCCGGTCGACCAGCACGTGGTCGATGGTGACCGGTGGGATGAGGTCGCCGTCGTACGGGCCCCAGGTGCCGGCGAGCCCCGCCCCGGCGGCGTCGGCCGCGTCGACGTACCCGGTGGCCAGCAGCGCGCGCAGCGGGGCGTGGTCGAGGGTGGCGTTGAAGTCGCCGGCGAGGATGCGCAGCGGCCCGTCCGGGGTGGCCGGGGGCTGCGCCCGCAGGTCGGTGAACCACTCGTCGACCGCGGCGACCGCGTAGGGCGCGGCCGGGTGCGTCGACTCGACCCGCACCGGCGGCGCCCCCGGCACCGCCACGACGGCGTACGCCTGGGTGAACTGGAAGCCGGCGTTGCGCCGGAAGCCACCCTCGGTGAGCGGGAGCCGTGAGTAGAGGGCGGAGCCGGTGGTGCCGACCTCCGCATTGAGCTCCTGGTGGGGCAGCAGCCGGGTCAGGCCCTGCCGGTCGAGCGCGTCGCGGGCCGCCGGGGTGAACTCCTGCACGGCCAGCAGGTCCACCCGGTGCCGGCGCACCAGGTCCACCACCGTCCGCGCGTCGGCACCGCCCTTGAGCAGGTTGGCGGTGAGCACCCGCAGCACCGGCCCGCCGGCCGCCGGCTGGTCGGCGGCGACCGCCCGGGGGGCCACCGCGCCGAGCAGCGCCAACGCCACCACCGCCGCGGCCACCGCCGGCCCGCGGCGCCGCAGGGCGAGCGCCAGCACCAGCGCGACCAGGCTCCAGCCCGCGACGTACGGGGTGAAGGCGACCGCCTGCACCAGCGGCCCGCGCTCCAGCCCGGCGAGGCGGACCAGCGCCCAGGCGGCACCGGGCACGACCGCCAGCCAGCAGAGCAGGGCGCGTACCGGCGGTCGGGTCCGGGCCGGCGGCTCCGTGGTGATCATGGACGTCAGACTAGCGCTCATGCCCGCGCCGCAGGCCCCCCGACCCGTTTCATGAATGGTGCAGCCCTCGCCTCTCACAATTACGGAAACCATCCGGAAAGAATGCGGAGCGCCTTGATCGACTATTGACGCTCGGCTTTTTCCGGTTTACCTTCCTCCTGGTTGTGGCGCCACAACACAGCGTAGTAATCCCAGCTCAAGCCGGGTAAAAAAGCGTTGAGAAGTCAACGTTTCAGGTGCGGTCGAAAGTGTATTGCTTTCGTCAACCCGGCTCGTCCGCAGCATCATCCGGCTCGCCGAAAATGCGGGTCGGCCGTATCACCACGGTCAGAAAAAGGGAGACCTGTCATGACCACATTCTTCAGGCGCAGGGCGGCGGCGGTGACGCTCGGCGTCCTGGCGCTCACCCTGGCCGGCGGGGGAATCGCCGCCGCCCAGCCGACGACCAGGGCCGGGGCGGAGGTCGGCCAGCCCGGCGTCCGGCAGCCCGGCGGCAACACCCAGCCGCCGGTCTCGGCCGCCGACGCGCGTGCGGCCAAGGCGGCGGTGCGGCAGGGCGCGACCCTGGCCGCACCGCCGGCCGCCGGCGCCGTCGCCTTCGCCGTCGTGGCCGCCAACGGCACGCTGCTGCACCACTCCGCCAACGTCGTGTCCGTCACGAAGTACGGCGCCGGGCAGTACCAGGTGCTGCTGGACTACAACGTCGTGCTGAAGGCGCACGTGGCGACGATCGGCACCAACGACCCGGGTAACGTCCCGCCCGGTGGTGAGGTGGCCGTCGCGCCGCGCTACCTGACTCCGAACGCGGTCTTCGTCCAGACCCGGACCTCCGGTGGCTCGGCGGCCGACCGCCCGTTCCACCTGGTCGTCGCCAACTGAGCACCGCCCGCTACGGTGCCGGCCCGCACGTGGGGGTCGGCACCGTCTGGTGTGGAACGCACCGTCGTCGCCCGCTAACGAGGTAACGGGTGCCTCGTCCCGCTCCGGGTGGGAAAGTGCCTGCCAGGGGGTGATATTCCGACGTTTGTCCGCCCGGTGCCCCGGGAAGCAAGCACCGTGACGGACATCTCGGACACCCTGGCCAGCCTGCCCAGCCCGGCCGATCCCGACGCGGCGGCCACCGAGCTGGAACAGACCCTCTTCGAGGTCAGACGCGTGATCGTCGGGCAGGATCGGCTCGTCGAGCGCCTGCTCACCGCACTGATCGCCGACGGGCACTGCCTGCTGGAGGGCGTACCCGGCGTGGCGAAGACCCTTGCCGCGCAGACCCTCGCCACCGTCGTCGGCGGCACCTTCTCCCGGATCCAGTTCACCCCGGACCTGGTCCCCTCCGACATCGTCGGCACCCGCATCTACCGGGCGTCGAAGGAGAGCTTCGACGTCGAGCTGGGCCCGATCATGGCCAACCTGGTGCTGGCCGACGAGATCAACCGGGCCCCGGCCAAGGTGCAGTCCGCCCTGCTGGAGGCGATGGCCGAGCGCCAGGTCTCCATCGGCGGGCGGAGCTGGCCGGTGCCGGTGCCGTTCCTGGTGCTCGCCACCCAGAACCCGATCGAGTCCGAGGGGGTCTACCAGCTCCCCGAGGCGCAGCGCGACCGGTTCCTCATGAAGATCGTCGTGGACTACCCGAGCGACGCCGACGAGCTGGCCATCCTCTACCGGATGAGCACCGACCGGCCCCGCGCCCACCAGGTGCTCGACCCGGGCCGGCTGCGCGGGCTGCAACAGCGCGCCGAGCACATCTTCGTGCACCACGCGCTCGCCGAGTACGTCGTCCGCCTCATCCTCGCCACCCGCGACCCGGGCCGCTTCGGGCTGCCGGAGATCGCCCCGATGCTGGCGTACGGGGCGAGCCCCCGGGCCACCCTCGGCCTGGTCGCCGCGGCCCGCGCCCAGGCGCTGCTGCGCGGCCGGGAGTACGTGCTGCCGGAGGACGTCCGCGATCTCGCCGTCGACGTGCTGGCCCACCGGCTGGTGCTCTCCTTCGACGCGGTCGCCGACGGGGTCTCGCCCGAGGCGCTGGTGCACCGGCTGGTGCAGGCGGTGCCCCCGCCCGTGCTGGCCACCGGGCAGCCCGAGCACGCCGCCGACCTGGCTGCCGCATGAGGCGCCGCACCGCGCCGGCGCCCGCCGGACCGGGCCTGGCCGACCTCGCCGGGGACCAGCGGCTGCGCCGGCTGGAACTGACCGTGACCCGTCGGCTGGACGGGCTGCTCCAGGGCCAGCACCGGGGTCTGCTGCCCGGGCCGGGCAGCGAGATCGCCGGCAGCCGGGAGTACCGCCCCGGCGAGGACGAGGTGCGCCGGATGGACTGGGCGGTGACCGCCCGCACCACCGTGCCGCACGTCCGCGAGGTCGACGCCGACCGGGAACTGAGCACCTGGCTGCTGGTCGACGCCAGCCCCAGCATGGAGTTCGGCACCGCCGAACTGGACAAGCGGGAGCTGTCGGTGGCCGCCGTCGCGGCGATCGGCTTCCTCACCGCCGGCACCGGCAACCGGCTCGGCGCGCAGCTGCTCACCCCGACCGGGCTGCGCCGCTTCCCGGCCCGCAGCGGCCGTACCCATCTGCTGGGCGTGCTCCGCACGCTGCTGGCCGCGCCGCGTACCGGTGACCACGACGAGCGGACGGTCCCGCCCGACCCACCCGACCTGACGGAGGCGCTCGCGGCCGTGCAGCGGGTCGCCACCCGGCGCGGCCTGGTCGTGGTGGTCTCCGACTTCCTCGACGGCCTGCCGGAGCACCACGACGAGCCCACGCCCTGGGAGCCGGCGCTGCGCCGCCTCGCCGCCCGGCACCAGGTGCTCGCGGTCGAGATCACCGACCCGCGCGAGCTGGAACTGCCCGACGTCGGCCTGATCACGCTCGTCTGCCCGGAGACCGGCCGGCGGCGGGAGGTCTGGACCGGCGACGAGGCGCTGCGCCGGCGCTACGCCAGCGCGGCGGCCGCCCAGCGCGAGCAGGTACGCCGGGCGCTGCGCCGGTCCGGCGCCACCCACCTGCCGCTGCGCACCGACCGGGACTGGACCGCCGACGTGGTACGGCACGTGCACGCGCAGCGCCGCCTGGCCGCCGCGCCGGCCGCCGCCCGGGGAGGTGTCGCGTGACCTGGCAGTCGCCCGCCCGGCTCCTGCTGCTGCTCGGCGTGTTCGCGCTGGCCGGCGGCTACCTGCTCGCCCAGCGCCGGCGCAGCCGGTACGCGGTGCGCTTCACCAACCTCCGGCTGCTCGACCGGGTCGCGCCGACCCGGCCGGCCTGGCGGCGGCACGTGCCGGCCGGTCTCTTCCTGGCCATGCTGGCGCTGCTGGTGGTCGGCTTCGCCCGGCCGACGGCCGAGGTGCGGGTGCCCCGCGAACGGGCCACCGTCATGGTCGCCGTCGACGTCTCCACCTCGATGCTCGCCACCGACGTGGAACCGGACCGGCTCGCCGCCGCCAAGCACGCGGCCCGGCGGTTCGTCGACGTCCTGCCCGACGAGTTCAACGTCGGCCTGGTCGCGTTCGCCGGCAGCGCGGCGGTGGTGGTGCCGCCCGGCACGGACCGGGAGGCGCTGCACGAGGGGATCGACCGGCTCGCCGAGGGCATCACCGGGGTGCAGGGCACCGCGATCGGCGAGGCGATCAGCGCCTCGCTCGGCGCGGTCAAGAGCCTGGACTCGACGGCGGCGAAGAAGCCACCGCCGGCCCGGGTCATCCTGCTCTCCGACGGGGCGAACACCTCCGGCATGGACCCGATGGAGGCCGCCGCCGCGGCCGTGGCGGCCAAGGTGCCGGTGCACACCATCTCCTTCGGCACTCCCGGCGGGTTCGTCGACCGGGGCGGCCGGCCGATCCAGGTGCCGGTCGACGGGCAGACCCTCAAGGCGGTCGCCGAGGACACCGGGGGTGGCTTCCACGAGGCGGGCAACAGCGCGGAACTGCGCAAGGTCTACGAGGACATCGGCTCGTCGGTCGGCTACCGCACCGAACGCCAGGACATCTCCGCCCGGTTCATCGGCCTCGGGCTGATGTTCGCGATGGGCGCCGCGGCCGGGTCGATGCGGTGGTTCTCCCGCCTGCCCTGAGCCCGCCGAAGCGACAGTGAGGAGCGCACGCATGGCAGTGCAGACCGGACTGGGCGAGCCCCGGGGACCGTGGTTCGTCTCGCCCGAGCTGGGACCGGACGGGCGGCCCCGGTGGGACGTACCGGGGGCGGGGGAGGGCCCGTCGCGGCGACGCTGGCGCGGCCGGCTGCTGACGGCGGCGGCGGTGGTGGCGCTCTCCACCGTCTCCGGCGCGGCGGCCGGTGGCTGGGTGGCCGGCCGGGACGGCGGTGCGGGGCCCTCGGCGGCGTCCGCCGCGCCGGTGCCGGCCGAGCTGGTGACCGCGGCGCAGAAGACCGTGCCGGGCGTGGTGTCGGTGATGGTCGGCGGTGGCGCGGCCAGTTCGGCGTCCGGCTCCGGGTTCGCCATCGACAACCAGCAGCACATCGTCACCAACGACCACATCCTGGCCAAGGGCGGTGGCGGCGAGGTGACCGTGGAGCTCTCCGACGGCCGCCGGTACGCCGCCGAGGTGGTCGGCCGGGAGCCGGGCAGCGACCTGGCGGTGCTCCGGGTGCCGGCGGTGGCCGGGCTGGCACCGTTGCCGCTGGCCAAGCCGCGCTCCACCAAGGTCGGTGAGCCGGTGCTGGCGGTCGGTTCGCCGCTCGGCCTGGCCGGGACGGTCACCGCCGGCATCGTCAGCGCCCTCGACCGCCAGGTACGCCTCGGCACCACCCGGCGCAGCGCGGTGCAGACCGACGCCTCGATCAACCCGGGCAACTCGGGAGGGCCGCTGGTCAACGCCCGGGGGGAGGTGGTCGGGGTGAACACCGCGATCGCCACCATCGACGGCAACGGCTCGATCGGCATCGGGTTCGCCATCCCGATCGAGCAGGTGCAGCAGACCGCCGACACCATCATCGGCAAAGGCGGCTGAGTCGGGCGCGCCCAGGACGCGGCGGTCGTAACGGTAAAACTGTCGGATTCCTGGCGCGGAACCATCGGGCCATAGAAATATCACGCTGAGTATGGATACTGGCGTGGGTGGAGCTTCCTCTCATAGCGGTCCTGCTGGCGGTGGGACTCTTCATCGGATGGGGCGTGGGCGTGCAGTACGCCCGGGCCAAGCGCGGCTGGACCGACTACAAGGCCGCCAAGAACGCGGTGCCGGGCGCCCGGAAGACGGCGTGGCTGCTGGTCCGGGCCGTCACCACCAAGGTCGGCGTCATCGCGCTGCTGCTCGTCGGGGCGGTCGCGTACGCCGCCGTCGGCCCCGACCACGAACGGGCGGAACCGGCACCCAGCCCGTCGCCGAGCTCGTCTGCCACCCCCGGTGCCCCGAAGGGGCGCTAGCCTCGGGGCGTGGACGACGGACTGCGGGTGACCGACCGGTGGATCGTGCCCGCCGCCGAACTGCGGGAACGGTTCTCCCGCTCGTCCGGGCCCGGCGGGCAGGGGGTCAACACCGCCGACTCCCGGGTGGAGCTGAGCTTCGACCTGGCCGCCTCGCCCAGCCTGCCGCCGGCGCTGCGGGCGCGGGCGCTGGAACGGCTGGCCGGCCGCCTGGTCGACGGGGTGGTGACCATCGCCGCCAGCGAGCACCGCGCCCAGCTCGCCAACCGGGAGGCGGCCCGGGAGCGGCTGACCGCACTGCTGCGCGAGGCCGTCGCGCCGCCGCCACCGCCCCGGCGGCCGACCCGCCCGTCGCGCGGCGCCAAGGAACGCCGGCTGGCGGAGAAGAAGCGCCAGTCGCAACGCAAGCGGGACCGCCGGGTCGACGGGGACTGAGCGGTAAATCCGGTGTGCCCGCGGGGGAGCGGTGCCTAGGCTGCCAGCATGTCCACCGACACCCTCGTCACGCTGCACGGTCGTTCGCTGCTCGCCTGCGCCCCCGACGGGCCCCGGCTGTGCGGGGGCGGCGACGCGCTGGAGGTGATCGGCGAGGCGCTCGGCCAGCGGGCGGAGCTGGTGGTGCTGCCGGTACGGCGGCTCGCCGACGAGTTCTTCACGCTGCGCACCGGGGTGGCCGGTGAGCTGGTGCAGAAGTTCGTCAACTACCGGCTGCCGGTGGTGGTGGTCGGCGACATCTCCGCGCACGTCGCCCGCAGCATCGCCCTGCGGGACTTCGTCACCGAGTCCAACCGAGGGCGCCAGCTCTGGTTCGTCGAGACGATGGCGGAGCTGGAGGAGCGGCTGCGCCCGGCGGCGTGAACCGGCCGGCGCCCCACTGAATGGCGGGGGGCCCCGCCGGGTGCGGCGGGGCCCGTCAGCCCAGCGCGGTCAGCAGCGTCGTCGACACCGGCGGCTCGGGGCGGCCGAACTTTCGAGGGCACAAGATCCACGGGCCGAAATCTCAGCCGAAACCGACGACCTTGTGCTCGTCGAGCTCGATGCCGTAACGCCTGTACACCTTCGTGGTGTTCTCGCTCGTCAGCTGCCGCTCCTCGAAGCCGAGAATGGCGGCGATCCGCAGCACCTCCTCCGGCGAGGTCGCCTCGATCTCCAGGTACGGCGGGATCATCGGCCACTCGTCGATCTCCAACTCGGCGCCGTCGAGGAGGAAGCTCGTCCGGCGATTCTCCTGGTACGACTTGGGGTGAAAACCGAGAAGCCCGAGAAGCTCGTTCGTCGAATCCAGGCTGTTAACCGCGACCTCGACCTCGTACGTGCCATCGATTCCGTCGTGAGCGATCTCCTTGACGGCCAGCGTCGTTCCGGCTCCCGTGTCACGTAGGCGGATCCACCTGCTCTGATCGCCCGGGGTTATGTCGTAGACGTAGCGTCGCTGGAGCGCCGTCGGGCCGACCTGCCGGCCGCCCTTGGAGAGGATCAGCTCAGCCACTTCTGAGGGATCGATGTCGAGTACCTTGGCCTCGTACTCTGCGGGCATGAGGTCTTCCTCTCACGACTGCTGATCTGCTGACAGTTGACGGTACTCGGCATCGCGAAGTGCCAAGACCTCATGGTGCAGGTCGTTGCCCACGAATTCCTCGACGGGCAGGCAGAGGTCCATGCGCTGGATGCACACCCCTACTTGGTAACCCCCAGCCCTGTTTCGGTAGAGACGCACGCCGTAGAACCCCTCTTGGCAGTCGGTGTCGTTGTTGAAGCGGCATCCCGAGCAGGTCACCGGAAGCCGGACACGTCGAATCCGTTTGGCCCATACGATGCGACCGTCAGGCAGTGTGTAGGACGTCCGACTGCCGGACACCCCCGCGGTCACGTGCTGCTCCGTCGGCTCTGCTCCCAGGCCGTCGAGAATGCGGTCGATTGCGTCGATCGACTCCAAGCCATGGTCGAGGGAGTTCAGCAGGCGCACGGAGAGCCGGGGTGAGTAGTCCTCCAGCAGGCGGATCACCCGGGGAGCGTGGGTGTGGTCCGGTACGACGATGTTGGCACTTGCGCGAACGCCGAGGCGGTCGGCCATGGAAACCGAGCCTTTCAGCGCGAGGAGCTTCCGTTCCGCCCGACGCACGTTGGCGAACCGCGAGTGCTGAACCTCCGCGAGTTCCTCGGCAGTGGTGCCGAAGATGCTGAAGTTGATCCGGTCCAGGCCGGCCTGAGCGCAGTCCTCCAGCACGGCTGCTCCCCGTTCACCGTTCGAGGTCACGCAGACCCTCAGACCAGCGTTCGTGCCGGCGCGGACGATCTCCCCGAGACGGGGGTGCAGGGTCAGTTCTCCACCTGTCAAATGGAGTTCATCCAATAGCAGTGCATCACGCAGCACCGCCAAGGTGGAAGCGAACTCGGCGTCGGGGATGACGGCGGAGGGTAAGAAGGCGGCTCCGTTCGTGGCGAGGTAGATCGACACTCGTCCGGACGCCCCGCCCGAGAAGTAGTTGCCGTCGGCTCGGACATTGTCAGTGACGACCGGCGTTCCCTCGTTATGGCAGAAGGTGCAGGTCAAGCCGCAACTGTCAATGACCTTCAGGCGGAGAGTTCGGTCGCTGTGCACGACGGTCGGAATGGCTGATTTCGTTCTTGCCCCCGCCCCTGACAGCCGTCCCCCGGTGGTACGCGCAGTGATCATGCAAAGGTCCCCTCGGATCTCGGGCGCACAGCTCGACGCTCGCGGAATCTGTGCAGGACGCTGTCGCCCTGCACCGGTGTCTCCAGCTGTGCGGGCCTTTCTCCGGGTGGTTACGTACGCGCGCCGCATCAGCTGGACAACAGCGTCAGGGATCGGCGAGGATCGTTGGGCTGATGATTGTTTCCCGCTGTTGCCCAGTGTCGTGATGACCGAAGAAGCTCTCCCGCTCGGCGGGATCCTCAGGGGCGCCCGTGAGGCGGCCGGGTGGAGCCTGTCTCGGATGGGGCGGGTCACCGGCTTCAGCAAGCCGTACCTGTCAAAGCTGGAGACCGGCGAGAAGGAGGTCAGGACCTGGCATATCGAGGCGTACGACAAGGCGTTGGGAGGTGACTCCGTGCGTCGCCGGGCGCTACTCGTGATGGGGGCCGGCATGGTCTCTCGAACGCTGTGGGCCGAGCTCGACACGCCGATTACGCCACCGCCTCGACTTGTCGCACCTGATCTGGCCGCGCTCGAGGCGTCGGCCGACATGTTGACGGGTCTTGGCTTGCAGCACGGAGGACTCGCCTCAGCCTCGGCGGCGCGCGGCCAGCTCAGATATGCGGTCAGCCTGCTGGATCTGGACATGCCGGAGAAACTGAGGGCTCGTCTGCTGGCGGCCGTCGCCCGTCTCGCTGATCGCGCCGCATGGTCGATGGCCGACAGTGGGCAGCCGAAGCGCGCGGAAAAGATCTACGACTTCGCGCTCACCGTGAGTCCTGACCCTGTCCAGCGCTGGCTCAGCCTCGTGAACCTCGCCAATCTCCGGCTTGAACAAGACCAACCGCGCCGCGCGCTGGACCTCCTCGAGCAGACCGAGCCCGATCTGCCGGTTCTCCGCTTTCTGACCCACTCCGCTCAGGCGCACGCTCACGCACGTATCGGCGACTTCGGGCGAACCCTGCGGCATATCGAGACAGCCGACTCAGCGCACGCTGCCGTCGACCTCGAAGACCTTCCGCCAGCGGTCCGGCCTTACGCCTCGGGCCACCAGGCGCACGCACATTCAGCCGCAGGCCGGGCGCTCCATGTACTGGCGGAGGCCGGGCGGCCAAGGGCAGCCCCGCTCGCCGCAGAGCGGCTCGAAGCAGCTGTCGATGCCTTCGGGCCGGAGCGCGCACGGGCTATAGCTAGCTGCCGGAGGCGGTTGGCCTCCCTGCCGTGAACTGACCAAGAGCACGCTCGCAGTAGCCGATCAGGCGTTGACGAAGCGCGCCGGCGCGCGCCGCGAAGTCACGCTGACAGCGGACATACTCGGCCCGTCCCTCGGGCGTCTCGATGGGCAGGAAGTCGAGCCCGATGCTTGTCAGGTCGTACGGACTGGCCCGCATGTCAAGCGTCCGAATCTCCTTGGCCAGCTCGAAGCAGTCGGCGATGAGCTCGCTCGGAACGAGCGGCGCCAGCTTGTAGGCCCAACGATAAACGTCCATGTTCGCGTGTAGGCACGCTGGCTGATCATGCTCGTGTTGCGTCTCGCGGGTCGGCTGGAGCACGTTCAGGGGGCGGGCTGCCGGAGTGAAGAAGCGGAAGGCGTCGAAATGACTGCACCGGACGGCCAACTCGTCGACGAGAGCGGCTGTCGCTTCCGCGCCGAGCCGCAACGGAAGGACGTTGTGGCGTACCTCGGCCTGCGTCTGCCGGTAGACCATCGCCCACTCGTGCATCCCGAAGCAACCGAAGTGCGGCGGCCTGGTGGCGGTGGAGACGAGCAGGCGGTGAATCCACTCCACCGATTCCCGGCGCCGTTCCAGTACCGCCAGCACGTCCAGATGGGCTGCGCCGTGCTCGTCGCTGACGTAGAAGGCCCCGAACTCCTCGGGCCTTGCGTGCTGTAGCAGGAATCCCGGGCCGGGTTGCCACCGCCGAAACTGGGCCGGCCGGTAGTTGTAGTAGGTGAGGAGGAACTCCTCGATCGATTGCCGGCCGTGCCTTGCTCGCTTCGCAAGGTGATCACCCAGCAAGCTGTCGACCCGGGCGACGTGCGCGGCCCGGCGGGCCTGCCAGTCGGCCGCGTCGAGGGCGGCGGGCGCGAGGGCGGCGGTCACGGACCCAAGGGTACGACCGCCGCCCGGCCGCCGGTCAGGGCACGTCCACCCGGACCCCGGCGGAGAAGACCCCGCTGCGCAGCTCCAGCTGCTTCGGCTTCTGCGGCCCGTTGAGCGTGAACACCAGCGGCAGCACCACCCGGTTGCCGGCCGCGACCGGCTGGGCGAAGACGTCCCGGCCCAGGTTCGCCAGCCGGGTGGCCGGCTCGTCGGTGCTGACCCAGTTGCCCCCGGGCAGGTAGGCGCGCTGGAGTTCGCCGTGCCACGCCTGCTGCTCGGGGGTGAGGTTGCGCACCCCGACGGTCGCGTGGCACCGGCGGCCCGTCCCGCCGGCCGTCTCGCAGGCCACCCGGTAGACGGTGAACTCGAACGCGTTCTCGCGCAGCGGCACGCCGACGCTGCCGGTGGCGCCGCGACCCATCCAGGCGCCACTGGTCGGCTGCTTGGTGGTGTCGATCGCGGCGACCCGCTGGGTGGCCGTCCACCCGGCGGCGACGACCACCCCGGCCAGGATCGCCGCGGCCACGCCGACGATCATCCAGACCGGTGGCGTCCGCCGTCGCCCCGACCCGCCCGGGGCAGCCGGGCGCGGGTAGACCGTGCCACCGCCGGGCGCGGCGGCGCCGCCCGCGTACGTGGGATTGCCGACGACCGTCGGGGCCGCGCCGGTCGGCTCGACGCCGCTGCGCCGCCGCCGGGCCCGCTGCCCCCACCACAGGCCGCCGCCGGCGATCACCAGCAGCGCGGCCAGCGCCGCCGCCAGGATCGGCGGCCGCCGCCAGGCCGGGGCCGCCTCCTCCACCCGGGTCGCCGGTGCCGCCGCGGCCTGCCAGGTGGCGGTCGCGCAGTCGTACGGCCGGTTGCCGTCGCTGGTGAACGCGCAGGCCGGCGCGGTCACCGAGGTGCCCGGCGGGGTCGCCGCCAGGGCGGTGTCCAGCGTCGTCGTGCTGCGGGCGGGCAGCCGGAGCCGCCAGGTCACCTCGGCCGTGCCGTTCCCGGCGGACCGGATGGCCCGACCGCCCGCACTGACCGCGGTCGGCGAGGCGCCGGCCGGCAGCTCCTGCCGCACTGTGGTGTCGAGCGGGAAGCCGCTGTCGTTGCGCAGCTGGATCCGGTAGCCCGGCACCGGCGTCCCGGCCGGTGCCACCGTCACGGTGACCGGCTGGGCCGGTCGGGGCGAACCCGGGTTCGCGGTGGTGGCCATCCCCGGCGCCGGCATCCCCGGGGGCACCGGGATCACGGCGCCGGTCGCCGCCGCCCCGGGCGCCGCCGGCGACGCGTGCCCCGCCGGCTGAGGGGTGGCCATCGGCGTGGCCGGACCCGTGGGCAGGGGTGTGGCGGCCGGGCCGGTGGGCGTGGCCGTGGCCGGCGGGCTGGCCGGCGTGGTGACCGCCGGTGCCGCTTCGGCCCTGGTCGTGGGCGTCGCCGTCGGCAGCGCCGGTACGGCGGCGAGGATGCCCAGGCCGTTCACGAACACGGCGAGGGCCCTGTGGTGTCGTCTCGATGCAGGCATACGAACCGAACCTCCGGAGCCGACGGTAGGGGCGCGGACGCTCCGCCCGGGTACGAAGTGCCGAAGCTCGCCCCGATCGCCGGCCGATCCCCTACCCTGCGCCGACGCCGCCGCGCCCTCCGGCGTCGACGGGGTGCCACCACGTGGGCGGGAGCTAGATTGGCCAGGTGCGTATCGCTCGTTTTGCTCATGCCAAGGGAATGTCGTTCGGGGTCGTCGAGGGCGAGCCGGGGGTGGGCCCGGAGGGCCTGACCATCGCCGAGATCGAGGGCCACCCGTTCGGTCAGGTCACCTTCTCCGGCGCCCGCTGGGCGCTCTCCGACGTCCGACTGCTCTCGCCGATCCTGCCCAGCAAGGTGGTGTGTGTCGGTCGCAACTACGCCGAGCACGCCGCCGAGCACGGCAGCGAGGTGCCGAAGGAGCCGCTGCTCTTCCTGAAGCCGTCCACGTCGGTGATCGGCCCGCGGGACGCCATCCGGCTGCCCATCTTCTCCAAGCAGGTCGAGCACGAGGCGGAGCTGGCCGTGGTGATCGGCGCCCCGGGCGCCCGTCGCGCCGACCGGGCCGCCGCGGCGAAGGCCATCTTCGGCTACACCTGCGCCAACGACGTGACGGCGCGGGACCTCCAGCGCTCGGACGGGCAGTGGACCCGGGCCAAGGGCTTCGACTCGTTCTGCCCCATCGGCCCCTGGATCACCACCGGGCTGGACGTCTCCGACCTGGAGATCCGGTGCGAGGTGGGTCGCAACCCGGACGAAATGGAGGTACGCCAGCTCGGCCGGACGAAGGACATGGTCTTCGACGTACCGGCCCTGGTGTCCTACATCTCGCACGTGATGACGCTGCTGCCCGGCGACGTGGTGCTGACCGGCACGCCGGCGGGGGTTAGCCCGCTCACGGAGGGGGATACGGTCACCGTGCGGATCGAGGGGATCGGCGAGCTCACCAATCCGGTGGTGCCGGTCGCCTGACGCGTCCGACGCCCTGTTTTCGCAGCTCACAGGCGTTTCGGGGGGTTGGATTTGGCCTGCCGGCGCGGGGAGGGTAAAGTTCATTCCCGGCGCCGCAAGGGGCCAATGGGGTATGGGGTAATTGGCAGCCCGACTGATTCTGGTTCAGTTAGTCTAGGTTCGAGTCCTGGTACCCCAGCGCAACCGCGGATTCGCGAGAATCCCGGACGCTGGATTCTGGCGGAGTTCCGCTCCGTCCCTCCCGAGGGACGGCAGATGATCTCTGATAGAGTGCAGCTTCCCCACCCGCCAGGGTGGGGAAGCAAGTTGAAGTTCTGGCCCCGTCGTCTAGCGGCCCAGGACGCCGCCCTCTCAAGGCGGTAGCGCCGGTTCGAATCCGGTCGGGGCTACAGTGCTGACAGCCCGTTCCACCTCGGTGGGGCGGGCTGTTTCGTGTTCCCGGCTCCTCGTCTGCCGGGCTTCCGGAGCCGCCGGACCCCCTCGTCCTCGGACGCCGGTGGTGCCGCTAGACTACAGCCGCACCGCCCACCAGGGCGGTGAAGCAGGAAAAGTGCCTGGCCCCGTCGTCTAGCGGCCCAGGACGCCGCCCTCTCAAGGCGGTAGCGCCGGTTCGAATCCGGTCGGGGCTACATCGCCGAACGGCCCGTCTCGCGACAGCGAGGCGGGTCGTTCGCCTTTCCCGGCCGCGGCCCCGGCCGGGTGCGCGCCTGCGCAGTGGACGGCGCTCGGAGCCGCCTTCAGGAAGCGTTGGCCGGGTGCCGGCGGGCGGGGGTTCGGTGAGTCAGGTGCCGGAGGCGGCGGCTCTGCGAGTGCCGGCCCGCCCGGTGCGTGTCGCGGAGGCGGCGGCCCGGCGCGGCTCAGCCAGTGCCGGCCCGCCCGGTGCGTGTCGCGGAGGCGGCGGCCCGGCGAGCGACTGGTTCCGTGGAGTCGGCCCGCCGAGCGGGAGCCACAGGCGTGTCGCAGGACGCTGTAGAGCCGATGTCGTAGACGAATCACCGGTGGGGGTCGGCGGCCCGGCGGCAGTCCGCCCGTGATTCGTTCACGACATCAGCCCCACAGCGAGCGACCCCCTACCCAGACCGGCCGAGAGATCGGATCGAGGTCGCCCCCGGCCGCCGGCCTCGGTGATCAAGAGGTTTGCGTCACGCCCGAGGCGGCTGCGGACGCAAACCTCTTGGTCAACTTTCAGCCCAGGTGGGCCGAGCCCGGGTCGGGCGGCGCCGGCCAGGGGGCAGGCCAGCGCCGGGTTGAGCGGAGGCAGGGCCAGGTCGGGTGTGGCGAGGCCGGTGCGGGGGCGGGATCAGAGGCCGGAGAGGCGCTGGCCGGCCCTGACCACGGCCATGGCGTGGCGTTCGCCGGGTCGGCGGCCCAGGCGCTCGATCGGGCCGGAGATGCTGATCGCGGCGATCACCCGGCCGGTGCGGTCGCGGATCGGGGCCGAGACGCTCGCCACACCCGCCTCCCGCTCGGCGACGCTCTGCGCCCAACCGCGACGGCGTACCTCGGCGAGGGTGCGGCCGGTGAACTTGGCGCGGGGCAGCAGCGGCATGACCGCCTCCGGGGGCTCCCAGGCGAGCAGGATCTGCGCCGCGGAACCGGCCGTCATCGGCAGCACCGAGCCGACCGGCACGGTGTCCCGCAGGCCGCTGGCCCGCTCGGCGGCGGCCACGCAGACCCGCTCGTCGGCGCGGCGCAGGTAGAGCTGGGCGCTCTCCCCGGTGGCGTCGCGCAGCGCGGCCAGCAACGGCTCGGCGGCGGTCAGCAGCACGTCGGGGGCGGCGTTGGCCAGCTCGCCGAGCCGGGGCCCCGGACGCCAGCGCCCCTGGGTGTCCCGGACCAGCATGCGGTGGATCTCCAGCGCCTGCGCCAGCCGGTGCGCGGTGGCCCGGGGCAGCTTGGTGCGTTCAACGAGTTCGGCCAGGCTGGCGCCGTCGACACAGGCGGCCAGGATGACCACCGCCTTGTCGAGGACGCCGACACCGCTCATACTGTGTCCCACAAGCCGAAACTTACCTCCCAGAATTTAGGATGTCCAGATGGTGGGAGTCACTCGACCGAGGACCCTGGCCGAGAAGGTCTGGGACGCGCACGTGGTACGGACCGCCGAGGGTGAACCGGACCTGCTCTACATCGACCTGCACCTGTTGCACGAGGTGACCAGCCCGCAGGCGTTCGACGGGCTGCGCCTGGCCGGTCGTCCGGTTCGCCGTCCCGATCTCACGCTCGCGACCGAGGACCACAACACCCCGACCGGGTACGACGACCCGAGCTTCCGGTCCCGCCGGGGTGATCTGCTCACCATCGCGGACCCCACCTCGCGTACGCAGATCGAGACGTTGCGCCGCAACTGCGCCGAGTTCGGGGTGCGGCTGTACCCGCTCGGCGACGAGAACCAGGGCATCGTGCACGTGATCGGCCCCCAGCTGGGCGTCACCCAGCCCGGCATGACGATCGTCTGTGGCGACTCGCACACCGCCACCCACGGCGCCTTCGGTGCGCTCGCCTTCGGCATCGGCACCAGTGAGGTCGAGCACGTCCTGGCCACCCAGACGCTGCCGCAGGCCCGCCCGCGCACCATGGCGGTCACGGTGACCGGCCAGCTCGGTCCCGGCGTCACCGCCAAGGACCTGGTCCTCGCGCTGATCGCCCAGGTGGGCACCGGCGGCGGGCGCGGCCACATCGTGGAGTACCGGGGCGAGGCGATCCGCGCGCTGTCCATGGAGGGGCGGATGACCGTCGCCAACATGTCCATCGAGTGGGGCGCCAAGGCCGGCCTGATCGCGCCGGACGAAACCACCTTCGCGTACCTCAAGGGGCGGCCGCACGCGCCCCGGGGCGCCGACTGGGACGCGGCGGTGGCCTACTGGCGGACCCTGCCCACCGACGAGGGCGCGAGCTTCGACGCCGAGGTGACCCTCGACGCCAGCCGGATCACCCCGTTCGTCACCTGGGGCACCAACCCGGGGCAGGGCGCGCCGCTCGGCTCGGCCGTGCCGGCCCCGGAGGACTTCGGCACCGACGCGGAGCGGACCGCCGCCCGCCGGGCGCTGGAGTACATGGCGCTGACCCCGGGCACGCCGCTGCGCGACCTCGCGGTCGACGTGGTCTTCGTCGGCTCCTGCACCAACGGGCGGCTGGAGGACCTCCGCGCCGCCGCCGACGTGCTGCGCGGGCGCAAGGTCGCCGACGGCGTACGCATGCTCGTGGTGCCCGGATCCGCGGCCGTGCGGGAGGCGGCCGAGGCGGAAGGGCTGGACAAGGTCTTCGCCGACGCGGGCGCCGAGTGGCGATTCGCCGGCTGCTCCATGTGCCTCGGGATGAACCCCGACACCCTGAAGCCCGGCGAGCGCTCGGCCTCGACCTCCAACCGCAACTTCGAGGGCCGCCAGGGCCGGGGAGGGCGCACCCACCTGGTGTCCCCGCCGGTCGCCGCCGCCACCGCCGTGGTCGGCCGGCTCGCCGCCCCCGCCGACCTGTAGAAGGGCAGCCGAGAGATGGACAGGTTCACCACCCACACCGGCACCGCCGTGCCGTTGCGGCGGTCCAACGTGGACACCGATCAGATCATTCCGGCCGTGTACCTCAAGCGGGTGACCCGGACCGGTTTCGCGGACGGACTCTTCAGCGCGTGGCGGGAAGATCCGGCATTCGTGCTCAACGATCCGGCCCATTCCGGAGCGTCGATTCTCGTGGCCGGTCCGGAGTTCGGCACCGGATCATCACGCGAGCACGCCGTCTGGGCGCTACGCGACTGGGGCTTCCGCGCGGTGATCTCGCCGCGATTCGGTGACATCTTCCGGGGCAACGCGCTCAAGGAAGGCCTCCTACCGGTGGAGCTGGAATTGAAAGCCGTCGAGGAGATCTGGGACCGGGTCGAGTCCGATCCGACCACCGAGGTCGCCGTCGACCTGGTCGCCCGCGAGGTCCGGGTCGGCCCGGCGAGCTGGTCGTTCCCGCTGGACGACCACAGCCGCTGGCGGCTGATGGAAGGCTTGGATGACATTGGACTCACCCTCCGGCACGCCGCCGAGATCAGCGCGTACGAGGCGTCCCGGCCGTCGTTCAAGCCCGCCGTGGCATAGCCGTACGCCCGACCGCTCATCGGTTTTCGCCCCCACCGGTCCGCCCGGTGGGGGCGAATCCGTTACGACACAAGGGCTTTTTTCCACCGAATGTTTGTGTCCCGCCAGCACAGGGCATACCGTGCGCGCAGAATGGCTCGCGTCGAGTCAGTTGCACAATCGGGAGGAAGTCGTGAACAAGGCCGAGCTCATCGAGGCGCTCGCCGCTCGCCTGGGGGACCGGAAGACGGCGACGGCGGCGCTCGACGCGGTCATCGCCGAGGTCCAGGGGGCGGTAACCAAGGGCGAGAAGGTGGCGATCACCGGATTCGGAGCGTTCGAAAAGCGCGTCCGGGGCGCCCGAACAGCGCGCAACCCGCGTACCGGTGAGGCGGTGAAGGTCAAGAAGACATCCGTCCCGACCTTCCGCGCCGGCGCCGGTTTCAAGGAGATGGTGGCCAGCGGCAAGGTGCCGAAGGCCGCCGCGCCGGCGAAGAAGACCACTGCGGCCGCAGCCAAGGCCGCCGGCGCGAAGGCGACGGGGGCCAAGGCGACCGGCGCCAAGGCCGCCGCCGCGAAGAAGACCACCGCTGCGGCCGCCAAGAAGACCGCCGCGGCCAAGGCCGCCCCCACCAAGAAGGCCGCGCCGGCGAAGAAGACCGCCGCGGCCACCAAGACCGCCGCGGCCAAGAAGACCACGGCGGCGAAGAAGACCACGGCGGCGAAGAAGACCACGGCGGCGAAGAAGACCACGGCGGCGAAGAAGACCACCGCCGCCAAGAGCACGGCGGCCAAGAAGGCTCCGGCGAAGAAGGCTCCGGCCAAGAAGACCGCCGCCCGGCGCTGACCTGCGCACGTACGCCCGTGAGGGGCGCCCACCGCACGGTGGGCGCCCCTCACGGCGTTTCCCGCCCGTTGACCCGGGGCCCGCCGGCTGCGCAGAATCGCCGCACCCCCACCGGTCGGCGAGGAGGCCTCGTGCGCTACCGCCACCGCACCACCGTCGTCACCGCCCTCGGCCTGGTCCTGCTGACCGACGTGCTGCGGGTCTTCCTGCCGTCGGTCATCACCATCTTCGGGCAGGCGGCGTCCACTCCGGCCGAGCTGCTCGGGGCGTTCGCGCTCGGCTGGTTCGTGCTCGCCCTGGCCGTGCCGCCGCTGCTGCGCCGGGTCGGCGTCCGGCCGGTGGCCCTCGCCGCCGCGGTGGTGCTGGCCGGCGCCCGGCTCGCCGTCACCGCCTTCCCCGGCGGGCGGGTACAGCTCTGGCTCGCCACCGCCGGCCTGGTCGCCGGGCTCTGCTGGCTCACCGCCGTGGCCGCCGGGACGAACCGGCCGGTACCCGGGCTGGCGCTCGGGCTGGCCGCCGCCGCGGTCCTGCACACCGTCTCCGACACCTACCGCTCGCCCTGGCTGGGCGGTGCGGAGGTCTGGGTGGTGGGCGTCGTGCTGGCCGCGCTCTTCCTGGCCGGACAGGCCCTGCCCGCGCCGCCCGCCGGCGCCGGTGGCGCGCGTGCCTGGCTGCTGGCCGGGCCGGCGCTGCTGCTCGCCGGCATGGTGGCGCTCTCCCCGGCGGTGGCCCGCACGGCGATGTCGTACCAGTTCGGGCTGCTGGAGTCGTCGCCCGCGCAGGGCTCGGGAGCGGCCGTCGCGCCGCTGTTCGGGCCGCTGCCGGTCGCGGTGGCGGTCGGCGGGTTCCTGCTCGCCGCGCTGACGCCGCCGCGCCGGCCGGCCGGGCGGTGGATCGGCCCGGTGGCCCTGCTCGCCGGGGCCGTGCTGGTGGCCCTGGGCCGGGGCGAGCTGCTGCTGCCGGCCGTGCTGCTCACCGCGGTCGGCCTCGGTGCCTGCCTGGCCCGCTGCGACACCGCCGAGGAGCCGGCGCCGGCGATCCCGGCGATCCCGACGACCAGCATCGAGCCAGCGACCGTGTCGGCCGGCGTCTCGTCGGCGACGGCCGCGACCGGCGTCACGCCGACGGCACCCGCCGGCGTCGCGCCGGCCGCGGGGGACACCGGCGTCGCGCCGGCCGCGGGGGGACCGGGCGACGGCGAGGCGAGCGGATTCCACCGGGCGGCGGGCCGCCGCGGGTACGCCACGGTCGGCGGGATGCTGGTCTTCGCCGTCGCGGCGGTGCTCTACTACGCCGCCTACGACCTCGGCTACCCCAACGGATGGGTGCCGGTGGCCGTGGCCGTCCTGACGGCTGCCGTCGCGTTGTCCGCTGGGCCCGCACCGGCGCGTACCGGGCCCGTGCCGGCGCTGTCCGCCGGGCCCGTGCCGGCGGGTACCGTGCCGTCGCTGCCCCCGGTGCGGACCGCCGCGTGCGCCACGGCGCTGGCGCTGGTCGCCGCGTTGACCGTCGACGAGACGCTGGTGGCCGGCAACCGCGAGGGACCGCCGGCGACGGTGCGGGTGGCGGCGTACAACATCCGCATGGGCTTCGGCATCGAGGGCCGGTTCGATCCGGACGCCCTGGCCCGGGCCGTCGGCCGGGCCGACGTGGTGGTGCTGAGCGAGGTGGACCGGGGTTGGCTGCTCAACGGCGGCCACGACACCCTCGACCTGCTGGCCGAGCGGCTGGACATGCCGTACGTCTTCGCTCCGGCGGCCGACCCGCTCTGGGGCGACGCGGTGCTGAGCCGGTGGCCGTTGGCCGCGGCGCGCACCCGCCGGCTGCCGGCGGTGGGCGCGCCGACCGGGGCGCAGGCGCTCGGCGTCACCGTCGACCTCGGTGCCGACGTACGCCTCGCGGTGGTGGCCACCCACCTGCAACCGCCGCCCGGGCGGGAGCCGGTGGTCCAGGCCCACGAGGTGGCCTCGTTCGCCCTCGGGTACGCCGCCGGCCGCCCCCTGGTGGTGGCCGGCGACCTGAACACCGAACCCGGCGCTCCCGGCTTCGCGGAGTTCACCCGCGCCGGCCTGGTGGACGCGCTGGCGGCGGCCCGGCCGTTGCCGACCAGCCCGGCCGACGACCCGCGCGAGCAGATCGACCACGTCCTCGTCTCCCCCGGGCTCACCGGCGCCGACGCCGTCGCGCCGCGCGGCACCGCCAGCGACCACCTGCCGGTCGCGGTGACCCTGACCCTGCCGCCCGCCTGACCGGGACAGCGCACCCGCCGGTCTCAGAGCCGGTCGGCGGCGACCAGCCGGTCGGCGGCGAAGGCGAGCAGCCAGCCGCCGCCCTTCGGGGTGCTGAAGTCGTCGGTCCGCCCGGTCAACCGCTCCAGCGCGCCCGGGATCACCTTGCCCTGGCTGCACACCGCGACCGGTTCGCCGGCGGCGGCCAGCTCCGCCAGCCGGCCGGCGACCGCCAGCGCGCACTCGTCGCCGAGCTGGCCCGGCCGCGGCTCGTCCAGGTCGCCGTCCACCTCGATCGGCAGGTCGAGCAGGGCGGCCGCCGGGTCGAGGGTCTGCACGCAGCGACGCGCCGAGGCGGACAGCAGCCGGGTGGGTCGGACCAGCGCCACCAGCGGGGCCAGCCGCTCGGCCTGGGCCCGGCCGGTCACGTCCAGCGGGCGCCCGTCGTCCGGACCGGACCAGGTGGCGCGCTTGCCGGCGCGGGCGTGCCGGACCAGCACGATCGTTCCGGTGACCGGGGGCAGCGCGGCGAACGCGGCCAGCACCTCCGCGTCGTGCGGGTAGCTGACCAGCCGGATCGCCTCGTCGACGGCGAGCCAGCGCACGTCGTCGACCTCGGTGCCGGGCTGGAATCCGCCCTCGCCCACCGCCCGCATCGACCAGTAGTCCACCGCCTTCGGCCGACCCTCGCTGCGGTAGCGCACCGTGGGGAGCCGGACCTGCGGCACGGCCCGTACGTCGGTCTCCTCGGCCACCTCGCGGACGGCGGCCAGCAGCGGGTGCTCGCCGGGCTCCAGCTTGCCCTTCGGCAGCGACCAGTCGCCGTAGCGGGGCCGGTGCACCAGACAGACCCGGAGGCCACCGTCGGCGTCCGGCTGCCAGGCGACTCCACCGGCCGCCCGGATGTCGACCGGTTGCTCCTGCGCCATCTGATCACCCTACGTCCGGGCGACCCGCCGTACGGGCCGCTCAGCTTCGTCCGACGGCACAGCGCCGCGCGCCCGAACCGTGACGGCGGCGGGCCGTCCCGGTCAGCCGGCGGTGCCGCCCACCCGGCGCAGCAGCAGCTCCTGCAGGTCCGTCAACGGCTCCTCCGGGGTGCCGGCGCGGCGGGTCCAGGTGCCGTCGCCGGCCAGCTCGAACGAGTCCACCTCGGGGCTGAACGCGGCGGTCAGCACGTGGTCGAGTTCGGCCCGGGCGACCGGGTCGCTGACCTGTACCAGGGCCTCCACCCGCCGGTCCAGGTTGCGGTGCATCAGGTCGGCCGAGCCCATCCAGAACTCGGCGTCGCCGTTGTTGCCGAACCGGAAGATCCGCGAGTGCTCCAGGAACCGGCCGAGGATCGAGCGGACCCGGATGTTGTCCGACAGCCCCGGCACCCCCGGCCGCAGCGTGCACATGCCCCGGATCAGCAGGTCGACGTGGACGCCAGCCCGGGACGCCCGGTAGAGCGCGTCGGTGATCTCCTCGTCGACCAGCGCGTTCACCTTGAACTGCACCAGCCCGGGCATCCCGAGGCGGACGTGGTGGATCTCCCGCTCGATCCGCTCGATCAGGCCGCTGCGGATGCCCTGCGGCGCCACCAGCAGCCGCCGGTACGCGGTCTGCCGGCTGTAGCCGGTGAGCACGTTGAACAGGTCGGTCAGGTCGGCGCCGATCTCCGGGTCGGCGGTGAGCACCCCGAAGTCCTCGTAGAGCCGGGCGGTCTTCGGGTGGTAGTTGCCGGTGCCGATGTGGCAGTAGCGGCGGATCTGGTTGCCCTCCTGGCGTACCACCAGGGCGGTCTTGCAGTGTGTCTTGAGCCCGACCAGGCCGTAGACGACGTGGCAGCCGGCCCGTTCCAGGGTGCGCGCCCAGCCGATGTTGGCCACCTCGTCGAAGCGCGCCTTGACCTCCACCAGCACCACCACCTGCTTGCCGGCGGCGGCCGCGTCGACCAGCGCGTCGACGATGGGGGAGTCGCCGCTGGTGCGGTACAGGGTCTGCTTGATGGCGAGCACGTTCGGGTCGGCGGCGGCCTGCTCGATGAAGCGCTGCACGCTGGTGGCGAACGAGTGGTACGGGTGGTGCACCAGCACGTCCCCGTCGCGCAGCGTGGCGAAGACGCTGCGCGGCACCTCGCCCTCGGCGAGCCGGGGGTGGGTGGCCGGCACGAACGGCCGGTCCTTCAGGTCCGGGCGGTCGGCCTCGCCGTAGAGCTGCCAGAGCGCCGAGAGGTCGAGCAGCCCGGGTACCCGGAGCACGTCGTGCCCGTCCATGTCCAGTTCCCGGACGAGCAGCTCCAGCATGTGGTCGGAGATGCTGGCGGCGACCTCCAGGCGTACCGGCGGGCCGAAGCGGCGCCGGGCCAGCTCCCGCTCCAGCGCCTGGAGCAGGTCCTCGTCGCGGTCCTCGTCGACCTCCACCTCGGCGTTGCGGGTGACCCGGAACAGGTGGCACTCGACCACCTGCATGCCGGAGAAGAGCTGGCCCAGGTGCACCGAGATGAGTTCCTCCACCGGCAGCATCCGCAGCCCCGGCTGTTCCCGGGCCACCCGGACGAAACGCGGCACGTTGTTGGGCACCTTCACCCGGGCGAACAGCTCGGAGCCGCCGTCCGGGTCGCGGACCGCCACCGCCAGGTTCAGCGACCGGCCGGAGATGTACGGGAACGGGTGCGCCGGGTCGACGGCGAGCGGCGTGAGCACCGGGAAGATGTGCTCACGGAAGTAGGTGCGCAGTCGTTCCCGCTCGGGATCGTCCAGCTCCGCCCAGCGCAGGATGCGGACGTCCTCGGCGGCCAGTTTGGGCAGCACGTCCTCGACGAAGCAGGCGGCGTGCCGGCCGACCAGTTCGGCGGCCTTCTCGGTGATCAGCTCCAGCTGGGTGCGCAGCGGCAGCCGGTCACCGCCGCGTACGGGCAGGCCGGCGGAGAGGCGACGCTTCAACCCGGCCACCCGCACCATGTAGAACTCGTCGAGGTTGCTGGCGAAGATGGCCAGGAACTTGGCCCGCTCCAGCAGCGGGGTGCGCGGGTCCTCGGCGAGCGCCAGCACCCGGGCGTTGAAGTCCAGCCAGGAGAGCTCCCGGTTGAGGAACCGGTCCTCGGGCAGCGGCGCGACGGCCGGCGGCTCGCCGTCCAGACCGGTCGGCGGGGTGGGCCGGTCGCCCGGGTCGAGCACCTCCTCCAGCCCGGCGGAGGCCCCGGCGGCGCTGGCGCCGGGGGAGTCGGGCGCGGTGGCGACGGTCTCCTCGGGAGCGCGGGTGCCGCCGCGGCGGCGGGCGCCGTTGCGGGGGCCAGTCGGGTCGGCGGCGTGGGGCGGACGGGCGGGGTGCTCGCGAGGGGTGCTCACCTGCTCATAATCACCCGATCCTGGTTAACGCAAAATGAACTCGGGCGGGTCGGTTCAGGCCATCGTCGGCAATGTCACCCGGACGACCTCGCCGTCCGGACCGAGGTCCACCCGCAGCCGCTGCCCGAGGCGGAGCAGTCGGAGCCCGGAGGCGTCGAAGGCGGGCGCCGGGAAGGCCAGCTCGGTGCCGTCGTCCAGGAGGAGCACGCCGGTGCGGGTCTGCGCGTCGAAGGTCGCCACCGTGCCCTGCATGCCAGCACCGTACCCCGACGCGCTCTCCCCTCGGGCCGCGGCGAGCGCGGCGGTGCGCGGCCCCAGCCCGAGGTGCCGCGCCGCCGCCAGGTCGGCGGCGGTGTCCACGTCGCGGCGCAGCGAGGGCCACGGCCCGGCCAGCGGCAGCGCCCCGCTCGCGGCGTGCGCCGCCGCCGAGTCGACCCCGAACCGGGGCTCCAGCGGCACGCCGGGCGGTGTGGTGAGCAGCACGGTGCCGCTGCCCGGGGCGTCGGCGACGAAGCGGCGTACCCGCGGGTCGTCGGCGGCGGCCCGCAGCGCCGCCGCCAGCTCCGCCGGACGCAGCGCCGGCAGGTCGGCGGTGAGCCCCGCCACCCAGCCGCCCGCGGCGGCGGCCGCGGCGCCGTGCCGCAACGCGGCGTTCAACCCGGCCTCCGGCTCGTCCGGCACGATCCGGGCGCCGGCCGCGCCCAGCAGCGCCGCGGCCCGCTCGTCGCCGGTGACCACCAGGACCTCGGCGACCGCGGGGCAGGCCCGCACCGCGCGGACCGTGTCGGCCGCCAGGGCCAGGGCCAGCTCCTCGTGGGGTACGGCCGGCAGCGCGCCCCGCAGCCGGCTCTTCGCCGCGCCCAGGCGCTTCACCGGCACCACCACGGTCCACAGGCTCTGACCCACGCGACAATCCTGCCAGCGTCGACGGTGGTACCCGCACTGGCCGTACCCGGGGCGAGCAGGCATGATTTCCGCTGCGGGCCGCACCGGTGGGTGCGGCGCGCGGGGTTGGGGCGACGAGGAGGCAGGGTGACACGGCGCAGGCTGGGTTTCTGGCAACGTTTCGCCGTGGCGCTGGTCAAGCCCGTGATGCTGGTCTGGACCCGGCGCACCTGGCGCGGCGCCGAGCAGTTGCGCCGCGACGGCGGCATCATCATCGTGCCCAACCACCTCTCGCACGCCGACCCGCTGGTCTCGGCGCACTTCATCTACGAGGCCGGCCGCTGGCCGCAGTACCTCGGCAAGGCCAGCGTCTTCCGGGTGCCGGTGATCGGGTGGATCCTGCACCGCTGCCGGCAGATCCCGGTGGAACGCGGCACCGCCGACGCGGTCAAGTCGCTGGACAAGCTGATCGCGGCGCTCGACGCCGGCGGCGCGGTGGTGATCTACCCGGAGGGCACCATCACCCGCGAGCCGGAGCTGTGGCCGATGAAGGGCAAGACCGGGGCGGCCCGGCTGGCGCTGGCCACCGGCGCGCCGGTGATCCCGCTGGCGATGTGGGGCCCGGAGAAGCTGTTCGACCCGCGGACCACCCGCTTCGGCCTGCGCCCCCGCACCCCGGTGACCGTCGTCGCCGGCGAGCCGGTCGACCTGAGCCGGTGGGCGGGCGACACCCCGAGCCGGGCGGTGCTGGAAGAGATGACCGACGAGATCATGTTGAGCCTGCGCGCCCTGCTCGCCGACATCCGGGGTGGCACGCCGCCCCCGCTGTGGGAACGTCCCGCCCGTCCGCGTACTCCCGAGGTGACCGAATGAGCGAGCGGATCGACCAGCTCAGTGTGGTGGCGCCGCGCGCCGCCGATCGTGTGGAGGCGAGGGCATGAGCGGCCATGTGGCGGTGCTGGGGGCCGGGTCCTGGGGGACCGCCTTCGCCAAGATCCTCGCCGACGCCGGCCGGGACGTGACGATCTGGGCCCGGCGGGAGTCGGTCGCCGACGCCATCCGGGTCCACCGGCGCAACCCGGACTACCTGCCCGACCTGCGGCTGCCCGAGCGGGTCACCGCGACCGGCGAGGCGGCCAAGGCGATCTCCGGCGCCGAGCTGGTGGTGCTCTCGGTGCCGTCGCAGACGCTGCGCGGCAACCTCGCCGACTGGGCCGGCCACCTCGCCCCGGACTCGACCCTGGTCTCCCTGATGAAGGGCATCGAGCTGGGCACCACCCGGCGGATGAGCGAGGTGATCGTCGAGACCGCCGGGGTCAGCCCGGACCGGGTGGTGGTGGTCTCCGGCCCCAACCTGGCCCCCGAGATCGCCGCCGAGCAGCCCGCCGCGACCGTGGTCGCCGGCACCGACGCCCGCCGCGCCGCGCTGGTGCAGTCCTCCATCCGCACGCCGTACTTCCGCCCGTACACCAACGACGACGTGATCGGCTGTGAGCTGGGCGGGGCGGTCAAGAACGTGATCGCCCTGGCGTACGGGATCGCCACCGCGATGGGCTTCGGCGACAACACCCGGGCCATGCTGATGACCCGCGGGCTCGCCGAGACCGCCCGGCTGGGCGTCGCGCTCGGCGCCGACCCGATCACCTTCGCCGGCCTCGCCGGCATGGGTGACCTGGTCGCCTCCTGCTCCTCGCCGCTGGCCCGCAACCGCACCTTCGGCGAGCACCTCGGCCGGGGGGAGACGCTGGAGCAGGCGCAGGCGGCGACCCGGCAGACCGCCGAGGGCGTGAAGAGCTGCCTGGCCATCCGGGACCTGGCCCGGGCGCACGGGGTGGAGATGCCGATCACCGAGCAGATCGAGCGGATCTGCCACGAGGGCATGGACCCCCGGCTCGCCGTGGACGCCCTGATGAGCCGCACCGCCAAGCCGGAGTCGTACGAGTGAGCGCCGCCGAGCCGCAGTGGCGGGACGGTACCCGCTGCGTCCGGGCCGGGCTGCCGGAGCCGGTGCCCGGCGACCCGTTCCTGCCCGGGCCGGTCTTCGCCGCGCCGTACCACCTCGACCCGTGGGAGGGGCCGGCCGCCGCGGCGAACGGCTACGGCCGGCCGGACAACCCCACCCGGCGGCTGCTGGAGTCGGCCATCGGCGAGCTGGAGGGGGGCGACTGCCGGGTCTTCGCCAGCGGTCAGGCCGCCATCACCGGGCTGCTGCTGGCCGTGCTGCGACCCGGGGACACCGTGCTCCTTCCCGCCGACGGGTACTTCCCGGTGCGCGCCTTCGCCACCGCCACCCTCGAGGGGATCGGGGTGCGGGTCGGGTTCGTGCCGACCGTCGGGCCGTACCCGTCGTTCGAGGGCGTCCGGCTGCTGATGCTGGAGACCCCGGCGAACCCCGGCCTGGACGTGGCCGACGTCGCCGCGCTCGCGCGGGAGGCGCACGCCGCCGGCACCCTGCTGGTGGTCGACAACACCACCGCCACGCCGCTCGGGCAGCGCCCGCTGGACCTCGGCGCCGACCTGGTGGTCGCCTCCGGCACGAAGGCGCTGACCGGGCACTCCGACCTGCTGCTGGGCTACGTGGCGACCCGCTCGGCGGAGCTGCTGGCGACGCTGACCGCCTGGCGCACCACCACCGGCGCGGTGCCCGGGGCCTTCGACGCCTGGCTGGCGCACCGGTCGCTGGCCACCCTCGACCTGCGACTGGCCCGGCAGTCCGCCAACGCGGCGGCGGTGGCCGAGCTGCTCGCCGGGCGCGCCGACGTGACCGGCCTGCGCTGGCCCGGGCGACCGGCGGACCCGGCGTACCCGGTGGCCTCGGCGCAGATGCGGCGGATGCCCGGCGTGGTCTCCTTCGACCTCGGCGCCGCCGACCGGGTGAGCCGGTTCGTCGAGGCCGCTCGGCTGGTCGTCGCCGCGACCTCCTTCGGCGGCCTGCACACCACCGCCGACCGGCGGGCGCAGTGGGGCGACGACACCGCGCCGGGCTTCGTCCGGCTCTCCTGCGGGGTGGAGGACACCGCCGACCTGGTCGCCGACATCGCCGCCGCGCTGGACGCCGCCGGTCCGGTCCGTCCGCTATCGTGATCCCCGGCCCGTGCGGGCCCCGACCGGAGGAGGTGAGTCCGATCCGCCAGACAGCAGGAACGGCGCTCCCCTCCGAGTCCCCGTCGCACCGCTAGGCGACGGCCGGGAGCGCCGACGAGCGTTCCCGAAAGGCATCCCATGGCACCGACCGCGTTCCACGTCGACCGTCCCGCCCTCGTCTCGCGGCTGCGCGCCGCCGGCTGCGTCTACGCCGAGGACGAGGCGGAACTGCTCCTCACCGCCGCCGACTCCGCCGAGACGCTGGCCGCGCTCGCCGACCGCCGGGTCGCCGGCGTTCCCCTGGAACACCTGCTCGGCTGGGCCGAGTTCTGCGGGCTGCGGGTCGCCGTCGACCCCGGCGTCTTCGTGCCGCGGGGCCGTACCGCCCTGCTGGTGCAGGCCGCGGCCGCGGTCGCCGGGCCGGCGCCGGCGGTGGTCGACCTCTGCTGCGGTTCTGGCGGCACCACGCTCGCCCTCGCCGGGCGCCTCGCCCCGCGCTGGCTCGCCGCCGTCGACGTGGACCCGGCCGCGGTGGCCTGCGCCCGGCGCAACCTCGCCGGCCACGACGTGCCGGTGCTGACCGGCGACCTGTACGACCCGCTCCCGCCGGCCTGGCGGGGGCGCCTCGACCTGGTGGTGGCCAACGCCCCGTACGTGCCGACGGAGGCGGTGGCGCTGCTGCCGGCCGAGGCGCGGCTGCACGAGGCGCCGGTGGCGCTGGACGGCGGGGCGGACGGGCTGGCCGTGCTGCGCCGGGTGGCCGCCGGGGCGGTGGACTGGCTGACGCCCGGGGGCCACCTGGTGGTGGAGGTCAGCGAGACCCAGGCGGACGCCCTCTGCGCGGCGATGAGCGCGCTGGGGCTGGTGCCGACGGTGGTGCGGGAGCCGGAGTGGGACGCCACCGCGGTCACCGCCCGCCGGCCGGGCTGACCGCCCGGCCGCCGCCGGATCGGCGGGCGTGATGGCCGTTCGCGGCATGGCGGGGGCGAAAGACGGGAACTAGCCTCGTTCCAAGGTCGGGCGGGAGGCGGTGGCAGCGTGGACGTGCCGGTGGTGGTCGGTCTGGACAACGGTGGCACGAGCGACAACGCCACCGTGCTCACCCTGGACGGCCGGTTTCTGGTCGACGGGCTGCTGGAGATCCCCAGCGAGGTCCAGGCCGGCCCGGAGGCGGCGATCGAGGCGCTGGCCCGCGCGCTGGACGGCGTCCTGGCGCACACCGGCGTGCCCCGCGAGCTGGTGCGGGCGGTCGGGCTGGACACGCCGGGACCGGCCAGCGCGACCGGCGTCATCTCCTCGCGGGGGTCGACCAACTTCGCCCAGCCGGCCTGGCACGGGTACGACGTGCGCGGCGCGCTGGAGCGGCGGCTCGGCCTGCCGGTGGTCTACCACAACGACGGCAACGCGGCCGCGCTCTACGCCCACCACGTCCACTTCGGAGCGGAGGCGATGGTCCGGTCCTCGGTGTCGGCGATCGTCGGCACCGGGCTCGGCGGCGGTGTGGTGGAGAACGGTCGGGTGGTCACCGGCGCGGCCGGGATGGCCGGCGAGTTCGGGCACGTGCACATCCCGCTGGCCGGGCTGCTCGCTCCCGGCCAGCCGGAGCCGACCTGCGCCTGCGGCTTCGTCGGGGACGCCGAGAGCATCGCCTCGCTGACCGGGATCCGGCGCAGCCTGCTGCCGTTCTGGCTGGGGCGCCACCCCGACCACCCGCTCGCCGCCGAGCCGGCCGACCGGGCCGCCAAGCTGCTGCGGGGGTACGCCGAGCGCGGCGACGAACTGGCCCGGGAGGTCTTCGCCCAGCAGGCGGCGGCGCTCGGTCGGCTGTTCACCATCGCGGCCAACTTCACCGACCCGCACGCGTACTTCGTCGGGGGTGGGGTGGTGGAGGCGGCGCCGGAGTTCCGGGAGTGGTTTCTGGCCACCGTGCGGGAGAACACCGTGCTCCGTGCCGAGCAGGCGGCGGTGGCCACCTTCGCCCTGGTGCCCGACCGCGACATGGCCGGCGCGCGCGGCGTCGCCATCGCCGCGTTGGAGGCGCTGCGCGCCGCTCCCGCCCCCCAGCCCACCCTGGCGGCCTGACCCACCCCGGCGGCCCACCGGGTTGACCACTCCAGTTCGCGTCCCGGATCGGGCCATCCGGGACGCGAACTTCGTGACCAACCCGATGGGTGGGGCCGGGGTCAGGCGTGGGGTGGGGCGGTGGCGAAGGCGGCCCAGGCGGCCGGGGGGAAGAGCAGCACCGGGCCGGCCGGGTCCTTCGAGTCGCGGACCGCCACCAGGTCCGGCACGGTCGCCAGCTCCACGCAGGCGCCCTGGTCCCCGCTGTATGTGCTCTTGCGCCAGCTGGCCGTCGCCAGCGCCGCGCTGATCGTCGGTGTCATGGTCCTACCGTCCCTTCAACAGTTGCAGGAGCTGGTCGCGGCTGTCCGTCGGGCTGAGCGCGACGGTCCGCAGGTGTTCCATGATCTTGGTGCAGGTACGCAGGTCGCCCGGCCGGTCGAGGACCATCTGCCCGGCGACCGTCTCCACCGAGGCGATGATCGGGTCCTCGGGGTCGGCGAACTCGAGGATGTGCAGCGAGCCGCGGGTGCCCCGGTGGTAGCCCGCCGCCAGCGGGATGACCTGCACCGTGACGTTGGGCAGCTCGGCCATCTTGAGCAGGTGGTGCAGCTGCCGCTCCATCACCGAGCGGTCACCGACCGGGCGCAGCAGCGCGCCCTCGTCGATGATCGCGTCGAAGATGGGCGGGTCGTCGGCGGTGATCCGCTGCTGCCGGTCCAGCCGTAGCTGCACCCGCTGCTCGACCTGGTCGTCGCCGAGGGTGTGCGGCCCGCCGCGCATCACGCCCCGGATGTAGTCCGCGGTCTGCAACAGGCCGGGCACCACCGAAGGCTCGAAGTTGGCGATGCCGGTCGCCTCCGCCTCCAGGGCGATGAAGTCGATGGTGCGTTTGTCCAGCAGGTGCGAGTACGGCACCCACCAGCCGGGCTTACGGGTGTCCTTGGCCAGTTGCACCGCCGCCGCGATGTCGTCCGACCCGACGCCGTAGAGGCTGAGCAGCGCGCGCACGGTGGCCGGGCTGACCAGCGTCTGGGCGTTCTCGTAGCGGGACAGGGTGCTGCGGGTGCTGTTGATCTCGTCGGCGGCGGCCTCGAGGGTCAGGCCGGCGGCCTCGCGGTGGGTGCGCAGGGCGATGCCCAGCCGGCGGGCCCGGGCGGTCTTCGGAGCCATACGTCGATGGTGACATATGTTCACGGGAACGTGTGCATGAGAGAACGTCGATGAGAGTTGCATTCACGCGTGTCCACCTGTCAATCTGTGATGGCGTCCTCACCAACGGTTGTCGTGGCGACGGCGATGGTGAGCGACCGGAGGGGATGGGGCGCGTGGCGATCGGGTTTACTCCCCCGTACCCGATCGCCACGTGCCACCGCCACCGTCCATCGCGGAGGGACTGCGGGATGAGGCTGACCGGATGGCAGGGCGAGCGGCGATGACCCGTTTCCTCGTGGTGCTCACGGACGTCCGCCCCGTCGAGGGCGAGGTCCGGGACGAGCGACGGGCCCCCGAGCGGCGCCGCCAGGTGGTCGGTGCGAGCAGCCGGGAGGCCGCCGACCGGATCGCCGGGGCGTTCATGGCGCTGGGCATGGTGCGCGCCGGGCGGCAGCGGGTGAAGGTCATCGCCGTCGGCCGCCGGCACGGCGCCGTCAGCGTCGGAGGCGACTGAGTCGACTACGCACCGTATCGGTACGGGTGACCGTTTGCGAGGGACGTACGCGTCCTCCCGGGTATCACCTTCGGCGCGCCGCCACCCACAGTAAGGTCGACCGGGTGAGCGCCGCTGGCGGCTCCGCAGTCGCGTACCGAGAGGTGACCCAGTGACCACCCCAGGCAAGACCCGCGTGGCGATCGTCTTCGGCGGCCGCAGCCCCGAGCACGGCATCTCCTGCGTCAGCGCCGGCAGCGTGCTCGGCGCGCTGGACCCCGACGAGTTCGAGGTGGTGCCGGTCGGCATCACCCGCCAGGGGCAGTGGGTGCTGGCCAGCGGTGACCCGGCCCGGCTCGCCATCAGCGACCGCAAGCTGCCGGAGATCACCGCCGGCTCCGGTGCCGAGGTGGTGCTCCGCGCCGACCCGACCGCGGGTGGCCTGATGGTGCTCGACCCGACCGAGGGGCCCCGGGCGCTCGCCGACGTGGACGTGGTCTTCCCGGTGCTGCACGGCGCGTACGGCGAGGACGGCACCATCCAGGGCATGCTGGAGATGGCCGACATCCCGTACGTCGGGGCGAACGTCTTCGCCTCCGCCGCCGCGATGGACAAGGAGTTCACCAAGAAGCTCTGCGCCGCCGAGGGCATCCCGGTCGGCCCGTACGCGGTGCTGCGCAACGGGATGACGCTCAGCGAGCAGGACAAGCAGCGCCTCGGCCTGCCGGTCTTCGTCAAGCCGTCCCGGGCCGGCTCGTCGTTCGGCATCACCAAGGTCGACGACTGGGCGCAGCTCGACGCGGCGGTCGCCACCGCCCGCGAGATCGACACCAAGGTGCTGGTCGAGGGCGCCATCGTCGGCCGGGAGATCGAGTGCGGGGTGCTGGAGGGCGAGGCCGGCGGCGCGCCCGAGGCGTCCGTGCTGGCCGAGGTGCGGGTGGTCTCCGGCCACGACTGGTACGACTTCGAGGCCAAGTACATCGACGACGCCTGCGAGTACGACATCCCCGCCGGGCTGCCGGACGAGGTGACCCGGCAGGTGCGCGAGTACGCCACCCGGGCCTTCACCGCGCTGGACTGCTCCGGCCTGGCCCGGGTCGACTTCTTCGTCACCCCGGAGCTGGACGTCTACCTCAACGAGATCAACACGATGCCGGGCTTCACCCCGACGTCGATGTTCCCCCGGATGTGGGCGGCCTCCGGCCTGGAGTACCCCAAGCTGGTCAACCGCCTCATCCGCACCGCCCTGCACCGCAACGCCGGCCCCCGCTGACCCGCGCACACCCCGCTCAAGATCCGCCCACTTCACGGAAAAAGTGGCCATCCGGGCGCGGATGGCCACTCTTTCTCAGAAAGTGCGCCCGAGTGGGGCGTGGGGCGGGGGGTCAGGCGGTGCAGCCGGCGGGGGTGTCGCCGGCGGAGGGGACCGAGGCGACCACGGCGTCGGCGAGCGGGGCGATCCACTGCAACGGCTGCTCGTACGCGCGGGGGACGGTCACCCGGACCGCGGTCTCCCGGTCGACGGTGGTGAGCACGGTCGCGTCGGCCTCCTCGGCCGCGTACCAGCAGACCTTGTTGATCGTCCAGACGTCGCCGGTGGCCGGGACGGCCGGCTCGGCGCCGCCGCAGGCCACGGTGAGCGCCGGATCACCGTACGCGGCGTTCTGCTCGGCGCCGGCGGTCACCGGCCGCTGGGCCAGGTCCCGCACCGACGGCGGGAGCTGCGACATCAGCGCCCGGCAGACGGTGGCCGGCCGGGCGGCCAGCGCCGGGGCGGCCATCTCGACCGGGGTGGTGGACTGCGGGCGGGCGGTGGTGGCGGTGGGGCTGGGCGCGGCGGCCGGGGTGTCCGGCGCCAGCTTGGCGAAGGTGAAGCCGGCCACGGCCACCGTCACCGGCACCGCGACCAGGGTGGCGACCAGCGCGGCCCGGCGGGTCGACCGGTCCCAGCCCGGCTTGCGGGCGGCGGTCGGCGCGGCCGGCTTGCGGCTGACGGTCTGCTCGGCCGGCTCGGCGCCGGCGGTCGGGGAGGAAGTCATCTCGTCCACTTACAGGCGCACCACCGAACACGTGAGGGTGCGGGTGATGCCGGGCACCATCTGCACCTTGCTGACGATGAGTTTGCCGAGCTCGTCGACGGTGTTCGCCTCGGTGAGCACCACCACGTCGTACGGCCCGGTGACGGCGTCGACCCGTACCACGCCGGCAAGGTCCGCGATCAGCCCGGCCACGTCACGCGCCCGGCCGACCTCGGTCTGGATGAGGATGTACGCCTGTACCACGACTCGACCTCCGTCCGTCGCCGCCCGTGGGCGGCCCGAAGGGTGAAAGTACCTTACGGAGCAGGCGTGATCCCTATCGGTGGTCGAGGGGAAGCAGTGAGCGAGCGCGGCGAGGGAGTGGCATGAGTGTCGGGGGTCTCGGGGAGTTCGGCCTGATCGACCGGGTGACCGCGCGGCTGACGTACGGATCGGGCTGCCTGCTCGGTCCGGGCGACGACGGCGCGGTGGTGGCCGCCCCGGACGCGCGGGTGGTCGCGTCGACGGACGTGCTGGTCGAGGGGCGGCACTTCCGGCGGGACTGGTCCGGCGCGCGGGACGTCGGCCACCGGGCGGCGGCGGCCAACCTGGCCGACATCGCCGCCATGGGGGCCACCCCGACCGCGCTGCTGGTCGCCCTCTGCATGCCGGCGGACCTGGAGACGGCCTGGGCGGAGGAGTTGGCCGACGGGCTGGCCGCGGAGGCGGCCACGGTGGGGGCGAGCGTGGTGGGCGGGGACATGTCCGCCAGCCCGACCCTGACCATCGCCGTCACCGCCCTCGGCGACCTCGGCGGCCGGGCGCCGGTGGTGCGCTCCGGGGCGCGGCCCGGGGACGTGGTGGCGGTGGCCGGGCGCAGCGGCTGGGCGGCGGCCGGGCTGACCGTGCTCTCCCGCGGGTTCCGCACGCCCCGGCTGCTGGTCGAGGCGTACCGGCGGCCGGAGGTGCCGTACGCCGCCGGCCCGCACGCGGCCCGGCTCGGCGCCACCTCCATGATCGACATCTCGGACGGGCTGGTGGCCGACCTGGGGCACGTGGCGAAGGCCAGCGGGGTCGGCCTCGACGTGCACCGGGACGCCTTCGAGGTGCCCCGGCAGATGCGCGACGCCGCGCAGGCGCTCGGCGTCGACCCGTACTCGTGGATCCTCGGCGGGGGCGACGACCACGCGCTGGCCGCGACCTTCCCGCGCTCGGTGGCCCTGCCCGACGAGTGGCGGCCGGTCGGCCGGGTGGTGGCGGGCGCCGGCGTCACCGTCGACGGTGAGAAGTACGACGGTCGGGGCGGCTGGGACCACTTCCGGTAAGGGGTGGTCGTACCCTTCACCCGTGAGTGAGATCGAGATTCGCCCGCTGGCCTTCGACTCGCCGGTGGCGCGGTCGCTGATCAGCGCGGCCCTGGCCGACCTCGGCGAACGGTACGGCGGCAGCGGCGACGACACGCCGGTCGACGCGGGCGAGTTCGTCCCACCGCAGGGCGCCTTCCTGGTCGCGTACCTCGACGGCGAACCGGTCGGCTGCGGCGGCTGGCGCAGCCACGGCGACGACACCGCCGAGCTGAAGCGGATGTACACCGCCCCGACCGCCCGGGGCCGCGGGGTGGCCCGCGCCGTGCTGGCCGCCGTCGAGGAGTCCGCCCGCTACCACGGGCGCAAGCGGATGATCCTGGAGTGCGGCGACAAGCAGCCCGAGGCGATCGGCATGTACACCTCGGCCGGGTACGAGCGGATCCCCAACTTCGGCTTCTACGCCGACGCGCCGGGCTGCCTCTCCTTCGGCCGTACCCTCTGACCCGGCCCGGCGGGCTCGGTCTCAGCCGACGCTGATCTCCACCAGCCCCGCCGCGTGCCGGGCGGCCCGGGTCGCCTCGGCGGGGTCGTCGCCCCAGGCCAGCACCAGACCGCTGCGCCGGGCCGAGCAGACCACCTCGCCGAGGGTGTCGCCGACCGCGACGTCCACCTGCGCGCTGAGCACCCCGGGCGCCCGCAGCGCGGCGCGCACGCCGGTCACCGCGGTCACCGTGCCGGGCGGGGCGAGCAGGAACTCCACCGCCGCCGCGCCCGCCGGGCGGGCCGGCAGCGCGGGCCGTTCGCCGCGCAGCAGCCGCAGGTACGCGGGGATGAACCCGCAGTCGTACGCGACCGAGACCAGCGCGGCGATCATGTCACCGGGCAGTCGGGCGGCGCACTCCACCAGGGTCGGCACCCCGTCGGCGAGGATCCACTCGCTGTGCAGCACCCCGGTGCGGAACCCGGCCGCCGCCGCCAGCCGGGTGGCGACCTCGACCAGCTCGGCCCGGGCGGTCGCGGGCAGGGCCGACGGCACGGTGTGACCAGTCTCGACCGGTCGGGGGCCCGGCAGCACCCGTTTGTCGGTGACGTTGGCGAAGCACACCTCGCCGTCGGCGACCAGCAGCTCGACGCTGTGCTCCGGGCCGACGACCAGCTGCTCGACCAGCACCTCGGTGGGCAGGCCCCGGTCGGTGGCCTCGGGCGGCTCCTCCGGCGTGGCGGTCGACGCCCAGGCCGCGGCGATCGCCGCCGGTTCGGTGATCAACTGCACGCCCAGGCTGCCGGAACGCCGGGTCGGCTTCAGCACGCACCGGCCGCCGAAGCGCTCCGCGAAGGCCGCCGCCCGCTCGGGCGTGCCGACGAGCTCGTACGCCGGGTTGGGCAGCCCGGCCCCGGCCGCGACCTGCCGCATCCGGTGCTTGTCGGCGAAGACCTCGGCGGCCTCCGGGCCGGCGCCGGGCAGGCCGAGCCGGTCGGCCAGGCGGGCGGCGGCCGGGACGGCGTACTCGATGCCGGGCACCACCAGCCGCGCGGCGGCCAGCCCCGGTTCCCGGGCCAGCAGCGCGTCGACGTCCAGCCCGGTCTGGTACTCGGCGGGCACCACCCGCGAGACGACGGGCAGGTCGGCCGCGAGCGCCGCGACCTCCCGACGGTGGATGACGTCGGGCTCCTCCACCAGCACCACGGCGCCGGGCGGGAGTTGCTCGTCGAGCCAGCGCAGCATGCCGAGCGCCGCGCCGATGAAGATCAGCTCGTCGCGGCCCAGGTCCAGGTCCACCGGTCGTCCTCCGTACGGCGTCGGTGCGCCGAGGCCGGAGACCGGTCGGTCGGGCGGCGCAGGCAGACCGTAGCCGGGCGCCCGGGGCTGGTCGAGAGAGTCGTCGGGGACCGGTCACCGGTGCGGCGAACGGCCCCGGACACGACAGAACCGGCGGACCGTCACGGCCCGCCGGTGCTGGCGAATGTTCGAGCTGGAGGCGTTACCGCGTCAGGCGCGGGTGACCTTGCCGGCCTTGATGCACGAGGTGCAGACCTGCATCTTCTTGGTGTTACCGCCACCGGCCGGGGTACGCACCGACTGGATGTTCGGGTTCCAGCGGCGGTTGGTCCGCCGGTGCGAGTGGGACACGTTGTGGCCGAAGCCCGGCCCCTTGCCACAGACGTCGCACACGCTAGCCACGGGATACTCCTGGGATTGATACGTTCATGAGGTCGCCGGCAGGCGCTGCCCGGGCAACCTGGCCAGGTTACCCGATGAACGGGGTGTCCGACCAACCGCCCCGGAGGGACCGGCCGGCTGTGAGCCGGGCCACCGTCACGGCGGGCGCGGGAGACACGCCGGGGCGGGCCGTCCGGCCCGGGCGGGTGTCGGTGCGCGACAGTAGGCTTCTGGCCGTGCTGGACACCCTCGACGCCGCCGCGGTGCGCCGCTGGTGCGCGGGTGGGCTCAGCGCGCTGCGGTGCCACCAGGGCGAGATCGACGAGCTCAACGTCTACCCCGTCCCCGACGGCGACACCGGCACCAACATGGTGCTCACCCTCACCTCCGCCCAGCAGGCGCTGGCGATGGACCTCGACACCCTTCCGGCGGACGCGCCCACCGCGCACGGGCACGCGCTGCGGCTGATGGCGCGCGGGGCGCTGCTCGGCGCCCGGGGCAACTCCGGGGTGATCCTGTCGCAGATCCTGCGCGGCCTGGCCGACGCGCTCGCCCCCGTCCCGGCCGTCGCCGGCCGGGAGCTGGCCGTCGCGCTGCGCGTCGCCGCCGACGCGGCCTACGCGGCCGTCGCCCGCCCGGTGGAGGGGACACTGCTGACCGTGGTCGCGGCCGCCGCGACCGCCGCCGAGCAGGCCGACAGCGACGACCTGCGCACGGTGGCCCGGGCGGCGGCGGGCGAGGCCGCCCGCGCCCTGGCCCGCACCCCGGAGCAACTGCCCGAGCTGGCCCGGGCCGGCGTCGTCGACGCCGGCGGCCGGGGGCTCTGCCTGCTGCTCGACGCGCTGGTCGAGGTGATCACCGGGGAGAGCCCACCCCGGCCGGCGCCGGTGACCCGGGCGGTCCGCCCGCCGCTCACCACCGTCCGCGAGGCCGGCTCCGACGAGTACGCGTACGAGGTGCAGTTCCTGCTCGACGCCGACCACGAGGCGGTGGCCCGGATGCGCGCCGAGCTGGCCGGGCTGGGCGACTCGCTGGTGGTGGTCGGCGACGGCGCCTCACCGGCGGCCTCCACCACCTGGAACGTGCACGTGCACGTCAACGACGTGGGCGCCGCGGTCGAGGCGGGCGTGGTCGCCGGCCGGCCGTACCGGATCTCGGTGACCCGCTTCGCCGACCAGACCGCGCCGGCGCCCCGGCCCGGCCCGTCCGCCGCCGGTCGGGCGGCCGTGGTGGTCGCGGCCGGCGCGGGCATCGCGGAGCTCTTCGCCGGCGAGGGCGCCACGGTCGTGCCGGGCAACCCGTCCACCGGCGAGCTGCTGGACGCGATCCGCGCCACCGACGCGGCCCGCGTGGTGGTGCTCCCCAACGACCCGAACACCCAGGCCGTGGCGAGCGCCGCCGCGAAGGAGGCGCACCGGCTGGGCATCAAGGTCAGCGTGGTGCCGACCCGCTCGCCGGTGCAGGCGCTGGCCGCGCTCGCGGTGCGCGACCCCCGGCGGCGCTTCGAGGACGACGTGATCGCGATGGCCGAGGCCGCCGGCGCCTGCCGGTACGCCGAGGTGTGCCACGCCAGCCGGGAGGCGCTCACCGTGGCCGGCCCCTGCCGCCCCGGTGACGTGCTGGCGCTGGTGGAGGGGGAGGTGCACCTGATCGGCGCCGATCTGGTCGACACCTGCGCCGCGGTGGTCGACCGGATGCTGGGCGGCGGTGGTGAGCTGGTCACCCTGCTCACCGGCGCGGACGCCCCGGACGGTCTCGCCGACGCGGTGCGGGCGCACGTCGGCCGGCGCTGGCCGTTCGTCGAGGTGCAGGCGTACCCGGGCGGCCAGCCGCACTATCCGCTCCTGGTGGGGGTCGAATGACGTCCGAGGCGTCCACGGTGGACACGCCGTTGAAGAAGCTGGTCGGGGAGAAGACGGCCAAGGCCCTGGCCAGCCACCTCGACCTGCACACCGCCGGCGACCTGGTCTACCACTTCCCCCGCCGGTACGACGAGCGCGGCGAGCACACCGACATCCGCTCCCTCGACGTGGGCGAGCAGGTCACCGTGCTGGCCCAGGTGCAGCGCACGGCGGTGCGGCCGATGCGCCAGCGCCGGGGCAACCTGCTGGAGGTCACCGTCGGCGACGGCTCCGGCGGCGTGCTCACCCTGACCTTCTTCGGCAACCAGGCGTGGCGGGAGCGGGAGTTGCGCCCCGGGCGCTGGGGGCTCTTCGCCGGCAAGGTCACCGAGTTCCGGGGCAAGCGGCAGCTCAACGGCCCGGAATACCAGCTCCTCGGGGAGTCGACCGACGGCGAGGCGGCGGCGAGCGAGGAGATCGAGGAGTTCGCCGGCGCGCTGATCCCGGTCTACCCGGCCGCCGCGGCCGTACCGACCTGGGTGATCGCCCGCTGCGTCCGGGTGGTGCTGGACACCTTCACTCCGCCGGAGGACCCGCTGCCGGCGACCGTGCGGGCCGGGCGCAACCTGGTCGGCATCGGCGCCGCCCTGCGGGAGATCCACCGCCCCTCCAGCAAGGAGGAGCTGTACCGGGCACGCCGCCGGCTCAAGTGGGACGAGGCGTTCGCCGTCCAGCTCACCCTGGTGCAGCGCAAGCACCGGGCGGCGTCCTGGCCGGCCCGGCCCCGCCCGCCGAAGCCCGGCGGGCTGCTCGACGCGTTCGACGCCCGGCTGCCGTACGAGCTGACCTCCGGGCAGCGCGACGTCGGCGTCGAGATCGCCGCCGACCTGGCCACCCCGCACCCCATGCACCGGCTGTTGCAGGGCGAGGTGGGTTCCGGCAAGACGGTGGTGGCGCTGCGGGCCATGCTCCAGGTGGTCGACGCCGGGGGGCAGGCGGCGCTGCTCGCCCCGACCGAGGTGCTCGCCGCGCAGCATTACCGGGGCATGCTCGACCTGCTCGGCCCGCTGGCCACGGCCGGGGAGCTGGGCGCGGCCGACGACGCCACCCGGGTGGAGCTGGTCACCGGTTCGCTCGGGGCGGCGGCCCGGCGGCGGGCGTTGACCGAGGTCGCGGAGGGGCGGGCCGGCATCGTGCTCGGCACCCACGCCCTGCTCTACGAGGGGGTGGACTTCGCCGACCTGGGCCTGGTGGTCGTCGACGAGCAGCACCGGTTCGGCGTCGAGCAGCGCGACGCGCTGCGGTCCAAGGCCGACCAGCCGCCGCACGTGCTGGTGATGACCGCGACCCCGATCCCGCGCACGGTGGCGATGACGGTCTACGGCGACCTGGAGACGTCCACCCTGTCCCAGCTGCCGCAGGGCCGCTCGCCGATCGCCTCGCACGTGGTGCCGGCGGCGGAGAAACCGGCCTTCCTGGACCGGGCGTGGCGCCGGCTGCGCGAGGAGGTCGCCGCCGGCCACCAGGCGTACGTGGTGTGCCCCCGGATCGGCGAGGGCCCGCAGAGCGAGGAGGAGCCGCCGCGGGAGGACGACAACGGGCGGCGGCCCCCGCTGGCCGTGACGGAGGTGGCGCCGCTGCTCGCCGAGGGGCCGCTGCACGGGCTGCGGATCGGTGTCCTGCACGGGAAGCTGCCCGCCGACGAGAAGGACGCGGTGATGCGCTCCTTCGCCGACGGCAACCTGGACGTGCTGGTCGCCACCACCGTGGTGGAGGTCGGCGTCAACGTGCCGAACGCCACCGTGATGATCGTGCTGGACGCCGACCGGTTCGGCGTCTCCCAGCTGCACCAGCTGCGTGGCCGGGTGGGTCGGGGCACCGCCCCCGGGCTCTGCCTGCTGGTGACCGAGGCGGCCGAGGGGTCCTCGGCCCGGGAACGCCTGGACGCGGTGGCCTCCACCACGGACGGTTTCAAGCTGGCCGAACTGGACCTGGAACAGCGCCGGGAGGGCGACGTGCTCGGCGCCACCCAGTCGGGGCGCCGCTCGCACCTGCGGTTGCTGTCCCTGCTGCGCGACACCGACCTGATCCGCGACGCCCGCGCCGAGGCGATCGCCCTGGTCGAGGAGGACCCGGAGCTGGACCGGCACCCGGCGCTGGCCGCGTCGGTCGCCGCCCTGGTGGACGAGGAACGCGCCGAGTACCTGGAAAAGGGCTGACCACCGGGCGTAGCGTCTCCCGCGCGGTTGCGTCCCGCGGGGCTGCGTCCCGCGCGGATGCGCGCCGCGCGGCTGCGCGCCCCGGCGGGGTGTGGGCCCGGGCGTTGCCGAATCGTCGGGCTGTCGGTCCGTCCCGCCGGGGCGAGGCCACGTCACCCCCTGCGCGTCCTTTCGAGCTGATGACGTAGACGATTCACGGCGGCCTTCCTCGCCCTCGCCCCGCGCCCCTTGGCGGCCAGCTTCGACCACCCCCTGCCGTGCCGCGGGGTTGCTGGTGGACCGGCGGGGTGAGCCGCACCACGTGCGTCTCTCTCTTACCGTGTGCGGATTTTGGCGGGTGCACGGGGGAGGCCGACGCCCGCGCCCCTCATCACCCAGCGTGAGTTCACGCCGCCCCCCGGCGTGCACTTTCGCGGAAAGCGTGGCTATTCCGCGCGCCGCTTGGCCACTCGTTCCCACGCCGGGCCGCGGGCATCGCCCCGCACCTGCCGCGCTGAATCGTTCACGTCATCAGCTCCAAAGGACGCGCAGGGGGTGACGTAGCCCCACGGGTCCGGCAGGCCGCGAGGACCGGGCGTCGGGCGCGCGCTGTCCGCACCGCCCGCACCGCCGCGCCGCCCGCACCGCCGCGCCGTCCGCGCTGTCCGCGCCGTCCGCGCTGTCCGCGCCGCCCGCGCTGTCCGCGCTGTCCGCGCCGCCCGCGCTGTCCGTGCTGACCGCGCCGGCCGGCGTGGGCACCGGTCGAGCTGAGCCCCAGCCGGCGCTGCCGCGGATCCAACAGGGCGGGCGGGAACGGTGCGAGGGCGCGCCGACCGGTCGGTCGACGCGCCCTCGGCTTCAGGCAGGTGGTGCTCAGGCGGTGAAGCGCACCCGGCGGCGGCGGGCCACCACGAACAGGATCGCGCCCGCGGCCAGCAGCACGACGGCGCCGGCGGCGATGCCACCGGTGGCGGCGCCGGTGACCGGCAGGCCACCACCCTCACCCTCGTCGCACTTCTTCGGCTGGGTGTACTCGATGGTCTCGGAGCCCTCGACCACGTCGTAGGAGACGGTGACCTTCAGGCCCTGGTACGCGTCGAAGGTGACCGAGCTGGTCTTGCCCGGGGTCGACTCGAGCTTCTTGGTAACGCCCTTCTCGGTGGTGAGCGTGGCGGTGAAGGGGATGCCCTTCGCCGGGTTCTCCACGATGAAGGTCATCTCGTCGCAGGTCTCCTCGAGCCGGAACACCGGCTCCTCCGGCGCGCTCGGCGTGCTCGACGGCGTCGCGGTCGGGCTGGTGGTCGACGGCGACGGGGTGACCTCGGGGGACTTGGTCGGCTCCGGGGACTTGGTCGGCTCCGGCGTGGTCGGCGCGCTCGGCGACGGCGACTCGGTTGCGGCGCAGTCGCCGGCCGGCTGCGCGACGACCGTGCGCTCCTCGGTGATGATCCGGTCGCCCCGCTCCCACCGGGCCTCGACGGTCAGCTTGAGCTCCGGCAGCGCGCCGGTGAAGGTGTGCGCTTGGGTGCCGGTCAGCGGGCCGTCACCCTTCTTGGGCAGCACCGCGTTCAGCGCCAGCGCGCCGGTGAAGCTACCCGGCACGGTCGACTCGAGCTTGGTGATGGTGCCGGCGAGGTCGGTCTCGCTGTTGCCGACGGTCCAGCTGACGACGATCTTGCCGTCGGGCGCGGCGCAGTAGGTGCCCGAGGGCTCGGGGTGGTGGGCCATCGCGGGTCCGGCGACCGTGGCGACGCCGGCGAGGCCGATCAGCGTGCCAGCGGCGATCGCCGCGACGCGCCGGAACTTCAGGCGGTTCACGTGTACTCCTGACGGGGGGAGATTCGCGGGGTGTGCGGCCGGGGAGGCGGGAGCCGGCGGGACCGAGCGGTCGTGCGGGACCGAGCGGTCGTGGCTCAGCGCGACCTCCTCGGGATCGCGGCGCGTCCGCGCGAGCGCGAGCGCGCCGGGTGACTGTACCGACGGGTAGTGAACGCTCCCGCCGCCGGAGGTTGTTGTTGCCGTTTCGAGATCATCGATGGACCGAGCGTCACCGGACGACTGCGCCTCCATGGTGGACGATCGATATGCGAAGGGCGCGCCGACCGGTCGGTCGGCGCGCCCTCAGGCGACCACAGTGGATCAGGCGGCGTCGGGCCACGACGAAGAGCACCGCGCCGGCCGCCAGCAGGGCGAGCGCGCCCGCAGCGATGCCGCCGGCCGCCGCGCCGGTCACCGGCAGGCCCTCACCGGGCGTACCGCCGCCAGCGCCGCCCTCGGCGCAGTCCTTCGGCTGCTCCCAGGCCAGCGGCCCGCCGGAGTCCAGGTCGCCGGTCACCGTCACGGTCAGGCCCTTGCTGGCCTTGAAGCTGACCGAGCCGGTACGGCCCGGCTCGACGGTCAGCGTCTTGGCCTCACCCTTGCTCGGGGTGAAGGTCGAGGTGACGGTCGCGCCGTCCTCCGGGTTGCTGATCCGGAAGGTCATCGCGTCGCAGGTCGACTCGTAGACGGCGTCCGGCGCGCCGACCTCGGGCTGCTGGCAGTCCTCGGGCTTCTGCCAGCCGCCGGTGAAGTTCTTCATGCCCGCGGCGGTCACGGTGATCTCCTGCGCCTGCCCGGGGTTGAGCTTCCGGGTCTCGATCTTGCGCATGGGCACGGTGACGGTCTCGGTGAAGCCGCTACTGCCGGTGACGGCGAAGGTCGCCGCGGCGTTGCCGGTCCGGTTGACCAGGGTCAGCTCGACGCTGCCCTGGCAGTCGGACTCGGCGATCACCTCGGGCGCCGCCGAGCAGCTGCCCGAGCCGCCGTTGTACCAGCCCTTCGGGCCGGTGGACCGGGCGCCGATGCCGGCGGAGCTGCCGACCTTGCGGTCGCCGTACCGGTCGCTGGTGTCGGTGAGCGGGTCGATGATCGTGCTGCCGAAGAGGAAGTCGACCTGGGTGTGGCAGTTCGGCACCTCGACCCGGAAGTCCAGGGTGGCCACACCCAGCTCCCCGTCGGCCACGCCGACGAACTTCTTGATCGACTTGTCGAGCACGTACTGCGGCACGGCGAATGTGGCCGACGGCGTCACGTACGACACCAGGGCCAGTTCCTGCTGCTCGCCCGGGCAGAGCGGGCCGTTGGTGAGGGTGATCGAGGCTTCGCCCTTCGGGCCGTCGAAGGTGTGCGTGTATTTCGCGTCGTCGGCCTTGACGCAGTTCGGCGCCGGCTGCGTCGGCGTGCTCGGCGAGGCCGTCACGGTCGGGGAGGCCGACGGCGAGGGCGACGTGTTGGTGGCGCTCGCCGGCGCCGTGAGGGCGAAGGCCGTGGCGAGGCCGGCCAGCGCGGCGGCGGCCACGGCGAGCGGTCGCCGGAGCGACGGCTGGGGACGGATCACGCGTACTCCCGGGGTGAAGATGCGTCAGGGTGCGGCGTGGGGTGGCGGTGGCTCTGGTCCCGGTCGCATTGCGGCACGGCCCGTGACGGCGCGCTCCCCGGCGCCGCGCGGCCGGCGGAGCGTCGCCGGCACCCGGCCGACCCTAAAGGGATCGCCGTCGGCGTTACAACGCTCAGGAGGAGCTAAGGATCATGTTATGAATCTGAGATCATTGATATACCGGCAGTGATCATGGAGGTACCCGTCCGGGACGCACCGTGTCGGCCGGGCCGACCCGGCCGTCGCGTAGCGTCATCTCCATGAGCAGGGGTAGACCGTGACCCGGATCGTCGCCGGCACGCTCGGCGGCCGGCGGATCGCCGCGCCGCCCGGCGCCGGCACCCGACCCACCTCCGACCGGGTCCGCGAGGCGTTGTTCAGCGCGGTGCAGACCGAGATCGACCTGTCCGGCGCCCGCTTCGCCGACCTGTACGCCGGCTCCGGCGCGGTCGGGCTGGAGGCGCTGTCCCGGGGCGCCGAGCACGTGCTGCTGGTCGAGTCCGACCCGCGCGCCGCGCGCGTGATCAGGGAGAACGTCGCCGCGCTCCGGGCCGCCCCGGCCGCCCGGCTGGTCACCGGCAAGGTGGCCGGCGTGCTCGCGGCCGGGCCGGGCGGCGAGCCGTACGACGTGGTCTTCGCCGACCCGCCCTACGCGGTGCCCGACGCCGAGATCACCGCCATGCTGGCCGCCCTGGTGGAACACGACTGGCTGGCCCCCGGAGCCCTGGTGGTGGTGGAGCGCTCCAGCCGCACCGGCCCGGTCGAGTGGGTGGAGGGCGTCACCGCGGAGCGCAGTCGCCGTTACGGCGAGACCACCCTTTGGTACGGTCGCCGATCATGAGACGTGCGGTGTGTCCCGGCTCGTTCGACCCGGTCACCAACGGACACCTCGACATCATCGGACGGGCCAGCCGGCTCTTCGACGAGGTGATCGTCGGCGTGCTGGTGAACCAGGCGAAGAGTGGCCTGTTCACCGTCGAGGAGCGGATCGACATGCTCCGCGAGGTGACCTCCTCGTACGAGAACGTCCGGGTCGAGTCCTTCCGTGGCCTGCTGGTCGACTTCTGTCGGGCGCAGGAGGCCAGCGTGCTGATCAAGGGCCTGCGGGCGGTCAGCGACTTCGACTACGAGTTGCAGATGGCGCAGATGAACATCGGCCTCGCCGGGGTCGAGACGCTGTTCATGCCGACCAACCCGCTCTACTCCTTCCTCTCCTCCAGCCTGGTCAAGGACGTGGCGAAGTGGGGTGGCGACATCTCCGCGCACGTGCCGGACGTGGTGCGCCACGAGCTGGTCGCCCGGCTCGGCCCGGAGCACCGGGGCTGACACCTCGCCACGCACCGCCGCCCGCCGGAACCGGCGGGCGGCGCGTCGCGACGCGCCGCGCCGGGGTGGATCGGGCGGGGCTCGCCCGCGCAGGACATCATGTGTGGAGCGGGAACCCGGCCGTAACCCGCATCATGTAGGTCGGCCGACGAACGACAGGAGTGAGGTACCGGTGGACCCGCTCGATCGCATCGACGAACTGATCGCCATGGTGGAGCAGGCCCGCTCCGTACCGATGTCGCGGAACAACTGCATGGTCGACCGGGGCGAGATGATCGCGGTCCTGGACGAGCTGCGCGCCGAACTCCCCGCCGACCTGCGCCGGGCCGCCGCGCTCCTGGAGGAGCGGGACAAGATCATGGAGGCCGGCAAGCGGGAGGCCGACCGGATCATCAGCGAGGGTGAGGCGGAACACGCCCGCCTGGTGTCGGTGAACGAGATCACCGTCTCGGCGGAGCACGAGGGCGCCCGGATCATCGCGGAGGCCCGGGCCGAGGCGCAGCGGCTGCGCGACGAGGTCGACGACTACGTCGACACGGCGCTGGCCAACTTCGAGCAGTTCCTGACCCGGGCGCTGGCCTCGATCGAGCGCGGCCGGGACAAGATGCACGCGCTGCGCGAGATCGGCACCTTCGGTGGGGACGAGGCCGAACGCCCGCTACCCTTCTGAGCGGCACCTCACCAGCCGACACTCGGGGCGGGGGTCGCCCCCGGTTCGACGCTGGGGCGGTCGCCCAGGTAACCTTTTTTGTCGGCCTCTCACCGGCCGGAGTCTGACTATGCCCAAACACTCGCCATCGACACTCAATCCCAGGTCGCCGCTGGTCCTCGACACGAGGGACCTGCCGCGTCGGCCTGGTGCGTTGCGTACGGTCAAGCGGGTCGCCTCGGCACCGGCGGACCTCGGCGTGGAGTTGATCGGCGTGCCGGAGGGCGCGGACCTCGACCTCGACCTGAGGTTGGAGTCGGTGTCCGAGGGCGTGCTCGTCTCCGGGACCATCAGCGGTCCCGTCCGGGGCGAGTGCGGCCGGTGCCTGCGCGAGATCAACGACTCGGTGGTCGTGAACATCCAGGAGCTGTACGCGTACGAGAACAGCACCACGGACGACACGACCGACGAGGACGAGGTGGGCCGGATGCAGGGCGATCTGATCGACCTGGAGCCGGCGCTGCGGGACGCGGTGGTGCTGACGCTGCCGACCAACCCGCTCTGCCGGGAGGACTGCCCAGGACTGTGCCCCGAGTGCGGGGTGCACTGGGACGATCTGCCGGTCGACCACAGCCACCAGCAGATCGACCCGCGTTGGGCGGGCCTGTCGCAACTGAACCGTACAGAGGAGTAGGAACCGTGGCCGTCCCGAAGCGCAAGATGTCGCGCAGCAACACCCGGTCCCGCCGGGCGAACTGGAAGGCGGCCGTGGTCGCGACCGTGGCCTGCCCGCAGTGCAAGTCGCCCAAGCTGCCGCACGCCGCGTGCTCCGTCTGCGGCACGTACAACGGCCGCCAGGTCCTCGAGGTCTGAGACCTGGACGCCGAGTGACGCCCCCGACCACGGGTCGGGTGGCGCGCGCACCCTGGCGATCGCCCGGTGCCCCGGCTCCTTCCGACGCCGGCCGGCCTGCTCCGGCCGGCGTTCCGATGGAGCCGGGCACCGCGCGGATCGCCGTTGACCTCCTCGGCGGGGACGATGCCCCCGCCGTCGTGGTTGACGGCGCTCTGCGAGCCGTACGCGCCGATCCGAACCTGCACCTGCTGCTCGTCGGCCCGACCGAGGTCGCGGCCGCGGTGACGGACGCCCTCACCCCGGCGCAGCGCGCCCGGACGACGGTCCGCCCGGTGCGGGCCGCCGCCGGCCCGGCGCACCACGCGCCGCGCGCCGACAGCACCGTCCGCGCGGCGGTCGCCGCCATCCGCGACGGTGCCGCCGACGCGCTGGTCTCCGCCGGCTCGACCGGCGCCACCGTCTCCGCCGCCGCGCTCGGCTTCGGCCGCTGGGCCGACGTCCGCCGGCCGGCCCTGGTGGCCACCCTGCCGGCCGTCGCCGGCCCGGTGGTCCTGCTCGACGTCGGCGGCTCCCTGGAACCCCGCCCGCTCACCCTCGCCCGGCACGCCGTGCTCGGTGCCGCCTACGCCGCGGTCGCGCACGCCGTCGACCGGCCCCGGGTCGGCCTGCTCTCGGTCGGCACGGAGGCCGGCAAGGGCGACCGTCCCCGCAAGGCCGCCGACGCCCTGCTCACCGCCGCGTCGCTGCCCTGCGGGGCGCGCTACGTCGGCCTGGTCGAGGGGTACGACGTCGCGCTCGGCGCGCGCGCCGACGTGGTGGTCACCGACGGGTTCACCGGTAACGTGCTGCTCAAGGCGATCGAGGGCGCGTACGCGATGGCCGGCGGCCCGCCCGCCGGCGGCGGTGCCCCCCGCGCGGCGGCCCTGCTCGGGGTGGCCGGGACGGTGGTGGTGTGTCACGGCGCCGCCGGGGCCGAGGACGTGGCCTCCGGCATCGCCCTCGCCGCCCACCTGTGGCGGCGGGGCGCCAGCGACCGGGTCCGCGCGCTGCTCGACGGCGCCGCCGTCGGGTCGCCGGCCGTGGACCGCATCGACGAGGTACGCCCGTGAGCGCGAGAACGGGGTTCGCGCCCCCGGCAGTCCCGAACGAAGAGGTAGGCACATGACGAACGACAAGCGGCGGCGTGCTCCCGTCGGTCACCTCGAGGCGGCGTTCGGTGTGACGCTCGACCCCGAACTGCTGGAGCGCGCGCTCACCCACCGCTCGTACGCGTACGAGAACGGTGGCCTGCCCACCAACGAGCGGCTGGAGTTCCTCGGCGACTCGGTGCTCGGGGTGGTGATCACCACCGCGCTCTTCCGCAACCACCCGGACCTGCCCGAGGGGCAGCTCGCCAAGCTGCGGGCCAGCGTGGTGAACATGCGCGCGCTGGCCGACGTGGCGCGCGGCCTGGGGCCGGACGGGCTCGGCGCGTACCTGCTGCTGGGCAAGGGCGAGGAGAGCACCGGCGGCCGGGACAAGGCGAGCATCCTCGCCGACACCCTGGAGGCGCTGCTCGGCGCGATCTACCTCCAGTACGGCCTGGAGACCGCCGCGATCGTCATCCACCGGCTCTTCGACCCGCTGATGGCGGAGTCGGCCGGCCGGGGCGCCGCGCTGGACTGGAAGACCAGCCTCCAGGAGCTCACCGCCGCGCTGGGGCTGGGCGTCCCGGAGTACCGCATCGAGGGCACCGGGCCGGACCACCTCAAGACCTTCACGGCCTGGGTGGTGGTGGCCGGCAACCGCTACGGCGGGGCCGAGGGGCGCAGCAAGAAGGAGGCCGAGCAGCGGGCGGCCGAGGCGGCCTGGCGGAAGCTGACCGAGCAGGCCGAGAAGGAGCAGGCCGAGCGGGCCGAGAAGGAGCAGGCCGAGCGGTCGGCGGCGGAGGCCGGAGCGGCCACCGACCCGGCCGAGGCGGGGCTGGGGCGTGCCTGAGCTGCCCGAGGTCGAGACGGTTCGGCAGGGCCTGGCCCAGTGGGTCACCGGCCGCCGGATCACCTCGGTCGAGGTACGCCACCCGCGCGCCGTCCGGCGGCACGTCCCCGGCGCGGGCCACTTCGCCGACGTGCTGACCGGTCGGACGGTCACCGACGTGCGCCGGCGCGGCAAGTACCTCTGGCTCCCGCTGGACAGCGGCGACGCCCTGATCGGCCACCTCGGGATGTCTGGCCAACTGCTGCTCCAGCCGATCGCGGCGGCCGACGAGCTGCACCTGCGGGTCCGGTTCCGGTTCGCCGACGACGGTCCGGAGCTGCGCTTCGTCGACCAGCGCACCTTCGGTGGCCTCTCGGTCAGCGAGGGCGGCGCCGAGCTGCCCGCGGAGATCGCGCACATCGCGCGGGACCCGATGGACGAGGAGTTCTCCGACGCCGGGTTCGTCGCGGCGCTGCGGCGACGGCGTACCGAGGTGAAGCGGGCGCTGCTGGACCAGACGCTGATCTCCGGGGTGGGCAACATCTACGCCGACGAGGCGCTCTGGCGGGCGAAGCTGCACGGCGCCCGCCCGACCGACGCGCTGACCGCGCCGGCGGCCACCCGGCTGCTCGGCCACGTCCGCGACGTCCTCGGCGAGGCGATCAAGCAGGGCGGCACCAGCTTCGACGAGCTCTACGTCAACGTCAACGGCGAGAGCGGCTACTTCGACCGGTCGCTCAACGCGTACGGCCGGGAGGGTGAGCCCTGCCGGCGGTGCGGTACGCCGATCCGGCGCGAGTCGTTCATGAACCGGTCGTCGTTCAGCTGTCCGCGGTGTCAGCCGCGGCCCCGCGGCGCCCTGAAGGGGTGACCCCGAGCCGGCTCGGGGTTGCGCCGGTGTGCCGTCCCCCGGCGTCCCGCAGATCCGCCCGGTTTGCCCGGCCGTCCGCTCCGATCACCCGCACGGCCGGCCTTCGCCGCGTCCGGGACGAGCCGGGGCCGATCCCCGATGTCCGCGCCCGCCGTTGTCCCTAGCGTCGACACGGTCGGCAGCGGGCCGACGCGTGGAGGGGGGCCCGGGAGATGGGCAGGAGACCGGTGACGGTGCGGGTGGCGCGGTGGAGCGCCGAGCACCCGTGGCGGGCGATCGCGCTCTGGGTGGTGTTCGTGGCGGTGTGCTTCGTCGGGGGCAACGCCGCCGGCATGAAGGAGGCGACGAGCGCCGACCAGGCGGTGGGGGAGTCCGGCCGCGCCGAGGCGATCGTCACCGAGGGGAACTTCGCCGACCCGGCGGTCGAGAACATCCTGATCACCTCCCGGGCCGGGGCGCTGGACCAGGCCGCGGCGAAGCGCGCGGCGGCCGACGCCGCCGACCGGCTCCGGCAGGTCACCGGGGTCGCGTCGGTGGGCACGCCGGTGCCGTCCCACGACGGCGACGCCCTGCTGCTGCCGATCACCATGTCCGGCGAGCGCGAGGACGCGTCCGACCGGGTGCAGCCGCTGCGCGACGCCACCGCCGAGGTCCAGGCGGCGCACCCGCAGCTGCGCGTCGAGGAGGTCGGCGGGCCGTCGATCAGCCAGGCGCTGGACGAGACCCTGGGCAAGGACTTCAAGCGGGCCGAGCTGCTCAGCCTGCCGGTCACCCTGGCCATCCTGATCGTCGCGTTCGGCGCGCTGATCGCCGCCGGCGTGCCGGTGCTGCTGGCGCTCTCCTCGGTGGCCGCCGCGATGGGGCTGTCCACCCTGGCCTCGCACCTGGTGCCGGCCACCGACACCACGGCCAGTGTGATCCTGCTGATCGGCATGGCCGTCGGCGTCGACTACTCGCTGTTCTACGTCCGCCGGGAACGGGAGGAACGGGCCAAGGGGCGCTCCGGGCTCGACGCGGTGGAGATCGCGGCGGAGACGTCCGGGCACGCGGTGGTGGTCTCCGGCTTCGCCGTGGTCATCTCGATGGCCGGGCTGCTGCTCGCCAACGACGCGGTCTTCTCGTCCCTCGCGGTCGGCTCGATCCTGGTGGTCGCGGTCGCGGTGACCGGCTCGCTGACCGTGCTGCCGGCGCTGCTGGCCAAGCTCGGCCGCTGGGTCGACCGGCCCCGGGTGCCGCTGCTCTGGCGGCTCACCGCCCCGCGTACCGGGCCGGACGGTCGGCCGGCGACGCCGCGCTTCTGGCCGGCCGTGCTGCGCCCCGCGCTGCGGGCGCCGCTGGCCACCCTGGTCGTCTCGGTCGGGCTGCTGCTCGCCCTGGCCGCGCCCGCGCTGGGCATGAAGCTGAACTTCCCCGGCATGGAGGACCTGCCGCGCACCACGCCGGCGATGCAGGCGTACGACCGGCTCACCGCCGCCTTCCCGAGCACCGGCACCAGCCACCAGGTGGCCGTGCGGGCGCCCGCCGAGCAGGCCGACCGGGTGCGCGCCGCGCTGACCGAGCTGGCCGGGCGGGCCGGTGCCGACCCACTGTTCGCCCCGGTCGAGGCGGACGGCCCGAAGATCGAGGTGTCGGCCGACCGGCGGGTGTCGGTGCTGGAGCTGGCCACCCCGTACGCCGGTCGGTCCGACGAGGCGGCGCGCTCGCTGGACGAGCTCCGCGACGACCTGCTGCCGGCGGCGCTCAAGGGCATCCCCGGCGTCGAGTACGCGGTCGGCGGCGAGGTCGCCGGCAACCAGGACTACGCCCGGCACATCGGGGAGAAGCTGCCGATCGTGATGGCCTTCGTGCTGGCGCTGACGTTCGCGGTGATGGTGCTGACGTTCCGTTCGGTGGTCGTCGCGCTCACCTCGATCGTGCTCAACCTGCTCTCCGCCGGCGCCGCGTACGGCCTGCTGGTGCTGGTCTTCCAGGGCACCTGGGCGGAGGGGCTGCTCGGGTTCACCTCGATGGGGGCGATCGTCTCCTGGCTGCCGCTCTTCCTCTTCGTGGTGCTCTTCGGGCTCTCCATGGACTACCACGTCTTCGTGGTCAGCCGGATCCGCGAGGGGGTCCGGGCCGGCATGTCGAACCGCGACGCGGTGGCGTACGGGATCACCTCGTCGGCGGGCGTGGTGACCAGCGCGGCGGTCGTCATGGTCGGGGTGTTCGGGATCTTCGCCTCGCTCAGCACGATCGACATGAAGCAGCTCGGCGTCGGGTTGGCCGCCGCGATCCTGCTGGACGCCACGATCATCCGGGCGGTGGTGCTGCCGTCGCTGATGACGCTGCTCGGCGACGCCAACTGGTGGGCCCCGCGCTTCCTGCGGCAGAAGGCGGCGGCCCCGCCGGCCGACCCGCCCGCCCCGACCCCGGAGCTGGTCGGCGCCCGCTGAAAATCCCCGCCGAGGGGCCCCTGCCGCAGCAGGGGCCCCTCGCGGCGTCAGGGGAGCTGGCAGGGGTCGCGCCAGGCGTCCAGCGACCGGTTCTTGCGGATGGAGGCGAAGCCGTACCCGAGGGTGGTCACGCAGAACGTCGCCGTGTGCCCGGTGTACTCGACGTGGAAGACCGGCTTGTCCGCATCGGCGAACGGCAGCAGCTTGGCGCAGACCTTCAGCCGGACGCACTCCTCGACGACCGCGAAGTCGAAGTCGGGCGCGAGCGCGGCCACCTGGCCCACGTCGTTCATCAGGCCGGGGGAGAGGTCGAGGGAGCGGGCCAGCACCGCCAGCCGCCGGTTGAACGTCAGTTGTTCGTCGTAGCCGAGCGGGAAGCCGGAGCGGTGGGCGTACCCGTCGGCGTCGGCCAGCGCCACCGCGCCGAAGCCCTTGCCCCGGCAGAGCCGGAACCGGTCGGCCAGCACCGGCTCCAGCACGTCCCACCGGCGTACGTCGAGCCAGCGGCGCTGCGCCCGGCCGGTGGGGGTGCCCCGCACGGCCGTCGGGAAGCGGGTGGCGTCCGGGTCGGTGCCGGCGTATGAGCCGACGTGCACCTGGCAGACCAGCCGGCGGTCCCGTCCGCGCAGCGCGGAGGTCTCGGCGGCGGTGGTCCGTACCGGGTCGAGCAGGAAGACGTCCGCCGCGACGTCGGTGTCGACCGGCCCCTCGAGCTGCCACTGCCACTGCCACCGGTGCGCGTACGCGGACGGCCACGGCGTCGGCGCGCCCGGCGGGACCAGCGGCGTGTGGCAGGCGGGGGTCAGCAGGGTGAGCGCGACGGCGGCCGGCAGAGCCCGGCGGACGCCGCGCCGGGTCGGCGGTCGCCGGCGCGCGGCGCTCGGCAGCGGCCTGCTCCGCCGCGCGGACGCTGGCAGCCGGATCCGCATCGGCAGCTCCCGGGTCGTCGGGCGGCGCGACACCGCCCCGCGCCGTCCCGCACGGCGCACCTCACCCGGTCAAACGAGAGCGCCCCCGCCGACGACGCGGTCGCGTCGTGGACGGGGGCGCCCGCGGTACGCCTCAGCGCGGTGCGGCGAAGACCTGGGTCCAGTACGGCCCGTTGCTGCTGGCCACGCCGACGCCGATCTCGGTGAACGCGCAGTTGAGGATGTTGGCCCGGTGCCCGGAGCTGTTCATCCAGGCGTCCATCACCGCGGCCGGGGTCTTCTGGTTCCAGGCGACGTTCTCGCCGTAGGTGCGCCAGGTGTAGCCGACCCGCTCGATCCGGTCACCGGCGTCGCTGCCGTCGCTGCCGTCGTGCGACATGTTCTGGTGGTCGGCCTGGTCCTGGCTGTGCCGCTGGGCGGCCAGCATCAGCTTGTCGTCGATGCTCACCTTCCCGCAGCCGGCCTTGGCCCGTTCGGCGTTGACCAGGTCGACGACCTGCTGTTTCTGGCTGCTGACGCCGGGGCTGACGGAGTTCGGGGTCGACGCGCTGCTGGTCCGGGTGCTCTGCCGGGACGCGGCCGTGGTCCGCTTCGGCGCGGGTGTCGGCTTGACCGTCCGGCTCGGCGACGGGGTCGGGCGGGCGGTGGTCGGCGTGCCGGTGGGGGAGGCGGTGGCGGCGCCGGCCAGCGCGTCGGCGGGGGTCCCGGCGTCCGGCGCCAGCGGGGCGGCGGCGACGGTGTCGTCGACGGAGGCCGGGTCGGCCGCTCCGCCGTCGCCACCGGCCAGCGCCAGGGCGCCCACGCCGAGGCTCACCACCAGCGTGGCGGCCGCGGCGGCGCCGCCGATGACCAGCGGGCGCGGGAACCGGTTCCGCTGCCGGTGCCGGCCCTGCCCCTCGGCCGACGGCTCGGCGTCGACGGCCCGCAGGCTGCCGGTGGCGTGCCGCCAGTCGGCGGGCGGGGCGAACTCGGGGGCGGGCGCGAAGGGAGCACCGGGTGCGTCCGGGTACGCCGCCGGGTCGAGGTGACCGTTCGGCGGGCCGGCCGGGGTCCGGTCGGTCCACGCGTACGCCCGGTCGTCCGGTTCGGTACGCCACTGCGCGGTCGGGGCGTCCGCCAGGTCGTCGCCCGGCTGCTCCGGGTCGTCGCCGAAGAGGTACGCCGAGCGCGGCTCGGGACGGTCGGTCAGCCAGGCCGGCGGCTCGTCGGTGGGCGGTTGCGGACGCCGGGGGGCGCCGTCCGGGTCGATCGGGTCGGTCCAGCCGTACACGCCTGTCGCCTCCACGGGGTCGGTTGTGGGCCGCGCTGACGCTACGGGTGCGCCCTGAACTGCGGCAACGTGGCTAAGGAAGAGTTAAGGCGATGTCGACTCACGTAGTGACCGTACGCACATTTCCCGGCGTACAGTTAAGGAGTCCGGACAGAGCGTGTCCGAGCCTTGCGGCCCCCCGGCAAGTGACAGGGTAGACGTGGAGATGATCTACGGCCTGCGTGAACTTGACGAAGAGGGGGGTGTCGGCTCAATATGTAGGTGTCGCCAGTCGCGCCCAGTCATGCCCGGATTATGCCGGGGTGGCAGTCGCGGACAGTTATTGGGCGCGCGTTGGCCGGCCATTCCGGCAGCGCATATCAAGGAGTCAGCATGGCGAAAGCCCTCTACGGCCACGTAGGCGCAGCGCCCGACCGGCGTCTGCTCGACGAGGTCACCCGTCTGCGGGCCAGGGTTCAGGCACTCGAGTTCGAGATCACGCGGCTGCGTGCCGACAACGATCGGCTCGCCGCGGCCGCCGCGGAGGCCGACGACCTCCTCCGGCTGGCCGAGCCGGCCCTGACCTGATCCACGGGATCTGGAAAAACTGAATCGCACCACCGCGAAAACGCGCGCCGACACTTTTGTGCCGGCGCGCAGCTCTGTCTCCCGTGGCTTTCCGCCGCAATTTCCCGATCTTGTAGGCGTCGACTCCGCCATTCGCGGTCCGGTCCGCGCCCGGTGCCGTCCCGCGGGGCGGGTCGCGTGCCGACGGGTCGCCGCCGAGGGGTTAGTCTGCGGGTTTACCAGGCTCGCGCAGCCGGCGACGGTACGGCGGCCACCGGACGAGGATCGAGAAGGTGCATCTCAAGAGCCTGACGGTGAAGGGTTTCAAGTCCTTCGCCTCCGCCACGACGCTCAAGCTGGAGCCCGGGATCACCTGCGTGGTCGGCCCGAACGGCTCCGGCAAGTCCAACGTCGTCGACGCCATCGCCTGGGTGCTGGGCGAGCAGGGCGCCAAGGCGCTGCGCGGCGGCAAGATGGAGGACGTCATCTTCGCCGGCACCGCCGGGCGGGCGCCGCTGGGCCGGGCCGAGGTCACCCTCACCATCGACAACACCGACGGCGCCCTGCCGATCGAGTACACCGAGGTCTCCATCACCCGCCGGATGTTCCGCTCCGGCGAGAGCGAGTACGAGATCAACGGCGACTCCTGCCGGCTGCTCGACATCCAGGAACTGCTGTCCGACTCCGGCATCGGCCGGGAGATGCACATCATCGTCGGCCAGGGCCGGCTCGACGGCATGCTGCACGCCAAGCCGGAGGACCGGCGGGCGTTCATCGAGGAGGCGGCCGGCGTCCTCAAGCACCGCAAGCGCAAGGAAAAGGCGCTGCGGAAGCTCGACGCGATGCAAGTAAATCTCAACCGCTTGACCGACCTCACCGCCGAGCTGCGCCGCCAGCTCAAGCCGCTGGGCCGGCAGGCCGAGGTGGCCCGGCGGGCCGCCGCCATCCAGGCCAACCTGCGCGACGCCCGGCTGCGGCTGCTCGCCGACGACCTCGCCACCCTGCGCACCACCCTGGACCGGGAGATCGCCGACGAGACCGCGCTGCGCGAGCGGCGCGAGCAGGTCGAGGCCGAACACAGCGAGGTGCAGGCCCGCCTGGGCGAGCTGGAGGCGGCCCTGGCCGAGGACGCGCCGCTGCTCGCCGCCGCCCAGGACACCTGGTACAAGCTCTCCGCCCTGCAGGAACGGTTCCGCTCCATCGAGCAGCTCGCCCGGGAACGGCTGCGCCACCTCAGCGCCACCACCGACGACGAGCGGCCCGGCCGCGACCCGGAGCAGCTGGAGGCCGAGTCGCAGCGGGTCCGCGAGCAGGAGGAGGAGCTGCGCGCGGCGCTCACCGACGACCAGATCCGGCTGGCCGAGGCGGTGGAGCACCGGCAGGAGCTGGAACGGCAACTGGCCGCCGCCGAGCGGGAACTGGTCGCCGCCGCCAAGGCGATCGCCGACCGCCGGGAGGGCCTGGCCCGGCTCACCGGCCAGGTCAACTCGGCCCGGGCCCGGACCACCAGTGCCGGCGAGGAGATCGAGCGGCTCGCCGCCGCCCACGCCGACGCGCTGGCCCGCGCCGAGAAGGCCCAGGCCGACCTGGACGCGGTGGCCGAACAGTCCACCGAGGCGGACCGGGACAACGCCGAACTCGACGAGCGGCACGCCGAGGCCGTCGCCGTCCACGAGAAGGCCCAGGCCGCCGTGCGCTCCCTCGCCGACGCCGAGCGGGCCGCCGAGAAGGACGCCGCCACCTGGAAGGCCCGCGAGGAGGCGCTCGCCCTCGGCCTGCGCCGCAAGGACGGCGCGGGCGCGCTGCTGGCCCGCGCCGGCGACGTGCCCGGCCTGCTGGGCAGCCTCGCCAGCCTGCTCACCGTTGCCCCCGGCCACGAGGCGGCCCTCGCCGCGGCCCTCGGCGGGCTCGCCGACGCGGTCGCGGTCAGCGGGGTGGACGAGGCCGTCGAGGCGATGCGGCTGCTGAAGATCTCCGACGCCGGGCGGGCCGGGCTGCTGGTCGGCAGCCCCGCCGGCCCCGGCATGGACGGCCCGGCCGACGCCCTGCGCCCGAAGCTGCCGGACACCGCCCGCTGGGCGCCCGACCTGGTGGAGTGCGCCGCCGAGATCCGCCCGGCCGTGCACCGGGCGCTGCGCGACGTGGTGCTCGTCGCCGACCTCGCCGCCGCGGCCGAGCTGGTCGCCGGCAACCCGGAGCTGCGCGCGGTCACGCCCGACGGCGACGTGGTCGGGGCGTACGCGGCGGCCGGCGGGTCGGCCAAGGCGCCCAGCTACATCGAGGTGCAGGCCGCCGTCGAGGAGGCCCGCACCAACCGGCTCACCGCCGAGCGGACCAGCGCCGAGCTGCGCGACCAGCTGGTCGACGCGCGGGCCGAGGTGGCCGCCGCCAAGGAGGCGGTGCAGCACGCCGCGGCCGCCAAGCGGGAGGCGGAGAGCCACCGCAACGCCGCCGCCCGCCGGCTCGCCGAGCTGGGCGCCGCCGCCCGCTCCGCGAAGGCGGAGACCGATCGGCTCGGCGAGTCCCGTTCCCGGGCCGAGGCGGCCCGCGAACGCGACCTGCTCGCCCTGGCCGAGCTGGAGGAGCGGCTGCGGCTGGCCGAGGACACCCCGATCGACGCCGAACCCTCCACCGAGGAGCGGGACCAGCTCGCCGCGATGGTGCCCCGGGCCCGGCAGAACGAGATGGAGGTCCGGCTGGCGGTGCGTACCGCCGAGGAGCGGGTCTCCTCGATCGCCGGCCGGGCCGACTCGCTGGCCCGGCAGGCGACCGCCGAGCGGGCGGCCCGCGAACGCGCCGCGGCCCGGCGGGCGGCGCGCACCCGCGGCGCGGCCATCGCCCGGGCCGTGGTGGGCGGCGCGCGCGAGGCGCTCACCCGGCTCACCGCCTCGATCGCCGCGGCCGAGGAGCACCGCGACGCGGTGGCGCGCGAACGCGCCGGCCGCGAGGCCGAACTCCAGGAGGTACGCGGCGCGGCCAAGCGCCTCGGCGCGGAGCTGGAACGGCTGACCAGCCAGGTGCACCGCGACGAGGTGGCCCGCGCCGAGCAGCGGCTGCGCATCGAGCAGTTGGAGGCGAAGGCCGCCGAGGACTTCGGCCTGGACGTGGAGACCCTGGTCGCCGAGTACGGCCCGGACCAGCTTGTCCCACCCACCCAGGTGGACGTGGCGACGGCCGAACGCGACGGCCTGCCGGTGCCCGAGCCGGTCCGCTACGAGCGGCCGGTGCAGGAGAAGCGGGCCGCCAAGGCGGAGCGGGAACTGGCCCTGCTCGGCAAGGTCAACCCGCTGGCGCTGGAGGAGTTCGCCGCGCTGGAGGAGCGCTTCAAGTTCCTCTCCGAGCAGCTGGAGGACCTGAAGGCCACCCGGCGGGACCTGCTCACCGTGGTCAAGGACGTCGACGACCGGATCCTGGAGGTCTTCGCCAGCGCCTTCGAGGACACCGCCCGGGAGTTCGAGCAGGTCTTCACCGTGCTCTTCCCCGGCGGCGAGGGCCGGCTGATCCTCACCGACCCGGAGGACCTCCTCACCACCGGCGTCGAGGTGGAGGCCCGCCCGCCGGGCAAGAAGATCAAGCGGCTGTCGCTGCTCTCCGGCGGCGAGCGGTCGCTGACCGCGGTGGCCATGCTGGTGGCGATCTTCCGCGCCCGGCCCAGCCCGTTCTACATCATGGACGAGGTGGAAGCGGCGCTGGACGACGTGAACCTCGGCAGACTGATCACGCTGCTGGCACAGTTGCGGGAGAAGAGCCAGCTGATCGTCATCACGCACCAGAAGCGGACGATGGAGATCGCCGACGCGCTCTACGGCGTGACCATGCGCAGCGGGGTCACCCAGGTGATCAGCCAACGGCTCAACCGGGCCGACGAGGACGAGCGGCCTGGCCGCGGCGAGGAGAACGGGTAGTGGCTCGGGAACGCGCGACGGCGCTCCTGCTGGACTTCGACGGCGTACTGCGCCGGTGGGATCCGGCGGTGGCCGCCGGTGTCGAGCGGGAGTACGGCCTCGCCGAGGGGGTGCTCGGCGAGATCGCCATGCAGTGGGGGCGGCTCCAGCCGGTGCTGACCGGCCGGGTCAGCCACGCCGAGTGGGTGAGCAGCGTCGCGGACGCGCTGACCGATTCGGTGGGCAGCCCGGAACGGGCCCGCGCCGCCGTCGACCAGTGGCAGCGCTACCGGGGTGAGGTCGACCCGGAGGTGCTGGCGTTCGTCCGGGAGGTCCGCGCGGCGGGCGTCCGGGTCGGGCTGGGCACCAACGCCACCGACCTGCTCGACGCCGACCTCGCCGCGCTCGGCCTGGTCGGCGAGCTGGACGTGGTGGTCAACTCCTCGGTGATCGGCGTGCACAAGCCGGCCAAGGAGTACTTCCAGGCGGCCTGCGACGCGCTGCAGACCCCGCCGGCCCGGGTGCTCTTCGTCGACGACGAGGACTGGGCGGTCCGCGGCGCCCGCGCCGCCGGGCTGTCGGCGCACCGGTGGGGCGGCCCGGCCGACCTGCGCTACCTGCGGGCGGCGCTGGCGTACTGAGCGCGGCACACGCTGACCCCGCTCGGGGAGCATCTCCTGCGGGCCGGGCGCGGCAGCTGACCGACGCCCGGCGGCGGGAGGGCTCAGTCGCCGGTCACCCCGTCGAGGCGCTCGCGGATCAGGTCGGCGTGGCCGTTGTGCCGGGCGTACTCCTCGATCATGTGGACGTACACCCAGCGGACGTTCACCTCGTCGGCGCTGCCGTCGCGGCGCTTGCGCGCGAAGGTCTGGTCCAGCGACAGGTCGGCGGCGGCCTTGCGGGCGGCCTCGACCTCGGCGGCGAAGGTGGCGAACTCGGCCTCGGCGTCGGCGTCGGCGACGGCGTTGAAGTCGGCGTCCGGGTCCTCGTCCGTGCCGTAGATGCCGGCGATGTCCTGCCCGGCGGCCCGGATCCGGAACCACCAGCGCTCCACGTCCGCCATGTGTCGCACCAGCCCGAGCAGAGTCAGCCCGGACGGCTCCACGCTCGGCGTCCTGAGCTGCTCGGCGGTCAGCCCCGCGCACTTGAGCAGCAGCGTCTGCCGGTGGTAGTCGAGCCAGCCCTCCAGCATGGTGCGCTCGTCGCCGACGTACGGTTCGTTGGTCCGGTTGATCTCCGGTGCTCTCCAGGTCATCGGGACATCCTCGTCCTCGGGTGTGACACCGGCGAGTGGTTATCGCCGCCGGCTCGCGCTACCCGGCGGCGGTCCGCCCGACCTGGCCCCGCCAGTGCGCCAGGCTCTCGACCACCATGCCGGTCAGCGGGTGGTCCGGGCCCACCACCCGCAGGCAGTCGGTGACCAGTTCCGCCAGGGCGATGGCCGCGCCGGCCGGGTCGCCGGCCTCGCCCCGCCACCAGGCGAGGTTGCGGCGGGTGTCCAGCGTGCCGGGGTGGTCGACGCCGAGCAGCCGGACGTAGTCGTCGAGCAGCGCCCGCGTCTCCGCGATGGCGGCGGCGTGCTCGCCGGCCGCGCCGAGCTGCCACGCCAGCCCGTTGCGGGCGTTGAGCGTGGTGGTGTGCTCGGGCCCCAGCACCCGCTCGCAGTCGGCGAGCAGCGCGCGCAGGGCGGTGACCGCGCCGGTCCGGTCGCCCGCCTTGCCCCGCAGCCAGGCGAGGCTGCCCCGGGTGTTCAGCGTGTCCGGGTGCTCCGGGCCGTGCAGCCGGAGACGGTCGGTGAGGAGCTGGGCGGTGGCCTCGGCGGCCCCGGCGGCGTCGCCCGCCTCACCCCGCCAGTAGGCGACGTTGTGCCGGGTGGTGAGGGTCAGCGGGTCGTCCGGGCCGACCACCCGCAGGCAGTCGGTGAGCAGCTCGGCGAAGGCGTCCGCGGCCCCCGCGGCGTCCCCGGTCCGGCCCCGCCAGAAGTTGCGGTGGCCGCGGAAGGCCAGCGTCTGGCGATGGTCCGGCCCGAGCAGCCGGAGGCAGTCGGCGATGACCTCGTCCAGGCCGTCCACGGCGGCCCGGACGAGTCCGGACTCGCCGAGGCTCTCGTAGAGGCGGAAGAGCACCTTGTGGGCGCCGGCGCGCAGCAGCAGGTCGCCGACGTGGTCGCGCAGGGCCGCGGCATTGGCCCGGAAGGCCTGGCTGACCGGGGGTTCGACCTCGGTCGGCGGCCAGCGGTGCAGCAGCGCGGCGGCGGCGACCCGGACGGCGGCGACGAGCTGGGCGTCGGTGAGCCGGTCCCGGGCGGCCCGCTGCACCAGGGCGTGCACCCGCAGGCTGCCGCCGTGCGGGTCGTGGGTGACCAGGCTGAGCCGGTGCAGGTTGTGCAGCGCCCGGGCCACGTCGTCGACCTCCACCGGCGCCCCGTCCCCGGCGGCCCGGGCCGTGGCCAGGTGGGCCAGCGCCGCCGGGGTGGCGAAGAGACCGGTGGGTACGCCGTTCGGGTCCAGCAGCGCCGCCAGCTCCAGCAGCGGGCGGGCCAGGCCGACCGGCGCGGCCGCGTCGGCGGCGTCGATCGAGAGCGACCAGGTCGCCGCCACTGTCGCCCGATGGTCGTCGGGGAGGGCGTCCGGCTGCGGCACCAGGTCGTCGAGCCGGCGCTTGCGGTCGGCGAGCATCCGGCGGTACCCGGCGCAGTCCAGGCCCCGGTCCCGGATGAACGCGGCGGCCTGGGCGACGGCCAGCGGCAGGTGGCCCAGGTCGGCGGCGAGCTGCGCGGCCTCGGCGAGCCGGGCCGGGTCGGCGACCGCCCGGGTCAGGTAGCCGACCGCCTCGTCGCCGGTGAAGAGCCCGACCTCGACCAGGGTGCGGTCGTCGGCGCCGAGGACGGCGTCCCGCCGCCTGGTGGTGACGATGGTGCGGCCGTTGCGGTTGGCCGGTGGCCACCAGCCGGCGGCGTCGGCCGGCGCGTCGAGGTTGTCCAGCACCACCAGCCAGCGCCGGTCGGTGCGTTCGCACCAGCTCAGCAGGGCGGCGGCGGCCTGTTCCGGGTCGGCCGCCGGGTCGACCAGCCGCAGTTCCCGGGCCGCCTGGGCGTACGCGGCGACGATCGCGTCCCGGCTGATCGCGGTGGCCCAGACCAGCAGGTCCAGTTCGCCGCTGTCGGCCAGCCGGCGGGCGAACTGGGCGGCGAGCTGGGTCTTGCCCACCCCGCCCATGCCGGAGAGCACCTGGGTGAGCACGGCGGTACGACCGGCCCGGGCCGCGCGGGCCAGGTCCAGCCGGGCACGCCGGTCCTGGAACCAGGACGCCGGTTGCGGGATCCGACCGACCCGCACCGTGCGGGCGCCGCCGGCCGGTGGGCGCTCGGCGGCGCGGGTGGTGCGCAGGGCCTGCACGGCGGCCACCGTGCCGACCAGGGAGAGCACCGCGCTGACGATGCCGGCGATCCAGCCGGCCTGCTCGGTGCCGGCCCAGCCGGGACGGGGCGCGAGCGCGGCCGGGGGCCGCCGGAGCAGCAGGGCCGCCGCGACGGCGGTCAGCAGGGCCAGGGCGAGCAGCACCACGACCCGCCGCCGCGGGGGACGGCGGCCGAAGATCTCACCCACCCCACCATCATCACGGGCGGCCGCACCCCGGCCCCTCGGCGCTCCGGAGCGCATCGGCCGCCCCACGGACGGTGAGCGGATCCGAACAGGTGACCCGCCGGCGGGTCGTCCGGCCACAGTGGTGGCTCGATATGCCGCGCCGGGCGGGTCAGGGCACCACGACGACCGGCCAGCGGCCGGTGCGGACCAGCCGGGTGGCGACGGAGCCGACGAGGCGGTGCCCCGCCTGCTCCGACGCCCCGACCACGACCAGGTCCGCCCGGGTCTCGTCGGCCGCCGCGCACAGCTCGGTGTACGCGTCCCCGCGCCGGCAGAGCAGGGTGACCGGTACACGAACTCGTGCGCGCCGCGCCGGCACTCCCGGCGCAGCTCGGCGACCAGCTCGTCGTGGGTGCGCTGCAGCGCGCCGGCGTCCACGCCGGGGATCAGCGTGGTGAAGCCGGGCGATGAGCTGACGAAGACGACGACCAGGGCGGAGCCCTGCCGACGGCACGAAGATGGTCAGGGAGAGCTGGACCAGGAGCTTCTTGCTGGTCAGGTCGGCGAGCTTGCCCCAGATCGGGGTGGTCGCGGTGGTCGCCAGCAGCGTCGAGGTGACCACCCACGTGTACGCGGACTGACCACCCTTCAGCTCGGTGATGATCCTCGGCAGCGCGTTCGAGACGACCGTCGAGGAGAGGATGGCGACGAACATGCCCAGCAGCAGGCCGGAGAGGGCCTCCAGGATCTGCCGGTGGGTCATGTCGACGGCGGTCGCCCGGGTGGGCGCTGGCGCCTGGGTCATCGTGACTGCCTCCGGTGGGAGCGGAGAGAAGAAGTTGCCTCGGGCAACCGTATGGCCTGGTTGCCTTAAGCAACAGCTTGGTGGCCGGCACGGTATTCCGCCGGACGGTCGGGGTCAGAAGGTCTCGTTGAACCGGTGCAGCAGCCGGGCGAACTCCGCCACGTCTCTCCTCGGCCAGCTCTCCATCGTCCGGCGGATCTGCCCCAGCCGGGCCGCCCGGGCTGCGTCGAAGCGCCGGATGCCCTCCTCGGTGAGACTGATCAGCGCCGCCCGCCGATCGTCCGGGTCCGGGTCCCGGCGCACCAGGCCGAGCCCCTCCAGGCCGTGGATCTGCCGGCTGAGCGTGCCCTTGCCGATGCCGAGCCGGACGGCCAGGTCGGTCAACCGGATCGAACCGGAGCGCCGGAGCCAGAGCAGCAGCCCGTACGCGTTCGGCTCCAGGTTCGGATGCACCTCCCGGGCGATCTCCCAGGACAACGCGCGACCCCGGCGCAGCAACGCGGTCAGTTCGTCCTCCACCGCGCGCAGGGTCTCCGGCGGATGCTCTTCCACGGCACAGAGCGTACGGGGCCGGCTCAGGCCGCCGGGGTGAGCCGCTGCCGGGCGACCTCGCGCAGGTGGCCGTCACTGGTGGTGCCCTCGATCAGCACCTCGGCCTGCCGGCCGGTGTGCGCCAGCGTGGCCACCGCGTTGCCGAAGTACGGCCCGGCCAGCTTCCGCCAGCGGACGCTCGGCCGGCGTACCCCGGCGGAGCGGGCGAGCGCCCGGGTGGCCGCGGCTGGCCCCGGCGACCAGCCCAGCTTCATCAGCGGGCGCATCCCGGCCGGGACCTGGTTGTGGATCGGGGAACAGGTCAACTGGTGCACCGGGGTACGCACCGCCGGGTCGGCGAACCGGGCCCGGGCCACGTACGAGTGGTGCACGTCTCCGGAGAGCACGCTGATCGAGGCCGGCGGCGCGTACGCCGGGCCGGCGCCGACCCGCTCGCCCGGGCTGCCCGGAGCGCCGCTGCCGAGCCGGGCGAAGAGCGCGCCGAGCGCGTCGAAGGAGCGGCTGAACGCGGCCCAGTGCTCCAGGTCACAGGCCCGGCGGATCCGCTCGGAGAGCCCGGCCAGCCACGGTCGGTGGGAGTCGGCGAGCCGCTCGTTCCACGCCTCCACGTGATGGATCCCCGGGGGCAGCAGCCAGGGCAGCGAGGAGCCGACCACCAGGTGGTCGTAGACCCCGTGCGCCCGGTCCAGGAACCAGGACCACTCGCCGGGCGGGAGCATGGCCCGGTTGCCCGGCTGCAGCACCCGGCTGCACCGGTTGTCCAGCATGACCAGGCGGGTCCGCCCCAGGTCGAGGGCGTAGCTCCACTGGTACTGCACGGCCCGCCAGCGCTCGGTGTCATGCGCCTCGTCGGCCTCGGCGTCCACCCGCTCGCCGAACTCGCGCAGCACGATGGTGGCGTCCTCGGCGGCGACCACCTTGGCGTAGAGCGGGTCGTCGGCGATCTCGTCCGGGGAGAGGTTGCCCAGGTGCTGGTAGACCCAGTAGGAGGCGAGGCCGCTGCGGATCCGCTCGGCCCACCAGGGCTGCGTGCGCATCTCCGCCCGCCACGACGCGGAGGTGTTCCAGTCGTCGATGACCTCGTGGTCGTCGAAGATCATCACGCTCGGCACGGTGGAGAGCAGCCAGCGGATCTCCGGATCGCGCCACGACTCCAGGTAGAGCTTGGTGTACTCGTCGAAGCTCACCACCTGGTCGGTGGGGGCGTTCTTCGGGCGCCGGCGGCGCCGCTTGAGCAGCCGCTTCACCGTGGGCGAGGTCACGTCGGCGTAGACCTGGTCGCCGAGCAGCACCAGCAGGTCGGGCAGGCCGGCCCGGTCCGGGTCGGCCATCAACCGCCGGGCGTACGCGTCGAGCGCGTCCGGGGGCAGCCGTCGGGTGGTGGCGTGCTGGGTGGTCTCCCGGCACGAGCCGAAGAGCAGCCGCACCGGCTGGTCGAGGTCGTCGACGGCCCGGGTACGGATCACGCTGGGCGGGAAGCCGTCGCGCGGTACCGGCCAGGCGACCTCGCCGTCGACCAGCACCTCGTAGCTGGTGGCGCTCTCCGGAGTGAGCCCCTCGACGACCACGAGCGCGTAGTGGTGGTCGTACGCGGAGAAGGTCGGCGCGAAGCCGGCGGCCCCGTCGGCCGTGCGGACGGTGACCACGGCGGGCGCGCTGGTCTCGACCCAGACGGTGGCCCGCGTGCCGACCACCCGCCGCAGCAGGGGGCCGATGAGCAGGCATGGGGCGGGCATGGCGAGACCTCCGAGGTGAGCGGACTTCATCTTTACTACCCCGCCGGCGGTCGCACCACTGCTGGCTGTGGCCGAGCCTACCGCCGGAGCCGGCCGACGCCACGGGGTGCGGTCGATGAGACGCCGCCGCCGGCATCTGACAGGATTTCGGCATGACGGAATACCTCCTCGTCGCGCTCGCCCTGCTCGCGGTGCTGATCCTCGGCGGCCTCAGCCTGGTGGTGCCCCGGCTGCGCCGGCGCCCCGAGCCGCCGCTGCCGAAGACCGAGGTCGACACCCGGGCCGAGGAGGACCTGGCCGGTCCGCCCGTCCAGGCGCCCGAGGCCGAACTCTCCACCGGCATCCTGGTCGAGCCGCCGGTGATCGAGGTGCCCGCGCTGGAGGTGCCCGAGCCGACCGCCGGCCGGCTGGTCCGGCTGCGTTCCCGGCTGTCGCGTTCGCAGAACGCCTTCGGCAAGGGCCTGCTCGGCCTGCTCAGCCGCGACCACCTCGACGAGGACACCTGGGAGGAGATCGAGGACAGCCTGATCACCGCCGACGTCGGCATCGACGCGACCCGGGAGATCGTCGACCGGCTCCGCGAGCGGACCCGGGTGCTCGGCACCCGCTCGGCCAACGAGCTGCGCGCGCTGCTCGCCGCCGAGCTGGTCAACGCCCTCGACCCGACCCTGGACCGCGCCCTGCGGACCGCTCCCAAGGACGGCCGGCCGGCGGTGCTGATGGTGGTCGGCGTCAACGGCGCGGGCAAGACCACCACCTGCGGCAAGATCGCCCGGGTGCTGATCGCCGACGGCCGGACGGTCACCCTCGGCGCGGCCGACACCTTCCGGGCCGCCGCGGCCGACCAGCTGGAGACCTGGGGCGGCCGGGTGGGTGCCATCACCGTGCGCGGCGCGGAGCGCGCCGACCCGGCCAGTGTCGCCTTCGACGCCGTCCGCGAGGGCATCGAGGCCGGCACCGACACCGTCGTGATCGACACCGCTGGTCGCCTGCAGAACAAGATCGGCCTGATGGACGAGTTGGGCAAGGTCAAGCGGGTGGTGGAGAAGCACGGCCCGATCGACGAGACACTGCTCGTCCTGGACGCCACCACCGGCCAGAACGGCCTGGAGCAGGCCCGGGTCTTCACCGAGGTGGTCAACGTGACCGGGGTGGTGCTGAGCAAGCTCGACGGCACCGCCAAGGGCGGCATCGTGATCGCCGTGCAGCGCAAGCTCGGCATCCCGGTCAAGCTGGTCGGGCTGGGCGAGGGCGCGGACGACCTGGCCCCGTTCGACCCGGCGCAGTTCGTCGACGCGCTGCTCGGCACCGAGCCGCTCGCCCGGGACGCGTAATCTCGCGGTGACGACTGACGATCGCGCGTTCGCCGGGTGGCGTGACCCTCGCCACGCGCCGCCGGCCCTGGGGAGACCGTACGTGACCTCGCAGGAGATCCCGCTGCACGGCGGGAACGTGAGCACCGTGGTCCGGGTCGGCGACACCGTCCGGCGCAACGCCGGCCCGTGGACGCCCTCCGTGCACGCTCTGCTGCGCCACCTGGAGTACGTCGGGTTCACCGGCGCGCCCCGCGCGCTCGGCATGGACGAGCGCAACCGGGAGGTCCTGTCGTACCTGGAGGGGGAGTGCGGGGAGTACCCGCTGGCCCCGCACTGGGTCACCGACGAGGCGCTGGTGACGGTGGCGACCATGCTGCGGATGTTCCACGACGCGCAGTACGGCTTCGCCCCGCCGCCCGGCGCGGTCTGGCGCTCGTTCGGCCCGCCGCCGCCGGACACCGAGGTCATCTGCCACCACGACGCCGCCCCGCACAACGTCATCTGGCGGCCGGACGGCACCCTCGGGCTGATCGACTTCGACCTCGCCTCGCCCGGCGCCCGGATCTACGACGTGGCGTACGCGGCCTGGACCTGGGTGCCGATCTTCTCCGACCGGGACTCGATCACCCTCGGCTGGAAGCACCCGGACCGGCCGCGCCGGCTGCGGCTCTTCGCCGACGCGTACGGGCTGATCCCGCGCGACCGGCACCGGCTGATCCGGACCATCCGCAAGCGCATCGTCGACCACGTCGAGGGCATCCGTCGGATGGCGGCGGCCGGTGAGCCGGCGTTCGTGCGGATCGTGCACAAGGGCCACCTGCGCCGCCCGATGCGCGACCTGCGGCTGCTCGACTACGAGCGGCACGCCCTGGAGTACGCCCTGCGCTGACCCCGGTCGACCCGACAGGAGTGGCCGTCGCGCGCGCGACGGCCACTCACGTCGTTTCGGGGAGCCATGATCGACGTTCTTCACATGCCCGAAACAAGCCGTCACGCGTCGGAAATCGAGCGGTGTCGGTGAAGGAAACAGGCGGCGGCGAAGCTTCCCGCCAACCGGCTGACGGGCGATGCTGCCAGGTTCCAGTCGGATGGGAGGACTTCCACACCGAGAGGAGGCAGCGTGGAGATCAACACCGGCAACACCGCCTGGTTGCTCCTGTCGTCTGCGCTCGTGCTGCTCATGACGCCGGGGCTGGCCCTGTTCTACGGGGGGCTCAACCGGTCCAAGGGCGTACTCAACATGATGATGATGAGCTTCTCTTCGATCGGGCTCATCTCCGTTCTCTGGGTCATCTACGGCTTCACCCTCGCGTTCGGCACCAACGACAACGCGGGCGTCAACAACGTGATCGGCAGCTTCACCCAGTACCTCGGCACCGAGACCAGCTTCATCGGCGAGGAGTGGCTCTTCCTCGGCGCGGGGACCGGCATCCCCACGTACGTCTTCCTGGTCTTCCAGATGATGTTCGCGGTCATCACGGTGGCCCTGATCAGCGGCGCGGTCTCCGACCGGCTGAAGTTCTCCGGGTGGCTGCTCTTCGCCTTCGCCTGGTTCACGCTGGTCTACATCCCGGTCGCGCACTGGGTGTGGGGTGGCGGCTTCATCGGCGCCAAGATCAAGGCACTGGACTTCGCCGGTGGCACCGCGGTCCACATCAACGCCGGCGCCGCCGCGCTCGGCCTGGTGCTGGTGCTCGGCAAGCGGCTCGGCTGGCCCCGGGAGAGCTTCAAGCCGCACAACGTCCCGCTGGTCGCGCTCGGTGCCGGCCTGCTCTGGTTCGGCTGGTTCGGCTTCAACGCCGGCTCCGAGCTGACCGTCGACGGCACCACCGCGGTGGCCTTCGTCAACACCCAGGTCGCCACGGCCGCCGGCCTGGTCGGCTGGATCATCGTCGAGTGGCTGCGCAACGGGAAGCCGACCCTGGTCGGCGCCTCCTCCGGCGCCGTCGCCGGCCTGGTCGCCATCACCCCGGCCTGCGGCTTCATCGCCCCGCTGCCGGCGGTGCTGCTCGGCCTCATCGCCGGCGCGGTCTGCGCGGTGGCGGTCGGCCTGAAGTACAAGCTCGGGTTCGACGACTCGCTCGACGTGGTCGGCGTGCACTTCGTCGCCGGCTGGATCGGCTCGCTCTCCATCGGCTTCTTCGCCACCCTCCAGGTCAACTCGGCCATCGAGGGCCTGGGCGGCAGCGAGGGCCTGTTCTACGGCGGCGGGCTGACCCAGCTCGGCCGTCAGGCGCTGGGCAGCGGCATCGTCTCGGTCTACTCCTTCGGGGTGGCCGTGGTGATCGCGCTCGCCGTCAAGGCGCTGATCGGGCTCCGCTCCGACGCCGAGGACGAGGTCGCCGGCATCGACGTGGCCGAGCACGCGGAGAGCGCGTACGACATGTCGCCGACCACCGGCAGCGCCGGCGGTGGGGCCTTCGCGCTGGCCGGGCTCACCCCGGGCGCCGGGAAGCCGGCTTCGGGCGAGGCCGGCGAACCGGCCACCGAGCCGGTCAACGAGAAGGTCGCCGGTTAACGTTCCTGGGATGGAGGGGTTGGACATGAAGCTGGTGACCGCGGTCATCAAGCCGTACCAGCTGGACGCGGTGAAGGAGGCCCTGCACGCCCTCGGCGTGGCCGGCCTGACCGTCAGCGAGGTCCAGGGGTACGGGCGGCAGAAGGGGCACACCGAGGTCTACCGGGGTGCCGAGTACACGGTCGAGTTCCTGCCCAAGATCCGGGTCGAGGTGCTCACCGACGAGATGGACGTCGACAAGATCGTGGACGCGATCGTCGCCGCCGCCCGGACCGGCAAGATCGGCGACGGCAAGGTCTGGGTCACCGGGGTCGAGGAGGTCGTCCGGGTCCGTACCGGCGAACGCGGCCTCGACGCCCTCTAGGAGCCACCATGACCTCGTTGATCAAGAGGAATGCGTCAGGAAACACCGACAACGGTGACGCAAACCTCTTGATCAACGAGGTCGGTGGCATCGGGGAGGCGGCGCGGCGGGAGCGGGCTGCCGGGTTTGACCGGTGGCTCGGGTCGTTGGTGCCGGGGCGGGAGGGGATCGCGCTGGTCGCGGTCGGCGGGCTGGGGCGGCGGCAGTGCGCGCCGCACGGCGACCTCGACCTGGTGCTGCTGCACGCCGGGGTGCCCGGCGTCGACGAGTTCGCCGCGTCGCTGTGGTACCCCATCTGGGACGCCGGCGTGCGGCTCGACCACTCGGTGCGCACCCTCGCCGAGGCGCTCTCCGTGGCCCAGGACGACGTCAAGGTCGCCCTCGCGCTGCTCGACGCGCGCTTCGTGGCCGGCGACCGGGCGCTCGCCGACACCCTCATCCGCACCGCCGCCGACCACTGGCGGCGTACCGCCGTCCGCCGGCTCCCCGCCCTGCGGGAGATCACCGAGAGCCGCTGGCGTACCCACGGCGAGCTGGCCTTCCTGCTCGAGGGAGACCTCAAGGAGGCCGCCGGCGGGCTGCGTGACGTGGGCCTGCTGCGGGCCATCGCCACCGCCGGCATCACCGACGCGCTGCGCCCCGCCGTCCGGGCCGCGCACCTGCGCCTGCTGGACACCCGCGACGCCCTGCACCAGCAGGTCGGCCGCCGGGTCGACCGGCTCATCGCCCAGGAACGCGACGGCGTGGCCGGCCTGCTCGGCCTGCGACAGTCCCCGCCCGGCGGGTCCGACGACGCGCAGCAGCCCGGCGCCACGGCCAGCGACGGTGACGTGCTGCTGCGCCGGGTCGCCGGGGACGCCCGGACGGTCAGCCACGCCCTCGACGACGCCTGGCGCGCCGCCGACCGGTTGCGCTCCGGCCGCCGCCGGGGCGGCGACGGCCGCCCGGTGCGCCGGCCCGTCGCCCGGGACGTCGTCGAGCACGACGGGGAACTGGTGCTGGCCCGCACCGCCATCGGCGCCCGCCCCGACCCGAGCCTGTCGCTGCGGATCGCCGCCGCCGCGGCCACCACCCGGCTGCCGATCGCCCGGGCCACCTGCGAGTGGCTGGCCGCGTACTGCCCGCCGCTGCCCGCGCCCTGGCCGCCGGCCGCCCGCGCCGCGCTGATCACCCTGCTCGGGGCCGGTCCCGGTCTGGTGCCCGCCTGGGAGACCTGCGACCGGTACGGCCTGATCGACGGCTGGCTGCCGGAGTGGACCCGGCTGCGCAGCCTGCCCCAGCACAACCCGGTGCACCGGTTCACCCTCGACCGGCACCTGGTGCAGACCGCGTACGAGGCGAGCCGGCACACCCGCGAGGTGGACCGTCCCGACCTGCTGCTGCTCGGCGCGTTCCTGCACGACATCGGCAAGGGGTTACCCGGCGACCACAGCACCGTGGGGGCGCCGGTGGCCGAGGCGGTGGCCGCCCGGATCGGCCTGCCCGCGCCCGAGGCGGCGCTGATCGGCACGCTGGTCCGGCTGCACCTGCTCCTGCCCGACGTGGCCACCCGGCGGGACCTCGACGACCCGGTGACCATCGCCGGGGTCGCCGAGCGGGTCGGCGACACCACCACGCTGGACCTGCTGCACGCCCTGGTCCGCGCCGACGCGGCGGCCACCGGGCCGGCCGCCTGGTCGGACTGGAAGGGGCGGCTGGTCGCCGAGCTGGTGGCCCGGGTGCGTACCGCGCTGGACACCGGCGCCCTGCCCGCGCCCCCGGCCCCGGACCCGGCGCTGGTGGCGGGGCCGCTGCCGGTCGTACACCTGACCGAGGACCGGGTGTCGGTGGCCGCGGCCGACCGGCGCGGCCTGCTCGCGACGGTGGCCGGCTGCCTGGCCCTGCACCGGCTGGAGGTACTGGCCGCGGACGCCTCCACGGTCGACGGCCGGGCCCTGGTCGAGTGCCGGGTGCAGCCCCGCTACGGGCTCGCGCCGGACCCGATCGCGCTCAGCGCCGATCTGCGTCGCGCCGTCAACGGGGACGTCTCCGTCACCCAGCGGCTGCGCGGCCGGGCTCTCGCGGCGCGGGGGGAGGGGGCCGCGCCGCGAGTGGTCTGGCACCGGGAGGCGGCCACCGACGCGGTGCTGCTGGAGCTGCGCGCCGCCGACGCCGCCGGGCTGCTCTACCGGGTGACCTGCGCCCTCGACGAGGCCGGCGCCCAGGTCCGCGCGGCCCGGATCTCCACCCTCGGCGGCGACGTGGTGGACGCGTTCTACCTGGTCGGCGGCTGGCCCTCCGACGCCGAACGGGCCCGGCTCGAAGCCGCCGTGCTGGCCGCCGTCTGACCCGACCGCCGACCGCCGGTACGTCCGGCGGCGTAGCCGCGGTGCCGCGCGCGGGCGGACGACGCCCGCCCGGACCGGGGGCAGAATGACCGGCATGCGCCTGCGGGAACACTCCGGCAGCCGTCGCCAGGAGGCGGCGGCCGACCTGGCGCTGGCCGTGGTCCTGCTGCTGCTCGGCCTGCTCGCCACCGGCCCGGCCGGCCGCAACCAGCCCGGTGCCACGCCGGTCGACGCCGGCTGCCTGGCCCTGGTCACGGTCGCCACCCTCGCGCTGACCGGGCGCCGCCTCGCCCCCCGCGCCACCCTCGCCGTGGTCACCGTCGCCGTCTCCGCCTACCTGGTGCTCGGCTACCCGTACGGGCCGGTGCTGCTGAGCTTCCTGGTCGCCGTCTACACGGTGGCGGTCCGGCTGCCGATCCGGCCGGCCGCCGTCGCCGGGGCGGCGGGGCTCGCGGTGATCCTGGTGCACGTCTTCTGGTCCCGGGGCGCCTCGCCCGGCCTGCCCGGGGTGCTGCCCGGATCGGCCTGGGTCGTCGTACCGTTCGCGCTGGGAGTGGCGGTGCGGACCAACCGGGAGACCGTCACCCGGGCCCGGGCCGAGCAGGCCCGCCGGCAGGCCGACGAGGAGCGGCTGCGCATCGCCCAGGAGGTGCACGACGTGGTGGGGCACGGGCTCGCGGCGATCAGCATGCAGGCCGACATCGCGCTGCACCTGATGCCCAAGCGGCCCGAGCAGGCCGAGGCGGCGCTGACCGCGATCAGCCGGACCAGCCGGGAGGCCCTGGACGAGCTTCGGGTCACCCTCGGTGCGGTCCGGCGGGGCACCGAGCGGGGGCCGGTGCCGGGGCTGGCCCGGCTCGACGCCCTGCGGGAGCGGTTGGCCGGGGCGGGCCTCGCCGTCGACCTGCGGGTGACCGGCGAGCCACGGCCGCTGCCCGCCGCGGTGGACCTGGCCGCCTACCGGGTGGTGCAGGAGGCGCTGACCAACGTGCTGCGGCACGCCCGGGTCGCCGCCGCGCGGGTGCGGGTCGACTACGGCCGGGAGGAACTGGTGGTGGAGGTGACCGACCGGGGCGTGGGCGCGCCCGGCGCGGCGGGGCACGGGCTGGCCGGGATGCGGGAACGGGTCACCGCGCTGGGCGGCTCGCTGACCGCCGGCCCCGGCCCCGACGGCGGCTTCCGGGTGTCCGCCCGGCTGCCGGTGGAGGCGCGGCGGTGATCCGGGTGGTGGTCGCCGACGACCAGGACCTCGTCCGGATCGGGCTGCGCGCGCTGATCGAGAGCGAGGACGACCTCACCCTGGCCGGCGAGGCCGCCGACGGGCTGCGGGCGGTGGAGCTGGCCCGCCAGGTACGCCCCGACGTGGTGCTGATGGACGTCCGGATGCCCGGTGTCGACGGCATCGAGGCCACCCGCCGGATCGTCGCCGACCCGGAGCTGGCCGGTACCCGGGTGATCGTGCTGACCACCTTCGAGCTGGACGAGTACGTCTTCGACGCGCTGCGGCACGGGGCGAGCGGCTTCCTGACCAAGGACACCCGGCCGGCCGAGCTGCTGCGGGCGGTGCGCCTCGTCGCCGAGGGGGAGGCGCTGCTCTCGCCGTCGGTGACCCGGCGGGTGGTGCGGGAGTTCGCCACCCGGCCGGCCCGGGTGCCCCGCCCGCACCCCCGGCTGGACACCCTCACCGAGCGGGAGCGGGAGGTGGTGGGGCTGGTCGGCGAGGGGCTGAGCAACGCCGAGATCGCCGACCGGCTGGTGGTGAGCCCGGCCACCGCGCGTACCCACGTCAGCCGGGCGATGGTCAAGCTGGCCGCCCGGGACCGGGCCCAGCTGGTGGTCTTCGCGTACCAGTCGGGGCTGGTCAGCTCGTGATCGTCTGGCTGAACGGGGCGTTCGTGGTCGACAACCATGGCCGGTCCCCGGCGGAGGTGGCCGCGGACATCCGCACCCGGCTGGGCCTGCGCCGCTGATCCCCGGGACGGCGGGGTGCGCCGGGCGGCGCCCTGCCCTCGCTCGGAGGGGGCGGAGGGCCTCGCAGACGCTGTCGAGCTGATGACGTAGACGATTCAGCCGTCGCCGTGCGGGCCGGCCCGGGTGGCGGGACCGGGCGGGTCCGGCGGCTGGGCCGGGCTGGTACGCGGGTGCGGGCGGCGGGCTACCCTAGCGGTGGCCGGCCGCTGTACACCGGCCGGGTAGTGCCCGCCGTAACACCGACAAACGGGATGTTCGCGTGTTTGACACCTTGAGTGACCGCCTGTCCGGGATCTTCACCAAGCTCCGCGGCAAGGGTCGGCTCACCGACGCCGACATCGACGCCACCGCGCGCGAGATCCGCATGGCGTTGCTGGAGGCGGACGTCGCGCTGCCCGTGGTCAAGGGCTTCATCGCCAACCTCAAGGAGCGGGCCCGCGGCGCGGAGGTCTCCGAGGCGCTCAACCCGGCGCAGCAGATCGTCAAGATCGTCAACGAGGAGCTGATCAACGTCCTCGGCGGCGAGGGGCGGCGGCTCCAGTTCGCCAAGCAGGCGCCGACCGTGATCATGCTGGCCGGCCTGCAGGGCTCCGGTAAGACCACCCTCGCCGGCAAGCTGGCCCGCTGGCTCAAGGCCCAGGGTCACCAGCCGCTGCTGGTCGCCGCCGACCTCCAGCGCCCCAACGCCGTCGGGCAGCTCCAGGTGCTCGGTGGCCGCGCCGGCGTCGAGGTGTACGCCCCGGAGCCCGGGAACGGCACCGGCGACCCGGTGCAGGTCGCGCGTGCCTCGATCGAGCACGCCCGGCGGGCCGCCCGGGACATCGTCATCGTCGACACCGCCGGCCGCCTCGGCATCGACGCCGAGATGATGCAGCAGGCCGCCGACATCCGCGACGCGGTCGACCCGGACGAGGTCATCTTCGTCATCGACGCGATGGTCGGTCAGGACGCGGTCCGCACCGCCGAGGCGTTCCGCGACGGCGTCGGGATCACCGGCGTGGTGCTGTCGAAGCTCGACGGCGACGCCCGCGGTGGCGCCGCGCTCTCCGTCCGGGAGGTCACCGGGCAGCCGATCCTCTTCGCCTCCACCGGCGAGAAGCTGGAGGACTTCGACGTCTTCCACCCCGACCGGATGGCCAGCCGGATCCTTGGCATGGGCGACGTCCTCACTCTGATCGAGCAGGCCGAGCAGGCCTTCGACTCCGATCAGAAGGAGAAGATGACCGCCAAGCTGATGGGCGGCGAGCAGTTCACCCTGGAGGACTTCCTCGACCAGCTCATCGCGGTCCGCCGGATGGGCCCGATCGCCAACGTGCTGGCCATGATGCCCGGCATGGGGCAGATGAAGGACCAGCTCGCCGAGCTGGACGACAAGCACTTCGACCGGGTCACCGCGATCATCCGGTCGATGACCCCGGCCGAGCGCACCACCCCGAAGATCATCAACGGCTCCCGCCGGGCCCGCATCGCGGCCGGTTCGGGTGTCACGGTGATGGACGTCAACCAGCTGCTCAACCGCTTCGCCGACGCGCAGAAGATGATGAAGCAGATGGGCGGCATGATGGGCCTGCCCGGCGCGGGCCGGCGCAAGGCGACCAAGTCGCCGAAGAACAAGCGCAAGGGCACCAAGGGCGGCGGTCGGCCGCGTACCGGGGCGGGCGCCGGGCTGCCGGGCGGCTTCCCGGGCGGCATGCCGCAGCTCCCGCCGGGGCTGGACCCGGGTGACCTGGCCGGCGGTCAGGGCCTGCCGCCGGGCTTCAAGCTCCCGAAGATCGACTTCAACAAGCTCGGCAAGGGCGACAACCGCCCCCGTTGACGCGTGGCGGTGGCGGTGGTCGACGAGATCAACGCTCAGGGTGGTGCCGACCTGCCGGAGCTCACCGTGCGCGTGCGGGACTCCTTGCGCGAGGCGGAGTAACCGCACCGGACCGACCTGCTCAGCGGTGGCCGGCTCCCGCCACCTGCGGCAGTCGTGGGGCCCGGCCGGAGTACGGCCGGGCCCCACGCCACCCTCCTGGTCAGGACACCAGGTCCGGGCGGTTCGTCACCCGCAGCGCGTTGAGGATCGGCTGGCCGTAGCCCTTGTGCGTCACGAACCGCACGTTGAGCTGGCCGTCGGTCACCCGCACGGTGTACGACCTGGTGAGTGCGGCGAAACTGCCGACCTCACCGGCCACGTCGAGCGACGGCAGCACCTCCTGGCCTTCGAGCAGCACGTCGAAGACCCGCTTGTCGGGGGCCTGCCTGCGTACCTCGGCGAAGTCCAGTTCGACGGTGTAGACGCCGTCACTGAGCCCGTCGACGCGGTACTCGTACATCCCCTCCCGCAGGTCGGCGAAGCGGGCCGGATCATTGGTCCCGGTGATCGGGCTGCTGGTCGACTGCCGGTTGGAGTTGCCCAGATATCCCGCGCCGCCGGCGGCCCAGGGCTGGTCGGGCGACCACGTCTGGCCCTCCACGTCGGTCCGTCCCGCCTGCGCTCCCGCGTTGATCGCCAGGGCGTAGCTCGGCACCACCAGGGTGACCGGGATGACCAGGACGGGCTGGCGGCCGCTGGCCGAGGCGACCCGCACCTTGGCCTTGTGGTAGGTCCCCGGTGACAGGCCGGCGGTGCTGACCGCCACGCCGACGGTGTGTCGGCTGCCGCTGGCCAGCGTGCCGCTGGTGCCGGAGAGGCTCAGCCAGCCGATGTCCTGCGGCACTCCGTCGGCGTTGAGCTCGGTGACCGTGAACTCGGTACCGAGCGCCCCGGTGTTGCTCAGGCCGATCTCCCGGGCCCGGGTCTGCGCCGCCGGCGCGACGACGGCCAGCTCGCTGACCGGGGTGCCGACCCGGGCGGTGCGCAGCGCCGCCGAGCGGACGTCCGCCCCACCGGCCGCCACCGCGACCGCAGCGTTGGCGCTCTCGTAGTGCTCCTTCTCGACGCTGAGCTCGATTGCGCCGGCCGGGGCCTGGATCAGGTACGAGCCGTCGGCCTCCGTGGTCTCCGTGGCGGTCGCCCCGCCCACCCGGGCGGTCACCGTGGCACCGACCACCGGTTGCCCGTCGTTGCCGTCGGTGACCACACCGGTCAGCACGCCGTTGCGGGTGGTGCGGAACGCGATCGCGGTACCGTCGGCGAGCGCCGCGGTGTTGTACGAGTACTCGAAGCCGACGGTGCCGTCGACGTTCTCCAGTCCGATCGTCGCGCCGGTGCCGGTTTCCGGGCCGGTGCCGGCGATGTCCCGGTACCGGTAGGTGATCGAGCCGTCCTCGCCGATGGCCGCGCTGAAGGTCAGTCGCGTCGAGCGGTCGCTGAAGATGGAGACGTTGCGCCACTCCACCACGAAGGAGCGGTGCGGCCTGACCCCGGTGACGGCGGTGTAAATGCCCGAGTCGGCCTCCACGTAGAGGTCGTCCCAGAACGGGAAGAGCGCGAGGTCCGGGTTGGTGGTGTTCGGCAGGGCGGTGTTGGCGCGGCTGGTCGACGAGGTGCCGAAGCCGAGCACGCCGTTGGTGCTCACCCAGGCGTCCCGGTACGACCTGCCGTAGAGCGGCACCCGGAAGGGCAGCGTGACGGCGCTGGTCCGGTCGTCCCCGGTCAACGGCATCAGCTCCGTGCCGCTGACGAAGGAACCGCCGGCCGCGCCGCAGGCGTAACCGAAGGCGTCCACCCGGTCGGGCATGCCGACGTCCAGGACGGTGTCCGCGTTGACCGTCGCCGGACGGGTCACCACGTCGGCGCAGCGGTAGGCGTGGGCGAAGCGGACGTCGTACTGACCGTGCGGCACCCTCACCTGGTAGCGACCCTGCTCGTCTGCGGTCGCGGACAGCGGGGTGCCGAGGATGGTGACGCGCGCGCCGCCGGCCGGACCGGCCGAGGTGGTCACCGTGCCGCTGAGCGTGGCCGACGGGGCCTGCTCGACGGTGATGTCCGCCTCGACGGACTGGTTCTCGGTGACCGTCACCGACCTCGTCGCCGTCAGGTAGCCGAACTTGCTGACCGAGATGTTGTAGTCGCCGACCATCAACCGGTCGAACCCGTACGACCCGTCGGCGGCGGTGGTGGTGGTCCGGCCCATCGGGCCGGCGACCGTCACGCTGGCCCCGGCCAGCGCGTTCCCGCCCGAGGTCACCTGACCGCCGAGCGCGCCGAGCGCGCCCCGAGGGGTGGCGTTGACCGCTGCGTACGCGTCGAGCCGACCCTCGCCGAAGACGTTGTTGTCGTCCACCGTCCCACCGCAGGTGAGGGCGTTGACGTCGATGGCGGTGTCGTCCAGGATGCGCCTGGTCTCGGTGATGTCTCCCTGGATGGCTGGCGAGGCCGACCACATCAGCGCCACAGTCGCCGCGGTGTGCGGCGAGGCCATGGAGGTACCGCTGAAGGACGCGTAGCCGCCTCGCACGGACGAGCGGACGTTGGCGCCCGGCGCGGCGATGTTCGGCTTGATGTCGCCGTTCTCGCCGGTGCCCCGGCTGGAGAAGCTTGCGATCGCGTTGTTCACGTCGAACGCGCCGGAGCTGTAGCTGATGGTGTACGACCCGGGGCTGCCGGAGGTGTTGCAGCTCGGGCCGCTGTTGCCGTTGGAGAAGGCCGGGAAGATGCCGGCGGCCAGCCACGACGAGACGGTCTCGGTGTACCACGGGTCGTAGACGCTGGAGCCCCAGGAGTTGTTCACGACGTCGGGGGCGAGATCGGGGCGGGGGTTCGCACCGGTGAGGTCGGTGGGGGCGACGATCCACTGGCCGGCGGCGAGCAGCGATGCCCGCGAGCAGCTGGTGGTCTCGCAGCCCTTGGCGGCGATCCACTTCGCCCCTGGGGCCACGCCGATCACGTTCGCGCCGTCCGCGCCGACCATCGTGCCCATGGTGTGTGTGCCGTGGTCGTTGTTGTCGCACGGTGCCGCGGTGGGGCAGACGCCGGCCGGGTCGAACCAGTTGTAGTTGTGGTTGGTCGTTCCATCACCGTTGCGGCCCCGGTAGCTCGCCGCAACGGCCGGGTGGGTGGCGTCCACCCCGCTGTCGATGTTTGCCACCACGATGCCCTCACCGCGTACGCCCAGCTCGTTCCACACCCGGGGGGCGCCGATGCGGTCGATGTTCCACTCCACCGCGTCGGTGCTGGGGACGACCTCGCCGGGCAGTGGTTCGGGGATGTGTACCGGGTCGTCCGCGAGGATCTCGGCGACGTCGGAGCGTACGGCGATGTCGCCGAGCAGGTCGGCGTCACCGGTCACCTTGATCGTGTTGGCCAGCCAGAAGGGGGTGAAGTCGGCGCCCCGCGTGGCGAGCATCGAGCGCAGGCCGGCCTGGCTGCGGTTGGCGTGCTCGGTCTTGATCCGGTAGACGTGCGCGGCCTTGTCGGCCTTGTGGCGGAGTTTGGCCGCGCCGGAGAGGTTGGCCTTGCTGTCCAGGAAGACCCAGAAACTTGACTTGCCGTCCTTGGCCAGCTGGCTGGTGACCTTCTTGTCGACCTTCGCGGCCACCGCCTCGGCTTCGGCCTTTTCGGGGGTCTGATCGGGGCGGGCGGCGGCGGGTGGTGCGCCGGCGCCGATCGGGAGGAGGAGGCCGGCCGCCAGGCCGGCCGCTGCCGTACGCCATCGTCGTGATGCCACTGTCTCGACGCTCCTTTGTGAGGCGAAACTGTGCGAGCCCTGAGGTGCGGGCGCTTTCGCAGCATCCTGGCGACGAAGGATCTTTTCATCAAGGCATGCTTAAATAAATAAATCTGTCAATCAACTGTTCGTCTCTTAGCGTGCTCTCCCGGCTACCGTGCGGAATCGGGGCTGTTGGGTGACCCGGACTCGGGAAGACGGGAAGGTTGATCGCGGCACCACTTCTGACGTCGAGACGGAGGACGGATGCCCTGGCGGGTCCGCGGCGTGGCCGCCGGACGACGAGGTTCGGGATCTGTGGCCGGTCGGCGACCGGGTCACCTTCGAACCGGTGCCCCGACGCGGAGGCCGTCGTGGACGACGGGTTGGTGCTGCCCGGCCTGGTCGATGCGCGCTGCCACAGCGGCATCGCTCCCGGCGGCGCCCCGATCAGCTCGCACGACGAGGCCCGCGAGCTGGCCCGTACCGATCGGGACGCGGGGGTGCTCGCCATCCGGGACGCCGGCTGGCTGTTCCCGTACCCGGAACTCGACGACGAACCGGATCTGCCGCGACTGGCCCGTGCCGGGCGGCAGGTCGCCCCGCCGCAGGTTTACCTGCGCGACATCGGCGTGGAGGTCGGCGCGGCGGAGGTGGCCGCGACGGTGATGGCGCAGGCCGCCGGCAACGGCTGGGTGGAGGTGGTCGGCGGCTTGCGCCTGCTCAACCGCTCTGCCGACGCGCAGAAGATGATGAAGCAGACGGGGGCGTTACTGGGACCTGCCCGGGTGGTGGCCGGCGCAAGGCGAGCACGTCGCCGAAGAACAAGCGTGAGGGCACGAAGGGTGGCGGCCGGCCTCCGTCGCCGGCACCCGGGGTCCGTCGGGTCGGCCGGGCGGCGGCCGCTACCGCCACCCGGCCCCGGGTCACCGGCCCCGCGACCGCTTCGGTGGACGCTGACCCAGGATGCTCTCCCGCCGCGCCTCCTTGTGCTCGGCGCGGCGCCGCTGCCGCGGTGTCAGCTGCGGCCGGCCACTCTGCCGCAGGTAGTTGGGCACCCGTCGGTCGTTCGGAATCGGCATGCTCATCGCGCGACCTCCTTGTCGGGGTGGACGGCGAGGGGGATGTCCCGCAGCGCGGGCACCTCCTGCCGTTGCGGCTCCCGGGTCAGGGTCGCGGTGAGCCGCTCCGAGCTGACCTCCAGGTACGGCGGCGCGTCGCCCCCGGCGTGCTCCGCCACGGCGATGGCGACCGGCGCGCGGCACTGCCGGTCCGGGCGCACCTGGATGGTCTGCCCCGGCTGGACCAGGTACGAGGACCGGTTGACCTTGCCGCCGTCGACGGTGAAGGTGTTGTGGGCGACGAGATCCCGCGCCGCGTCGACCGAGGGCGCGAAACCGGCCCGGTGCACCAGCGCGTCGATCCGCTGTTCCAACTGCCCGACCAGGTTCTCCGTCGCGTCGCCCGGCTGCCGGCCGGCCGTCACCACCGCGCGGGCCAGCTGCCGCATGCGCAGCTCGTACGCCGACCGGACCTGCCGCTGGTCGTTGTCGGTCAGATGGAACCCGCGCGGGGCGCGCCGCGGCCCGCCGCGGACGCCGACCGGGTGCCGCTGGCGGCGCAGCAGGTAGCCGTACGCCGGGTGCAGCGGGACCTCGTCGGTGGGCGAGGGACGTACCGTCGTCCGGACAGCCATGTTTCCTCCCTGACCTCTCGGGGTCCGACCACCGTCCACCGGCACCGGGTGAGGCCGCCCCACCCCATCCGGGTGAGCCTGCCGGGGTGACTGCCGGGGCGGCTCCGGCCCGGCGCGGCACGGCGGGGGGTGATCGGGTAGGACTGTGCACATGGCTCTGCATGTGCGCGGTGTGCTCCTGCCGGACGACGAGGTCCGGGATCTCTGGATGGTCGGCGACCGGGTCACCTTCGAACCGGTGCCCGGCGCCGAGACCGTGGTGGACGGCGGGTACGTGCTGCCCGGACTGGTCGACGCGCACTGCCACATCGGTATCGCCCGGGGCGGTTCCCCGATCACCTCGCTCGACCAGGCCCGCGAGCTGGCCCGGATCGACCGGGACGCCGGGGTGCTCGCCATCCGGGACGCCGGCTCGCCGTACCCGTACCCGGAACTCGACGACGAGCCGGACCTGCCGCGCCTGGCCCGCGCCGGGCGGCACGTCGCCCCGCCGAAGCGCTACCTGCGCGACATCGGGGTGGAGGTCGGCGCGGCGGAGGTGGCCGCGACGGTGGCGGCCCAGGCCGCCGCCGGCAACGGCTGGGTCAAGCTGGTCGGCGACTGGATCGACCGGGGCGTCGGCGACCTGGCGCCGTCCTGGGACGCCGACACGATGACCGCGGCCGTCGCGGCCGCGCACGCCGCCGGGGCCCGGGCCGCGGTGCACACCTTCTCCGAGTCGGCCGTGGAGATCATGGTGCGCGCCGGGGTGGACTCGGTGGAGCACGGCACCGGCCTGAGCCTCGACCTGATCGACCTGATGGCCCGGCAGGGCACCGCGCTGATCCCCACGATGATCAACATTCGGACCTTCGGCGGCATCGCCGACCAGGCCCGGGCCAGGTTCCCCGGGTACGCCGACCACATGCTCACCCTGCGCGACCGCTTCCCCGAGGTGGTCCGGGCGGCGTACGAGGCCGGCGTGCCGATCTACGTCGGCACCGACGCCGGCGGCGGCATCGACCACGGGCTGGCCGCCGAGGAGATGCTGCTCCTGCACGAGCAGGCCGGCATGTCCGCCACGGACGTCCTCGCCGCCGCCTCCTGGGGCGCCCGCGCCTGGCTCGGCTTCCCCGGCCTGGTCGAGGGCGGCCTCGCCGACCTCACCGTCTACCCCGAGGACCCCCGCCGCGACCTCCGCGTGGTCCGCACCCCCTCCCGCACCATCCTCCGCGGCCACCCCCTCCCCTAACCCCCCCCGGGGCTCCGCCCCGCGCCCCGCGAGCGCCCCCAACCCGCCCCGCCCGGCCGTGCACTTTCCCGGAAAGCGTGGCCATTTCGGGCCGCTTAGCCACTCTTTCCGGGAAAGTGCACGCCGATCTGGGGTGGGGTGGGGGAGGGGGATCCGGGTCAGGGGGTTGCGGCCGTGAGGAAGAGGTGGAGGGCGAGGTCGGCCAGGGAGGAGGCGGTCTGGTCGATGGGGGTGCGGGGCAGGACGATGTGGCTGACCACGAGGCGGACGACGGTGTCGGCGGCGAAGGCCAGGGCTGCCGGATCGGCGGCGGGCAGGTGGTCGCCCGCCCAGTCCAGCAGGGCGCCGGAGGCCTCGGTGAGCACCAGTTCGGCGCGGGTGGTCAGGTACGGCAGCAGCGCGTCCGAGCCGCCCCGGGCGCTGGTCAGGATCGCCTTGATCAGCGGGTTGCCGGCCGCCTCGGTCAGCGTGTGCCAGATGGCCGCGTACGCGCCGGCCCGCACGTCGGCGCCGTGCTCGCGCAGGGCCGCGCGGACGTCGGCGACGAACCGGTCCACCTCGCGTCGGGCGAGCGCCTCGGCCAGCCCCGCCTTGCTGCCGAACTCGTTGTAGACGGTCTGCCGGCTCACCCCGGCCGCGGCCGCCACCCCACCCATCCGCACCCCGTCCCAGCCGGACGCGACGGTCTGCGCGCGAGCGGCGTCGACGATCGTGTCGCGGAGCCGCTGCCGGGCGGAATCCCTCAGCTCAACCATGGTGGTCGAAGTCTACGATCGCCCGGCGGACCCCGTGTCCGCGCGACCGACCCGGCCCGGCGCCGCCGGCCGTCCGGGGACGCGGACGCGGCGCGCCGCCTCCCGGGCGCAGCGGCGGGGCGGACGCCGCCTAGGATGTGCGGTCATGGCACGCGTGCTCACTCCCCGTGCGGAGGACTTTCCCCGCTGGTACCAGGACCTGATCGCCAAGGCGAAGCTGGCCGACAACGGCCCGGTCCGCGGCACCATGGTCATCCGACCGGCCGGCTACGCCATCTGGGAGCGGATGCAGGCCGAGATGGACGCCCGGATCAAGGCGGCCGGCGCGGAGAACGCGTATTTCCCGCTCTTCATCCCGGAGAGCTACCTGAAGCGCGAGGCCGAGCACGTCGAGGGCTTCTCGCCGGAGCTCGCCGTCGTCACCCACGGTGGTGGCAAGCAGCTCGCCGAGCCGGTGGTGGTGCGCCCCACCAGCGAGACGGTGATCGGCGAGTTCATGGCCAAGTGGATCGACTCGTACCGGGACCTGCCGCTGCTGCTCAACCAGTGGGCGAACGTGGTCCGCTGGGAGCTGCGCCCGCGGATCTTCCTGCGGACCAGCGAGTTCCTCTGGCAGGAGGGGCACACGGCGCACGCCACCCGCGAGGATGCCCGCGCCTACGCGCGGCGGATCCTGCACGAGGCGTACGAGGACCTGATGGTCAACGTGCTCGGCATCCCGGTGGTGGTCGGTCTGAAGACCGCCCGTGAGCGCTTCGCCGGCGCGACCGCCACGTACACCTGCGAAGGCATGATGGGCGACGGCAAGGCCCTGCAGCTCGGCACCAGCCACGAGCTGGGGCAGAACTTCGCCAAGGCCTTCGACATCAGCTACTCCTCCGCCGAGGGCGGCCGCGAGCACGCTTGGACGACCTCCTGGGGCACCTCGACCCGGATGCTCGGCGGCCTGATCATGGCCCACGGCGACGACAACGGCCTGCGGGTGCCGCCGAAGCTGGCGCCGATCCAGGCGTACGTGATGATCGTCAAGGACGGCGAGGGCGTCGCCGAGGCGGCAGCCAAGCTCCGTGACGGCCTGCGGGACGCCGGCGTCCGGGTCGCGCTCGACGACCGCACCGACACCGCCTTCGGCCGCCGGGCCGTCGACGCCGAGCTGCGCGGCTACCCGGTACGCGTCGAGGTCGGCCCCCGCGACCTGGCCGCCGGCAACGCGGTCGTGGTCCGGCGTACGGACGGCTCGAAGGCCCCCACCCCGGTGGCGGACGTGGTCGGCGCGGTGCTGGCCGCCCTGGAGGCCGACCAGCGGGTGCTGCACGACCAGGCCCTCGCCCACCGCGAGTCCCGCACCGTCGAGGTGTCGACGCTGGCCGAGGCGATCGAGGCGGCGGCCACCGGCTGGGCCAAGGTGCCGTGGTCGGCGGTCGGCGTGGCGGGTGAGGCCGAGGCGAACGGTCAGGGCGTCACCGTGCGCTGCCTGCTCCGCGCCGACGGCTCGGTGCCCGACTCGGAGGACGAGTCGGACCTGGTCGCCATCCTCGCCCGCGCCTACTGACGTGCGCCCCGGCGCTCCCGCCGACCGGTTCGCGCCGGGTCGTCTGATCATGCACCGCAACGTGCGGCACGGCCGGATCGGCTGGGTCCGGCCGGGCCGGGTGGTCAGCGACGACGAGCGCGGACTGCTGATCTGGATCGCCCGGGACACCCCGGTCGCCCACGAGGTCACCGAGGCCGGCCTGGGGATGCGGGCGATGCCCTTCGCCGAGTGGATCTCCTCGTCGTACCGGCTGGCGCGCGGCCGGTGGAGCGGCCCGCCGCTGCTGAAGTTCCTGCCCACCGGGGCGGCCCACTCGGTCTGGTGGTTCTCCGACGCGCGGGGCCGGTTCGCCAACTGGTACGTCAACCTGGAGGAGCCGGGCGTCCGCTGGGACGACGGCCAGGTCGCCGGGGTCGACGTGGTGGACCAGGACCTCGACGTGGTGGTGTACCCGGACCACAGCTGGCGGTGGAAGGACGAGGAGGAGTTCGCCGAGCGGCTCGCCTTCGGCGACGACTACTGGGTGGCCGACGAGGCGGCGGTACGGGCCGAGGGGGAGCGGGTGATCGCCCAGGCCGAGGCGGGGGTCTTCCCCTTCGACGGCACCTGGTGCGACTTCGTCCCGCCGCCGGACTGGGACGTACCCGACGAACTGCCGCCCGGCTGGGACCGTCCGCCGGTCCGCTGACCGTGTTCCGCGTCACCGCCACGCCGCGTCGGGTGACATGTCCGGGTCCGGTGTGAGAGATCGGCGACGGATCTGGCAGAATGGGTCGCTGGTATCCGGCGCGCGTCCGGCGCCCTCTAACCCGGGCGTGTCGCCAGTCCACCGAGCTGTCTCCGGCCCAAACCCCACTGTGCCGGTCGGCGCTCACCCGTGCACCGCCCGTACCGGGCCGGTGAGATCGCAACAGGAGCGAAACAACTGTGGCCGTAAAGATCCGGCTCCTGCGGATGGGCAAGATCCGCAACCCGCAGTACCGCATCGTCATCGCCGACTCGCGCACCAAGCGCGACGGTCGCGCGATCGAGTTCGTCGGCGTGTACCAGCCGAAGGAAGACCCTTCGGTGATCGAGGTCAAGTCGGACCGGGTCCAGTACTGGCTCTCCGTCGGCGCGCAGCCGAGCGAGGCGGTGCAGCGTCTGCTGGAGCTGACCGGTGACTGGCAGAAGTTCAAGGGCCTGCCGGCCCCGCCGCCGCTGAAGGTCGCCCCCGAGCGTGCCGACCGCAAGGCGGCGTACGAGGCCGAGGCGAAGGCCGCCGCCGGCCTGGCTCCGGAGACCCCGGCCAAGCCGGCCAAGAAGGCCGCCAAGGCCGAGGCGCCGAAGACCGAGGCTCCGGCCGAGGCGCCGAAGACCGAGGCTCCGGCCGAGGCCCCGGCTGCTGCTGCCGACGCCGGTGAGCAGGCCTGACATGCCGCTGCGTCCCGCGCTGGAGCACCTGGTCAAGGGCATCGTGGACCACCCGGACGACGTGCGCGTCCGGATGGTCGACTCCCGTCGGGGCAAGCGGCTCGAGGTCCGCGTGCACCCCGAGGACCTCGGCACCGTGATCGGGCGGTCCGGCCGGACCGCCAAGGCACTGCGCCAGGTGATCGGCTCCATCGGTGGACGCGGAGTACGCGTCGACATCGTCGACTCGTACTGATGCTGCTCATCGTCGGCAGGATCGGCAAACCGCACGGCATCCGCGGTGAGGTCACCGTGGAGGTGCGGACCGACGAGCCCGAAGCGCGTTTCGCCCCCGGCACGGTTCTTCGGACCGAGCCGGGGGCGACCGCCCCGGCCAACCCCGCCCCCGGCCCCGGAGTGCCCTTCACGGTCCCGGCCGAGCTGACCATCGAGGCGGCCCGCTGGCACCAGGGCCGGATGCTGGTCGCCTTCGAGGGCATTCTCGACCGCGAGGTCGCCGAGGCGCTGCGCGGCACCCTGCTCGGCGTGGACAGCGCCGACGTCGCGCCGCCGGAGGACCCCGAGGAGTTCCACGACCATCAGCTGGTCGGTCTCGCCGTGGTCACCCCGGGCGGCGAGCACCTGGGCGAGGTGGCCCGGATCGACCACGCCCCCGCCTCGGACCTGCTGGTCCTGCGTCGCCCCGAGGGGCGTACCGCGCTGATCCCCTTCGTCCAGGCGATCGTCCCCGAGGTCGATCTCGCCGGCGGTCGCGTCGTGGTCGACCCGCCGGCCGGTCTGCTCGACCTCTGAGACCGGAGCCACCCCCATGCGTGTCGACGTCGTGTCGATCTTCCCGGAGTACTTCGCCCCGCTGGACCTGTCGCTGATCGGCCGGGCCCGGGAGAACGGGACGCTGCGGCTGGCCGTACACGATCTGCGGAGCTGGACCCACGACGTGCACCGCACGGTCGACGACACGCCCTACGGCGGCGGCCCGGGCATGGTCATGCGGCCGGAGCCCTGGGGCGAGGCGCTCGACGCCCTCGCCCCCGACGAGCTCAGCCCCGACGGGCACACCCTGCCCCGGCTCCTGGTGCCGTCGCCGGCCGGCGTCCGGTTCACCCAGGCCATGGCCCACGAACTGGCCGCCGAGTCGCACCTGCTCTTCGCCTGCGGCCGGTACGAGGGCATCGACCAGCGGGTGCTGGAGCACGCCGCCACCCGGATGCGGGTCACCGAGGTCTCCCTCGGCGACTACGTGCTCTTCGGCGGCGAGGTGGCGGTGCTGGTGATCCTGGAGGCGGTCACCCGACTGCTGCCCGGGGTGCTCGGCAACGCCGGCTCGCTGGACGAGGAGTCGCACGCGCACGGGCTGCTGGAGGCCCCGATGTACACCAAGCCGGCGACCTGGCGCGGGCACGAGGTGCCGGAGGTGCTCCGCTCCGGCGACCACGGGCGGATCGCCCGGTGGCGGCGCGACGAGGCGCTGGCCCGCACCGCCGCCCGGCGGCCCGACATGATCGCCGCGCTGCCTCCGGAGAGCCTCGACAAACGGGACGTCGCCGCGTTGGACCGGGCCGGATTTCAGCTGCCGCCGGGGGATGTGGCAAAGTAGGGGGGTTGCCGCATCCACCCGCGCCCGCGGGCGGCTGCGAGGATCCTCGACCGGGGTCGGCCCGCCGACCACCACCCGGGGATCAGAATCACCCATCCGCGCACCGAGTGACGGTGCGCCGTGAGCCTCACGAGGACGCAGCGATGAACATCCTGGACGCCCTTGACGCCCAGTCGAAGCGGACCGACCTCCCCGATTTCCGTGCCGGTGACACCGTCAAGGTGCACGCGCGGGTCGTCGAGGGCAACCGGTCCCGTGTCCAGATCTTCCAGGGCGTCGTCATCCGTCGCCAGGGTGACGGTCTGCGCGAGACCTTCTCGGTCCGCAAGGTCAGCTTCGGGGTCGGCGTGGAGCGGACGTACCCGCTCAACGGCCCGGGCATCGACCGGATCGAGGTCGTGACCCGCGGTGACGTGCGTCGCGCCAAGCTCTACTACCTGCGCGAGCTGCGCGGCAAGAAGGCCAAGATCAAGGAGAAGCGGGAGAAGCAGCCCAGCTGACTTCCCGCTCGCCACGCCGCCTGAGCTGCGCGGGTGTCGTATCGACCAGATCCCATTACCCTGGTCGTACGGGCGCAGCGGGGCAGCGACGCCGCGACGCTGGTCACGGCGTGCGAATGTCCACTACCGCCCGTGGGGCCTCGACGAGGCTCCCGGGCGGTAGTGTCGTTTCTGCGGACCGGGGAGTGGCGTGGTGCAGGTGCTTGACGAGGACGGCACAGTCGATCCGTGGCGCCGGCGGACCCGGCGCACCCGTCGGCAGATGCCGCTCTGGCAGGAACTCCCGCTGCTGCTGGTCGTCGCCTTCTGTCTGGCCGTGCTGATCCGCACCTTCCTGCTCCAGGCCTTCTTCATCCCCTCCGGCTCGATGGAGGACACCCTCCTCATCGGCGACCGGGTGCTGGTCAACAAGGTCGTCTACGACGTACGCGACCCGGTGCGCGGCGAGGTCGTGGTCTTCCGGGGCACCGACCGGTGGGTCCCGCAGGAGGTCCAGGAGCCCGAGCCCGGCTTCGCCGACAAGGTCGGGCGGACGTTCGGCGACCTGGTCGGGGTCAGCCGCCCGGGCGAGAAGGACTTCATCAAGCGGGTCATCGGCGTACCCGGCGACCGGGTGAAGTGCTGTGACGACCAGGGGCGCGTACTGGTCAACGGCACCCCCCTGGACGAGCCGTACGTGATCCGCAACTCGCCGCTGGACGTGCCGCCCAACGCCCGCGAGTGCCGGTCCCGGCGCTTCGAGGAGGTGGTCGTGCCGCCCGGCCAGATCTTCGTGATGGGCGACCATCGACTGGTCTCGCAGGACGCCCGCTGCCAGGGCCCGGTGCCGATCGACAACGTGGTCGGCCGGGCGTTCATGGTGGTCTGGCCGTCCCAGCGGTGGACCTCGCTGCCGGTGCCGGCGACCTTCGACGGGCTCTCCCGGCCGGCCGCCGCTCCGGCCGCCCCGCCGCCGGCCGAACCGACTCCGGTGGGCGGTGTCGCTCTCGTCCTCCCGGCGGTGACCCTGATGTCCGTTGTCGCGCGTTCCGGACGATCGGCCCGCACCCGGGGACGTAGGCTCCACCCGTGATTGACGAGCAGACCGACAAGCCCCGCAGTTCCTTCTGGAAGGAACTGCCCATCCTCCTGGGCGTGGCGATCCTGGTGGCGGTGCTGGTCCGCTACTTCGTGTTGCAGACCTTCTTCATCCCGTCCCCGTCGATGGAGAACACCCTCCAGATCGACGATCGGGTGCTGGTCAACAAGTTGGTCTACGACTTCCGGTCACCGCACCGCGGCGAGGTCGTCGTCTTCAAGGCGCCGACCGAGTGGAGCGGCAACCCCGACGGCGAGGACTTCATCAAGCGGGTGATCGGCGTCGGCGGCGATCACGTGGTCTGCTGCGACGACGACAAGCTGGTGATCAACGGCAAGCCGCTCTACGAGCCGTACATCTTCTCCGCCAACGGCGAGCGGGACAAGCCGGCCGACCAGGAGTTCGACATCACCGTGCCGGAAGGGCGACTCTGGGTGATGGGCGACCACCGCTCCGCCTCTGGGGACTCACTGGAGCACTGGCAGCAGTCCGGTCGGAACATCGACAGCGCCACCATCCCCGAGGACCAGGTCGTCGGGCGGGCCTTCACCGTGTTCTGGCCGGTGGACCGGGCCACCTGGCTCACCGTACCCGAGCAGTTCGACGCCATCCCCAACCCGTAGCGGGCCCGCGGCCGGCCCCCGGGCGTGGCAGTTCGTCACCGGCGTCTGGCAGGCTGGGGCGGTGACCGTCTACACCCCTCGCCGCGCGGCCCGGGTGCTGCTCGTCGACGCGGGCGGCCGGGTGCTGCTCTTCAGCGGCTGGGACCCGTCCCGTCCCGAGCACCGGTACTGGTTCACCCCCGGCGGCGGGCTCGACCCGGGGGAGACGCCCGCCCAGGCCGCCGCCCGGGAGTTGGCCGAGGAGACCGGGCTGCGGCTGGACCAGGGCGAGCTGGGCGCGCCGGTCTGGTCCGAGACGGTCGAGTTCCCCTTCGACGGCGTCTGGTACCGGCAGGAGCAGGAGTTCTTCCTGGTCCGGGTGGCGGGCTGGGAGGTGGACACCACGGGCTTCACCGACATCGAGCGGGCCAGCGTCTCGGGGCACCGCTGGTGGTCGGTCGACGAACTGACCGCGACCGGCGACCGCTACTACCCGGAGGACCTGCCCGCCGTGCTGACCCGGGCCCTGACCGACCCGAGCGGGGGCGTGCCGTGCTGACGCCCCCGCGCACGGTGGTGCGCCGCGAAGGTGGGCTCTACGCCCTGGAACGGGCCCTGCAACGGCGCGGCTTCCGGCACGTCGCCGGCGCCGACGAGGCCGGCCGGGGCGCCTGCGCCGGGCCGCTGGTCGCCGCCGCCGCGGTGCTGCCCGAGGGGCGGCGCGGTGAGATCGACGGGCTGGCCGACTCCAAGCTGCTCACCCCGGCCAGCCGGGAGCGGGTGTACGAGGAGGTCGTCGCCCGCGCCCTGGCGTACGCGGTGGTGATCATCCCGGCCGAGGAGGTCGACGCCCGGGGCCTGCACGTGTGCAACCTCGCGGCGATGCGCCGGGCGCTGGCGTCGCTGACCACCCGACCGGAGTACGTGCTGACCGACGGCTTCGGCGTGGACGGGCTGGACGTCCCGGGGCTGGCGGTGTGGAAGGGCGACCGGGTGGCGGCCTGCGTGGCGGCGGCCAGCGTGCTGGCCAAGGTCACCCGGGACCGGCTGATGGTGGAGCTGGACGGGCAGTACCCGGGCTACGGCTTCGCCGAGCACAAGGGGTACATCACACCCGAGCACAGCGAGGCGCTGCGCGAGCGCGGCCCCTGCGTGGAGCACCGATTCTCGTACGTCAACGTGGCCACCGTCTCCGGCCGCGCCGGCCGTCCGCCGCGGTCCCGACGCCCCGTCGTCGGGCCCGCGTCCGAGCCGATGGAGCGCTTCGACGCGTCAGGGGGTACCGTCGGCGTGGCGTTGGGCGAGCAGCCTCGGCCTCCGGCGCCGGTGGGGGAAGATGTGGTCATGGAAGGCGGAGTGCGATGAGCGCGGAAGATCTCGAGAAGTACGAGACCGAGATGGAGCTGCAGCTCTACCGGGAGTACCGCGACATTGTCCGCCAGTTCTCCTACGTGGTGGAGACGGAACGCCGCTTCTACCTCGCCAACCAGGTCGACCTGCACGTGCGCAACTCGGACGGCGAGGTCTACTTCGAGGTCGAGATGCACGACGCCTGGGTGTGGGACATGTACCGCCCTGCCCGCTTCGTGAAGAACGTCCGGGTTATGACCTTCAAGGACGTCAACGTCGAGGAGCTGGAGAAGCCCGACATCTCCCTCCCCGCCGACTCCGGCTTCGGCGGCTGACGCACCGCTCTTCCCACCGGCATCCCCCACCCGCCGGCCCGCGCGACCTCTTCCCCCGACCTGCCGCCTGCCTCCTGGCGTGAACATTCCGGCCTGCCGGCCGGATTGCGCCCGCCACTCTGCCCGCGTCGCCCACGGCACTGACGCGCCGGGGCACCGCCTCGCTGGTCAGTCCGCGAGGACCGCGACCTCGACCCGCTGGACCAGGTTGTTGGCGAACCCGCCCCGGTTCCACGGCTGCTCGACCGGCTGGGTCCGCCCCGACGCGTCGGTGGCCCGGGCGCCGAGGACGTACCGGCCCGGCTGCGGCGACCACTCGTACCGCCAGCGCCGCCAGGACCAGTCCCCGCCGCGCGGCGGGTCCACGATGGCCGCCGCCCAGGTCGCCCCGCCGTCGGTGGTCACCTCCACCGAGGTGATCGGCGCGTGCCCGGACCAGGCCCGACCGTCCACGGTGCACGGCCCGGGACGCAGCACCCGGGTGCGGGTCATGAAGTCCGGGAACCCCGGCGGGCGGACCAGGGCACGCGGCTCGATCCGGGTCACCGGCTCGCCAGGGTCGTCGGCGTCCCGGCGCAGCCGGTAGGCCACCGCGTTCTGGTAGCCGTCGAACTCCTCGGTCAGCACGGTGATGCCGCGCAGCCACTTCACGTGTGCCATGCCGTACCAGCCGGGCACGATCAGCCGCAGCGGCGCGCCGTGCTGCGGCAGCAGGGGAGCGCCGTTCATCTCGTACGCCAGCAGCACCTCCTCCCGCAGCGCGTCGGCGACCGGGAGGGCCCGCTGGTAGTCCTGCTCGACACCGCGCTCGACGCCGTGGTCGGCCCCGGTGAAGACGACGTCGACGGCCTCGGGCGCGATGCCGGCCTCACGCAGCAGCGGCGCGAGCGGCGTGCCGGTCCACTCGGCGTTGCCGACCGCCTCCACCAGCCAGGGCTGGCTCACCGGACGCGGGTGCAGCAGCGCCCGGCCGTTGCCGGCGCACTCCAGCGTCACCTGCCGGGTCACCCGGGGGCGCGAGCGCAGCTCGTCCAGCCCGAGGATGAGCGGCAGGCGTACCGCGCCGTCGACGGTCAGCGCGTGGCCGGCCGGGTCGACGTCCGGGATGTCGTAGTGGATCAGCAGATAGTGCAGGCCGGCCGGGGTGACGTCGTAGCGCAACGCCTCCAGCGGGATGCCGTGGTTGCGGGCGGCCAGTTGCAGCTCCTCGGCGCTGATCGCCTCGTCCGGCCCGGCCAGCCGGGAGGGGCGGCTCACATCGTCCACGCTGGTCACGGCGGCCTCCCCGGTATCTCCCTCGGCGCGTGGGCCCAGCCTAGTCGCCGCGCCGCTCCACCGGTCCGGTGCCGGCGCGGCTCGCGGCCGCGTCCCACGCGCCCACCGGTCGGGTGCCGGCGCGGCCGGCTCCGCCCCCGTCGCCTAGCAGATCGACTCCATTGGTGAGCGTTGTCCACAGGGCGGCCCCTCGTCCACAGCGGACGCGCTGTCCGGGTCGGCCGGTGGTCGATGCGGGCATGCTGCGGACATGCGGAGCGCAGTGCGGGCGGTGACGGTGTGGTGGGCGGTCCTGCTGGTCCTCGGCCCGCCGGGCGCCCTCGCCGCGGCGGCCCCCGGATCGGGGGCGGACCGGGCGGGCGGCACCCGGCCCGTCGCCCCGCCGGCCGCCACGGCCACCCGTGCCGCGGGGCCCGTCCCGTCCGGACCAACGGTCGACCGCCGACCGCCCGCGAAAGTCGCGGCGGCGCCGGCCACCCTCGGCGCGCCGGCCGGTGCGCCGGCCTTCCGGTGGCCGCTCGACGGCACGCCCCGCCCGGTGCGGCGCTTCGACCCGCCGCCCCGACCGTGGCTGCCCGGTCATCGCGGGGTCGACCTGGCCGGCGCCGCGGGGGCGACCGTGCGCGCGGCCGGCGCCGGAACGGTGCTCTTCGCGGGCGTGGTCGCCGGCCGGCCGGTGGTCACGGTGGGGCACGCGGCGGGCCTGCGGACCACCTACGAGCCGGTCCGACCCGAGGTACGCCTCGGCGACCCGGTCCGGCCCGGCGCGCCCCTCGGCGTGCTGCTGGCCGGGCACCCCGGCTGTCCCACCCCGGCCTGCCTGCACTGGGGGCTGCGGCGCGGTGCGGACTACCTCGACCCGCTGGCCCTGCTCGGGCTCGGGCCGGTCCGGCTGCTCCCGGTGCGCGACCCGAGCGGCCCGCTCACCGAGCGGATCGCGAGCGGCCCGCCGACCGCGCGGATCGCCAGCGGCCCGCTCACCGAGCGGATCGCGAGCGGTGCAGTCGCCGAGCGGACGGCGCGGGCCGCCTGCCGGTGCGGTCGGCGCGGGCCGGGGTCAGGGCCGGGCGAGCAGCGGGGGCAGCCGGACGGCCAGCCGTTCGTACTCCTCGGCGGAGTTGTAGACCTGCGCGCAGAGCCGTAGCCAGCCCCGACCGTCCCAGGCCATCACCGCCACCTCGGCGGCGAGCCGCTCGGCGATCCGGCCAGCAAGAGCCCGCGCGGTGTCGATGGTGGTGGCCACGCCGGGCGGCAGCGGCACGATCCGCATGGCGACCGCCGGTCCACCCGGGTCCGGCAGGTCGGCCGGCGCCACCCCGAGGGCGTCCCCGACCACCCGTTGCCCGTACGCGGCCAGCGCCGCGTTGTGCGCCCGCACCCGGTCCAGGCCGAGGCTGCGCAGCGCGTAGAGCCCGGCCGGGGCGCTCAGCCAGCCCGTGTAGTCGAGGGTCGCCTGCCACTCCACGTTGCCGGGGAAGCCGGCGCCCTGCTCCCAGGAGACCACCAGCGGCTCGATCCGCTCCCGCCACGGCGGGGCGACCACTAGCACGGCGGTGCCCCGCGGGGCGAACGCCCACTTGTGCAGGTTGCCCACCCAGAAGTCCGCGCCGACGGCGCCGACGTCGACCGGCAGCATGCCGGGCACGTGCGCCGCGTCCACCAGCACCGGTACGCCCCGCTCCCGGGCCACCTGCACCACGGCCGCCACCGGAAAGAGTCGGGCGGTGGGCGAGGTGAGCTGGTCGACGACGAGCAGTCGGGTCCGCCCGGGTCGCAGACCGGTGCGGACGATCTCGACGACCTCCTCGTCGGTGGCGGTCAGCGGCACCCGCAGCGCCCGGGTGCCCGCCCCGGTACGCCGGCACTCCCGCTCGATGCTGAAGCCGACGGCGCCGTACCCGTGATCGGTGGTGAGCACCTCGTCGCCGGCCCGCAGGCCGAGGGACTGCAGGACCAGCGCGACGCCGGTGGTGGCGTTGCCGACCAGCGCCGTACCGTCCGGATCGGCGCCCAGGAAGGTGGCCAGGTGCCGCCGGGTGTGGCCGATCCGGTCGGCCAGCCCCTGGGTGAAGAAGCGCAGGGGGTTGGACTCCATCTCGTCGCGCAACCGCTGCTGCGCCCGCTGCACGCTGATCGGTACCGCGCCGAACGCGCCGTGGTTGAGGTAGCTGACCGCCGGGTCGAGCGAGAAGAGCAGTCGGGCCCCGGGAATCGGCTCGGGCGGCCGGGCGACGGTCACGCGGTGATCATATCCGTCGACGGATCAACCGTCGTCGGTTCGCCGTCCTCCGGCGGCAGCCCGCCGTCGGCGGCAACGCGCCGTGCTGCCGGCGGTTCGACCCGGTGCGCCGCCGATCGGGTGACCGCAGTCTGCGGTCGTTGAGCAGCGGCGCGTCGAGGCTGGGGGCGGTGCGCAGCGGGTGGGTCAGGCGCGGGGGTGTGCCTGCCGGTACGCGGCGCGCAGCCGCTCGACCGAGACGTGGGTGTAGATCTGGGTGCTGCCGAGCGAGGAGTGGCCGAGCAGTTCCTGCACGGCGCGTAGGTCCGCGCCGCCCTCCAGCAGGTGCGTCGCCGCCGAGTGCCGCAGTCCGTGCGGGCTGACCCGGGGCAGGCCGAGGGACTCGGCGTACCCGGCCACGATCCGGCGCGCCGTCGTCGGGTTCAGCCGCCCGCCGCGCGCGCCGAGCAGCAGCGCCTCCCCGGAGCCGGGCACCGCCAGGGCGGGCCGCCCGGAGCGCAGCCAGTCGTCGATCGCCCGCTGGGCCGGCACCCCGTACGGCACCGAGCGTTCCCGGCCGCCCTTGCCCAGGACACGGATCACCCGGCGGCCGTGGTCCACGTCGGCGACGTCCAACCCGCACGCCTCGCTGACCCGTACCCCGGTGCCGTAGAGCAGTTCCAGCAGGACCCGGTCGCGCAGTCGCACCGGTTCGTCCTCGGGGCGGGCGGGGTGGGCTGGACCGTCCTGCCGGGTGGCCCCGGTGGCCGCGTCGTCCCGGTGTCCGTCCGCGTCGGGCCCGGCCGGGTCGGGGCCGGTCGCCGTGTGCCCGGTCGGGTCGGTGGGCCGAGTGGGGTCGTCGTGTCGCGGGCCGACGATGCGTGCTGCCGCGTCGGTGCGGGTGCCGGCGGCGGGCCCGGTCGCTTCGGCGGGCCGGGTGGCGGAGGGACGCCGATCGGGCGCCTCCACGAGGGCGGCGGCCTGGTCGGCCCGGAGCACGGTGGGCAGGTCGCGGTGCGCCCGGGGGCTGGACAGCGGAGCCGCCACGTCGGTGGGGAGCACGCCCGCGCGGTGCGCCCAGGCGCTGAAGGTCCGCGCCGCCGCCGCCCGCCGGGCCAGTGACGTCCGGGCCGCTCCCACGGTGCGCTGCCGGGCCAGCCAGCTGCGCAGCACCGTCAGGTCCAGCTCGGCGGGTGCGGAGCAACCCATCCGTACCGCGTGGTCGAGCAGCGAGACCACATCGGCGACGTACGCCCGCACGGTGTGCGCGGATCGGTTGCGCACCCGGGCCAGGTGGTCGGCGAAGTCGTCCACGGCCTCCCGCATGGCGGGTGGCAGCGCCTCGTGGGTGGCCCGGGTGGCCCGCGTGCCGCCCGTCATCGCCCCGCCCGTGCCGTCGACGGGCAGGCCGGAGCGGGGAGGCGTGGCACCGTATGACGTCCGGCTGGCATGGGCTCAGCGTAGGCGCGTGCCGGGCGGTCGGCAGAACTGCGCATCGACACGATGCTGCGCGAGGACGCGCACCGGCCCAGCCGTTCCGTCCCGGGGGCGCGGCGTGGACAAAGTAGACCTGACCTTGCGTGGCGGCGCGCCGTCGGTGCTGGCCGGTGGTGGCGTGGACGGGGAGACTGGAGGCAGGGACGGCGCGTGCGCCGTCGCCCGGTTGCCTCGGCGGAGACGCCGACGGGAGGAGGGGACCGCTCATGGGCCTGGACGTCGTCCTCTACCGGCTGGTCCGTGGCGGCCCCGGCCGTCGGCCGTCCCCGGTCGCGGCGCAGGTGGTGCCCGACCCCGACGACCTGCTGCTCGATTTGCTGAAGCGGGGTCGGGGCGGCGGACGCACCCCGACGCTGGACCGGGTCGACCCGCTCGGTGAGCTGGTGGTCGGGGCGGAGCGGGCACCCCAGCTCCTGACCGAACTGGACTGCCTGGTCGAGGCCGCCCGCACTCCGGCCGAGACCGCGCAGGTGCGGCGGGTCGCGGTGCTGGTCCGCCGGTGCGTACACGAGCGCGACCTGGAGATCCGGTTCGAGGGGGACTGAGCCCGTCAGCCTCTGGTCTCTCGCCCCGGGCCGGCGGGGGCGCGCGCCGACGTGGCGGGCCGCGCCAGGGCGTACCCGCCGTCCCGGCGAAGCACCAGCGCCAACTCCTCCAGCAGGGAGAGCTTCCGCATCGCCGTCCGTATGTCGACCCCGGCCCGCGCGGCGAGCGCGTCGAGCCCGACCACCCCACGCCGGGGCAGCGACTCCAGCACCATGGTCGCCTCGTCGTCGAGCAGGTCACCCGGGCGCTCCGGCCCTCGTGCCGGCGGGGCCAGGTCGGTCCCGATCCGGCCGACCTCCTCCAGCACGTGCGGCACCCCGGTCACCAGCCGCGCGGCCGGCTGCTCCCGCAGCACCTCGTGCGCCCCGACCGACATCGCCGAGGTGACCGGGCCCGGCACCACCATCGCCCGCCGGTCCATCGCGATCGCCCGGTTCACCGTCTGCGTCGCGCCGCTGCGGGCCGCCGCCTCCACCAGCACCGTCCCCCGGGTGGCGGCGGCGATCACCCGGTTGCGGATCAGGAACCTCGGCCGCAGCGGGTCGGCGCCGGGCATCCACTCGCTGACCAGCAGCCCGGTCTCGGCGATCCGGTCGAACAGGGCGGCGTTGCCCATCGGGTAGGGCCGGTCGACGCCACAGGCCAGCACGGCCACCGTCAGCCCGCCGGCGGTCAACGCGCCCCGGTGCGCCGCCGCGTCGATGCCGAACGCCCCGCCGGAGACCACGGTCCAGTCCCGCTCGGCCAGCCCGTACCCGATCTCGGTGGCGACGTGCAGGCCGTACCCGGTGGCGGCCCGCGCGCCGACCACCGCGACGGAGCGGTCCAGCGCCTCGCCGAGCGGCCAGCCGCCGCGTACCCAGAAGCAGAGCGGCGGGGCGGTCTCCAAATCGACCCGCCGGCTCGTTCCGGACAGCACCAGCCGGCGCAGGTCGTCCAGGCGAGCGGGCCACTCCTCGTCCTCGGGCGTGAGGAGGCGGGCACCGATCCGCTCGGTGCGGGCGAGCGCGTCGGCGGCGACGGCGCGGGCGTCCTCGCCGGCCGTGCGCGCCGACACCGCCGTACGCAGGCTCGCCTCCGGCGCGCCCCCGTCGAGCAGCAGGTCCAGCGCCGCCACCGGACCGAGCTGCTGGACCAGCCGGTGCACCGACCGGGTGCCCGGCTCGGTGAGCCAGGTCAGCGCCACCCGGGCCAGCAGCCGCTCCTCGCTGGTGCTCATGCTCCCTCTCCCGTCCTGAGCTGGATGGCCTCCAACACGTCCTCGCGCTGCGGCCTGGCCCGCCCGTCGAGGTCCGCGATGGTCCAGGCCAGCCGGATGATCCGGTCGAAGCCACGGGCCGAGACGGCCCCCGAGTCCAGCCGGCCGCGCAGCTCGGCGGTGTCCCGGGCGGGCAGCCGCCAGGGCGGCTGTCGCAGGTGCGGGCCGGGGATCTCGGCGTTGAGCCGGCGGCCCACCGGAGCCCAGCGCACCGCCGCGGCCTGCCGGGCCGTGGCGACCCGGGCCGCCACGGTCGCCGAGGACTCGCTGGCCACGGCGGCCTCCATCAGCTCCGCCGCCCGCACCGGCAGCAGCTTCACCTGCACGTCGATCCGGTCCAGCAACGGCCCGGAGAGCCGGCCCAGGTACCGCCGCCGGGCCAGCGGACTGCACTCGCAGTACGCGTCGCCGGCCGGCTTCGCGCACGGGCACGGATTGGCGGCCAGCACCAGTTGGCTGCGGGCCGGGTACTCGGTGCCGCCCCCACTGCGGGCCAGCTGGATCCGGCCATGCTCCAGCGGTTGCCGCAGCGCCTCCAGCGCGCCCTTGCTGAACTCGGGCGCCTCGTCGAGAAAGAGCACGCCCCGGTGGGCCAGCGAAACGGCTCCCGGCCGGGCCAGCCCGGACCCGCCCCCGACCAGGGAGGGGATGGTCGCCGTGTGGTGCGGCGCCTGGAACGGCGGCCGGCGCAGCAGCCGGCCGCCCGGCGGGAGCAGCCCGGCGATCGAGTGCAGCGCGGTGACCTCCAGCGCGGCGGCGTCGTCCAGCTCCGGCAGGATCGAGGGGAGCCGCTCGGCGAGCATGGTCTTGCCCGCGCCGGGCGGCCCCAGCAGGGCGAGGTGGTGCCCGCCCGCGGCGGCCACCTCCAGCGCCCGGCGGCCCAGCGCCTGCCCCGCCACCTCGGCCAGATCCGGGCCGTCGACCGGGGGCGGCGCCGGCGTGGCGGGCGGCTCGATCAGCGGGCTGCCGTCGCGGACGAAGCAGGCCAGCCGGTGCAGCGTGTCGACCGCCCGGACCCGGATCCCGGGGATGACCGCCGCCTCGGCGGCGTTCTCCACCGGCACGATCACCCGGTCCCGCCCGGCCCGGGCCGCGGCCGCCACCATCGGCAGCACCCCGCGCACCGGCCGGACCGTCCCGTCCAGGCCCAGCTCGCCGAGGATCACCACGCCGTCCAGCGGCACCAGGGGCAGCTCTCCGGAGCCGCCCAGCACCGCCGCCGCGATGGCCAGGTCGAAGGCGGAGCCGTACTTGGGCATCGTCGCGGGCAGCAGGTTGAGCGTGATCCGCCGGTTGGGCCAGCGCTGACCCGAGTTGACGATCGCGGCCCGTACCCGGTCGCGCGCCTCGTGCAGGGCGCTGTCGGGCAGGCCGGAGATGACCACCGCCGGTAGCCCGGCGGCCAGGTCGGCCTCCACCTCGACCAGGTGGCCGGTGACCCCGACCAGCCCCACGCTGAACACCTTGGCGTAGCTCACGCCAGCACCCCCGGCGTACGCATCAGAACGCCCCCTTGAGGTGCTCGACGCGGGCCGCGCCGGCGGCGGACAGCCGGACCGCCAGCACGTCGAAGCGCACCTCGTCGGCGTCGACCCCGCTCTCGGCCAGCCAGCGGGCGGCGAGCCCGCGCAACCGGCGGGCCTTGGCCGGCACGACCGCCTCGGCCGGGGTGCCGTAGTCGTCGGTGCGTCTGGTCTTCACCTCGCAGAAGGCGAGCACCCGGCCGTCCCAGGCGATGATGTCGATCTCCCCGTCCGGGCAGCGCCAGTTGCGGGCTACCGGCCGCAGCCCGGCCCCGATCAGGTGCCGGACGGCGCACCGCTCGCCGTACGCGCCGACCGCCTGGTTCCGCTTCGTCATGCCGGTCAGGGTGGTCCGGCCGGCGGCCGCGCCGGGGCCGGCGGCGGGGTGCCTGTGGACGACGAGCCGGCCTGTGGACAGGCGGACGATCATGGGTGTCCCGTGCTAGGGGCCCGGCCGCCGCAGGCAGGGGAGGGCTCCGCCGCCGAAGAGCCCGGACCTGTGCCGGGAGGGACGGATGGCGCCGGTGGGGTGGGTCGCATACGGTGCCGGACGTGGACGCACGACGGAGCTATCCCGAAGATCAGGAGTCGCGCTGGTATCCCGCCGGGCAGGAGCGCGGCTACGGCGAGCCGGACTGGCGCGGCGCGGGCGAGTCCCGCACCCGGGATGACGAGTACCCGACCCCCGAGCAGCGCGCCGCGGAGGAGGGCCGGTTCGCCGATCCGGGCGGCCCCGGACGGTACGGCCAGACCGGGCGTTACGGCGCGGCGGACCCGCTCGGAGACTCCCGGGGCGAGTCCGAGGGATACCGCGCGACCCGCTCACGCCGTGCCGACGACCCCGACGTCTCTGGCGAGCTGCCGGGCGACCGCCCCGGCCGGCGGGCGGCCCGGGAGACCGCCGACCCCCTCACCACCACCGGCGCGGGCCCGCTGACCTCCGTCGACCGGCTCTCCACCACCGGTGCCGGGCCGCTGACCAGCGGTGTCGACCGACTCGGCGGCCCCGGGTCGGCCGGCGTGGAGGCGGGGGAGCGGCCGGATCGGGTCCGGTCCGCCCCGCTGGGCGGGTACCCGATCGTCGAGCCGGCCCGCCCCGCCGAGCCGGCGCACCCGCTGGAGATGCCGACCGGCCCGATGCCTCCGGTCATGCCCCGCCTGGACGGCGCGGTGGGCCCCGAGGCGGCGTACCGTCCGGCCGGCGGGCCCTCCGACGGCGTCTACCGGACCCGCCGGCCGGCGCTGGCGGTGCTCCTCGTCCTGCTGGTGCTGGTCTTCGAGCTCCCCGCGCTGCGGGTGCTGCTGCACGGCCTGACCGGCGACCCGGTCTCGACGTCGCACGTCGTCGTCGGCACCTTCCTCGTCACCGGGCTGCCGATCTTCGCCGCCGGCCTGTACGGGCTGCGCACCGGCGGCCTGGCGATGGCCGACGGGGCGCGGGGCTGGCTGCGCCCGCCGACCGCCTACCTGACCGTCGGGCTGGTGCTCTTCCTCGCCGCCGCGCTCGCCGCCGGCTGACCCGGGCGCAGCGCGCCCGCCGCCGGCTGACGCGGGCGGGACGCCGCCGGCCGACCCGAGCCGGCCGGCGGCCGCCCTCCCAGGGCCCAGGTCGGTGCGGTGCGGAGCAGGTGCCGGAGATCCCGGTCGGCGTGCCGCGTCCGAATTCGCGACGGGAGCATCGGACCGGCGGGTTCGCGCACCCGCCAGCTCGGCGGCGCGACAGGCGCGTACACTGGTCGACTGGCGACCGCCTCGCGCGGTCGACCTCGCGCGCCCTCTCCACGGTTCGTCGTGGGGCGGCGGCCTCCCTGGTCCCGATCTTGGTCGGGTCCGTCATGGCCGACGACCGGGCGCCAGGCGTCCGGCCGCCGGCCGGACGGGACAACCAGGGACAATAGGAGTACCCACCATGGCCGTCGTGACCATGCGTCAGCTGCTGGAGAGCGGTGTCCACTTCGGGCACCAGACCCGGCGCTGGAACCCGAAGATGAAGCGCTTCATCTTCACCGAGCGCAACGGTATCTACATCATCGACCTGCGCCAGACCCTCGACTACATCGAGAAGGCCTACGAGTTCGTGCGTGGGACCGTCGCCGAGGGTGGCAGCATCCTCTTCGTCGGCACCAAGAAGCAGGCCCAGGAGGCCATCGCCGAGCAGGCGACCCGGGTCGGCCAGCCGTACGTCAACCACCGCTGGCTCGGTGGCATGCTGACCAACTTCCAGACGGTGTACAAGCGCCTTCAGCGGATGAAGGAGCTGGAGGCCCTGGGTGACCTGACCGGCACCGCCGCGGGTTACACCAAGAAGGAGACCCTGCAGCTCTTCCGCGAGAAGACCAAGCTCACCAAGACCCTCGGTGGTCTGCGGGACATGCAGAAGCTCCCGGCCGCGATCTGGGTGGTCGACACCAAGAAGGAGCACATCGCCGTCGACGAGGCCCGCAAGCTGGGCATCCCGGTGATCGCGGTGCTCGACACCAACTGCGACCCGGACGAGGTCGACTTCCCGATCCCGGGCAACGACGACGCGATCCGCTCGGCCGAGCTGCTGACCAGGGTCGTGGCCGCCGCCGTCGCCGACGGTCTGATCGCCCGCTCCGGCCGCCGCCGGGGCACCGACGAGAAGCCCGAGCCGGGCCAGGTCGGCGCCGACGAGCCGCTGGCCGAGTGGGAGCGCGAGCTGCTCGAGGAGCCGAAGAAGGCCGACGAGCAGCCGGCGCAGCAGGTTGAGCAGCCGGCCGAGAAGCCGGCCGAGCAGCCGGCGACCGCCGCCGCGGAGTGACCGCACCGCCGCTTCCCCACCGTCCGTTTTCACCGACGGTGGGGAGCGGCGGGTACGCCGGGCACATCCGGCCCGGATCCGGGTAACCGGCACCCAGACCATCCCACCCCGCAGTTCCGACATCGAAGAGAGAGCCATGTCCAACTTCACCGCCGCGGACGTCAAGAAGCTCCGCGACCTCACCGGCGCCGGCATGATGGACTGCAAGAAGGCGCTGACCGAGGCCGAGGGCGACTTCGACAAGGCCGTCGAGATCCTGCGTGTCAAGGGCGCCAAGGACGTGGGCAAGCGGGCCGGCCGTACCGCCGCCAACGGCCTGATCGCCCACTCCGGCAAGGCCCTGCTGGAGCTCAACTGCGAGACCGACTTCGTCGCCAAGAACGAGGCGTTCGTCGCCCTGGCCCAGCAGCTGGTCGAGCACGGCGAGCGCAGCGGCGTCAGCAACGCCGAGGAGCTGCTCGCCTCCGAGCTGGACGGCAAGACCGTCGCCGACCTGATCCAGGAGCAGTCCGCCAAGATCGGCGAGAAGCTGGTGCTCAACCGCTTCGCCAAGCTGGACGGCAACGTCGCGGTCTACCTGCACCGCAAGAGCCAGGACCTGCCGCCGGCCGTCGGCGTGCTGGTGGAGTACGCCGGCCAGACCGACGAGGCCGGTGACGCCGACGCGCGCGGCGCCGCCATGCAGATCGCCGCCATGCGGCCGAAGTACCTCACCCGGGACGAGGTGCCGGCCGAGGTCGTCGAGTCCGAGCGGCGCATCGCCGAGCAGACCGCCCGCGAGGAGAACAAGCCCGAGGCGGCGCTGCCGAAGATCGTCGAGGGTCGGGTCAACGCCTTCTTCAAGGACTACGTCCTCGTCGAGCAGGCGTCGGTGGCCGACAACAAGAAGACGGTGAAGCAGGTGCTGGCCGAGGCCGGCATCGAGGTGACCCGCTTCCTGCGGTTCGAGGTCGGCCAGGCCTGAGCCGCCGGATCGGGCGTGTGACGCGCCCGAGGGCAGGAAACGTCGACGAGGAGGCCGCCGGTGTACGTGACAGGCACCGCGGCCTCCTCGTCACATAGGGTCGGCAGCGGCAGTTGCGGGGTACATGGCGTGCAGGACGTGCGCGCGGGGAAGGGCGGGGCGGATGACACAGGTTGTGAGTGACCGGAGCCTGGAAGCGGACGACCCGACGGCGCCGCCGCCCGGGCGGGCCCGCCGGGTGGTGCTGAAGCTCTCCGGCGAGGTCTTCGGCGGCGGGGCGATCGGCGTCGACCCGGACGTCGTACAGGCCATCGCCCGGCAGATCGCCACCGTGGTCCGCCACGGCGTGCAGGTCTCCGTGGTGGTCGGCGGCGGTAACTTCTTCCGCGGCGCCGAGCTGCAGAAGCGCGGCATGGACCGGGCCCGGGCCGACTACATGGGCATGCTCGGCACCGTGATGAACTGCCTCGCCCTCCAGGACTTCCTGGAGAAGGAGGGCATCGAGACCCGCGTGCAGAGCGCGATCACGATGGCCCAGGTCGCCGAGCCGTACATCCCGCTGCGCGCCATCCGGCACCTGGAGAAGGGCCGCGTGGTCATCTTCGGCGCGGGCGCCGGCATGCCGTACTTCTCCACCGACACGGTTGCCGCCCAGCGCGCGCTGGAGATCCGCGCCGACGTGGTGCTGATGAGCAAGAACGGCGTCGACGGCGTCTACACCGCCGACCCCCGGATCGACCCCTCCGCCAGCAAGTTCGACTCGATCACCTTCTCCGAGGTGCTGCGCCGCAACCTGCGGGTGGCCGACGCCGCCGCGTTCAGCCTCTGCATGGAGAACGGCCTGCCGATGCTGGTCTTCGGCGCCCAGGGCGACGACACGATCATTCGCGCCGTCGGCGGCGACAAGATCGGTACCCTGATCACCGCCTGAACTCCCCCGGCCGACCGTCTCGGCGGTCCTCCGACGGACAGCAGCAGAGCCCACCACGAGTAACAGAAGGAGGCGAGGAGACCGGTGATCGACGACACCCTCCTCGAGGCCGAAGAGAAGATGGACCGTGCCATCGAGCACGCCAAGGAAGAGTTCGGCGCCATCCGCACCGGCCGCGCCAACGCCGCCATGTTCTCCAAGGTCGTCATCGACTACTACGGCACCCCCACCCCGCTGCCCCAGATGGCCTCCATCGGGGTTCCCGAGCCGCGCATGGTGATCATCAAGCCGTACGACAACTCGCAGATCAACGCCATGGAGAAGGCGATCCGCGACTCCGACCTCGGCGTGAACCCGAACAACGAGGGCAACCAGCTGCGCATCCTGCTCCCCCAGATGACCGAGGAGCGCCGCCGCGAGATGATCAAGGTGGCCCGGCACAAGGGTGAGGAGGCCAAGGTGGCCATCCGCAACATCCGCCGCAAGGGCAAGGAAGAGCTGGACCGGCTCGTCAAGGACGGCGAGGTCGGCGAGGACGAGGGCCGCCGCGCCGAGAAGGAGCTCGACGACCTGACCCAGCGGTACGTGGCCAGCGTCGACGAGCTGGTCAAGCACAAGGAGACCGAGCTGCTCGAGGTGTAGCCGCCCGGACGGGACACCCCGTCCCGGACGCCACCGAGGCCCGCCCCCCGCATCCGGGGAGCGGGCCTCGCCTCGTTCAGCGCGAGATCCGCACGTTCCGGGTCGTCTCAATCAGCGTCGTCCCCTGGTACGCGTCGTGCAGCTCGAACCGCACGACGGCCCGCCCCGAATGCAGGACCGGGTCGGCCGGTAGAAGCTCATCGCGAGGCTCGTGGTGCCGCCGTCGCAGGTGATCTCGCCGGCGCCGTACCGTGGCTGCGCCCGGCTGCCGGTGGCCGGCTGGCCTCGTCCGCCGCCCCCGGCCGCCCCGTGCAGTAGGCTCGGCACGATTCCCGGCCACCGCGCGGTGAACGGGGGGAATCGGCCGGCCGTCGGGCCGGTCAACCGGACGGAACAGTCACGCGTGTAGGGGATGGCCTTGGTCTTGCGGCATGTGGTGGAACTCGTACCGTTCCCGCACGGTGCGTGATGTCCCACCCCGACCCCTACGGCGGCACCGAGCCTCGCGGCTGGGACCGACCCGAACGCCCGCCCGCGCTGCCCTGGCCGGAGCGTGACGTCGAGCCCACCGGCCCGTGGAACCGGCAGTCCGGCGCCGACCTGTACGCCGGGCCGCAGGCCCGCCCCCGGCCGACCGCCCGCCGGTACGACGAGCCCGCCCTCGACCCGTACGACGGGCACGGCGGCCCGTACGACCGCCACGACGCCGACCGCTACGGGGCCTACGACGACGGGTACGACCGGCGCGGTCCGGGGCGCCCGCCGCGCGACGACGACATGCCCACCTCCTCGCTCCCGCCGGTGCGCGACGACGACGTGCCGACCTCCCAGTTCCCCCCGGTGCGGGAGGCCGGCGAGCCGGAGCGCGACCCGCAGCGGCCCCCCGGCCGGCGGCAGCCCGGCCGGCGTCGGGCCAGCGCGGACCGGCCGGCGACCGGGCAGTCGGCGCCCAGCCGGGCCGGCCGTAACCTGCCGGCCGCCATCGGGGTGGGCCTCGGGCTCGGCGCGCTGATCCTGATCCCGCTCTTCTTCTACCTGCCGGCGTTCCTCGCCGTGGTGGCCGGCGCGATCGGCGTGGGCATCTGGGAGATGGCCCGGGCGGTACGCCGCAGCGGCGCCCACCCACCGCTGGTGCCGCTGATCGCCGGCGGCGTGCTGATGATCGGGCTGGCCTGGTACGCCGGGCCGGACGCGCTCAGCCTGGGTCTGCTGGTCACCGTGCTGGGCACGATGATCTGGCGGCTCGGCGACGGCCCGGGCGGCTTCCAGCGGGACCTCACCGCGGCCACCCTGATCGCGGTCTACGTGCCGTTCCTCGGCGGCTTCGCGGCGCTGCTCGCGGCGGCGCCCGACGACGGCCACCTGCGGGTGCTGGCGACCCTGGTCGCCGTGGTGCTCTCCGACACCGGCGGGTACGCGGCGGGGGTGTCCTTCGGCAAGCACCCGATGGCCCCCTCGATCAGCCCGAAGAAGTCCTGGGAGGGCTTCGCCGGGTCGGTCTCGGCGGCGGCGGTCGGCAGCGCCGTGCTGCTCTGGCTGCTCTTCGACCTGGCACCGTGGTGGGGCGCGCTCTTCGGGGTCGCGGTCTCCGTCGCGGCGGTCCTCGGCGACCTCGGCGAGTCCATGATCAAGCGTGACCTGGGCGTGAAGGACATGAGCAACCTGCTGCCCGGGCACGGCGGCCTGATGGACCGGCTCGACTCGATCCTCTTCGCCGTTCCCGCCGCGTACCTGCTGCTGGCGGTCTTCGTGCCGGTGGTGGGCTGAGGCATGAATCACGCCCGGCAGATTGTGTCGCCCGCCCGGTGGGGGTCGATTCGGCACCTCCGGACGGCTGTGTTCCCCGGTCGGCGTGTCAGACTGGACCGGCCATGACGAGCCTGCCTGTGATCCCCGTAGACCCCGACGCCCCCGGGCGCCGGCCCGCGATGCCGCCCCGCCACCTCGCCGACCTGGACCTGCCGGGCCGGCAGGCGCTGGTGACCGAGCTGGGCGAGCCGGCCTTCCGCGCGAAGCAGGTCTCCAACCACTACTTCGGTCGGCTGGTGCGCGACCCGGAGCAGATGACCGACCTGCCGGCAGCCACCCGGGAGCGGCTGGCCGGCGCGCTGCTGCCGACCCTGCTCAACCCGGTCCGCGAGCTGGCCTGCGACGACGGCGCCACCCGCAAGGCGCTCTGGCGGCTGCACGACGGCTCGCTGGTGGAGAGCGTGCTGATGGGCTACCCGGACCGGGTCACCGTCTGCATCTCCAGTCAGGCCGGCTGCGGCATGGCGTGCCCGTTCTGCGCCACCGGCCAGGCCGGGCTGACCCGCAACCTGTCCACGGCCGAGATCGTCGACCAGGCGGTCTACCTCGCCGGCGTCGCGGCCTCGGGTGCGGTGGCCGGGTCGCCGCCGCGGCTGTCGCACGTCGTCTTCATGGGCATGGGCGAGCCGCTGGCGAACTACAACCGGGTGGTGGCGGCGATCCGTCGGCTGGTCGCGCCGGCCCCCGAGGGGCTGGGCCTGTCGCAGCGGCACATCACCGTTTCCACGGTCGGCCTGGTTCCGGCCATCCGCCGACTGGCCAGCGAAGACCTCTCAGTGACCCTTGCGCTGTCGCTGCACGCGCCCGATGATGATCTGCGCGACGAACTCGTGCCGGTCAACCAGCGCTGGAAGGTAGCCGAGGTGCTGGACGCAGCGTGGGACTACGTGGCCCGGACGGGGCGCCGCGTGTCGATCGAGTACGCGATGATCAAGGACGTGAACGACCAGCCGTGGCGGGCGGACCTGCTCGGGCGGCTGTTGGCCGGCAAGCTGGCCCACGTGAACCTCATCCCGCTCAACCCGACACCCGGCAGCCGCTGGGACGCGAGCGCGAAGCCGGTCGAGCGCGAGTTCGTCCGGCGACTCCGCGAGGCCGGGGTGTCCACCACGGTGCGGGACACCCGGGGGCGCGAGATCGACGGCGCGTGCGGGCAGTTGGCTGCCGCCGAGGACAGGGACACCGATGCGCCGCGCGGGCGTGACCGGGCGTAGCGACGAGACCAGGAGACATAGTGGCGAGTCAGGGTCAGCGTTTCCGGCGTAAGGCGCTCCGCCGGGGATACAAGGTCGACGAGGTGGACGCCTTCCTGGACCGGGTCGAGGCGACACTCGCCGGCCAGCCGGTCGGCGCGCCCGTGGCCTCCCAGGAGGTCCACGACGTCGTCTTCCGGGTCCGCTTCAATGGCTACGACGAGTGGCAGGTCGACCTGCACCTGGACCGGGTCGAGCGGCAGCTGGCCGAGCTGGAGGAGCGCGGCGGCCTCGGCGGTCGCGGCGGCGACCCGCGGGGCGCCGACCGCCTCGGCCCGCCGATGCGCGACGACCACCGCGGCCTGTCCCCGGTGCCGCAGCCGCTCCCGCCGCGTGCCATGCCGGCCCAGGCCGGCCCGCAGGGCTACGGCAACCGGTACGACGAGCCCACCGGCGCCTTCGCCGGCGGGTACGACGCCCCCCGGGGCGGCTACGACGCGCCGCGCGGTCCGGGTGGTCCCGGCCCGGGCGGGCCGATGGGTCCCGGTGGTCCGGGCGGCCCGGGCGGGCACGGCGGTCCGCCGCAGCGCGGCCTGCCCCAGGGGCCGGGTGGCTACGGCGCCCCGGAGGAGCCGCGGTTCGACGGTTTCGAGGCGGGCCGGCACGGCCGGGCCGACATGACCGCCGAGATCCGGATGCCGGAGCGGGACCAGCGCGACATGCGCGGGCGCGGCCCGGCCGGCCCGCCGATGCCGCAGCCGGCGCTCGGTGGCCCGCCGATGGGTGGCCCGCCGCCGATGGCCGGTCCGCCGGTGGGCGGCCCGCCGATGGGCGGCCCGCCGATGGCCGGTCCGCCCGGCAGCGACCTCTACCGGGTCGACCAGATCCGGCGCAGCTTCCAGGTGCGTCGCTTCGGCAGCGGATACGACCCGGACCAGGTGGACCGGTTCTTCGAGACGCTGCTCGGCGGCATGCAGGGCCGCAACCCGATGCCGGTGAACCCGAAGGACCTGGACACCCTGCGCTTCGGGCTGGTGCCGGGCGGCTACTTCGAGGCCGAGGTCGACGCCGCGCTCAAGGACGTGCAGGACATCCTCTTCGGCCGCTGACCGCGCGAGGGGGACCGCCGCGGCGAGACAGCAGCGACGGGACCGGAGCGACGGGGATCGACGTGACGAAAAGGGCCCACCCCCTCGGGGGTGGGCCCTTCACGCGTTCGTGGTCCGGCGCGGCGGTCGGGTCAGGAGCGCAGGCCGTTGCGGCGCAGCACGGCGTCGCCGATGACGATCGCCAGCAGCAGCACGGCCAGGCCGACCAGCCAGATGTCCTCGACCCTGCCCTCGTGGTTGCCGCACAGCATCGCCAGCAGCGCCAACGCGGAGAGCACCGCGCCGATCCGTCCGGACCTGCGGTGCCCGGGCTTGTGCTGATCTGGCGCGGTTACCGGCTCGCTTCCTGCCACTGTCGGTCCTTCCCTCGCGATCGGATCTCCGGTTAGTCTGGCACGCCCCGCGGCGGGCCCGGCGCAGGGTCCGGCCTGATGGGGGTACGCGGGCGGGGGAGCGCCGGGCGGACCGGGCCGATGACCCCCACCACGGGGGCGCAACGCCTCTGGCGGCGTCGCGGGTCGGCGACCACACTGCCTCCGGTAGCGTTCTGACGTACACCTTGATTGTCGTTTTGAGGGGGACTGCGGTGCGAGTGACCGGTACGGGACATGCCAGCATGCGGATCGACACGGCCGCGGGCAGCATCCTGTGCGACCCGTGGGTCAATCCCGCCTACTTCGCCTCGTGGTTCCCCTTCCCGGACAACTCCCAGCTCGACTGGGCGGCGCTCGGCGACGTCGACTACCTGTACGTCTCGCACCTGCACCGGGACCACTTCGACGCCGCCCACCTCAAGCGGTACGTCTCGAAGGACGCCACCGTGCTCCTCCCCGAGTTCCCCACCTCGGAGATGGAGGACGAGCTGCGGGCGCTCGGCTTCACGAAGTTCCTCAAGGCCCCGAACGAGCAGGTCGTGGAGCTCGACGGCGGCCTGAAGATCATGATCCAGGCGCTGACCAGCCCGACCGACGGCCCGATCGGCGACTCCTCGCTCTGGGTGGAGTACGACGGGGTCCGGCTGCTCAACCAGAACGACGCCCGCCCGACGGACCTGAGCGTCTTCGCCGAGCTGGGCCACGTGCACGCGCACCTGCTCCAGTTCTCCGGCGCGATCTGGTACCCGATGGTCTACGAGCTGCCGCAGGCGGCCAAGACCGCGTTCGGCAAGCAGAAGCGCGACCGGCAGTTCGACCGCACCTGGCGCTACATCGACGACCTCAAGGCCGACCACGTCTTCCCGATCGCCGGCCCGCCGTGCTTCCTCGACGACGCGCTGTGGCAGTTCAACGACATCCACGGCGACGAGGGCAACATCTTCCCCGACCAGTCGGTCTTCCTCGCCGAGTACGCCAAGGTGGGCGGCACCAACGGCATCGTGCTGCTGCCGGGCAGCGTCGCCGAGGTGACCACGGAGGGCGCGAGCACCACCCACCCGGTGCCGGTGGAGGAGTTCTTCGCGAACAAGACCGCGCACCTGGAGGAGATGCGGGAGCGCAAGCGCCCGATCATCGAGGCGGAGAAGGCGTCCTGGCGGCACCCCGAGGTGGACGTGCTCGGCGAGATGAAGCGCCGCATCGAGCCGCTGCTGGACGAGTCGATCTACCTGGCCAAGGGCGTCGGCGGCCCGGTCCGCTTCGACCTGGTCGGCTACGACGGCGAGAGCGTCGAGTCGATCGTGGTGGACTTCCCGGGCAAGGAGGTCCGCCCGTACGCGGACGAGAAGGTGCGCTACCGGTTCCGTACCGAGCGGGCGCTGATCGAGCATCTGCTACACATCGAAGAGGTGGACTGGGTCAACTCCCTCTTCCTCTCCTGCCGCTTCTCGGCGGCCCGGATCGGCCAGTACAACGAGTTCGTCTACGCCTTCTTCAAGTGCCTCTCCGAGGAGCGCCTCCAGTACGCCGAGGGCTGGTACGACGAGCACGAGCGGGCCGTCGACGCGGAGGACATCACCATCGGCGACTGGGTAGTGCAGCGCCGCTGCCCGCACCTGAAGGCCGACCTGAGCCGGTTCGGCATCGTCGACGGCGACCAGCTCACCTGCCAGCTGCACGGCTGGAAGTTCGACATGCCCAGCGGCCGCTGCCTGACCAGCGTCGGCCACAAGATCCGCGCGCACCGCGCCGACGAGCAGACCCCCGCCCCGGCCGGCGAGGCGCTCAGCTAGTGCGGTGTCCACTAACGTTCGCCGGGTTGGCTGCTGCCGGGATTTGTCGTATCCGTGGGGTTGGGTGTGGTTGTGCCTCGTCGTCGGGATCCCAACGGGCCTCGGGTCGTGTATCGCACGGCTCGTGTAGCTCTGCGGTTGACGGCGGGGCAGCGGCGGCGGTGTTTCGCATTGCTGCGCTCGGCCGGTGACGTCTGGGCGTGTGTCCTGGAGGCCAACGCGTGGCGGCGCCGCCGCGGTGATGCACCGCTGGTGGGCTATCAGGAGTTGTGCCGCGAGTTGGCGGTGTCGGGGCCGGGCACGTTCGGCGAGTTGGACAGCACAGGTGCCAGGTCGGTGTTGCGCCGGTTCTCCGATGCGTGGTTCGCGGCGGCGTAAGCCTGCCAGGACGGGGACCTGTCGGTGCGGTTTCCGCGTCGTCGGCGGGCGTTGATGCCGGTGCGCTGGTATCACGGCACCTTCACCCTCCAGGGCCGTCGGGTCCGCCTTCCCACGGCTAGGGGCACGTCGTCGTTGTGGGTCAGGCTGGCGCGGGAGGTGCCGTATCCGGTCGAGCAGGTCCGCTCGGTCACCCTGCTGTGTGAGGGCGGCCGGCTGTTCCTCGACGTGAGCGCCGAGGTTCCGGTGGCGACCTACCCAGCGGGTGAAGGGCCGGATCCGGGCCGGGTGGCGGGGGTGGATGTGGGGATCATTCACCCGTATGCGGTGGCCGGCCCGGACGGTGAGGGGCTGTTGGTGTCGGGGCGGGCTGTCCGCGCGGAGCACCGCATGCACCTGGCCGACAGCAAGGCCCGCCGCCGCGCCGTGGCCCGCCGCGCCCCGAAGCCGGGTCAGCGGGGGTCGCGGCGGTGGCGCCAGCACCGGCGCCGCGCCCGCTTGGTGGAGGGCCGGCACCGGCGTAGGGTCCGTCAGGCCCAGCACGAAGCCGCCGCCACGGTGGTGTCCTGGGCGGTGCGGCGGCGGGTGGGTGTGCTGCATGTCGGTGACCCGCGCGGGGTGTTGGACATCGCGGCGGGGCGGCGGCACAACCTGCGGCTGCGGCAGTGGCAGATCGGCTGGCTCCTGCAGATCCTCACCGAGAAGGCCACCTTGGCCGGCATCACGGTCCGGTTGGTTGACGAGCGGGGAACCTCGTCCACCTGCCCTGTCTGTCACCGCCGGGTGCCGAAACCGCGCGGGCGGAGCCTGTCCTGCCCGCACTGCCAGTTCTCCGGGCACCGCGACCTGGTCGCGGCCGCCAGCATCGCCACCCGCAGTCCGGGTGGCGGACCCACCACCCCCACAGCAGCCGTCGTGCTGCCCGAGGTGGTCACGCACCGTCGAGCCGGCCGGCACCTGCCTGGTGCCGGTCGGTCCCGGCGTGATCCCCGCCGCCCCGCGTTGACGGCGCGAGGATCAGTTGGCCCGCGGAGGCCCGCCCCACCACCAGGTGGGGAGTCGCTCGCCCACACGGCGAGGATCCACAACGGTGCATCGGAAACCCGGTGAACGTTTGTGGACACCGCACTAGCGGTTTCCCCGCGCCCGCCGCCCCCGCCGGGTGACCATCAGGTCGGGAAGGGGGGGCGGCGTGGCCGACGGCGCGGGCAGGAGCGGGTACCGGTTCAGGCGTGACCGGGAGATGGCCCGGGACGCCTCCCGGGTGGAGACGTTCAGCGACGGTGTCTTCGCGGTCGTGCTGACGGTGATGGCCGTCGAACTGCTCCAGTACGGTCCGGCCAGGGCCACCGGGAGGGAGCTTCCCGACGCCCTCGCCCACGCCTGGCCCACCTACCTGGCGTACGTGATCACCTTCGGGATCGCCGGCCAGATCTGGCTCGGCCATCACAACATGTGGCGGTACGTGGTCCGGGTCGACCAGCTGCTGCTGGTGTTCAACCTGCTCGTGCTGCTCTTCGTGGCCGCCATCCCGTTCACCGCCGACCTGCTGTCGGACAACCTGCGCGGCAGTGCGACCGAGCAGCGGCTGACCGCCGGCCTCTACCTCGGCACCGTGCTCGGCGAGTCGCTCTTCTTCAACCTGAGCTGGTGGTGGGCTCGGAAGCGGCGGCTGCTCCACCCCGACCTGGATCCCCAACTGGCCCGGGCGGTCTCGCGGCGATTGCTGCTGCGCCCACTGCTCTACCTGATCGCCTTCGCCTTCGTCTTCGTCGACCCGATCCTCAGCCTCGTCCTCTACCTGCTGCTCGTCGGTCTCTCCCTCATCCGCCGCCCCGGCGATCTGCCCCCCGCCGAGGCCGGCGGTGAGGTCAGCGACCGAGGTCGCTGAGGATGCGGCGGGCGGCGTTGTGGCCGGCGGCGCCGATCACGCTGCCCGCCGGGTGGCAGCCGGCGCTGCCCGCGTAGACGCCGTCGACGCCGGTCGCGTACGGCATGCGGTCGGTGAACGAGACGGTGTTGTCCACGTGGTGGATGTGCCCGCCGGTGATGCCGAAGTGCGCCTCGATGCCGGGCGGGGGCAGCGGTACCGCGTCGGCGATCAGATCGCCGGCGCCGGGGGCGTACCGCTCGCAGATGGCGATCAGCTTCTCGACGTACCCGGGCATGGCCTCGTCCCAGGTGGTGCCGGCCAGCTCGTAGGGGACCGACTGCACGAACAGGGCCGAGGAGTGGTGGCCGGCCTCGTCCGAGAGCGACGGGTCGACGGTGGTGTGCAGGTACCACTCGATGGTCGGCTCCTCGGGCAGCCGGCCGGCCTGCACGTCCGCCCACATCGCGCGCAGCGCGGCCATCGGCGCCTCGCCGCCCCCGCCGACCAGCGAGGCCGAGCCGGGGAGCAGGTGGATGGTGGAGCCGAACGGGCTCGGCGCCCCCGCCGGCAGGCAGGCGAAGCGGGGCAGCCCGGTCAGCGCCAGGTTCAGCTTCAGGGTGGTGCCGGGGCGGCGGACCGCCGTCATCCGCTCGTGCAGCGGCGCCGGGAGCGCGCCGTCGGGCAGCAGGTCCATCAGCCGGTACGGGTCGCAGGCGCCGAGCACCACCGGGGCGGCGACGTGCCGGCCGTCGGCGAGGGTCACCCCGCTGGCCGCGCCGCCGTCCAGGGTCACCCCGGTCACCGGCGTACCCGTGCGGATGGTGGCCCCGGCGGCGCGGGCGGCCTCCGCGAAGGTCCGCGAGACGGTGCCCATGCCACCCCGGGCGATCATCCAGGTGCCGCCCGCGCCGGGCAGCCGGCACATGTTGTGCACCAGGAAATTGTGTCCGGTGCCGGGATCGTCCGGGCCGGCGTTCAGGCCGGAGAGGCCGTCGGTGACCGCGTACATGCTGACCAGCAGCTCGGAGCGGAAGTCGAAGCGGGCCAGGTGGTCGGCGACCGAGCCGCGCACCAGGTCGACGAAGACCTGCCGCAGCGCCGGGCGGACGTACCGCTCGGCGGTCTCCTCCACCGGCAGCGGCTCGGCCAGCCAGGCCGGCGCCAGGTCCTCGCGCAGCTGGGCCAGTTCGGCCTGCAACGCGTCGTCGGCGGCCGCGTCGGCGGGGGAGAAGAACTCGGCGAGCTGCTTGCGGGTCGCCGCGACGTCGCTGCCGAAGAGCAGGTACGGCGAGCCGATGCCGCCCGGCGTGGGCAGGAAGTAGTGCGGGTCGCGGCGCAGCACCGGGATCCGCACGTCGAGCGTGGCGAGCAGCTCCGGCGGCATCAGCCCGAGCAGGTACGACCCGGTGGAGTGGCGCAGCCCCGGGACCTTGGGGAACGGGTTCTCGGTGCGGGTGGCCCCGCCGATCTCCTCCGCCGCCTCCAGCACCAGCACGTCCAGCCCGGCCCGGGCCAGCAGGACGGCCGAGACCAGCCCGTTGTGCCCGGATCCGACGATCACGACGTCGGCGCGGGCCGGCAGCTCACTCGCTTCGCTCATGCCCGGGCAGCCTAGTGCGGCGCGGCCCCCGGCGGGAGGGCTTCAGCGCCCGGAGGGCTTCTGTGGCCGGAGGGTTTCAGCGGCGCTGGGCGCGCCAGCGGCTCAGGGCCAGGGTGGCGGAGTAGCCGGCCAGCACGATCACGTGGAACAGGTAGAGCCAGAGCAGCACCGCGACGCCCGCGCCGATCTCGTCGAAGCCGCCGAAGGGCACCCCCAGGTCGATCGGGAGCGAGGCGAACAGCACGAACCCGTGCAGGAAGCCGGAGAGGTTCGCCGCCGTGAACGAGCCGAGGAGGAGGGTGGACAACCAGTCCGGGGAGGCGGGCCCCACGACCCGGAACACCCACATCAGCACCGGCGTGAGCACGAGCCACACCGCCAGGAACGACAGCACCACGCCGAGCGCGCCGATCCAGCCGCCCTGCCGGACCAGGTAGGTGGTGGTGGGCAGGGCGATCAGGATCGACAGCAGCAGTGCCGGGGCCGGGGCGAGCAGCGGCAGCAGCAGCAGCCGACCACGCCAGCCCACCAGCGACTCGTCGGGGTTCGGCGGTGTGGCGACCGAGACGAACGCCCGACGCAGCCCCTCGCCGTAGAGCGATGCCGGCAGCAGGGCGGCCAGCGCGAGCAGCGGGGTCAGCTCCACCCCGGCCGCGACCAGCGCCTCCACCGCCCGGGGCGCCCCGATCGCGTCCGGCAGCGTGGTCACCGCGTACGAGGTGAGCCGGCGGACCCGCTCCCCGCCCGCGAGCAGCGAGGTCAGCCAGATCGCCAGCAGCGCCACCGGCACCACGGCGATCCCCCCGTAGAAGGTGATCGCGGCGGCGTGCAGCGAGATGTCCCGGCCGCGTACCGGCCGGAAGGCGGCGCTGGTGATCCGCTTCGTGCGCTGCCATGCGTGGCCCATCGCGACCTCCTTCCCCCTCCCGCGCCGGGGCACGCATTACGATCGCGCGTCATGACGGTGCTCACCACGGAACGCCTGGTGCTGCGGGACTGGACCGACGCCCCGGCGGACCTGGACCGGATCTTCGACATCTACTCGCGTACCGAGATCACCCGCTGGCTGGCCGCGTCCGGCCTGCCGCTGACCGACCCGGCCCAGGCCCTGGACCGGCTGGCCATCTGGCGGAAACGGCACGCCGGCCACGCCGGCCGGTACGGCACCTGGGCGATGGAGGTCCGGGACACCGGCCGGGTCGCCGGCACCCTGATCCTCAAGCCGCTGCCGGGGGCGGACGGCGTGACGGAGACCGACGACATCGAGGTGGGCTGGCACCTGCACCCGGACTCCTGGGGACACGGGTACGCCACCGAGGCGGCCCGCGCGGTGCTGGCCCGCGAGTTCGCCGCCGGCACACCTCAGGTGTACGCGGTGATCCCGCCCGGCAACGACCCGTCGATGGCGGTGGCCCGCCGGCTCGGCATGGTCCACCTGGGCCGGCGCACCGACTGGTACGGCGGCGAGTTGCTGGAAACCTTCGTCCGCCGGGCCGACGGCTGACGTCTGCCAGGACAGCGGAGAACGCCGCGTGGGCCGTATCGTCCTCCGCCGTGATGATCAGTTTCGAGACGCAGCCGGACCGGCGGCGGCTCACCGCCGCCCTGCGCCGCGCCTACCGGCACACGCTGCTGCTGTACTGGCTCTGCCCGGTCGTGCTGCTCCTGCCGGCCCTGGTCGCCGTGCTCCTCGGAGATCCGCTGGAGGCGGTGCCCTGGGTCGCCGCCGCGGTGACCGCCGTGGTGCTGTCGCCGCTGGTCCTGCGGGCGCTGGTCCGGGCCAGTTGGAAGATGCACGGCATCCCGATCACCTGGACGATCTCGGACGAGGGCGTCCGCGCCGCGAACGCGCTCTCCGACGGCATCGTGCGCTGGGAGGCGCTGACCGGGGTGGAGCCGATCCCCGACCACCTGCTGTTCCGGCTCAGCCGGTACCAGGTGTTCCCGGTCCCGATCGACGGTCTGAGCGTCGAACAGCAGGCCGAGCTGTACTCCTACCTGCGCGGCCGGGGACTGCTCAGCGCCGATCCGGTCGAGTCGGGGCCGCAGGCCGTCCGGCGGTAGGTCGCCCCCGCCGGATCGTCACGGAGCGTAGTGCCCACCCCCCCCGGACATGCTGGTGAGCGATATACCTGAGAGTCATATTTATGCCTCTCAGGTATATCGCTCACCAGGCATAGGTCGTCCTTCCTGCGACACGCCTGAGGACAGCGCTGGCTGGTGCCGGAGCTGCTGTCCCGGCGGTCGAGCTGGGTGTCAGCAGACTGTCCGCCGAGGGGTGAGCCCGGATGACCCAGGCCGCTTTCGCGCCCGAGCCGACGCCGCAGGGCTGAGGCTCCCAGCGGGCGCACAGTGACGCCGGGGCAGAATGGCCGCGTGACAACTCCCCGCGACCTCGTTCTGCTCGGCTCCACCGGCTCGATCGGCACCCAGGCCATCGACATCGTGCGGCGCAACCCGGACCGGTTCCGGGTGGTGGCGCTCGGGGCCGGCGGCGGCAACGTGGAGCTGCTCGCCGCGCAGGCCCTGGAGCTGGGCGTGGACGCGGTCGGGGTGGCGAAGTCCTCCGCCGCGCAGGACCTCCAGCTCGCCTTCTACGCCGAGGCGAGCCGGCGCGGCTGGGCCACCGGGGACTTCCGGCTGCCGAAGATCGTCGCCGGCCCGGACGCCATGACCGAGCTGGCGCAGTGGCCCTGCGACGTCGTACTCAACGGGGTGGTGGGGTCGTTGGGGCTGGCGCCGACCCTGGCGGCGCTGCGCGCCGGCCGTACCCTCGCCCTGGCCAACAAGGAGTCGCTGGTGGCCGGCGGCCCGCTGGTGAAGGCCGCGGTGACGCGGCCGGGGCAGATCGTGCCGGTGGACTCGGAGCACTCGGCGCTGGCGCAGTGCCTGCGCGGCGGGGCCCGCGGCGAGGTGCGCCGGCTGGTCGTCACCGCCAGCGGCGGGCCGTTCCGCGGCCGGCGCCGCGACGAGCTGACCGAGGTCACTCCCGCGCAGGCCCTGGCCCACCCCACCTGGAACATGGGCCCGGTCGTCACGATCAACTCCGCCACCATGGTCAACAAGGCGCTTGAGGTGATCGAGGCGCACGAGCTGTTCGACGTGCCCTACGCCGACATCACCGTGATGGTCCACCCGCAGTCGGTGATCCACTCGATGGTCGAGTTCGTCGACGGCTCCACCCTCGCCCAGGCCAGCCCGCCGGACATGCGGCTGCCGATCGCCCTCGGCCTCGGCTGGCCCGACCGGGTGGCCGACGCCGCCGCCGCGGTCGACTGGACCACCGCGCACACCTGGGAGTTCGCCCCGCTGGACGACGAGGCGTTCCCGGCGGTCGCTCTGGCCAAGGCCGCCGGCGAGACCGGCCGCTGCCGCCCGGCGATCTACAACGCGGCGAACGAGGAGTGCGTCGCCGCCTTCGTCGCCGGCCGGCTGCCCTTCCTCGGCATCGTCGACACCCTGCGCCGGGTGTTGGAGGAGGCACCCGATTTCGGCGAACCAGGTACCGTCGAGGACGTGCTCGCGGCCGAGTCGTGGGCACGAGCGCACGCGCAGGAGATCATCTCGGGGTCGGGGAAGGAAGCTTGATGCTCTATCTGCTCGGGGTGGTCGCGATCGCCCTGGGGATTCTCATCTCGGTGAGCCTGCACGAGGCGGGTCACATGCTGACCGCCAAGGCGTTCGGGATGAAGGTCACCCGCTACTTCGTCGGCTTCGGCCCGACCCTCTGGTCCTTCCGCCGCGGTGAGACCGAGTACGGCATCAAGGCCATCCCGCTCGGCGGCTTCTGCAAGATCGTCGGGATGACGCCGCAGGACGACGACGTCGAACCGGGCGACGAGCACCGGGCGATGTGGCGCTACCCGGTCTGGAAGCGGACGATCGTGATGTCCGCCGGCTCGGTGACCCACTTCGCCCTCGCGATCGTCGCCATCTGGCTCGTCGCGATGTTCGTGGGGATGCCGAACAAGGACCTGCCCAACCCGCTGCCGGCGCACGTCAAGGTCGTGGACTGCGTCATCCCCACCGACCCCCAGCGCGACTGCGCCCCCGGCGATCCGGCCAGCCCCGCCAGGCAGGCCGGGCTGCGCGACGACGACAAGATCCTCGCGGTGAACGGGACGCCGGTGGCCGACTACACCGAGCTGGTCAAGAAGGTCCGCGACCTGCCCCCGGGCAAGGCCACCATCCGCTACGAGCGCGACGGCGTGCAGAACGACGCCCAGGTGACGCTGGCCGCCGTGCAGCGCAAGCCGCTGGACGACCCGAACGGCGCCCCGAAGACCGTCTCCGCCCTCGGCGTCGCCGGCCCGGTCCCGCCGCCGGGCGTGCCGGCCACCGTCACGTACGGCCCGGTCGAGGCGATCCCGGCCACCGCCGGCTACACCAAGGACCTCGCCGTCGGCACCTACGAGGCGATGAAGCGGATCCCGCAGAAGGTGCCCGCCCTCTGGACCGCCGTCACCGGCGGCGAGCGGGACAAGGACACCCCGATCAGCGTGGTCGGCGCCAGCCGGCTCGGCGGCGAGGCGTTGGCGAACGGCTTCTGGCAGATGCTGCCCTTCCTGTTCATCTCGCTGAACTTCTTCGTCGGCGTGTTCAACCTGCTGCCGCTGCTGCCCCTCGACGGCGGCCACATCGCCATCGCCTGGTTCGAACGGGTCCGCTCCTGGCTGTACGCCCGGATCGGCCGCCGCGACCCGGGCCGGGTGGACTACATGAAGCTCATGCCGCTCACGTACGCGGTGATCCTGGTCGGTGGCGCCTTCACGCTGCTGACCGTCACCGCGGACGTCGTCAATCCGATCACGCTCTTCTCAAGGTGAGTGCCTGAAGTGACCGCTGTCAGTCTCGGTATGCCCGCCGTACCGCCCCCGCCGCTGGCCCCCCGTCGGGCCAGCCGCCAGATCATGGTCGGCTCGGTGCCGGTCGGTGGCGGTGCGCCGGTCTCGGTGCAGTCGATGACCACCACCCTCACCTCCGACGTCAACGCCACCCTCCAGCAGATCGCCGAGCTGACCGCGTCCGGCTGCCAGATCGTCCGGGTCGCCGTGCCCAGCCAGGACGACGTCGAGGCGCTGCCGGCGATCGCGCGCAAGTCGCAGATCCCGGTGATCGCCGACATCCACTTCCAGCCGAAGTACGTCTTCGCCGCGATCGACGCCGGCTGCGCCGCCGTCCGGGTCAACCCGGGCAACATCCGGCAGTTCGACGACAAGGTCAAGGAGATCGCCAAGGCGGCCGGCGCGGCCGGCGTGCCGATCCGGATCGGCGTGAACGCCGGCTCGCTGGACAAGCGGCTGCTCGCCAAGTACGGCAAGGCCACCGCCGAGGCGCTGGTCGAGTCGGCGCTCTGGGAGTGCTCGCTCTTCGAGGAGCACGGGTTCCGGGACATCAAGATCTCGGTCAAGCACAACGACCCGGTGGTCATGATCCGGGCGTACCGGCAGCTCGCCGAGCAGTGCGACTACCCGCTGCACCTGGGCGTCACCGAGGCCGGCCCGGCGTTCCAGGGCACCATCAAGTCGGCGGTCGCCTTCGGCGCGCTGCTGGCCGAGGGGATCGGCGACACCATCCGGGTCTCGCTCTCCGCGCCGCCGGTCGAGGAGATCAAGGTCGGCAACCAGATCCTGGAGTCGCTGGGCCTGCGCGAGCGGGGCCTGGAAATCGTCTCCTGCCCGTCCTGCGGCCGGGCCCAGGTCGACGTCTACAAGCTGGCCGAGGAGGTCACCGCCGGCCTGGAGGGGCTGCCGGTGCCGCTGCGCGTCGCCGTCATGGGCTGCGTGGTGAACGGCCCGGGTGAGGCCCGCGAGGCCGACCTCGGCGTCGCCTCCGGCAACGGCAAGGGCCAGATCTTCGTCAAGGGCCAGGTCATCAAGACCGTGCCCGAGGGGCAGATCGTGGAGACGCTGATCGAGGAGGCGCTCCGCCTCGCCGACGAGATGGGCGCCGAGATCCCCGAGGAACTCCGCGACCTGGTCCCCGGCGCCACCGTCACCGTCCACTGACCGACGGAGTCGGCACGCGGGTGCGGCCGTCCCCGCGGGGACAGCCGCACCCGCCCTTCCCGGGCCGTACCGGCGGGCACGGCGGGGCCCTGGGTCGCGGTCAGGCCGTCGGCGTCGGTCTGGGTACGGCGGCGAATCCGGGCAGCGTGAACCACCGGGGCAGGGCCCGTCGGAGCGCTTCGGGGCCGGACACCGCCACCGCGCCGCCGCGAAGCGCCTCCGGCCAGCTGAGGTCGCCTCGCCAGACCCCCACCATGCCGCGCAGGCTCGCGGTCACCGTCACGGTCACGCCGTGGCCGGGATCCACATCGCAGACGTCGGCCTCCTCGCTGGTGATGACGAGCCACCAGTCACGAAGGGCGGCCGGCACGTCACGGAAGCGGAACTGGATGACGGTCCGCCCGTGCGGGACGGCGCTGTGATCGACGTTGCGGTGCATGTCCCACAGCAGCAGCTTCGGGTCCAGGTCCTCGTCCCCGAGTTCACCGATCCAGCGGACCCCCCACGCGCCGAGTGCTTCGAGCACCGGCCGCAGCTCCTGCCCGGCCTGGGTGGGGACGTACCGTACGTCGTTGCCGTCAGTGTGCCGCTCCACGACGCCGGCCCGGACGAGTTGGTGCAGCCGCCGGGACAGCAGGGTGGGTGACATCCGAGGCAGGCCGCGGCGCAGCTCGTTGAACCGCTGGGATCCGCTCACCAGCTCCCGGACGACGAGCAGCGTCCACCGCTCGTCGAGGAGTTCATGGCCTTCGCGACCGGACAGAACTGCTGGTAGGAGGTCCCCATGGCTGCAGGCTATGCCGCCTGCGCAACCGGGATCAGGACCGGCCGGCCGCCGATACAGATCTCGTACTAGGGCGTGTGTCGAAGTCGGTGGCAGGGCCTGAGCCGACTTGAGGATCTTCGCGTGTCGGAGATCGAGATGTGGCGAGGTCTCCGGTAGATGGTTCAGCGACCAAGCAGAACCTGAAACCGGAGACCTCGTGGACACCCTAGCGGTGACGAGGCGGTTCGACCTGACTGACGTGCAGTGGGCGGTGTTGGAGCCGTTGCTGCCGGCGCCGAAGCGGCCGGGTCGACCGTCGTTGTGGAGTAGACGGCAGTTGATCGACGGGATCCGGTGGCGGATCCGGGTGGGTGCCCCGTGGCGGGACGTGCCACCGCAGTACGGGTCCTGGTCGGCGGTGTATGCCCTGTTCCGACGCTGGCAGCGCAACGGCACCTGGAAGCAGGTGCTCACCGCGTTGCAGGCCCTCGCCGACTCCGCCGGTCGGATCACCTGGGACGTGTCGGTGGACTCGACCAGCACCCGCGCCCACCAGCACGCCGCCGGAGCGCGGAAAAGGGGGATCTGCAGGCCGAACCACCCGGCGGCGTCAGCATCGAGCCGGACGACCACGCCCTGGGGCGGTCCCGCGGCGGGTTGACCACGAAGCTGCACCTGGGCTGCGAGCAAGGCCAGAAACCCCTCGCCATCGTGCTGACCGCCGGGCACCGAGGCGACAGCCCGCAGTTCATCCCGGTCCTGGCCGCCATCTGCGTCCCCCGCCTGATCGCGGGCCGCCCGAGGACCCGCCCGGACCGCGTCCTGGCCGACAAGGCGTACACGTCCAAGGCCAATCGGTCCTACCTGCGTCGACGGGCATCGCCGCGACGATCCCGAGCAAGGCCGACCAAGACGCGAACCGGCGGGCCAAGGGATCCAAAGGCGGCCGACCGCCAACCTTCGACCCGCACATCTACCAGCAGCGTCACGCCGTCGAGTGCGGCATCAACCGGCTCAAACGCCACCGCGCCGTTGCCACCCGCTTCGACAAACTCGCCGTCCGCTACGAAGCCACCATCCACCTCGCCGCCATCAACGAGTGGCTGTGACCGACTTCGACACACGCCCTAGTTCGCCTGTCTTCCGCTGCCTAGCGTCTGAGGGCAAGACGGGTGGAGGACACGTGATGATCGAGCAGACCGATGCGATGGAGATCGACCGGGCCGTGAAGACCCGGCATCGACAGATGTGGGCACTGGGTAACTACCCCGCGCTCGCCGAGGAGATCATCCCGGAACTGGGTGCGATCCTGGTCCGGGCGGCCGGTGTGAAACCGGGGGACCGGGTGCTGGACGTGGCCGCGGGCACCGGCAACGCGGCCATTCCGGCAGCGCTGGCCGGGGCCAGCGTGCTGGCCAGCGACCTCACCCCGGAGTTGTTGGCGGCCGGCCGGGCGCTCGCCGCAGAGCGTGGTGCCGAGCTGGAGTGGCAGCAGGCCGACGCCGAGGACCTCCCGTACGCCGACGGCGAGTTCGACACGGTGCTGTCCTGTGTGGGCGTGATGTTCGCTCCCCGGCACCAGGTCAGCGCCGACGAACTGGTCCGGGTCTGCCGGCCGGGCGGGACGATCGGCTTGCTCAACTGGACGCCCGAAGGCTTCATCGGTCAGCTGTTCGCCACGATGAAGCCGTACGCGCCACCACCGCCGCCCGGCGCGCAGCCCCCGCCGCTCTGGGGCAGCGAGGAGCACGTCCGCGCACTGCTGGGTGACCGGGTTACCGACGTCGTCACGCGCCGCCAGACCGTCATGGTCGACAGGTTCGCCGGCCCCGACGCGTTTCGCGACTACTTCAAGACCCACTACGGACCGACGATCTTTGTGTACCGGGCGATCGCCGGCGACCCCGAGCGGGTGGCCGCCCTCGACCACGACCTCACCCAGTTGGCGCGGCGGCACACGCCGGACGACGGCGTGATGCGGTGGGAGTATCTGCTTCTCACGGCGCACAAGTGCGGTTGACGCCAGCTTCGGCAGGAGCGGCGGCCACCGGCTGGACCGCCGCTCCTGCCCGGGGGGACGAGGCCGCGGGGGAGCGACCGCCGGGCGGCGGTCACTCGGATTCGGCGAGGATGGCGTACAGCTTGCGGCGGGTCTCGTCGAGGACCTGGGCGGCGCGTTCCCGCTGGTCGTCGGTGCCGGTCATCATCACCTGGCGCAGCGCGTGCATCGCCTGCGCGCCGGCGTCGCGGATGTCGTGCCAGCTGTTGACGGTGTTCTCGGCGAAGTCCGCCCAGGGTGGGGTCTGCGCCGCGGCGGCGGCCTCCTCGCGGCCGGCGTCGGTGAGGCCGAACCGCTTCCGTCCACCGGTGGAGGAGTCCGCGCTGGCCTCGATAACCCCCTCGTCCTCCAGCAGCTGGAGGGTCGGGTAGATCGAGCCGGGGCTGGGCCGCCAGGCCCCGCCGGTGCGGGAGTCGATTTCCTGGATCATCTCGTACCCGTGCATCGGCCGCTCGGTGAGCAGCGCCAGCACGGCGCCGCGGACGTTCGGCCGGCGCCCGCGGCCCCGACCCCGGCCGCCCCGGCCCCCACCCCAGCCGCCGCGCCCGTGCGGGCCCGGCGGGACGGGCGGGAAGCCGAACCCGCGTCGACGGGCCTCGTGCATCGCGTGGAAGTGCTGATGGAATCCCATGCCACGATCCCTTCTCAGACTGTCGTTGATGCATCGACGATATATCGGCAACGTGTCGGCGACAAGTGGGTTGGCGGAGGCCCGGTACCAAACCGTACGTACGTCTTGTTAGAGTGTCGGCGTGCGCCTGCTTCCCGAACCGGGTCCGGCCCGGACCCTCGCCCTCTCCACCCTGGTCAACACGGTCGGCCGGGGCACCTGGCTGACCGTCAGCGCGCTCTTCCTCACCCGCTCGGTCGGCCTCTCGGTGCGCGAGGTCGGCGTCGGCCTCACCGTCACCGCGCTGGTCAGCCTGATCGCCAGCACGCCGATGGGGTACCTGGCCGACCGGCACGGCCCGCGCGGAATCCAGCTCGCCGCGCTGGTCGCCTCCGGCGTCTTCACCGCCGCCCTGGTGACCGTCCGGTCGTTCCCGACGTTCCTGGTCGTCGGGGTGCTGATGGCGGTCGCGGACGCCGCCAGCCGGGGTGCCCGGGGCGCGCTGATCGCCGGAGCCGTCCCCGCCGACCAGCGGGTCCGCACCCGGGCCTGGCTGCGCGCCGTCACCAACGTCGGGATCTCGGTCGGCGCCGTGGTCGCCGGCGTCGGGCTCGCCGCCGACACCCGCGGCGCGTACGTCGCGCTGATCCTGCTCGACTGCGTCACCTACCTGCTGGCGGCGGTGGTGCTGCTCCGGCTGGCGCCGGTCCCGCCGGTGCCGGCGCCCACGCACGGGCCACGGCTGATCGCGCTGCGGGACCGCCCCTTCCTGGCGTTCACCGTGCTCGACGGGCTGATGTCGATGCACTTCGGGCTGCTCAACATCGCCCTGCCGCTCTGGATCGCCGACCACACCACGGCGCCGCACTGGCTCATCTCCGCCTGCATGCTGGTCAACACGGTGACCGTGGTGCTCTTCCAGGTGCGCGCCTCCCGGGGCACCGAGGAGCTGCCCGGGGCCGCGCGCGCCGCCCGGCGGGCGGGCGTGGTCATCGCGGTGGCCTGCGCGCTCTTCGCCGCCAGCGCCGGCGTGCCGACCGCGGTCGCCGTGGCGCTGCTGCTGGCCGGGGCGCTCGTGCACGTGGTCGGCGAGCTGTGGCACGCGGCGGCGGGCTGGGGCATCTCCTTCGGCCTGGCCCCGGCCCGGGCGCAGGGCCAGTACCAGGGGGCGTACGGGATGGGCATGCAGCTCGGCGGGATGGTCGCCCCGGTGGTGGTGACCAGTCTCGCGGTCGGCTGGGGCGCGCCCGGCTGGCTGGTGCTCGGCGGGTTGTTCCTGGTGCTCGGCGCGCTGGTGCCGCCGGTGGTGCGGTGGGCGGCGCGGACCCGGCCGGCCGAGCCGGTGGCTGAACCTGTCACCGTCTGACCGGTCGGCCGGCGATTGGCCGCCCACATCTGGCAGGCTGGTAGCCGTGCTGACGATGCCGGTACGCCAACTGGGGGAGTCGGAGCGCCGCGCGGTCGAGCGGCTGCTCGACCTCGACCCGTTCGCGGGCGCGCAGGTCGCCGAGCGGGTCGCCGCCCGTGGCCTGGCCTGGTGGCGGGCCGAGGGGCGGATCCTGGGGTACGGGGCGCGCCGCAACCTGGAGTCGATCTGCTGGCTGGGCGGGAACCTCACCCCGGTGCTCGCCTCGGAGCCGGCCGTCGCCGCCTTCGCCGAGCAGCTCTCCGCCGAGGAGCGCCTCTGCTCCTCGATAGTCGGGCGGGCCGACGCCGTGCTCGGCCTCTGGGACCGGCTCTCCACCCACTGGGGTCCGGCCCGGGACGTCCGCCCCAACCAGCCGCTGCTGGCCACCGACGCGCTGCCCCCGGTCTCCGCCGACCCGCAGGTACGTCGGGTGTGCGCCGCCGAGATCGACCGGCTCTTCCCGGCGGCGGTGGCGATGTACACCGAGGAGGTCGGCGTCTCGCCGCTGGCCGAGGACGGTGGACGGGCCTACCGGCGGCGGGTCACCGACCTGGTGCGGGCCGGTCGGGCGTACGCCCGCTTCGTCGACGGCCGCGTGGTCTTCAAGGCCGAGTTGGCAGTGGTGACCCGGCGTACCGCCCAGGTGCAGGGGGTCTGGGTGGCCCCCGAGTGGCGCGGGCGGGGGATCGCCACCGCGGCGATGGCGGCGGTGGTGCGCGACGCGCTGCTGCGGGTCGCGCCGACCGTGAGCCTCTACGTCAACGACTTCAACCTGCCCGCCCGCCGGGTCTACGAGCGCTGCGGCTTCCAGCCGGTCGGCACCCTCGCCACCGTGCTGTTCTGATCCGTCCCGCCCGCCGGCCATGGCGGGGATCACGCCCGCCCCGGTCCGGGAACCGGACGTACGGCGCTATGCTGGGCATGTTTTTATACTGACCAGTCAGTTCAAGCATGTCGGGATGTCGGATGAGGATCGTCGAGGCGCACGGGCTGGGGCTGCGCACCCGGCGAGGCTGGGTGTACCGGGACGTCGACCTGACCGCCGAGGCGGGTGAGCTGCACGTCGTCACCGGGCCGCCCGGCAGCGGGCGCACCTCGCTGCTGCTCGCCCTGGCCGGCCGCTTCCCGCACAACGAGGGCACCCTGCGCACCCGGGGGCCGGCCGCGCTCGGCCAGGTCGCCGGGGTGCACGAGCCCGACCCCGCGCTCACCGTCGCCGAGCACATCCAGGAGCGGCTGCTGCTGCTCGGGCCCGTCCCGCGCCGCCGGCGCCAACTGGTGCCGGTGGCCGCCGTCCGGGCCCGCCGGGCGTACCGACGGGACGCCTTCGCCGCCGCGATCGCCGGGGCGGGCTTCACCGACGTACCCCTCGATCCGGACGTGCGCGGCCGCGACCTCACCCCGCAGCAGCGGCAGGTCCTCGGCCTGGTCCTGGCCACCCTGAGCGGCCCCAGCCTGATCGTCGCCGACGACGTGGACGCCGGCTCCGACGCCCCCGAACGGGCCTGGCTCTTCGATGCCCTGGCCCGCCTCGCCGACCAGGGCTACGCGGTGGTCGCCAGCGCCCGCGCGGTCGAGCCCGGCGCCCGGGCCGTCGTGCACCGGCTCGGCGACCCGTCGCTGCCGGTCCGGCCCGACCTGAGCCTCCCGGCCAACACCGCCCCGGGCACCGTCGCCGTCCCCGCCCAGGCCGTCCCGACGGACGCCACCGACCCGGACGCGACCGTCGACCCGGACGCGACCGTCGACCCGGACGCGACCGTCGACCCGGAGGGCGCCGGCGGGCCGGCCGGCGACCCCGCCAGCCCCGACATCGTCGACCCCGAGGTGAACCGATGAGCGTCTTCCGCCTCGCCCGCTTCGAGCTGCGCCGGATGACCCGGGGCCGGCTGCCGCGCGCCGCGCTCGCCGTGCTGACCGTGATCCCCCTGCTCTACGGCGCCCTCTACCTCTACGCCTTCTGGGACCCGTACGGGCGCATGGACCGGATCCCGGTGGCGCTGGTCAACGCCGACCGGCCCGCTACCGCCGGCGACGGCAGGGTGGTGCACGCCGGCCAGGACCTCACCGACGAGCTGCTCGACCGCAAGGTCTTCGGCTGGCACGTGACCGACGCCGACGACGCCACGGCCGGCCTGCGCAGCGGCCGCTACCACCTGGTCTTCTCCATCCCGGCGGACTTCTCCGCCACCCTCGTCGCCAGCCCCGAGCCCGACCAGCCGGCCCGCCGCGGCGAGCTGCGGGTGGTCAACGACGACGCCACCAACTACCTCTCCGGCCTGCTCGCCCGCTCCGCGTTCAGCGAGATCCGGGCCGCCGCCGCGGAGAGCACCGCCAGCGGCTACTTCGACAAGATGCTGGTCGGCTTCACCGACCTGAAGGCCGAGACCGGCAAGGCCGCCGACGGCGCCGGCCAGCTCGCCGACGGGCTCGGCACCTCCCAGGACGGCGCCGGGCAGCTCGCCGACGGGCTGGGCCGCTCGGAAGCGGGCGCCGGGCAGCTCGCCGCCGGGCTGGGCCGCAGCGCCCAGGGCGCCGACCAGCTCTCCTCCGGCCTCGACGAACTCCGCACCGGTGCGACCCAGCTCGCCGACGGCAGCGCCCAGGCGGCCACCGCCACCCGGGCCGCCGCCGACAAGGTGGACGCCCTCGCCGACCGGGCCGAGCCGTTCCTGCGCGAGAACGCCGACGAGATCGGCAGGGCCGCCACCGTCATCGCCGAGGGCGCGGACGCGCTGGCCGACGGGCTCGACACGCTGCCCGGGCAGGCCGACGTCGTGCTGACCCAGGCGCGCAAGGTCGCCGACCGCCTCGACGCGCTCGTCGCGGCGCATCCCGAACTCGCCGACGACCCGACCGTCACCGCCGCCCGCGCCGCCGCCGACAAGGCCGTCGCCGAGGCCGAGGAGCTGGCCGCCACCATCGACCGGACCGACCTGGCCGCGCTGCAGAAGAAGATGCGGGAGGTCGCCGCCGCCGCCCGCGAGGTGGCGGCCGCCGCGCCGCACCTCGCCGACGACGTGGCCGGCGCCAAGACCAAGGTGCACCGGCTCGCGGACGCCATCGACCGGATCGCGAAGGGCAACGCCGAGCTGCGGGACGGGCTCGGCACCGCCGCCACCGGCGCCGACCAGCTGCGGGGCGGACTGTTCCGGCTCTCCACCGGGGCCCGGGACCTCGACGGCGGGCTCGCCCGGCTCAGCGGGGGCGGCGACCGGCTCGCCGCCGGCCTGACCAAGCTGGAGGGCGGCGCCGGCCAGCTCGCCGACGGGCTCACCGCGGGGGAGAAGAAGATCCCCGGGTACGACGACGCGGCCGACCGGGCCAGCGTCCTCGGCGACCCGGTCTCGCTGGACCGCACGTCCGAGCACCCCGCCGGCTCGTACGGCGTCGGGTTCGCCCCGTACTTCCTCGGGCTGGCGCTCTGGGTCGGCGCGATGATCACGTACATGCTGCTGCGGCCGGTGAACCGGCGGCACGTGATGTCCGACGCGCCCGCCTGGCGGGTCGCCCTCGCCGGCTGGCTGCCCGCCGTGGCGATCGGACTGGCCCAGGCCGGGGTGCTCTTCACCGTGGTCACCCTGGTGCTCGGCCTCGACCCGGAGTACCCGGCGGCGGCGTTCGGGCTGCTCGCGCTGACCTCGCTGGCCTTCACCGCGATCATGCAGTGGCTCGGCGCGCAGCTCGGCCCGGCCGGGCGGCTCGCCTCGCTGGCCCTGCTGATGCTCCAGCTCACCTCCTCCGGCGGCACCTACCCGGTGCAGACCTCGCCCGACTTCTTCCAGGCCGTCCACCCGTGGCTGCCGATGACGTACGTGGTGCAGGGGCTGCGGCACAGCATCAACGGCGGGTCGTCGGCGACCGTGGTCACCGCCGCGCTGGTCATCGTCGCCTTCGGCGCGGTGGCATTGGTGCTCACCGTCGGCGCGGCGCGCCGGTCCCGGCGACTGACCCCGGCGAAGCTGCACCCCGAACTGACCATGTGAGGATGCTGATGGGCCGGACGGGGGTACGAGAGCCCCTCCCCGGCTCGCACCGGTCCGCCACGGGCCGGTCGGGCGGACGGGGAGGGCGAGTGACGGACGGACGGTCGCGGCGGCGGGAGGACACCCGGCAGCGCCTCTTCGTGGCGGCGGTGGAACTCATCGCCGAGCAGGGCTTCTCCGCCACCACCGTGGACGACATCGCGGCCCGCGCCGGGGTGGCCAAGGGCACCGTCTACTACAACTTCGAGTCCAAGACGGTCCTCTTCGAGGAGCTGCTGCGGCACGGCATCGGCCTGCTCACCGCCGACTTCCGGGCCGCCGTGGCCGGCCTGCCGCCGCGCGAGGCGCTCGCCGCCCTGGTCCGCGCCGAGCTGGAGTACATCCGGCGCTACCGGGCCTTCGCCCAGCTGCTGCTCTCGGAGATGTGGCGGACCAACCGCGAGTGGCAGCAGACCCTGCGCCTGCTGCGCGGGGAGGCGATCGAGGTGATCGCCGACACCGTCCGCGCCGGGGTGGCCAGCGGTGACCTCCCCGCCGACCTGGACGTGCGGACCGCCTCGTCGGCGCTGTTCGGCGTCGGTCTGGTGGTGGCCGTGGACTGGCTGGTCTTCCAGCCGGACCGGCCGATCGAGGACGTGCAGGAGGCGCTGTTCGGCATCGTCCGGCGGGTCGCCCAGACCTGACCTCCGGGGGCCGCCGCGCAGGTCGGGGCGCGGGTGGGGGCGCGGTAAATGCGTTGAATCGTCGCGGCCGGAGGACCAGGCTGGGACGTACCGCCACCACCCGAGTCCGGAGGGACCCTCCCATGCGCCTGCTCCGTGATCTCTGGGCCACCGCGCCACGCCGGATGACGGTCGTGGTCGTCCTGATCGTGCTCGGCGCCGCCGGGCAGGCCGCCGCCTCGGCCCTGGCCGGTCCGGTCCTGGTGCACCGGTCCGCCGCCTTCTTCGCGCTGCTGGTGCTGGCGCTGGTCGCCGCCGTCCTGAGCGATCTCGTCATCGGCCTGCTGATGGCCGGGCTCACCGCCGACTGGTCCGCCGACGTCCGCCGCCGGCTCTGCCGGGTGGCGCTCGGGCAGGACCTGACCACTCTGGAGACCACTCCGGTCGGCGAGCTGCTGGACCGGATCGACAACGACGTCTACCAGGTCGCCTCCGAGCTGCGGAACACCGGCGTACGGCTCGTCCAGGGGCTGGCGGTCTGCCTGCTGGCCACGGTCAGCGCCCTGTTCGTCTGGTGGCCTGCCGGTGTCGGCATGCTCCTGCTCACCGCCCTGCTCGGCGTCGTGCTGCGTCGCCCCACCGCGCGCATCGCCCCGGCCCGGATGGCCGAGGAGGAGGCCTGGTCGGACCTCGCCGCCGTGATGGAGGAGGCGGTGCACGGCCAGGACGACGTGCGGACCAGCCTGGCCCGGCCGTACGTGCTGCGCCTCTACGCCGGGCGCGCCGCCGAGGTGCTGGCCCGGTGCCGGCGGGTGTTCCTGATGTCCGCCCGGGTCACCACGATCGCCGCCGGCGCGATCCGCGCCGGCATCGCCGCCGTGGTGCTCGGCGGGGCGTGGGCGCTGGCCACCGGCCGGATCGACGGCGCCCGGCTGACCGCGATCTGGCTGCTCGCCATCGCCTTCGGGGCCACCGTCGAGCACCTCGCCCGCTGGGTGCCCCACCTGCAGTACGCGCTCGGCGCGTGGGCCCGGGTGCAGCTGCTCTCCGACGCCCGGCAGGAGCCGGCGGGCGGCGCGGCCCCGGCCGAGGGCGACCTCAGCGTCCGCGGGCTCACCTTCCAGTACCCGGACACCGCCGACGGGGAGCGGGGGCCGGCGCTGCGCGACATCCGGCTCACCTTCGCCCGCGGCCGGTCGTACGCCCTGGTCGGGCGGACCGGGTCGGGCAAGTCGACGCTGGCCAAGGTACTCACCCGCGCGGTCGACGTGCCGCGCGGCACGGTCTTCCTCGGCGACGCCGACCTGGTGGACCTGGACGTCGAGCAGTTGCGCCGGTGGGTGGCCGTGGTCCCGCAGCGCACCGAGATCCTGGCCGGGACGCTGGCCGAGAACGTCGCGCTCTTCGACCCCGACCTGCTCGACGACGCCACCCGGGCGCTGGAGGAGCTGGGGCTGGCCGGCTGGATCGCCGAGCTGCCCGACGGCGTCCGGACCCGGCTGGGCGAGGGCGGGCACGTCCTCTCCGCCGGTCAGGAACAGCTGGTGGCGTTCGCCCGGATCCTGGTCCGCGACCCGCACGTGGTGATCCTCGACGAGGCCACCGCCCGGTTGGACCCGGTCACCGAGACCCGGGTGCGCCAGGCCACCGAGCGGCTGCTCACCGACCGGATCGGCATCGTCATCGCGCACCGCCTTTCCTCGGTGCGCCGCTGCGACGAGGTGGTGGTGATGGCCGACGGCGCGGTGCTGGAGGCGGGCCCGCTGCGCGAGTCGGAACGCTTCGCCGAGCTGCTGGCCAGCAGCCACGCCGCCGCGTACGCCCCGGCCGGCGCCGGCCGGGGCGGGGTGGACCTGCTGCCCGGGCCGCGCGACCCGTGGGAGGTGGAGCCGTCGGCGTCGGCACCGGCGCCGGTCGAGCGGCCGGCCACCGTGGCGGTGCCGAAGACCGACCCGCCGCCGCTGCCCGCGCCGCCGCCCGCGCGCACCATGCGGGAGATCCTCCGGCTGGGCACCAACGACCCGAGGTACGGCCTGGTGTCGGTCGCCATGTTCGTGGTGATGACGCTGCTCGGCCTGGACGGCGCGGTGCTGCCCTGGCTCTGGGCGGACGTGGTCGACGGCGGCAGCCCGTGGCTGCCCGCGCTCGGCATCGCCGCCGCGCTGCTGGTCGTCCTGCCGCTGCCGTTCTACACCAACCTGTGGTTCCCGCAGTGGTGGGTACGCCAGATGCTGCGGATCAGCCTGCGCCTGGTGCACGGGCAGACCGGGGCTCGCCGGGTCAGCGGGCACACCCCGGCGGAGGTGGTCGCCCAGAGCGGTGACACCGAGCGGGTGGTGCAGCTCGCCGACAACCTGATGGACCAGTTCATCGCCCTGGCGATCGTGGCCACCATGACGGCGGTGACCGGCAGCTTCGTACCGGCGCTCTTCTTCGCCGGGACGATGGTGGTCTCCGGGCTGGCGGCGACGCTGTTCGGGCCCCGGCTGGAGCGGTCCGCCCGGGGCACGGTGGCGGCGCGGGCGGCCTTCGCCACCGCGCTGGTCTCCGCGCTCTCCGCGGCCCGCACGGTGAAGCTGGCCGGCGCCACCCGGCCGGTGCTGACCCACCTGGCCGCCCTGGACACCGTGCGCAGCGACCGGCAGCGCCGGGAGATCTCCGCGCAGGTATGGGCACGGTCCACGCCGTCGCTGGTCAGCGGCCTGCTGCCGATCGGCGCGTGGGCGCTCTACCTGGCCGGTGGGCTCTCCGCCGGGGCGACCCTGGTGGCGGTCTCCACGCTCGGGGCGGCCCGCTGGTTCGCCTGGACCACCGCGTCACTGGTCTCGCACTACCCGTCGGCGCGGGTCTGGACCCGGCGGACGGCGGCGATGTGCGGGGTCGGGACGTACTCGGCGCCGGTCCCCGGGGTCGACCTGGCCGCCGGCACCGCGCCGGCGCCCGTGCCGCCGGCCCGGCGTCCGCTGCGCCGGCTGGAACTGGCCGGCTTCGGGGCCCTGCACTCGGACGGCACCCTGGCCGTGCGGGACGTCGACCTGACCGTCGACCGGGGCCAGCTGGTGCTGGTCGTCGGGCCGGTCGGCTCCGGCAAGTCCTCGCTGCTGCGCGCGCTGGCCGGGATCGTGCACCACATCGGCACGCTGCGCTGGAACGGCGAACCGGTGACCGAGCCGGAGCTGTTCCTGCGTCCGCAGCAGGTGGGGTACGTCGGGCAGCTGCCCCGGGTGCTCTCCGGCACGGTCGCCGACAACATCGCGCTCGGCCACGAGGTGGACGCGGCCGGGGCGGTGTCGACCGCGCAGCTCGACCACGACCTGGCCGCCGCCGGTGGTGGGCTCGGGCTGCTCATCGGGCACAAGGGGACCCGGCTCTCCGGCGGCCAGTTGCAGCGGCTGGCGCTGGCCCGGGCGCTGGCGCCGCGTACCGAGCTGCTGGTGGCCGACGACGTCTCGTCGGCGCTGGACGTCACCACCGAGCTGGCGCTCTGGGCGGCGCTGCGCGAGCACGGCGTGACCGTGGTCGGCTCGACGTCGAAACGCGCGGCGCTGGTGCGGGCCGACCACGTGGTGGTGCTGCGCGACGGGGCGGTCGCCGCGCAGGGCCCCTGGCGCGACCTGGAGGACGACTGGGGTCACCTGGCCGGCTGACCCCGGCCGGATGCTCCACGGTTTGCGGCGTGTCGCGGTGTCCCTGGACGGGGACACCGCGACACGCCGCAACCGGAGTGGATCAGGGTCGGGCCGGCCGACCGGGCACGGTCAGAAGGCGCGGGCGTACTGGTCGGGCCAGCCGGGGTGGGCGCCGAGCTTGGCGGCGGCGCGGCGGGGCCAGTACGGGTCCCGGAGCAGTTCCCGGCCGAGCAGCACCAGGTCAGCCTCGCCGCCGGCGACGATCTGCTCGGCCTGCTCCGGCTCGACGATCAGGCCGACCGCGCCGGTGAGCACCCCGGCGTCGCGGCGGATCCGCGCGGCGAGGGGCACCTGGTAGCCGGGCCCGACCGGGATGCTCGCCCGGGCCGCCGCGCCGCCGGAGGAGGCGTCGACCAGGTCGACCCCGGCGGCGGCGAGTTCACCGGCGAGCACGACGCTGTCCTCGACGGTCCAGCCGCCCTCGACCCAGTCGGTGGCCGAGATCCGGGTGAGCACCGGCACCCGCTCGCCGACGGCGGCGCGCACCGCGCGAGCCACCTCCAGGGTGAGCCGCATCCGGGCCGTCCGGTCGCCGCCGTAGCCGTCGGTGCGGTGGTTGGTCAGCGGGGACAGGAACTCGTGCAGCAGGTAGCCGTGCGCGGCGTGGATCTCCACCGCGCCGAAGCCGGCCTCCACCGCCCGGCCGGCGGCGGTGGCGAAGGCGGACACCACGCGGGCGATCCCGGCCTCGTCGAGCGCGGTCGGCTCGCGATAGTCGGGCAGGAACGGCTCGGCGCCGGGGCCGACCGGGGTCCAGCCGCCCTCGGCGTCCGGCACGCCGCCGCGCCGCTCGGCCCACGGCCGGTACGTCGACGCCTTGAACCCGGCGTGCGCGAGCTGCACCGCCGGCACCGCGCCCTGGGCGGCGACGAACCCGGTGACCGGGCGCCAGGCGTCGACGTGCGCGTCGGACCAGAGCCCGGTGTCCTGCGGGCTGATCCGACCCTCGGGCACGACGGCGGTGGCCTCGGTGAGGATCAGGCCGGCGCCGCCCACGGCCCGGGAGCCGAGGTGGATCCGGTGCCAGTCGGTGGGCAGGCCGTCCGGGCCGGCGCTGTACTGGCACATCGGGGCGAGGGCGACCCGGTTGGGCAGGGTGACCGCGCGCAGGGTCAGCGGGGTGAACAGGGCACTCATGTCGGTGATCCTCCGGGAGAGGCGATGGGCAGGACCCGCCGGGGAGGGCCCGGCGCGACCGGTGGCGCGTGCGGAGCCGGATGTCCGCTGGATGCGGCGGCCGTCCACGTGGTTCGGGTGCGTTTCCGGTCACCCGAGCGACCGGAAACGCACCCGAAGGGCGACTCAGGCGGGGACCGGCGCCAGCTCGTCGGAGCGGGTCGGCCGCTGCTCGTCGGCGTCGACCAGCTCACGCCGGCCGGCGGAGTCGTACGCGGCCCGGTCCAGGGTGCCCTCCCGCGCGGCGACGATGGTCGGCACCAGCGCCTGCCCGGCCACGTTGGTGGCGGTGCGGATCATGTCCAGGATCGGGTCGATGGCCAGCAGCAGGCCGGCGCCGGCCAGCGGCAGACCCAGCGTGCTCAGGGTCAGGGTGAGCATCACGATCGCGCCGGTCAGGCCGGCGGTGGCCGCCGAGCCGACCACCGAGACGAAGGCGATCAGCAGGTAGTCGGTGACGCCCAGGTCCACCCCGAAGACCTGCGCGACGAAGATCGCCGCCAGGGCCGGGTAGATCGCCGCGCAGCCGTCCATCTTCGTGGTGGCGCCGAACGGCACCGCGAACGAGGCGTACTCGCGGGGGACGCCGAGGCGCTCGACGGAACGCTGGGTCACCGGCATGGTGCCCACCGAGGAGCGGGAGACGAAGGCCAGCTCGATGGCGGGCCACGCGCCGGCGAAGAAGCGCAGCGGGTTGAGCCGGCCGGCCGCCACCAGCAGCAGCGGGTAGACCACGAACAGCACGATCGCGCAGCCGACGTAGACGGCGGTGGTGAACTTCGCGAGCGGGGCGATCAGGTCCCAGCCGTACGAGGCGACGGCGTTGCCGATCAGGCCGAGGGTGCCGATCGGGGCGAGCCGGATCACCCACCAGAGCGCCTTCTGCACGATCTCCAGCAGCGAGCGGTTGAGCGCCACGAACGGTTCGGCGGCCTCGCCGACCAGCAGCGCGGCGGCACCGACGACCAGGGCGAGGAACACGATCTGGAGCACGTTGCCCTCGACGAACGCGCCGACCGGGTTGGTCGGCACGATGCCGGTGAGGAAGTCGGTCCAGGAGCCGGTCTTCTTCGGGGCGCTCGCCGCGCCGGTGTCCAGCGAGACACCGCGACCCGGGTCGGTGAGCAGGCCGAGGCCGATGCCGACGCCGACCGCGATCAGCGCGGTGGCGCCGAACCAGAGCAGCGTCTTCAGCGCCAGCCGGGCGGCGTTGGCCACCCCGCGCAGGCTGACCACGCTGACCACGATGGCGGTGAAGACCAGCGGCGGGACGGCCAGCTTGAGCAGCTGGACGAAGAGGCCGCCGACGGTGTCGAGGGTGCTGGCCAGCCAGCTCAGGTCATTGGCGCGGGCGAGGAAGCCCAGCGCCACGCCGAGGACGAGGCCGAGCAGGATCTGTGCGGAAAAGGGAATCTTGCGCAGGGCGGAAGCCATGAGGATGCGTCCAAGGTCTGTCGGAGGTCGGTGCGGGCGGCGTCAGAGAGCGGGCCGCGCCGGACAGACGCCGCTGGCCTGCAGTCGGAGATCGACGTACAGGCGCACGGTGAGGTGCCAGACATTGGTCATCGCCTGGCGACGCTACTCCCGGCCACCGCGCAACGGGAAGGACCGAAGGGCGTGAGGCTCCTTACAGGGCGGGTCTGCCGTCCGTTGACCGCTTCGTCACGGTCGGGTCCCGGCGCAGGCCCAGCGCCGTCGCCGCCGCCAGGCCCCAGCCGAAGGTCACCGCCAGCAGCACCCGCTCCAGGCCGCCCACCAACCCGCCCCGACCGGCGACCAGCATGGCCAGCGCGATCACGCCGGACAGCGGCAGCGCCAGCGCCGCGCCCAGGGCCGAGATCCGGCGCAACGCGGGCGTCGTCGCCGGGGACCAGGCCAGCGCGAGCATCGCGAAGACCACCGCCGCGACCGCCGCGATGCTCGACCCGCCGTGCACCAGGTCCGCCACCGTCGCCGCCTCGAACGGCGGCAGCGGACAGCCGGTGCTGCACGTCACCACCGCGGAGAGCAGGGTGAACCCGCTGCCCGCGCCGAGCAGCGCCGCGGCGAGGCGCAGCGCCGCCGGCAGCGCGGCGGCGAGCAGCAGCAGCGCCGCGGCCAGGGCGAAGACCCCGATCCGGTACGTCGGGGCGTACGCGCTGTCGGCGACGCCGGCCTCACTGACGTACCCGGTCAGGCCCGGACCGGGACCGGCGACCACGGCGACGATCACCGCGATGGTGCCGGCCAGCACACAGCCGGCGGCGGCCGACGCGGCGGCGGCCCGGGCGGGGCCGACGGCCCGGTCCGGCTCAGCCACGCCCGTGCGGCGTGGTCCAGCCGTGCAGGTCCGGGCCGAGCGGCACGATGCGGGTCGGGTTGATCATCTCGTGGGTGGCGTAGTAGTGCCGCTTGATCTGGTCGAAGTCGACCGTCTCCCCGAAGCCCGGCGTCTGGAACAGGTCCCGCGCGTACGCCCAGAGCACCGGCATCTCGGTCAGCTTCTGCCGGTTGCACTTGAAGTGCCCGTGGTACGCCACGTCGAAGCGGACCAGGGTGGTGAACAGCCGGACGTCCGCCTCGGTGATCTGCTCGCCCATCAGGTAGCGGCGCCCGGCCAGCCGCTCCGACAGCGCGTCCAGCCGGGCGAAGAGCGCGGTGTACGCCTCGTCGTACGCCTCCTGGGAGGTGGCGAAGCCGCACCGGTAGACGCCGTTGTTGACGTCCCGGTGGATCTCCGCCATCAACGCGTCCATCTCCGGGCGCAGCTCGACCGGGTAGAGGTCCGGCGCGCCCGGAGCGTGAAACCGCCGCCACTCGGTGGAGAAGTCCAGCGTGAGCTGGGGGTAGTCGTTGGTGACCACCCGCCCGGTGAGCGTGTCGATCAGTGCCGGCACGGTCACCCGCCCGGTGTAGTCCGGGTCGGTGGCCAGGTACGCGTCGGAGAGGAAGCCGATGCCCAGCACCGGGTCGAAGCCGTCCGGGTCGAGGTTGAACCGCCAGCCCCGCTCGTCGCGGATCGGGTCGACCGTGCCCAGCGAGATGACCTCATCCAGGCCGAGCAGGCCGCGCACGATCCTCGCCCGGTGCGCCCACGGGCAGGCGCGGCACCAGATCAGCCGGTAGCGGCCCGGCTCCAGCGGCCAGCGGTCCTGCTCGTCCGGCCCGCCCCCGGGGGGCGAGGTGGAGTGCGGGGTGACCCGACCGGTGAACCGGTTGGGCTGGCGGACGAACGCGCCGCCGCCGGCGGTCTCTGCGCTGAACTGGGCCCGGGCCATGCCGTCAACCTATCGGCTCGGCCCGCGGATATCCTGGCCCTCGGGCGTCCCCGCGACCCGGGCCGACGCGCCGCCGCCGAGCCCCTTCCACCCCCCGAAGGACAGCGCCGATGACCGTGGCATACCTCGTGGCCGGAGTCCGCACGCCGATCGGCCGGTACGCCGGCGCCCTCGCCGGGGTACGCCCCGACGATCTCGCCGCCCACGTGATCCGCGAGCTGGTCGCCCGCCACCCGTCGGTGGACTGGGCCCGCACCGACGACGTGGTGCTCGGCTGCGCCAACCAGGCCGGCGAGGACAACCGCAACGTCGCCCGGATGGCGGCGCTGCTCGGCGGGCTGCCCGAGGAGGTCCCCGGCAGCACGGTCAACCGGCTCTGCGGCTCCGGCCTGGACGCGCTGGCCACCGCCGCCCGGTCCATCGTGGCCGGCGAGGCCGACCTGGTGGTCGCCGGCGGAGTGGAGAGCATGAGCCGCGCGCCGTTCGTCATGCCGAAGGCGGCGACGCCGTTCGCCCGCACCGCCGAGGTGTACGACACCACCATCGGCTGGCGGCTGGTCAACCCGCTGATGAAGGCCGGCTGGGGCATCGACTCGATGCCCGAGACGGCGGAGAACGTGGCCGCCGAGTTCGGCGTCGACCGGGCCGCGCAGGACGAGTTCGCGCTGCGCTCCCAGCAGCGGGCCGCCAAGGCGCAGGCTGACGGCCGGTTCGCCGAGGAGATCGTGCCGGTGACCGTGCCGGCCGGGCGGCGCGAGACGAAGCTGGTCGAGGTCGACGAGCACCCCCGGGAGACGTCGCTGGAGAAGCTCGCCGCGCTGCCCACCCCGTTCCGCGAGGGCGGCACGGTGACCGCCGGCAACTCCTCCGGGGTCAACGACGGCGCGGTGGCCCTGCTGGTCGCCTCCGAGGCCGCGGTCGCCCGGTACGGCCTGACCCCGCTGGCCCGGATCGGCGGAGCCGCCGCGGCCGGCGTACCGCCCCGGATCATGGGCATCGGGCCGGTGCCGGCCACCCGTAAGCTGCTCGACCGGCTCGGCCTGGGCCTCGGCGACGTCGACGTGGTCGAGCTGAACGAGGCGTTCGCCGCGCAGGGCGTGGCGGTGCTGCGCGAGCTGGGCCTGCCGGAGGACGCCGAGCACGTCAACCCGAACGGCGGCGCCATCGCGCTCGGCCACCCGCTCGGCGCCAGCGGCGCCCGGCTGGCGCTGACCGCGGCGCTGGAGCTGCGCCGCCGGGGCGGCCGGCGGGCGCTGGCCACCATGTGCATCGGCGTCGGGCAGGGCATCGCGCTGATGCTGGAGTCCGCCGCCTGACCCGTCGCGCCGGTCGGCGGCGCGAGGTCGGGCGGCCGCCGGTGTCCCGGGCCCCGGGGCACCGGCACGTCACCGCCGCCGGGACGCTGTCGGGCGGACAGGTGATCACCGTCCAAATGTGGATCTCCCGCGCTCGGGCGTACGCGCCTAGAGTGGTCAGCACCACACCTTCCGCGGGTCGGCCGGTGTCGCCTCCGCGTGCCTGCGCGCGTCCGGACACCGGTGCCCTCCCGCACCGCGGCGACGAACTGGGGCGAACCGATGCAGATGCCGGACGGAACTCCCGCCGAGATAGACCTGAGCCGGCCGAGCGCGGCCCGCGTCTACGACTACTTCCTCGGCGGCGCGCACAACTTCGAGATCGACCGGCAGCTCGCCGAGCAGATCGCCAGCATGACGCCGAACCTGGCGGCCACCATGCGCTCCGGGCGGGAGTTCCTGCGCCGGGCCGTCCGGGTGCTGCTCGACGCCGGCATCGACCAGTTCCTCGACATCGGCTCGGGCATCCCCACCGTCGGCAACGTGCACGAGGTGGCGCAGGCCGCCAACCCGCAGGCCCGGATCGTCTACGTCGACATCGACCCGGTGGCCGTGGCGCACAGCCGGGAACTGCTCGCCGGCAACGACCGGGCCACCGCGATCCACGCCGACCTGCGGGAGCCGAAGCTGATCCTGGACGAGGCCCGGGCCAGCGGCCTGATCGACTTCAGCCGCCCGGTCGGCATCCTGCTCGCCGGGGTGGTGCACTTCATCCCCGACGCCGACCGCCCGGCCGACATCCTCGCCGCCCTGCGGGCCGCCGCGGTGCCCGGCAGCTTCCTGGTCATCTCCCACTCGACCTTCGAGGACCAGCCCCAGGAGATGCTCGACGCGCAGCGGCTGTCGGCGCGTACCGCCACCGAGATCACGCTGCGCTCCCGGGCCGAGATCACCGGCTTCTTCGGCGACTGGACGATCCTGGAGCCGGGCGTGGTGCACATGCCGCTGTGGCGGCCGGACTCACCCTCCGACGTGGACGAGCACCCCGAGCGGTTCGGCGCCTTCGGCGGCGTCGCCCGGTACGACCGAGCCGCCGGCTGAGTCCGACATGGCCGCCGTCCCGGATTCCGGCGGGGACGATCTCCACCGCCCCGGCGCCCAGCGGTACGCCGCCGACTGGGCCCGGGCGGTGCGTCGACTCGGTTTCGTGCCGCTGAGCGCGGACGAGACCGAGCGGCTGCTGCTCGTCCACACCGTACGGCTGGGCCAGGCCGTGCTGGCCCGGCAGTTCTCCGCCACCCCGGCGGAGGACGTGGGCCGGGCGCTGGTGGAGGCGCACCTCACCGAGCCCCGGGTGCTGGACTGGTCGGTGCACGCCCTCGGCCACCGGTTCCTGGCACAGGTGCTGCCGGACCGGGTCCACCCCGCCGACGTCGCCGACCGGGTGGCGGCGTTGCAGGGGGCGCTCGCGGCCGGGTTCGCCCGCGCCCTGCGCAACCGGACCTTCAGCCAGCAGGAACGCATCGCCCGCTCGGCCTGGCAGGCCCGGGACGCGGTGGAGCGGGCGCTGCGCGACAGCGAGGCGCGCTTCCGCGCGGTCTTCACCGGCGCGGCGATCGGCATCGGCATCGCTGGCATCGACGGGCAGATCATCGAGGTGAACCAGTCCTTCGCCGACATGCTCGGCTACCCCGTCGACGAGCTGCGGCAGATCAACGTGGCGTCGCTGTTCCACGCCGACGACGCCGCCGGCATGTGGGAGCTGTACCAGGAGCTGATCGAGGGCAAGCACGACCACGCCCGGGTGGAGAAGCGCTACCACCGCAAGGACGGCACCGTCGTCTGGACCGACCTGGCGGTCTCACTGATCCGGCACGACGACGGACGCCCCCGGTTCACGGTGGCGATGATCGAGGACATCACCGAGCGGTACGAACTCCAGCAGCGGCTGCGGTTCCAGGCCCTGCACGACCCGCTGACCGGCCTGCCCAACCGGACGCTGTTCTTCGAGACCCTGGGACGGTGCTTCGAGCGGGCCGGTCCGGAGCAGCGGATCGCCGTCTGCTTCCTGGACCTGGACGGCTTCAAGGCGGTCAACGACAGCCTCGGCCACGACCTCGGCGACCGGCTGCTGATCACCATCGCCCGCCGGCTCGCCGACTGCGTGGCCGGGCAGGGCCACCTGGTCGCCCGGATGGGCGGCGACGAGTTCGTCATCCTGGTCGACGGCGGCGACGGGCTGGACGACGCCGTCGGCGTCGCCGAGCTGGCCCTGGCCGCCGTCTCCGCCCCGGTGCTGGTCGGCGACCAGCAGCTCGCGGTCTCCGCCAGCGTCGGCGTGGTGGAGTGCCCGGCCGCGGAGACCAGCGCCTCCGAGCTGATGAAGGCCGCCGACACCACCCTGTACTGGGCGAAGGCGGAGGGCCGGGGCCGCTGGGCGGTGTACGACCCGGAGCGCAGCGCCGCCGACATCGCCCGGTCGGCGCTCGCCGCCGGGCTGCCGGCCGCCCTGGACCGGGACGAGTTCGTGGTCCACTACCAGCCGATCGTCTCGCTGCTGGACTCCGAGATGCTGGCGGTGGAGGCGCTGGTGCGCTGGCGGCACCCGGAGCTGGGCCTGGTCGGGCCGGACCGGTTCATCGGGCTGGCCGAGGAGACCGGCCTGATCGTCCGGCTCGGCGAGTGGGTGCTGGGGCAGGCCTGCCGGGACGCCCGGGCCTGGCACCGAGAGTTCCCCGCGCAGCCGCTGGTGGTCAGCGTCAACCTGGCCGCCCGGCAGGCCGACGACCCGGCCATCGTCGACACCGTGGCGGGCGCGCTGAGCCGGACGGGCCTGCCGGCGGAGCTGTTGCAGCTGGAGCTGACCGAGAGCGCGGTGATGGGCACCGCCGGGGAGCCGCTGCGCTCGCTGCGCCGGCTCGCCGGGCTGGGTGTCCGGCTCGCCATCGACGACTTCGGCACCGGCTACTCCAACCTCGCGTACCTGCGGCGGCTGCCGATCCACTGCCTGAAGCTGGCCGGCCCGTTCGTCGAGGGGATCCGGGCCGAGGACCCGGACGCCCCCGGCGAGCACCGGGACGAGCGCATCGTGGACGCCCTGGTCCGGCTCGCGCACGCGCTGGAGCTGTCGGTGACCGCCGAGGCCGTGGAGACCGCCGCCCAGGCCGAACGGCTGCGGGCGCTGCGGTGCGACACCGGCCAGGGGCGCTGGTTCGGCCCGCCGATGCCGGCGGAGGAGATCACCGCCCGGCTGCGCGGCGGGGAGGCGGCGGCGTGAGCGCTCGGGTCGGGCGCGGCGGGGCGTACCCGGGTGGTGGTCCCGCCGGGGGCCGTGGGCGACGGGCGGAGGCGGCGTGGGCCTGACCGATGCACAGGCGGCCGTGTCGGTGGTGGCCGCGCTGGCGATCCTGGCCGGACTGGCCGGCGTGGTGGTGCCCGGGCTGCCGGCGCTGCCGCTGTGCTGGGGCGGCGTGCTGGTCTGGGCGCTCTTCGGCGGCGCGGGCCCGGGCCGGTGGGTGGTGCTCGCCGCGGCCACCGTGGTCGCCGCCGGCGGGACCGTCGTCAAGTACGCCTGGCCGGGGCGGAACCTGAAGCGGACCGGGGTGCCCACCTCGTCGCTGCTCGCCGGCGGCCTGCTCGGGCTGGTGGGGTTCTTCGTGATCCCGGTGGTGGGGCTGGTGCTCGGCTTCGTCGGCGGGGTGTTCGGCGCCGAGCGGCTGCGCCTGGGCAGCAACCAGCTCGCCTGGCCGGCGACCGTGCAGGCCCTCAAGGCGGCCGGGCTGTCGATGCTGGTGGAGTTCCTGGCCGGGCTGGTCGTCGCCGCGCTGTGGGTCGCCGGCCTGCTGTTCGCCTGACCGTGGGCGCTCCCCCCTCTGGCCGCGACGATCCAAGGCTTCTTGTCGTTGATGGAGATCAAGGAGCAACCATCAGCCCTAGATTGACGGGGGGAGGGGAGAGGTGAGGGACAGGGAGGAGAAGCGGCGGCGCGGGGTGCCCGTCGGGTACGGCGTATTGCCGTACGAGTGAGAGAGAGGTGAGCGCCCCGCGCCGCCGCGAACCGGGCGTTGCCGAGCGCCCGGTGGTGGGCCCGTCGCGATCGGGCCTGGTCACAGGCACAAGGATGCGGCCGGAGCGCCTCGTGCGGCAACGCAATTTGTGGACATCGGGACTCGCGACCGATTGACCGTGGTGATCGACGAGACGAGACTCGGGCGCACTCGTACACCAGCCACCCCTCGGAGGAGCGGTGCAGGTCACCCGGATCGCTTACTCGCACCGGATCAACCCGGGCAAGTACGCGGCCCTGTTCGAGCAGGCCCGCCGGCTGGGCCAGGTGCGCAGTGAAGTGTGGCAGCGCTACGGCTCCGTGAGCGGGGTTGGCGCCGGGCTGAGGGACCGCCAGGTCCGGGACCGGTGGCTGAGTGACGGCACCCACGAACGGTTCGGTGTCCTGGCAAACGCCTGGAAGGAAACCGTCCGAGACGCGATGGCCGACATTGCGGCGAACATGGCCTCGGCAAAGGCCGAGGTACGCCGTGCGATAACCCGTCGCACCGGTGACTTGCAGGAGCGCAAACGGCTGTATGCGGTGTTGAATGCCGACCGATGGGCGCACGATCCGTTCCTGGCCCGGCAGATGCGCAAGCACTGGAAGCGCGGCAAGAACCGCACGCACAACCAAATCCTGGTCCGCGCCGACAAGCACCACTGCGTCGTTGACGGGCGTGGCCGGCTATGGCTTGCTGTCCCCGGTCTGCACCGGCGGCAGATGGTCCGGATTCCGCTGAACAGCACCGTCGCCCCCACGGGAACGCTGCGCCTGATTCTGCGCGACGGCAGGGTCGAGGTGCACCATCAGATAGACGCCGCAACCATGAGGACCTCCCAAGTGCCGTGCGGGCGTGCCACTGTGGGTGTGGACAAGGGCTACAGCGAGGTGCTGACCGACTCTGACGGCAACCATCACGGCACTGAACTCGGCACTTTGCTGAGGGCGGAGTCCGACCGTCGCAAGAACAAGGGCCAGCGCCGGGCCAAGCTGCGCTCGATCGCCAACACCGCCCGGGCGCGTGGCGACCACGCCAAGGCGGACCGCATCGCCTGCAACAACCTGGGCACCGCCAAGCGCGCCCGTCGACGCGTCCGGTGGGAGGCGATGGTGCGTACGGAGACGTTCACCGCGGTGCACCGCGTCGTCGACAAGGCCGCCACCGTGGTCGCCGAGGACCTTAGCAAGACCTTCGCCGGGCGCAGGTCGCTCGGCAAGAACACCAATCGGCGCTTGGCCGCGTGGACCAAAGGGATCACTGCGGAGGCGCTCAGGAGTGTGTCGGAGCGCAGAGGTTCTGTGCTCGTGCACGTCAACGCTGCCTACACGTCACAAGCCTGTCACCGCTGCGGTGGCCTCGCCCGCCGCGGCGGAGACCGGCTTTATTGCACCCGATGCAGGGTCGTGTGGCAGGCCGACGTGAACGCTGCGATCAACATCCTGCGACGACTAGGCGATTCCGACATCGCCCTGCACACCTCGCGCCAGCGGGTGAAGCAGATCTTGCAGGAACGGGCCGATCGCCAACGGATCAGACTGCCGATCCAGGACTCCAGCCCACCCCTGGTGGGCGGAGAGCGAAGTATCCGATCCGCTCAGCGATGAGCAAGTGAGAGGAAGCAGGTGTGCAGTGGCCACGACGCCCTCGCCGACCGCCGAGCAACCGATGGACGACGACGCCCGACGGCTCGCCGAACTCGGTTATCAGCAGGAGTTGCGCCGCAAGTGGAGCGGCTTCTCCAACTTCGCCATCTCGTTCTCGATCATCTCGATCCTGGCCGGCTGCTTCACCACCTTCGGTCAGGCGTGGAACAACGGCGGCCCGGTCGCCATCTCCTGGGGCTGGCCGCTGATCTCGCTGTTCATCCTGATCATCGGCTTCTGCATGGCCGAGCTGGTCTCGGCGTACCCGACGGCGGGCGGCATCTACTGGTGGGCGGCGAAGATGGGCCGCCCGGTGCACGGCTGGTTCACCGGCTGGCTCAACCTGATCGGGCTGGTCGCCGTCACCGCCTCGGTGGACTACGGCTGCGCGACCTTCCTCAACCTGACCCTGTCGGCGCTCTTCGACGGTTGGGCGGGGACGCTGCGCCAGGCGTTCCTGCTGTTCGTGATCATCCTGGTGCTGCACGGGCTGATCAACATCTTCGGGCACCGGATCATCGACGTGCTCCAGAACGTCTCGGTCTGGTGGCACGTGGCCGGCGCGGCGGCCGTGGTGGCGATCCTGCTGCTGGTGCCGGACGACCACCAGAGCTTCACGTTCGTCTTCACCGAGCGGTTCAACAACTCCGGCTTCGGCGACGGCGACACCGGCGGGCTGACCTTCTGGTTCTACGTGCTCCCACTGGGCTTCCTGCTCACCCAGTACACGATCACCGGCTTCGACGCCTGCGCGCACGTCTCCGAGGAAACCCGGGGCGCGTCCCAGGCCGCCGCCAAGGGACTCTGGCGGTCGATCTTCTATTCCGCGGTCGGCGGCTGGATCCTGCTGCTGGCCTTCCTCTTCGCCGCCACCGACGTCGACGCGATCAACGAGGCCGGCGGCTTCTCCGGGGCGATCTTCGAGACCGCGCTGACGCCGTTCTTCTTCAAGGCCGTCATCATCATCTCCACCATCGGCCAGTTCTTCTGCGGAATGAGCTGCGTGACCTCGATGAGCCGGATGACGTACGCGTTCAGCCGGGACCGCGCGGTGCCCGGCTGGCGGCTCTGGTCGAAGGTGGACCGCAACGGCACCCCGGTCAACGCGATCATCGGCGCCACCCTGGCCGGGCTGGTGCTCACCCTGCCAGCCCTCTACGAGAGCCCGTCCGGCATCCCGGTCGCCTTCTACGCCGTGGTCTCGGTGGCGGTGCTCGGGCTCTACCTGTCGTTCGTCATCCCGATCGCGCTGCGGCTGCGGATGGGGGACCGGTTCCAGCCCGGGCCGTGGACGCTCGGCCCGAAGTACAAGCTGCTCGGCTGGATCGCGGTGATCGAGATCGCGGTCATCTCGGTCTACTTCGTGCTGCCGATCGTCCCCGCCGGGGTACCCGGCAACGCCGACTTCAGCTGGTCGGCGGTGAACTACGCGCCGCTCGCCGTGGGCGGGTTGCTGCTGCTGGTCGCCGTCTGGTGGTACGCCTCGGCCCGGAAGTGGTTCACCGGCCCCCGCCGTACCGTCGACCTGCCGGCGCCGCGAGCGGCCACCGACGCCGCGCGGGCCGACGAGCCGGCCTGACCCGCCCCCCTCGTCGGCGCCGGGTCACCCGGCGCCGACGAGGAGCGCCGGGGGTTGCGGCTGCCGCGCCCCGGCCGGGAAGCGGAGGACGCGGTCGTCGTCCGCCGCCGGGCTGCCCCGGCCGTCCCGGTTGCTGGTGGTCACCCAGAGCGCGCCGTCCGGGGCCACCTCGACGGTACGCAGGCGACCGTAGGCCCCCTGCAAGACGGCGGTCGGCGTGCCGACCCGACCGGCGGCGTCAACGGGTACGGCCCAGAGCCGCGCTCCCCGCAGCGCCGCGACGAACAGCGTGCCAGCGGCGAAGGCCGCCCCGCTCGGTGACGCCTCCGCGGGTGACCAGACGACGACCGGGTCGCGGAACCGGGGATCGCCGCTTCTGCCCTCGACGACCGGCCAGCCGTAGTTGCCGCCCGGCACGATCCGGTTCACCTCGTCCCAGGTGCTCTGGCCGAACTCGGTGGCGAACAGCCGCCCCCGCCGGTCCCAGGCGAGACCCTGCACGTTGCGGTGACCGTAGCTGTAGACCAGCGAACCGGGGAACGGGTTGTCCGCCGGCACCCCGCCGTCCGGCCGCATTCGCAGGATCTTGCCGTTCCGGCTGGCCAGGTTCTGCGCGTTGGCGGGGACGACGGCGTCACCGATGCCGGCGTAGAGCATGCCGTCGGGGCCGAACGCGATTCGGCCGCCGTCATGGGCGGCCGCCCGGGTGATACCGCTGAGGATCACCTGGAGGGACTGTGGCGCGTGGAGCCGGAACCGCGCGATCCGGATGTCGGAGGCGGTGGTGTAGCAGACGTAGACCAGCCGGTCCCGCCGGAACCTGGGGGAGACGGCCAGCCCGAGCAGGCCCGCCTCCCCACCGGCGACCACGCCGGCGATCCGGGCGACCTGACGTGGCGGGGCACCGGGCCGGACCCGCACGACGGTGCCCAGGTTGCGCTGGGCCACCAGCGCGCTGCCGTCGGGCAGGAAGTCGAGCCCCCAGGGCGCCTCCAGGCCGGCGGCGACCACCTGCGGGTTCGTGAAATCGAAGCCGGCTGGGACTGGCGGCCGTCCGGTCCCGACCGGCGGCTGCCGATCCGCCCGGGCGTCCGTGGCGCCCAGCCCGACGGCGAGCACGGCGGCGACGGCGGCGACGATCCGACGCATGTGACCTCCCTCGGTTTCGTCCCCGACCGCGCCGGGGCACTGCCGGTTTGCCGGTAGGCCTGGATGATGACGGCCCGCTGCTGAGCAGAACGCCTCTGACCTGGGAATAGTTGCGGGTCACCCGCGCCGTGATCGACTCCGGTACGCCGAGGTGGGGGTGTCGGCGGGCCTCGGATACCGCCACCCCGGCGAGGTGGAGTGAACGATGAGCGGCCGCGTCGGAGGCGGCCCGGACGGCGGGGATCAGCCGGTCCTGCCCGATCAGCCGGTCGACCTGGTTTGCCGGGGGGCCGGCCCGGGGCATTGACGGTGATCCGCCAGGCCGGTAGACCTTGGTGATGGAGACTCGCCGATGAGGAAAGCTCCGCTCACGCTGGAAGAACTGCGGGTCGCCATCCGGGGCGGCGAGATCGACACGGTGGTGCTGGCCCTGACCGACATGCAGGGCCGGTTGCAGGGCAAGCGGTTCCACGCTCCCTTCTTCCTGGACGAGGTGGTCCGGCACGGTAGCGAGGGCTGCAACTACCTGCTCGCGGTCGACGTCGACATGAACACCGTCGACGGGTACGCCATGTCGAGCTGGGAACGCGGCTACGGCGACTTCGCCATGCGACCGGACCTGGCCACCCTGCGCCGGGTGCCCTGGCAGCCGGGCACCGCGATGCTGCTGGCCGACCTGGAGTGGCTGGACGGCTCCGGGCCGGTGATCGCCTCACCCCGGCAGATCCTGCGCCGCCAGCTCGACCGGCTGGCCGCGCACGGGCTGACCGCGTACGCCGGCACCGAGCTGGAGTTCGTGCTCTTCCGCGACTCGTACGAGGACGCCTGGCGGCGCGGCTACCGCGAGCTGACCCCGGCCAACCAGTACAACGTGGACTACTCGCTGCTCGGCACCGCCCGGGTCGAGCCGCTGCTGCGCCGCATCCGCACCGAGATGGCCGGCGCGGGGCTGACCCCGGAGAGCGCCAAGGGCGAGTGCAACCTCGGCCAGCACGAGATCGCCTTCCGGTACGACGAGGCGGTGGCCTGCGCCGACCACCACGTCATCTACAAGAACGGGGCCAAGGAGATCACCGCCCAGGAGGGCATGTCGATCACCTTCATGGCCAAGCCGAACGCCCGCGAGGGCAACTCCTGCCACATCCACTTCTCGCTGCGCGACGCCGACGGCCGCTCCGCGATGCTCGGCGACGGGCCCGCCCACCTGTCGGTGACCGGGCAGCGGGTGCTGGCCGGGCTGCTCGACACCATGCGCGAGCTGAGCCTCTTCTTCGCGCCGAACGTCAACTCCTACAAGCGCTACCAGCCCGGCTCGTTCGCCCCGACCGCGCTGCGCTGGGGCACCGACAACCGCACCTGCGCGCTGCGGCTGGTGGGGCACGGGCAGGGGATGCGGGTGGAGAACCGGGTGCCCGGCGCGGACGTCAACCCGTACCTGGCGATCGCCGCCCTGGTGGCCGGGGCGGTGCACGGCATCGAACGGGAGTTGGAGCTGGGCGAGGAGTGCCGGGGCAACGCGTACGACGACCCGGCCGCCGAGCGGGTGCCCGCCACCCTCCGCGACGCCCGCACCCTTTGGGAGTCCTCCGCCGTGGCGAAGGACGCCTTCGGCGACGAGGTGGTCGCCCACTACGCCAACCAGGCGAAGGTCGAACTGGCCGCCTTCGACGCCGCCGTGACGGACTGGGAACTCGTCCGTGGCTTCGAACGCCTCTGAGGCCGCCCGCCTCGGCCGCCCGTCGGGCCGGCGCGGGACGGGCGCGACGCGCCGGGACGACAGCTGCGCAGACACCGTGGAGAGGGCAGGGTGGGACGGGTGACCGACGTGCGGAACCCGGCGACCGGGGAGATCCTGCGAAAGGTGCCGGCCAGCTCGCCGGCGGAGGTGGACGCGGCGATCGAGCGGGCCGCGCGGGCGTACGAGAGGTGGCGGGGCGTGGCGCCGGGCGACCGGGCGCGGCTGCTGCGCCGGTTCGCCGCCGTGGTGGACGCGCACCTGGAGGAGCTGGCCCGGCTGGAGGTGCACAACGCCGGGCACACCATCGGCAACGCCCGCTGGGAGGCGGGCAACGTCCGGGACGTGCTCGACTACTACGCCGGCGCCCCGGAGCGGTTGACCGGCCGGCAGATCCCGGTGCCGGGCGGGCTGGACGTCACCTTCCACGAGCCGCTCGGCGTGGTCGGGGTGATCGTGCCGTGGAACTTCCCCATGCCGATCGCCGGCTGGGGCTTCGCCCCGGCGCTCGCCGCCGGCAACACGGTGGTGCTCAAGCCCGCCGAGCTGACCCCGCTGACCGCGCTGCGGCTGGGCGAGCTGGCGGTCGAGGCGGGCCTGCCCGAGGGGGTGTTCACCGTGCTGCCGGGGCAGGGCGGCGTGGTGGGGGAGCGGTTCGTCACCCACCCGGCCGTGCGCAAGGTCTGCTTCACCGGCTCCACCGAGGTCGGCACCCGGATCATGGCCGGCTGCGCCGAACAGGTGAAGCGGGTGACCCTGGAGCTGGGCGGCAAGAGCGCCAACCTGGTCTTCGCCGACGCGGACCTGGCGAAGGCGGCGGCCACCGCGCCGTACGCGGTCTTCGACAACGCCGGCCAGGACTGCTGCGCCCGCTCCCGGATCCTGGTCCAGCGCAGCGTGTACGACCGCTTCCTCGAACTCCTCGAACCGGCCGTGCGCGCCTTCCGGGTGGCCGACCCGGCCGCCGAGAGCACCGAGATGGGGCCGCTGATCTCGGCCGCGCACCGGGACCGGGTCGCCGGGTACGTCGACGGCGCGAAGGTCGCCTTCACCGGCTCGTGCCCCGACGGCCCCGGCTACTGGCACGCCCCGACGGTGCTGCTCGCCGAGTCGCCGGCCGACCGGCACTGGCGGGAGGAGGTCTTCGGGCCGGTGGTGTCGGTGCTCCCGTTCGACGACGAGGCCGACGCGGTGCGGCTGGCCAACGACACCGAGTACGGCCTGTCCGGGTCGGTCTGGACCCGGGACGTCGGCCGGGCGCTGCGGGTGGCCCGCGCCGTCGAGTCGGGCAACCTGAGCGTCAACTCGCACTCCTCGGTGCGCTACTGGACCCCGTTCGGCGGGATGAAGCGTTCCGGCCTCGGCCGTGAGCTGGGCCCGGACGCGCTGCACGCCTTCACCGACGTCAAGAACGTGTTCATCAGCACAGAGGAGTGACGAGCGTGCAGGGACGACTTCAGGACCGGGTGGCCGTGGTGACCGGGGCGGGCAGCGGGATCGGGCTGGCCACCGTGCGGCGCTTCGCCGCCGAGGGCGCGCGGGTGGTCTGCGTCGACATCGACACCGAGGCCGGCAAGCGGGCGGCCGACGAGGTCGGCGGCGAGTTCGTCGCCTGCGACGTGGCCGACGAGGCGTCCGTCCGGGACCTCTTCGACGGCGTGGTGCAGCGGCACGGCCGGGTCGACGTGGCGTTCAACAACGCGGGCATCTCCCCGCCCGACGACGACTCGATCCTGGAGACCGGCCTGGACGCCTGGGAGCGGGTGCTGCGGGTCAACACCACCAGCGTCTACCTCTGCTGCAAGTACGTCATCCCGCACATGCGCCGGCAGGGCAAGGGTTCGATCATCAACACCGCCTCCTTCGTCGCGCTGATGGGGGCGGCCACCTCGCAGATCGCGTACACGGCGAGCAAGGGCGGGGTGCTGGCGATGACCCGGGAGCTGGGCGTGCAGTTCGCCCGGGAGGGGATCCGGGTCAACGCGCTCTGCCCCGGCCCGGTCGCCACCCCGCTGCTGCTGGAGCTCTTCGCCGCCGACCCGGAGCGGGCCGCCCGCCGGCTGGTGCACGTACCGATGGGGCGGTTCGGGGCCCCGGAGGAGATCGCCGCCGCGGTCGCCTTCCTGGCCAGCGACGACGCGTCGTTCATGACCGCCGCGCAGTTCGTGGTAGACGGCGGCATCACCGGCGCGTACGTCACGCCACTGTGAGCGCGAGGAGTGAGCCGGGTCTGCGAGCCCCGCGGTCGCGAACGGTGCCGGCCCCGTGAGCCGCCCGCTGATCGGGATCAGCGCGTACGTGGAGCCCGCCGCCTGGGCGGTGTGGCGGGACGTGCCGGCGACCCTGGTGCCGCAGGCGTACGTCCGGGCGGTCAGCGCGGCCGGCGGCCGGGCCGTCGTGCTGCCCCCGGACGACGTGGACGCCGACGTGGTCCGGGTGCTCGACGGGCTGGTCCTGGCCGGCGGCGCCGACGTCGCCCCGGACCGGTACGACCAGCCGCTCGACCCGCGTACCGAGCCCCGGCCGGACCGGGACGCCGGCGAGCTGGCGCTGCTCGCCGGCGCGCTCGCCGCCGACCTGCCGGTGCTGGGGATCTGTCGGGGCCTGCAGCTGTTGGTGGTCGCCCACGGCGGGGTGCTGCACCAGCACCTGCCGGACGTGGTCGGCCACGACCGGCACCGCCCGGCCCCGGGCCGGTACGGCGCGCACCCGGTCCGGTTCGCGCCGGGCAGCCTGGCCGGGGCGGTGATGGCCGGCGTGGACCGGGTCAACTCCTACCACCATCAGGGGGTCGCCGACCCGGGGCGGTTGGTCGCCACCGGCTGGGCGGACGACGGGGTCGTCGAGGCGGTCGAGGATCCGCGTCGGCGCTTCCTGCTCGGGGTGCAGTGGCACCCGGAGAACGAGGCCGACCCGCGCCCGGTCACCGCCCTGGTCCGGGCCGCCCGTTCCAACTGACGGGAACGGGCGTCCCACTCTTCGGCGACGGGTGCGAGGATGACCGGCATGGGGAAGGTGTATCCGGAGATCGGCGGACGGCTGCGGGAGTTCATCGAGGCGCAGCCGGTGTTCTTCGTGGCCTCCGCCCCGTCCGGGCCGGACGGGCACGTCAACGTCTCGCCCAAGGGGATGCGCGGCACCTTCCTCGTCGTCGACCCGCTGACCGTGGCCTGGCTGGACTACCACGGCAGCGGCGCGGAGACCCTGGCCCACCTGCGGGAGAACGGGCGGATCACCGTCATGTTCTGCGCCTTCACCGGCCCGCCCAAGATCGTCCGGTTGCACGGCCGGGGCGTCGTCACCCCGCTCACCGATCCGGGCTTCGCGGCCCTGCTCGCCGGCTTCCCGGACCCGCCCGACCCACACGCCGTCCGGAGCGTGGTGACGGTCGCCGTCGACCGGGTCAGCGACTCCTGCGGGTACGCGGTGCCGCTGATGGACTACCGCGGCGAACGCGGCCTGTTGATCGAGTGGGGTTCCCGCCGCACGGACGAGGACCTGGCGGCCTACCGGAGCAGGAAGAACGCCGCCAGCATCGACGGCCTGCCGGTCTTCTGACCCGCCGCGCCGGCCGGACCGGCCCGCTCCGGGCGAGCGGTCCGCCGCCGGTGACGGCAGGATGAGACCCAGGTAACCAGCGTCCACCGGGACCGATGCGTTACGTTGCTGATCCGTCTGGGTAGAAGGCGGGGCACGGCCGGTGAACGCCGAGGCGTCGCGGGGCACGGCCGGAGCGGGAGGGGTGCATGAGCTCGGCCCAGGTGGGCGAGGGCGAGCGGAACTCGTCGGGTCGGTCCGGCGACGGCTCACTCCCTCCGCAGCTCGCCGAGGCGTTCGCGGCCGGTGGCGAGATGGGCCGGAGGCTGGCCGGGTACGACTGGTCCCGCACCCCCCTCGGCACCCCCGACACCTGGCCCGCGGCGCTGCGCCACGCGGTCAGCATGATGCTCGCCTCCCGCGCCCAGATCGCCATGTTCTGGGGTGCGGACCACCGGACCTTCTACAACGACGCCTACCTGCCCACCATCGGCACCAAGCACCCGGGCGTCATCGGTCAGCCGGCCCGCGAGCACTGGACCGAGACCTGGGACGTGCTCGGCCCGGTGCTGGACGGCGTGCTGCGCACCGGCGAGCCGTACCACGGTGAGGACCACCCCTTCGTCATCGACCGGCAGGGCTTCGTCGAGGAGGTCTACTTCGACGTCTCGTACGACCCGATCCGGGCCGCCGACGGGCGGGTCAACGGCGTCTTCTGCTTCGTGAACGAGACCACCGGCCGGGTGCTCGGCGAGCGTCGGCTCCGGGCGCTGGCCGAGCTGGGCTCCCGGCTCGGCGAGGCGCGCACCGTGGCGGAGGTGGGCCGGATCGCCGCCGAGGTGCTGGACGGGTACCGGGCAGACATCCCCTTCGCCCGACTCCGGCTCTACGACGACACCGGTCAGCTCGCGCTGGCCGGGTGCAGCGGCACCGGCCCCGGCAGCGTCCCGGCCGAGGCGTCGCCCGCGCTGCTCCGGGTCGCCGAGGAGGGCGTCGCCGCCGAGCTCGACGTGGCCGACCTGTTCGGCACGGTGCCGCCGGAGGCCGCCGACCGGGCCCTGGTACTGCCGCTGACCGCCACCAACGAGCCCGCCGGGGTGCTGGTCGTCGGCGTCTCCCGGCGGCTGTTCCTCGGCGACGAGTACCGCAACTTCTTCGACCTGGTCGCCGCGCAGATCTCCCGGGCCGTCGGGCAGCAGCGGGCGTACGCCCAGGAGCGGGCCCGCGCCGCCGAGCTGGCCGCGCTCGACCGGGCCAAGACCAACTTCTTCGCCAACGTCAGCCACGAGTTCCGCACCCCGCTGACCCTGGTCCTCGGGCCGCTGGAGGAGATGCTCGCCGATCCGGCGCTGCCCGCTGCGTACACCGACCGGCTGACGATGATGCACCGCAACGCGCTGCGCCTGCTCAAGCTGGTCAACACGGTGCTCGACTTCTCCCGGCTGGAGTCCGGCCGGCTGGCCGCCCACTACCAGCCCACCGACCTGGCCGACTACACCTCCCGGCTGGTGAGCACCTTCCGCTCGGCCGCCGCGCGGGCCGGGCTGAGCCTGGTGGTCGACTGCCCGCCGCTGCCCGGGCCGGTCTTCGTCGACCGGGACATGTGGGAGAAGATCGTCCTCAACCTGGTGTCGAACGCGCTGAAGTTCACCTTCGACGGCGAGATCCGGGTGCGGGTCCGGGCGGTCGACGGCGTCGCCCGGCTGGAGGTCAGCGACACCGGCGTCGGCATCGCGCCTGAGGAGCTGCCGCACGTCTTCGAGCGCTTCCACCGGGTGCCCGGCGTGCGCTCGCGCACCCACGAGGGCACCGGGATCGGCCTGGCGCTGGTCCGCGAGCTGGTCGAGATGCACGGCGGCCGGGTGGTGGCGAGCAGCCGGGTGGACGAGGGCAGCACCTTCACCGTGACGGTCCCGTTCGGCGCCGGGCACCTGCCCGCCGACCGGGTCGCCAGCGGCGCGCCGGCCCCGCTGGCCGAGCCGCAGCAGGCCCGGCTCTACGTCGCGGAGACCGCGATCTGGGGCGACGGCGGCGACGTCGCACACCCGCCGAAGCCGGACGACCGGGCGGTGACCGCCGGCGCCGGCCGGATCCTGCTCGCCGACGACAACGCCGACCTGCGCGAACACGTCACCCGACTGCTCGGCCCGTCGTACGACGTGGTGGCGGTGCCCGACGGCCTGGCAGCGCTCGAACAGGCGATCCAGGGCTCCTTCGACCTGGTGCTGACCGACGTGATGATGCCCCGGCTGGACGGCTTCGGCCTGGTCACGGCGCTGCGGGCGAACCCACGGACCCGGCACGTGCCGATCGTGCTGCTCTCCGCCCGGGCCGGCTCCGCCGAGGCGGTCGCCGGTCTCTCCGTCGGCGCAGACGACTACCTGACCAAGCCCTTCTCCGCGCAGGAGCTGATCGCCCGGGTCCGGGCCAACGTCGAGCTGGGCCAGCTGCGCGGCGAGATCATCCGTCGGCTCCGGGCGCTGGCCGACGCGGCGGTGGCGGTCAACACGGCCCGGTCCACCGCCGAGGTGGTGCAGGTCGCCGCCCGGCACGCGCTCAGCCTCGCCGAGGCGGCCCGGGTGCTCGTCACCACCGCCGGCGCCCGCCACGAGGTCGACGCCGGCGGGACCGTCCCGGCCGAGCCGTCGCACGTGCTGCCGCTGACCGGTACCGCCGGCGCGCAGCTCGGCGAGCTGCGGGTGTGGCACCGCGAGGGCAACGGCACCGAGCAGGCCGCGCTCGCCGAACTGGCCCGCCTGGTCGGGGTACGCCTGGAGAACGCCCAGCTCTACGAGGCGGAGCACCGCATCGCCACCACCCTCCAGCACAGCCTGCTGCCCCGGACACTGCCCCAGCTGCCCGGCGCGGTGGTGGCCAGCCGCTACCTGCCCGGCAGTGCCGATGTGGAGGTCGGCGGCGACTGGTACGACGTGATCGGGGTCGCCGACGACGAGGTGGTGCTGGTCATCGGCGACGTGGTCGGCAAGGGCGTCCAGGCCGCCGCCGCGATGGGCCAGCTGCGCAACGGGCTGCGGGCGTACCTGTTGGAGGGCTACGACCCGGGGGAGTCGCTGACCCGGCTGAACCGGCTGGTCGGCTCGACCGAGCGCCAGTCGTTCGCCACCGTGGTGTGCCTCTGGTTCTCCCCGCGCACCGGCCGGCTGCGGTACGCCAGCGCCGGGCATCCGTCCCCCCTGCTGATCCGAGGAGACGACGTGGCGTTTTTGCACGAGGCGGCGCTCGGCCCGCCCATCGGCGCCATCGCCGGCACCACGTACCGCACCGTCGAGGGCGAACTGGCCCCCGGCGGCCGGCTGCTGCTCTACACCGACGGGCTGGTCGAGGACCGGCAGGTGGGCATCGACGAGGCGTTGGCCCAGCTCCGCCGGGACGCCGCCGTCCGGGGCGAGCACGTCGCCGACCTGGTCGACGCCGTGGTGGAGCGGGTCGCCGAGCGGACCCGGCACGACGACGTCGCGGTGCTGGCGCTGGAGGCCGTCGAGCTCAACCGGTTCGTGCTGCGGCTGCCGGCCGACCCGACCCGGCTCAGCGTGCTGCGCAAGCGGCTGGAGGACTTCCTGGTCGCCCACCGGGTCGGCGAGACCGACCTGTTCGACCTGACCGTGGCGGTCTCCGAGGCCGCCGCGAACGCGATCGAGCACCCGGTGGCGCCCACCGACCCGACGATCAGCGTCGAGGTGACCATCGCCGACCGGACGGTGGTGGCGACGGTGCGCGACAGCGGCCAGTGGCGCGAGTCGACCGGGGCGGGCTTCCGCGGCCGGGGGCTGGCACTGATCCAGGCGCTGGGCGAGCTGACGGTCAGCCGGGGCGCGGACGGGACGGAAGTGCGACTGACCCGGCGGCTGCGGGACTGAGGCCCGCCCCCGGGCACCCGGCGCCGGTCAGTCCCGGCGCAGCCAGTCCTGCTCGCCGAGGCCGGCGATCTCCAGCACCCGGGCGACCTGCCGGGACGGCAGCACGGCCAGCCGGCCGGGAACGCGCTGGGCGAGCCGGACGACGGCGTGGATGGCGGCCGAGTCGAAGAACGTCACGGCCCGCAGGTCCAGCGTGACCCGCGCGGCGGGCTCGCGCAGGGCGGCCTGGAACATCGTGTCGGCGGTCGCCATGTCGACCTCGCCGGTCACCACGACGTGGAGCTGGTCTCCGTCGAGCTCCGCGCTCACGGAGAAGACGGGAGGCGCTCCTCCTTGATCCACGCAGCCACAATGGCACAGCCGTATGCGCACGGCAACAACCCTCGCGGCCCGGCCGTGGCGGGGGTCACCGCAGCGCTCGGCGATAGGCTGTCGCCATGACCGTCCGTGCGCCGCTGACCCCAGGCACGCTCTCCCCGTGGCGAGCGGTTCCTGGCCACATCGTCCGTCCGGAGTACGTGGGCAAGAAGCGTCCGCAGGAGTGGCGTGGCTCGCACGTGCAGACCCCGGAGACCATCGAGAAGATGCGGGTCGCCGGTCGGCTCGCCGCCCAGGCGACCCAGCTCGCCGGCGAGCACTGCAAGCCGGGGGTGACCACCGACGAGATCGACCGGGTGGTGCACGAGTTCCTCGTCGACCACGGCGCCTACCCGTCGACCCTGGGCTACAAGGGCTTTCCGAAGTCCTGCTGCACCAGCCTCAACGAGGTGATCTGCCACGGCATCCCCGACTCGACCGTGCTCCAGGACGGCGACATCATCAACGTCGACGTCACGGCGTACCTCGACGGGGTGCACGGCGACACCGACGCGACGTTCTGCGTCGGGGAGGTCGGCGAGGAGGCCCGGCTGCTGGTCGAGCGCACCCACGAGGCGATGATGCGCGGCATCAAGGCGGTCAAGCCCGGCCGCCAGATCAACGTGATCGGCCGGGTCATCGAGTCGTACGCCAAGCGGTTCGGCTACGGCGTGGTGCGGGACTTCACCGGTCACGGCATCGGCGAGGCCTTCCACAGCGGCCTCTACGTGCCGCACTACGACAGCCCGCGCCCGACCGACATCATGGAACCGGGAATGACGTTCACCGTCGAGCCGATGATCACCCTCGGCACCTACCAGTACGACATGTGGGACGACGGCTGGACGGTGGTCACCAAGGACCGCAGGTGGACGGCCCAGTTCGAGCACACCATCGTCGTCACCGACGACGGTTACGAGATCCTGACCCTGCCGTGACCGAGACCCCGGCCGCGTTGCGCGAGGCGCACCACGCGGACGTGTCCGGCGGCTGGCTGCGCCCGGCCGTCTTCGGCGCGATGGACGGGCTGGTCACCAACATCGCCCTGATCGCGGGCGTCGGCGGCGGTGGCGTCTCCCCGCGCAGCATCGTGCTCACCGGCACCGCCGGCCTGGTCGCCGGCGCCATCTCGATGGGGCTGGGGGAGTACACCAGCGTCCGCTCGGCCAACGAGCAGGTCGCCGCCGAGGTGGCCAAGGAACGGCGCGAGCTGGAGCGGCACCCCGAGGCGGAGGCCCGCGAGCTGGCCGACGCGTGGGTCGCCCGGGGCCTGCCCCGCGACCTCGCCACCCAGGTCGCCGAGGCGGTCCGGCGCAACCCGGAGGAGGCGCTGCGGATGCACGTCCGGGAGGAGCTGGGCGTCGACCCCGACGAGCAGCCCAGCCCCTGGTCGGCGGCGACCTCGTCGTTCCTCTGCTTCTCGGTCGGGGCGCTGGTGCCGCTGCTGACCTACCTGCTCGGTTTCACCAGCCTCTGGCTGGCGCTCGGCGTCGGCGCGGTGGGGCTCTTCGTGGCCGGGGCGATCGTCGCCCGGTTCACCAACCGCCCCTGGTGGACCAGCGGCCTGCGCCAACTCCTGCTCGGCACCGCCGCCGCCGCGGCCACCTACCTCGTCGGCGCCCTCATCGGCATCCAGGGCGGCCTCAACTAACCCCCTCCCGGCCCCTCCCAGGGGCCCCTCCCAGCGCGCACTTTCCGAGAAAGAGTGGCTATTCCGCGTCGGATAGCCACTCTTTCCGTGAAAGAGGTCGCAAGGCGACATGGGGGGTGGGTGGGGTGGGGTGGTTAGGTGGTGAGGAGGTCGTCGACGGTGCCGTCGACGGGGCGGCCGCGGGCGGCCAGTTCGTCGGCCTGCCGGCGCAGCACCGCGCCCACCTCGGTCATGTCGGCGCCCGCCAGGCCGGTACGCCGTACCGCGTCGCCGGGATCGCGGAAGTAGGTGCGGGTGAGCAGCCCGGTCACCGTCGCCGCCGCCAGCCGCGCCTCGCCGAGCATCAGCAGCGCCTGGTCGGTCTCGTACCACTCGGCGAGCCGGGCCGCCCGGGCGTGCGCCGCGCAGCCCCGGTACCAGGCCTGCCGGGCGGCGGTGCTGAACTCCGCCGGGCGGGCCCGGGCCAACCGGCCCAGGTGCTCGTCGCGCAGGGTGCGCAGCCAGCCGGTCGGGTCGTACAGGGCGGTGGTGGTGACGTACCGGTCGGCGGTCAACGGCCAGAGCGCGGTCAGCGCCCGGGCCTGCCGCAGGTACTCCTCCGCGCCGGCCACGGTGAGGTCGACCAGCACGCCGTCCACCCGCCGGGTCGACGGCCCCGGGCCGACCCCGGCCCGGTAGGTGGCCAGCAGCAGGCCGACCTCCCGGTCCCCGCCGCCGTCGTCGTCGCCGTGCGCCAGCGGGCCGTGCACCGCCACCGCCAGGATGTCCGCCGGGAACCGCCGCCGGGCCGCCTCGGCCACCCGTTCGGCGACCCGCCACCGTGGATCGTCGAGGTGTTCCTCGGCGCCGATCTCGGTGCTGCTGACGCCCACCGGGTACCACCTCCGTCACGGTTCGCGCACCGTCGGTACACCGCACCCTAGCCAGCGACGGCCGCCGTGTCGGGCCGCCGCGCCCGGGTCAGGCCGGCGCGTCGCCGACCGGTCCGCCGGTCGGCACCAGCCGGAAGATCCGGATCTCCCGGCCGCCGGCCCGCTCGACGTACGTCCGGTACGCCGGCCACTCGGTGACCAGCAGCCGCCACAGCCGGTCCCGCTCGGCGCCGGTGGCCACCTCGGCGCGGACCGCGATCCGGCGCCCCTTCACGTCCACCTCGGCGTTCGGGTCGGCGAGCAGGTTCATCGCCCAGCCCGGCTGGTGCTGCTGCCCCCAGTTCGACCCGATCACCACGTACGCGTCGCCGTCCGGCACGTACAGCAGGGGGTTGCTGCGGGGCTTGCCGGAACGGCGGCCGGTGGTGGTGATGACCAGCGAGGGGATCAGCCCGAGGGCGACCACCCGGCCGCGGGTGAGCCGCCCGACCACCCGGTCGGCGGGGACGAGCAGGCGCATGGTCGCGCCGAACCACGCGTGGTGACCGAGTCGGCGCGTGAGGGTTCCCAGGACGGACACGCCGCCAGTCTGCCGGCTCGGCGGGCCCGACGACACCCCCGGCTAGTCCAGCCGCCGCTCCACCGCCAGCCGGGACCGGGTGAACAGGCCCGCGCCGAGCATCGCCACCAGCGGCACCACCACCAGCACCCCGAGGGTCGGCCAGGGCACCACCACCGGGTACGGCGTCTCCATCGGCCAGGCCTCGGCGTACTGGCGGTTGACCGAGGTCAGGATGATCACCGCCGAGCCGAGACCGGCCACGATGCCCAGCACCGAGCCGAGACCGGCGATCACTCCGGCCTGGCAGAGGGAGAGCACCCGGCGTACCCCCGGACTGGCGCCGACGGCGGCGAGCGTGGACAGGTCCCGGCGGCCCTCCGCCGCGGCGAGCCCGGTGGCCGTGCCGGCCGCGCCCAGGGTGATCACGCCGGCGCCCAGCGCCAGCAGGAGCAGCAGCGGGCGCTGGTCCGACGCCGGCGGCCCCGACTCCACCTCGACCAGCACCGGGACCAGCGACCGCAGCTCGGCGGCGAGACGCCGCTGCTGGGCGGCGCTCGGCGTGCCGTCGGTCTGCACCGCGTAGCCGAGGTGTTCGGCGGCCAGGCCGAGCCTCGTCGCCGTCGGGGCGGAGAGGACCAGCCGGTCGACCGGCAGGCCACCGCGCAGCACGTACCCGGGGACGGCGACGGTGGTGCTCGCCGGCGGACCGGAACCTGGGTACGCCCGGTCGGCCGTCACCGCCACCGTCCCGTCCACCAGGTACCGCGGGTCGGTCACCACCACTCCGCCGGCCCGCAGCACGGCTGTCGCCCGCGCCACCTCGTCCGGCGGGGCGTCGGTGAGCGCCGGCAGGGCGGCCCCGTCGTCCACCAGCACCGGCAGGTACATCCCCTGCGGATCGGCCGTCGGCCGCCGGCAGCGCGGGTCCGCCAGGGCGCGCTGCCGGGCGGCGGCCGACCGCAACACCTCCGCCTCGAACGGGCAGACCTGCTCGGGCGGCAGCATCGCGGTGACCGTGCAGTAGTCGTCGGGCTCGCGGGGCGCCGCGCAGATCGGCACGTCGACCGGGCCGACCGAGCCGGCGGGGAGCACCGCCCGCACCCGGTCGGCGACGGCGGGCACCGGCGGCAGGACCCCCCCGTTCTCCGACGCGGACCGCAGCAGCAGCACGTGACCGGGCGGGAGGCCGGGCTGCCAGTCGGCGCGGGTGCGGGCGTCGTCGCTGGCGACGTAGACGCCGAGGGCGACGCTGCCGGCGACCGCGGCCATCACCGCGGAGATGGCCGGGCCCGCGGAGGAGCGGTTGCGGCTGGCGTCGCGCAGCGCGATCCGCGGCGCCAGCGGCAGCGCCCGGCCGGCCCGGGCGAGCAGCCCGATCAGCGTGGGAGTGGCGAAGACCAGCCCCAGCTCGCCGAGGGTCAGCCCGGCGAGGATCACCGTCGGCCCGCTCCGTTGCGCCCCGAACGCGGCGATCCCGGACCCGACGACGGTCAGCGCCACGCCGAGGACGAGCCAGCGGCGGCGGTGCGGCGGAACGGTGCGCCGTCCGGCCAGGCCCGCCACCACGTCCTGCCGGGCGGCGGCCCAGGCCGGGGCGAGCGCGGCCAGCACCCCGGCCAGCACGGCCACCGCCGCGATCAGGGCCAGCGCCGCCGGGAAGACCCGGTAGCCGCCGGCGCGGGCACCGAAGAGGTACTGCTCGACCAGCGGCCGGCCGGCGAACGCGGCGGCGATGCCGAGCGCGAGCCCGAGCGCCGCCCCGCCGGCGCCCAGCACCACCCCGTCGGCGAGCACGATCCGGCGCAGGTGGACCGCGTCGCCGCCGGCCACCGCCACCAGGGCGAGATCCCGGCGTCGCCGGCGGACGCCGACGGCGAAGGCCGGCCCGACCATCAGTACGACCTCCAGCAGGCCGAGCCCGCCGACCAGCACCAGCGTGCCGGTCTCCTCGGCGTCGCCCGGGACCGGCGTACGGGTGACGTCGGCCTCGACGACCGCCGCGCCGGGGACCGGGGTCCGCGAGCTGATCGCGAACCCGTGCGCGTTGAGCCGGTCGGTCAGCGTCGCGTCCACCGGTCCCGGCAGGTCGACCAGCCAGCTCTCCTCCGCGGCGCTCTCCGGCGGGGGCGCCGCCCCCGGGTGTAGCGCGACCACCTCGGTCAGGTCGTCGGGGAACTCCACCACGCCGACCACGGCGTGGCTCCGGGAGCCGTCGGCCAGGGTCACCCGCTCGCCCACCTCGGCTCCGAGGCGGCGCAACGCCCGGGCGCTGACCGCGATCTCGTCGGGGCCGGTGGGCGTCCGGCCGGCGCGCAGCCGGGCCGTCGACCGGGCGAGCGGGTCGGCCAGGTCGAGCGACCGGCCGTGGAAAGCCACGAGGTCGTCGTCGACGCGTACCTCGAACGGCACCCACCAGCGCACCCGGGCGACCCGGCTGCCGGCCGGCAGCAGCGCGACGACCTCCTCGGCGGTGACCCGGCGGCTGCGCGACGGGTCGTCCCCGATCGGGTAGGCGTTGTCGCCCCACGGGTCCTGCGTCACCGCGGTGTCGGCGATCCAGCGCAGCTCGGCGTCGGCGTCGCCGAGCCGCTGCGCGGCGCGTTCGCCGCGGGTGAGCGCGGCCATGTCGTAGCTGACCGCGACGAAGGTCAGCGCCAGCACCGGCAGCGTGATCATCGCCAGCACCAGCGCGGTACGCCCGCGCGCCCGGCGCGCCTCCCGGCGGGCGATCCGCAGCGCGGCCCGCCACGACCCGACCGCCCCGGCGAAGCGCCCGTTGCCGCGCCGCACCGGCGACCGCCTCACCGACCGCTGCCGGAGAGCAGTTGCTCGACGCCGCCCAGCGGCGCGGTGGAGTCGACCATCACTCCGTCGCGCAGGAAGACCACCCGGTCGGCCCAGCCGGCGTGCCGGGCCTCGTGGGTGACCAGCACGCCGGCCGCTCCCGCGTCGACCCGGCGGCGCAGCAGGGCCAGCACCGCCTCCCCGGTCTGCGAGTCCAGCGCCCCGGTGGGCTCGTCGGCCAGCACCAGCCGGCGCTCGCCCACCAGTGCGCGGGCGATCGCCACCCGCTGCTGCTGGCCGCCGGACAGCTGGTCGGGGAAGCGCCCGCCGAGCCCGGTCAGCCCCACCTCGTCCAGCGCGGCCAGCGCCGCCCGGCGCGCGGGCCGGACGCCGACGCCGTCGAGTTCGAGGGGAAGCGCCACGTTCTCCGCGGCGGTGAGGCTGCCGAGCAGGTTGAGGTCCTGGAAGACGTAACCGATCCGGCGGCGGCGCAGCCGGGCCAGCTCGCGGCGGTCGAGCGCGCCCAGGGACTGGCCCTCGACCCGCACCTCACCGGCGGTGGGTCTGTCCAGCCCGCCGGCCAGGGTCAGCAGGGTCGACTTGCCGGAGCCGGAGGGGCCCATCACGGCGACCAGCTCGCCCGGTTCGACGGTGAGGCTCACCCCGCGCAGCGCGTGCACGGCGGCCGCGCCCCCGCCGTGGGTGCGGTGCACCTCCCGCAGCTCGAGCACCGGGCCGCCGGCCGCGCTCACCGCACGCCCGCCCGCTCGTGGTCGCCGTCGGTCACCGGTGGGCCTCCTCGTCGGCGTGCCACACCGCGCCGGGCCGCTCGGCCGGGCTCGTGGGCGGGGCCGGGCGGTACCGGACCAGGCTCGTCTCGCAGTGGTCCAGCCAGCGGATCTCCGCCTCGGCCTGGAACACCATCGCGTCCAGCACCAGCCGCCAGGGCAGGTCCTCCGGCCGGTCGCTGGCGAACTTCAACCGGGTCAACTCCTGCAGCGTGCGCATGGTCGCGCTGCGCTGGGTCTGCACCACGGACCGGACGTCGACGCCGGGGGTGGTCAGCGCCAGGGCCAGCTTGATGGAAAGTTCGTCCCGGGGCCGGTCGGCGCGGCTGATCGGGGTGGCGAACCAGAGCGCCAGGTCCGCCCGCCCGGCGTCGGTGATCTCGTACGGCCGCTGCCCGCCCTCGTGCTCGGGCAGCGAACGGACCAGGCCGTCGCGTTCCAGCCGGTTGAGGGTGGTGTAGACCTGCCCGATGTTCAGCGGCCAGGTCGAGCCGGTCGACTCCTCGAACGCGGCGCGCAGCTGGTAGCCGTACATCTGGCCACGCTCGAGCAGGGCGAGCAGGCCGTGACGGATGGACATGGCAACGGAGTATGCATACCTGGTATGCGCTCCGCAACCGGAGCGCGGGTCGGCACGCTCAGGTGGGCCGGCCGGGGAACGCCACGGTGACCGGCGACACCCCGGCGGTCCGCCGCCACCGGGTGGCGCGCACGGCGCAGTCGGTCAGCGCGTTCAACGCCCGGGTGCGGTCCGCGCCGGTGGTCACCGGCAGCGCCGCGCGCCAGAACGCCGCCGTCCGCTCCTCGATCTCCACCGCCAGCCGCAGCGCGGCGGCCCGGTCGGTGACTCCGAACGGCAGCGCGTAGCCGGCCCGGTCCGCCGGGACCTGGCCACCCCCGGCGCTGAGCTGGAGCACCAGCGCGTCGCGCCGGGCCCGGTGCGCCGCCTCGGCCGACCGGGCGTCGCGGCGGGCGGCGTCGGTGAGCCGTACCCCGATCGGGCCGTACGCGAAGATCGCCGCGTACTCGGCGGCCAGCGCGTCCGCCAGCGCCTGGGCCGGGTCGGTGGGTGCCTGTCGTCGGGTCACCGCAGCACCTCCACGTGGGTGGCCCGGGCGGCGGCGATCGAGCCGAGCACGGCGGCCCGCTCCGCCGGGGCCGCCCCGCACGCCTTCGCGGCCGACTCCCGGCCGCGCTTTTCCGCCGCGCGCAGCTCGGCGAGCAGTCCGTCCCGCTCCGTCCCCGGCGGGGTGGCGCCGGCGGCAGGGGAGCCGGCGGGCGCGGGGCGCCCGATCAGCCGCTGGATCTCCTCGGCGTGTGCGGCGTGCGCGTCGGCGATCGGGGTGAGCCGGTCGGCCAGCGTCGGATCGGCCGCGACGGCGGCCCGGTGCCGGGCGGCCAGCTCGCGTGACTCGGCCGCCAGCGGCTCCAGCGGGTCGGGCGGCGGGGGCGGTTCGTTCCGGTCGAAAAGATCACAGCCAGTCAGCGGCAGGGTCACGCCGCCGGCCGTCAGGAGTGCCCCCGCGCGCAGCACCGCCCGCCGGGTTTGCCCCGGTCCACCGCGCTGCGTAGTCGTTCTTCCCGTCGCCACCGGTCAAGTCAACACCATCTCCGCCGTCAGGTGGGCGACCGGCGTCGGTGCGCCGCCCGGCCCGGCACCCGCCCGGCGCGTTACGCTCTGCGCAGCCACCGGCGCGTTCGCCCCGGTGGCGTGTGGGCATGCGGGCCACCGGGCCGCCGCACAACAGGAGAAGGGTGCGCCAGATGACGCAGCGTGGCCGTGCCACCAGGCCGACGGGCCCGACGGGGCGACCCCGTCGTACCGACGGCCCCCGGGGCGGGGACCGTGCGGGCGCACCCCGGGGCGGTGACCTCGCCGCCCGGCGCAACCGGCTGCGCGAGGTGATCGAGCCCGTCGTGCAGGGTGCCGGGTACGACCTGGAGGACCTGTCGGTGTCCCGGGCCGGCCGGCGGCACGTCGTACGCGTGATCGTGGACGCCGACGGCGGAATCAACCTGGACGGCGTCGCGGACGTCTCCCGGGCGGTCTCGGCGGCGCTGGACGCGGCCGAGGAGGCCGGCGGCGACCTCGTGGCGGGCGAGTACCAGCTCGAGGTCAGCTCACCCGGCGTGGACCGGCCGCTCACCCTGCCCCGGCACTGGCGGCGCAACGTGGGCCGGCTGGTCAAGGTGACCACCCGGGCCGGCGCGGGCCTGCCCGGGCCGCGCGGCGAGCAGCCCGCCGGCGACCGCCAGGTCACCGGCCGGGTGGTGGCGGCGGACGACGAGCGCGTGGTGCTGGAGACCGATTCCGGCCGCGCCGAGCACCCGTACGCCGAGCTCGGCCCCGGCCGGGTGCAGGTCGAGTTCACCCGCCTCGACGAGATCGACGAGGCCGGCGACGACACCGACATTGACGACATTGACGACATCGACGACGAAGATGATGTGGAGGACGAGGAGAGGTGAACATCGACCTCGCGGCGCTGCGCGCACTCGAGCGCGAGCGGGAGATCCCGTTCGACACGATCCTCGCGGCGATCGAGACCGCGCTGCTGACCGCCTACCGGCACACCGACGGGGCCGAACCGCACGCCCGGGTGGAGATCGACCGCAAGACCGGGGCCGCCCTGGTCTACGCGCAGGAGGTCGACTCCGACGGCACCGTGGTGCGGGAGTGGGACGACACCCCGCACGACTTCGGGCGGATCGCCGCCATGACCGCCAAGCAGGTGATCCTCCAGCGGCTGCGGGAGGCCACCGACGAGGTGCACTTCGGCGAGTACGTCGGCCGCGAGGGTGACCTGGTCACCGGGGTGGTGCAGGCGCACGAGGCGCGGGTCGAGAAGGGCATCGTCAGCGTCGACCTGGGCAAGCTGGAGGGCGTCCTGCCGCAGTCCGAGCAGGTGCCCGGCGAGCGGTACGTCCACGGCGAGCGGATCCGCTGCGTCGTGGTGCACGTGGCCAAGGGGATGCGCGGCCCGCAGATCACCCTCTCCCGCTCGCACCCCGCGCTGGTCAAGAAGCTCTTCGCGCTGGAGGTGCCGGAGATCGCCGACGGCACGGTGGAGATCGGCGCGATCGCGCGTGAGGCAGGTCACCGTACGAAGATCGCGGTGCGCTCCACCACGCAGGGCGTGAACGCCAAGGGCGCCTGCATCGGCCCGATGGGCCAGCGGGTCCGCGCGGTGATGAGCGAGCTGCACGGTGAGAAGATCGACATCATCGACTGGTCGGACGACCCGGCGACCTTCGTCGGCAACGCGTTGTCGCCGGCCAAGGCCCTGCGCGTCGAGGTGGTCGACCTGGCCAGCCGGACGGCCCGGGTGACCGTGCCGGACTTCCAGCTCTCGCTGGCGATCGGACGCGAGGGGCAGAACGCCCGGCTTGCCGCCCGACTGACCGGTTGGCGGATCGACATCCGCTCGGACGCGGAGCAGACCAGCCCGGCGGGACGGGGCGGGGCTGATCACGTGCCGGAGCCGGGCGGCGCGATCTCGAGCAGCTAGGGGTAGACTTCCTCCAGTGGTACGACGCGCGCAGCCGGAGCGCACCTGTGTGGGTTGCCGGAGACGTGCGCCGGCCAGCGAATTGCTGCGGATCGTCGCGGTCGGCGACGAGGCTGGTCACAGCCTCCGGCCCGATCCGGCCCGCAGGCTGCCGGGTCGGGGAGCGCACATGCACCCGGATCCGGCCTGCTTCGCGCAGGCGGTGCGGCGGCGCGCCTTCGGGCGTGCGCTGCGCATCACCGGGGTCCTCGACCACGGCGAGCTGGCGGAGCACGTCGATGCGCCAACCACTACGTCCGGTCAACCCGACCGGGCGAGGGTCGCTAGCAGGGTAGGACGACCGACATGAGCACACGATGAAGTCCCTGAAATGACCAGGCTTCAAGTGCACGAGTGAGGTTGTTGCGGGTACTGCCCGCACGACCTCGGAGTGAGGAGTGCAGTGGCAGGTAAGGCCCGCGTACACGAGCTGGCAAAAGAGCTCGGGGTCGAAAGCAAGACCGTTCTCGCCAAGCTGAAGGAAATGGGCGAGTTCGTGAAGTCCGCGTCCAGCACCGTCGAGGCGCCCGTCGCCCGACGGCTGCGTGGCGCATTCGTCGCGTCCGCCGGAGGTGCCTCGGCGCAGGCCGCCCCGCCGGCGGCCGCACCGACTCCGGCCTCGACCCCGACGCCGTCCCCGGCCCCGGGCGCCCCCCGGGTGTCGGCCAAGCCGATGCCGCCCCGGCGGCCGGCCGCGCCGACCCCTGGGCCGAAGCCCAAGGGCCCCGTTCCCGGTCCGCCGCAGCCGGCGGCCCCGGTCGCCAAGCCGGCGAGCGCCCACGACATCGAGGTGGCGGCCGCCGAGGCGCGTGCCGCCGCGCTGAAGGCTGAGCAGGAGGCCGCGGTCAAGGCCGCGCAGGCCGCCCGCCAGCAGCAGCGCGAGAACGTCCGACGGGAGCCCCCGACCGAGGGTGGTCCCCGTCCGGGTCCCCGCCCGGGTCCCAACGCCGTGCCGCCGCGTCCGGGTACCCCGGCCGCCGGTCGTCCCGGCGCGCCGGCCCCGGGTCCGGGTGCCCGTCCGGGCGGTCGTCCGCCGGCGCGCGGCGCCGGTAACAACCCGTTCGGTATCCAGGGCGGCCAGCAGCGGCCGCCGGCCGCCGGTGGCCCCCGGCCCAGCCCGGCGGGCATGCCGCCGCGGCCGAGCCCGGCCTCCATGCCGCCGCGGCCCAGCCCGGCCTCCATGCCGAGCCAGCGTCCGACCACCGGTCGCCCCGGCGGTCCCGGTGGCGGTCGTGGCGGCCCCGGTGGCGGCGCAGGTCGTCCCGGCGGCGGCGCTGGCGGTGGCTTCCGCCCCGGTGGCGGTGGCGGTGGCGCTGGCGGTGGCTTCCGTGGCGGTCCCGGTGGCGGCGGCGGTGGCGGTGGCTTCCGTGGCGGTCCCGGTGGCGGCGGCGGTGCTCCGGGCGGCGGTTTCCGTCCGGGTGCCCCGGCCGGCGGCGGTGGTCGTCCCGGTGGCGGTGGTCGTGGCCGTGGCGGCGGTGCCGCGGGTGCCTTCGGGCGTCCGGGTGGCCGGCCGACCCGCGGTCGCAAGTCCAAGAAGCAGCGCAGACAGGAGTTCGACAACCTGTCGGCCCCGACCATGAGCTCGGGTGCCCCCCGGGGTCAGGGTCAGGTCGTCCGGCTCTCCCGTGGCGCTTCGCTGTCGGACTTCGCCGACAAGATCAACGCCAACCCGGGTTCGCTGGTCCAGGAGATGTTCAACCTGGGCGAGATGGTCACCGCGACCCAGTCCTGCTCTGACGAGACCCTGCTGCTGCTGGGTGAGCACCTCGGCTTCGACGTGCAGATCGTCAGCCCGGAGGACGAGGACCGCGAGCTGCTCGCGCAGTTCAACATCGACCTCGACGCCGAGGTCGCGGAGGAGCGGCTGGTCAGCCGGGCGCCGGTGGTGACCGTCATGGGTCACGTCGACCACGGTAAGACCAAGCTGCTCGACGCGATCCGCAAGGCGAACGTCGTGGCCGGTGAGGCGGGTGGCATCACCCAGCACATCGGTGCCTACCAGGTCCACGTCCCGCACGAGGGCGAGGACCGGGCGGTGACCTTCATCGACACCCCGGGTCACGAGGCGTTCACCGCCATGCGTGCCCGTGGTGCCCAGGTGACGGACATCGTGGTGCTGGTGGTCGCGGCCGACGACGGCGTGATGCCGCAGACGATCGAGGCGTTGAACCACGCCAAGGCGGCCGACGTGCCGATCGTGGTGGCGGTCAACAAGGTCGACAAGCCCGAGGCCAACCCGGACAAGGTCCGCCAGCAGCTGACCGAGTACGGGCTGGTCGCCGAGGAGTACGGCGGCGACACCATGTTCGTCAACGTGGCCGCCAAGCCGGGTATCGGCATCGACGCCCTGCTCGAGGCGGTCCTGCTGACCGCCGACGCGTCGCTGGAGCTGACCGCTCCGATCGACGGGCCGGCGCAGGGTGTGGCCATCGAGGCGCACCTGGACAAGGGTCGCGGTGCGGTGGCGACGGTGCTGGTGCAGAAGGGCACCCTGCGGGCGGGCGACTCCATCGTCGCCGGCGGGGCGCACGGCCGGGTTCGGGCGATGCTCGACGAGAACGGCAACCAGGTCGCCGAGGCAGGACCGGCCCGTCCGGTGCTCGTCCTCGGTCTGACCGCGGTGCCGGGCGCCGGCGACACCTTCCTGGCGGCGGCCGACGACCGTACGGTTCGGCAGATCGCCGAGCAGCGGCAGGCACGGCGGCGGGCGGCGTCCTTCGCCAACTCCCGCGGTCGGGCCACCCTCGAGACGCTCATGGAGCAGCTCAAGGAGGGCGAGAAGACCTCGCTCAACCTGGTGCTCAAGGGCGACGTCTCCGGTTCGGTGGAGGCCCTCGAGGACGCGCTGTTCAACCTCGACATCCCGGAGGAGGTCCAGCTCAGGATCATCCACCGGGGCGTGGGTGCGATCACCGAGAGCGACGTCATGCTCGCGAGCGCCTCGTCCGAGGCGGTCACGATCATCGGCTTCAACGTGCGGGCCGCCAACAAGGTCCGCGAGATCGCCGACCGCGAGGGCGTGGAGATCCGGTACTACACGGTCATCTACCAGGCCATCGAGGAGATCGACGCCGCGCTCAAGGGTCTGCTCAAGCCGGAGTACGAGGAGGTCGAGCTGGGCAGCGCGGAGATTCGCGACGTCTTCCGCTCGTCCAAGATCGGCAACATCTCCGGTTGTATCGTCCGGTCCGGCATCATCCGCCGCAACGCCAAGGCGCGGCTGCTGCGGGACGGGGCGGTCGTGGCGGACAACCTCACGATCAGCTCCCTCAAGCGGTTCAAGGACGACGCGACGGAGGTCCGCGAGGGCTTCGAGTGTGGTCTGACGCTGGCCGGTTTCAACAACGTCCAGGTCGGCGACATCATCGAGACCTTCGAGATGCGGGAGAAGCCGCGCGCCTGATCCGGTGCTGACACAGTGATCAAGGGGTTTACGCCGTCCGGCGTAAACCCCTTGATCATGTCCGGGGATGTCCGTATCGTCCGGAGCGATGTACACGGGAACCGCGGTCTTCGACCTGCTGCTGCCGGGCGACTCACGGTCGCTCAAGGCCAAGAGATCATATGTACGCCCCATCGTGGCGGCGCTGCGCCGATTCGAGGTGTCGGCCGCCGAGGTGGGCGCGTTGGACCTGCACGGCCGGGCCGAGATCGGCGTGGCCGTGGTGGCCGCCGAGGCGGCCCACGTGCGCGAGGTGCTCGACTCCTGTGAGCGCCTGGTGGCCGGGCGCCCCGAGGCCGAACTGCTGTCGGTGCGCCGCCGGTTGCACGGCGAGGACGACTGACGCCGGGGTGGCCGTCGCCACCGGCGGTGCCGCGCGACCGGCCCGGCCGCGCGGGTAGTGTTCGACATGTTGGGCGGTCGGTCCCGGCGGCGCCCTGCGCCGTCGTGCCGGCCGGGAGCAGAACGCCCTGGAGGTGGGGGACATGACGGATCCGGCCAAGGTACGCCGGCACGCGGAGCGCATTCGCGAACTGGTCGCGTCGGTGGTGCGGAGCCAGATCAAGGACCCCCGGCTCGGGATGATCACCATCACCGACGCCCGGATCACCGCCGACCTGCGCGACGCCACCGTCTTCTACACCGTGCTGGGTGACGCGGCCGCCCAGGCCAGCACCGCCGCCGCCCTGGAGAGCGCCAAGGGCATGCTGCGCAGCACCGTCGGCAAGGCGCTCGGGCTGCGCCACTCGCCGACCCTGACCTTCGTCCTCGACGACGTGCAGGACCAGGTCAAGCACATCGACGACCTGCTCGCCGCCGCCCGCCAGTCCGACGCCGAGGTGCAGCGGCTGGCGGCCCAGGCCAAGTACGCGGGCGAGGCCCAGCCGTACCGGCTCGACGAGGACGAGGACGAGGACGCCGAGGGCGGCCGGAACGACGACGAGGGCACCCCGTCGGCCACGGATCGGCGGTGAGCGGCACCCCGGGCGCGGCCGGCGATCTGCTCACCGGGCCGGCCCGCACCGGCCCGGACGAGTCCGACTGGGCCGCCGCCGTCGCGGCGGTACGCCGACTGCCGGCCGACGCCCGGGTGCTGCTGATCTGTCACGTCAACCCGGACGGCGACGCGCTGGGCAGCATGCTCGGCTTCGGGCTCGGGCTGCGCCGGCTCGGCGTACGGCACCTCCAGGCGACCTTCCCCGGGCCGCCCGAGGTGCCCGAACCGTTCCGCTGGCTGCCGGGGCTCGACCTGCTGGTGCCGTCGACCGGGGCGTACCCGGATCCGGACCTGGTGGTCTGCTTCGACGCGGCGAGCGAGTCCCGGCTGGGTGAGCTGGTCGACCGCCTCGACACCGCCGGCGACGCGCTGGTCCTCGACCACCACGCCTCCAACACCCGGTTCGGCCGGGTGCACCTGGTCGATCCGGCGGCCGCGGCCACCTCGGTCGTCGTCGACGAGCTGCTCACCCGGCTCGACGTGCCGCTGGACGCGGAGATCGCCCAGTGTCTCTACGTCGCGTTGACCACCGACACCGGGTCGTTCCGGTTCGAGGCCACCACCCCCGCCGTGCACCAGTTCGCGGCCCGGCTGCTGGCCACCGGCATCCGCCCGGGGGACATCTCCCGCCAGGTCTTCGACACCCGGCCGTTCGGCGCTGTCCGGCTCTTCGGCGAGGTGCTGGGCCGGGCCCGCCTGGAGCCGTCGGCCGCCGCCGGCCACGGACTGGTCTGGACGTACGCGACCCAGGACGACCTGGCCCGGCACGACCAGCGCCCGTACGTGCTGGAGGCGCTGATCGACTCCGTGCGGTGCACCGCCGAGGCCGACGTGGCCTGCGTGCTCAAGCAGGTCGGCCCGGCCGAGTGGGCCGTGTCGATGCGCAGCAAGGGCGCGGTGGACGTGAGCGCCGTGGCGGTGGCGCTGGGCGGCGGCGGCCACCGGTTCGCCGCCGGGTTCACCGGGGCGGGCAGCGCCGAGGACGTGGTGCGCTCCATCCGGGCCGAGCTGGACGGCGCGCTGATCGCCCGCTGATCTCCGCGCGCCCCGAAGTGTGTTGGTCTTCCCGCGCTGTGTGAGCGCGGGGAGAATCGGAGGATGGAGCAGCCCCCCGAGCTCACCGTCGACCTGCCGCGCGCCTGGGACCGTCCGGTGGTCACGGTGCCGGTGCTGGCCTGCCTCTCCCTGGTCGGTGGGCAGCTGCCGTCCTTCTCGACACAGGCCAACCTGTGGACCCTGGGCACCGGCGGCGCGCTGATCTGGCTCGGCCTGGGCAACCGGGTGCCCCGCCGGCCGGCGCCGCACCGGCTCGGGCGGGGCGCGCTCTGGTGGGTGCTGCCGGCAGCCGTCTTCGGCGTCCTCGAGGCCGCCACCTTCGTGCTGTCGGTCGGCAACGAGTTCCCCACCTTCTCCCGGCTCGCGGACCCGCTGCTCACCGACGAACTGGTCCGCTCCGCCGCGTGGTTCGGCTGGCTGGCCGCGTTCTGGGGGCTGGTCCGGCGATGATGCGCACCCTGGCCGTCACCGGCTTCCTGACCGCCCTGCTGCTCTTCGCCGCCGTCGAGTGGGCCTCCCGCCGCCCGGGCTCCCGGGTGCCGTCGCTCGGCGACGTCTGCGCGTACGTGATGCGGTACGAGGTCGGGCCGGTTCCGGTGGGCCGGATCGGCGTGTTCGGCTTCTGGTGGTGGCTGGGTTGGCACTTCCTGGCCCGGTGAGCGCCCCGGCTGCGATCTCGTCCGAATGGCGGGAACTGTGGGCAGCATGTGGAACTGAACGTTAACTTGGGAAACGACCGGGCGCCGCGCCGCGACGCAGGTCGTGGGCGGTGGTGCCACACCCGGTGCCGCCTCCCTCCAGGGTCAGACCGACCCGGGCTCACGCTGCCAGGCGAGCCGCTCCGGTGATCCCGGACCGCCGCCGGGCGCTCAGCAGAACCGCCCGTAGGGCCGCCGTCCCCGGTGGTCCGCACCCTGGAAGGGAACTCCCATGCCGACCAAGCCCAAGCCCGAGACCACCGACGAGGCGCGCGAGCAGATGCGGCGCGCCCTGCAGACCTCGATGGACACCCGTCAGTGACGCAGCCCGACCGGCGGTGACGCCGCCGACGTCCCGCGTCGCCGACGTCGCCGCCCCTCGGCCCTGTTCTCCGGCCCGGCGCCGCCACCTGGCCCCCTTGCCGGTACCGCCCCGCCAGCCCCCTGTCGGATCCGCCCGGCGCCTGGCCCGCCTGCCCGGCTCGTCCTGTCGAGTCCCACCCGGTGCCTGGCCAGCCGTACCCAACTCGCCCACTCGGCCCCGCCCGGTCCTGCCGGACCCGCCCGACCCTGTCGGAGTCACCGGGCTGGATCCCCGCCGCCGACGCGGCCTTCCGCGCCCAGGTCGCCGCGCTCGCCGCCGGTGACCGCTGGGTGATGGACGGCAACTCGGTGCCACCCCTCGATCTCCCTCTGCCCCGCGCCGACCTGCTGGTGCTGGTCGACCTGCCCTGGCCGCTCTGCCTCGCCCGGGTCGTCCGCCGCCGCTGGGACCGCCGCGCCGCCGACCGCCCCGACCTGCCCGCCGGCTGCCCCGAACGGCTCGACCTGCTTCCGGCGCTATCCCGGCCGCTCCCGGCCCCGGGTGTTCGCCGCGGTCGCCGCCCACGCACCGGAACTGCCGGTCGTCCGGCTGCCCAGCCGCCGCCAGGTCCGCCGCTGGCTCGACACCCTCCCCTCCCGCTGAACCACCCCGTGCCCTTCCGCCCGTCCGCCGGTGCGTCGGCTCCGGTCCGTTGATCCACACGGAATGCGGCGTGTCGCGGTGTTCTTGAGCGGTGACACCGCGACATGCCGCATCTGGAGTGGATCAATCGGCCATGTCCGGGGCTGAAATCGACGACCGCCGTCGGTCGACGGACCCCCGTCGGTCGACGGCCGGCGGACCCGGCGGACCCGGCGGACCCGGCGGCTCGATTCCGGGGCGTGATCGACACGGAATGCGGCGTGTCGCGGTCTCCCGGAGCGGGGACACCGCGACACGCCGCATCTGGAGTGGATCACTCGGCCGTGTCCAGGGGCCGAAGCCGAGGGACCGCCGCCGGTCGGCGCGGTCGGCCTGCTGGTCGCGAGCCCACTCGATCTCCGTGGCGTCCAGCCCGCCGGGTCTGTCCTCCCCGCGATGCCCACCGGCTGAGCCGCCGGGTCAGTCGAGCCGCACCGTGTCCGGGCGAGCCGCCAGCCCGGAGACGAGCGACCCGAAGCCGCCGTAGGCGTAAGCGATGAATGGTCTTGCGATCCTTACCTCTCCCGTGCCAGGATCGGCGGCGATGAGTCAGACCGCCACCGCCACCGCGATCGCGCCGCCGCGCCGGATCGCCGCCCTCGCCCTGCCCGCGCTGGTGGTGCTCGCCGCCGAACCGCTCTACGTGCTGGTCGACACGGCCGTGGTGGGGCACCTCGGCCGGGTGCCGCTCGCCGCGCTGGCCGTCGGCGGCACCGTGATGACCCTCACCGCCTGGCTGGGCACCGTGCTCGCGTACGGGATCACCGGACGGGCGGCCCGGCGGTTCGGTTCCGGCGACCGGGCGGCGGCGGTGGCCGAGGGCGTGCAGGCGTCCTGGCTCGCCCTCGGGGTGGGCGTGCTCGTCGCGCTCGTCATGCAGGTCGGCGGCGGGGCGCTGGCGCGTACCCTCGCCGGGGGTGGTGACGACGTGGCCGGCGCGGCCGCGCAGTGGCTGCGGATCGCGGCGCTCGGCGCGCCTGGGCTGCTCCTCGCCGCCGCCGGCAACGGCTGGTTGCGCGGCATCCAGGACACCCGCCGCCCGCTGGTCTTCGTGCTCGCGCCCAATCTGCTCTCCGCGCTGCTCTGCCCGCTGCTGGTGTACCCGGCCGGGCTCGGGCTGGCCGGCTCGGCGGTGGCCAACGCCGTCGCCCAGACCGTCTCCGGCGCGCTCTTCGCCGCGGCGCTGGTCCGCGAGCGGGTCTCCCTGCGTCCCCGGCCCCGGCTGATCCGGCAGCAGCTGGCGCTCAGCCGCGACCTGCTGGTCCGGGGCGTCGCGTTCCAGGCCAGCTTCCTCTCCGCCACCGCGGTCGCCGCACGGTTCGGCGCCGCCGCCGTCGGCGCCCACCAGATCGCCCTGCAACTGTGGTTCTTCACCGCGCTGGTGCTCGACGCCCTCGCCATCGCGGCCCAGGCGCTGATCGGCGCCGCGCTCGGGGCCGGCGACGCCGCCGGGGCGCGGGCCCTCGCCCGCCGGTTCGCGCTGCTCGGCGGCGTCGCCGGCATCGGCTTCGCGGTGCTGATCGCCGCCGGGGCCGGCGTGGTGCCGTCCTGGTTCAGCTCCGATCCGCAGGTACGCGAGCAGGCCATGGTGGCCTGGCCCTGGTTCGTGGCAATGCAGCCGCTGGCCGGCGTGGTGTTCGCCCTCGACGGCGTGCTCATCGGCGCCGGGGACGTGCGCTACCTGCGCAACCTGACCATCGTCGCGGCGCTCGGCGGCTTCCTGCCGGCGATCTGGCTCGCCCACGGGCTCGACCTGGGGCTCGGCGGGATCTGGGCCGGGCTGACCCTGTTCATCGTGATCCGGCTGGTCGCGCTGCTGCTGCGGCTGCGCACGGGCGGGTGGGCGGTGACCGGCGCGGTCCGCTGACCGGACTGGCCCGGGTGCGGTGCCGCGTGGCGGGACGTGGCCTAGCTGTCGGTGCTGCCGTCCTGCCCCGCGCCGGCGGTTCCGGTGGGCGGCGTCACCGGTGGCGCCTCCCCGCCGACCAGCCGGACGACGGCGACGCCGACCACGATCGTCAGCGCGACCAGGAGCACGGCGACGCCCACGAGGAAGCCCGCGCCGAGCTTGCCGCGGTGCCGCGCCCAGGTCAGCCGGCGGCGTTCCGCGCCGGTCAGCTCCTGCTCCGACCCGGTCTCGGCCATCCAGGACGGCAGGCGGACCGGCTCGTCGGCGGCTCGGGACTCCGGGGACGGTGGTGGGGATGCGAGGGGCATTGTGCCGTGCGGTGACGGCGCCGGCGACCCCGTCTGGCAGGCTTGGCGGTCGTGAGCGGTGACGGGCTGATCGTGGTGGACAAGCCGGGCGGCATGACGTCGCACGACGTGGTGGCGCGGATCCGCCGGCTGGCGCGGACCCGGCGGGTGGGGCACGGTGGCACGCTCGACCCGATGGCCACCGGCGTGCTGGTGATCGGGGTGGGCCGGGCGACCCGGCTGCTGACGTACGTGATCGGCGCCGGCAAGAGCTACACCGGCACCGTGCGGCTCGGGCAGGCCACCGTCACCGACGACGCCGAGGGCGACGTGATCGCCACCACCCCGGCCGGCCAGCTCACCGACGAGGCGGTCCGGGCGGCGTTCGCCGCGCTCGCCGGCGAGGTCGACCAGGTGCCCAGCGCGGTCAGCGCCATCAAGATCAATGGGCAGCGCGCCTACAAGCGGGTACGCGAGGGCGAGAGCGTCGAGCTGCCCGCCCGGCGGGTCACCATCTCCCGCCTCGACGTGCTGGCCGTCCGCCGGGACGCCCCCGACGTGCTGGACGTGGACATCGACGTGACCTGCTCGTCCGGGACGTACATCCGGGCCATCGCGCGGGACGCGGGCCTGGCGCTGCGGGTGGGTGGACACCTGACCGCGCTGCGGCGTACCGCGGTGGGTGGCTTCCGGCTGACCGAGGCCGCCACCCTCGACGAGTTGGAGCAGCGCGCCCCCGAGGTGGTCAACCTGCCGCTCGACGCGGCCGCCGACCGGTTCTTCCCGCGTCGGGAGGCCAGCGCCGACGAGGCGAAGGTGCTCTCCCACGGCGGGCCGCTCGACGCGGCCGGCATCGCCGGGCCGTACGCGGTCTTCGGTCCCGACGGCGGCCTGATCGCTATCGTCAGCGAGCGGGACGGCCGGGCCCGCGCGGAGATCGTGCTCGCCCCGGCCTGACGGCGGTGGCGGGTGCGCCGGTCGCGCGGCCGGCGCGGGTACCCGGCGAGGCCGGGGAAGCAGGGGAGGAGCGGCATGCAGCGGTGGCGGGGGTACGACGCGGCGCCCGGTGGCTGGGGGCGTTCGGTCGTCACCATCGGCGTCTTCGACGGCGTGCACAAGGGGCACCAGGCGACCATCGGACACGCCGTTGCCCGGGCCCGGGAGCTGGGCCTGAAGTCGGTGGTGGTCACCTTCGACCCGCATCCGGCGGAGGTGGTCCGCCCGGGCTCGCACCCCGCCGTGCTCACCGAGCCCGCCCGCAAGGCGGAACTGATCGAGGCCCTCGGCGTCGACGTGCTCTGCGTGGTGCCGTTCACCCCGGAGTTCTCCCGGCTGCCGGCGGAGGCGTTCGTGCACGACGTCCTGGTCGAGCACCTGCACGCCGCGCTGGTCGTGGTGGGGGACAACTTCCGGTTCGGGCACCGGGCGGCCGGTGACGTGGCGCTGCTGACCCGGCTCGGCCGCACCTTCGGCTTCGGGGTGGAGGGCGCGCCGCTGGTGGCCGAGGCGGGCACCGTCTTCTCCTCGACGTACATCCGCTCCTGCGTCGACGCGGGCGACGTGGCCGCCGCGGCCGCCGCGCTGGGCCGCCCGCACCGGCTGGAGGGGGTGGTGGTCCGCGGCGACCAGCGCGGACGTGAGCTGGGTTACCCCACCGCCAACCTGCTCCGCCACCGGTACGCGGCGGTCCCCGCCGACGGGGTGTACGCCGCCCGGCTGGTGCGCCGGGGGCAGCGGCAGCCCCTGGCGGCGGCGGTGTCGATCGGCACCAACCCGACCTTCTCCGGCCGGGAGCGGCGGGTGGAGGCGTACGCGCTGGACTTCTCCGGCGACCTGTACGGCGAGCGGCTGGCCCTGGACTTCGTCGCGCACCTGCGGGAGCAGCGCCGGTACGACGGCATCGAGCCCCTCGTGGCGCAGATCGCCGAGGACGTCGAGCGGACCCGCCGGGCGGTCGGCTGAGCGCGCCACGGGCGGCTTTGCCGACCTTGACCGGATGGGACCGGGTCGGACTGGTAGTCTGGCGGGGACGTCGGCTGACCGACGTGGGGCCTCGCGTGCCTGCACGACGCCGCGGGTGCGAGGTACCGGTCCGTTCCGGTCTCCTGACCGGTTCGACGGACACCAGTGATCAACCCACCGAAACAGGGAGAACATGGCGCTCGACCAGGAAGCCAAGGCCACGATCCGCGCGGAGTACGCGACCGCCGAGGGCGACACCGGTTCGCCGGAGGTGCAGGTCGCGGTCCTCACCAAGCGGATCGCCGAGCTGACCGAGCACCTGAAGGTGCACAAGCACGACCACCACAGCCGCCGTGGGCTGCTGCTGCTGGTCGGCCGGCGCCGTCGGCTGCTCAACTACGTCCAGAAGAAGGACATCAACCGCTACCGGTCGCTCATCGAGCGACTCGGTCTGCGCCGGTGACGTGACGGGGGAGTGGCCTGCGGCCGCTCCCCCGTTCCGGTACCACTGAAGAACAGGGCCGCGCGACCACCCGAGAGGGAGCCGGTCAGCGTACCGGTCTCCGGTAGTGGCCTCCGGGCACCCCGGCATCACGCCGGTCACCCGGGCGCTTCGATCGAAGACCGGCCGTCTGAGCAGCTCCCGTGTCGTGGGCCCCCGACGCGAAGGAGCACGACAGCACCATGACCGAGACCAACCTCGGCACCGAATCCCGTACCGCCGTGATCGACAACGGGTCCTTCGGCACCCGTGAGATCACCTTCTCCACCGGCCGGCTGGCCCGTCAGGCCGCCGGTTCGGTCGTCGCCCAACTGGGCGAGACCGTGGTCCTCTCCGCCACCACCGCCGGCAAGCAGCCGAAGGAGCAGTTCGACTTCTTCCCGCTGACCGTCGACGTCGAGGAGCGGATGTACGCCGCGGGCCGGATCCCCGGCTCGTTCTTCCGCCGTGAGGGACGCCCCAGCGAGGACGCGATCCTCACCTGCCGGCTGATCGACCGGCCGCTGCGCCCGTCGTTCGTCAAGGGCCTGCGCAACGAGGTCCAGGTCGTCGAGACCGTCCTCGCGCTCGACCCGCAGCACCCGTACGACGTGGTGGCGATCAACGCCGCCTCGATGTCGACCAAGCTCTCCGGCCTGCCCTTCTCCGGCCCGATCGGGGCTACCCGGATGGCGCACGTCGACGGCCAGTGGGTCGCCTTCCCGACCATCGACGAGCTGGCCCGGGCCACCTTCGACATGGTGGTGGCCGGCCGCGCCCTGCCCGACGGCGACGTCGCGATCATGATGGTCGAGGCCGAGGCCACCGAGCACACCGTGGCGCTGGTCGCCGGCGGTGCCCCGGCCCCGACCGAGGAGGTCGTGGCCAGCGGCCTGGAGGCCGCCAAGCCGGCCATCCGCGAGCTGTGCCGCGCGCAGAGCGAGCTGGCCGAGGTGGCCGCCAAGCCGGTCGCCGAGTTCCCGGTCTTCCTGGACTACCAGGACGACGTGTACGCGGCGGTGGCCGAGGTGGCCCGCGCCGACGTGGCCGAGGCGCTCACCATCGCCGGCAAGGCCGCCCGCGAGGAGGCCCTGGACCGGGTCAAGGCCCGGGTCGCCGAGGAGCTCGGTGGTCGCTTCGAGGGCCGGGAAAAGGAGCTCAGCGCCGCCTTCCGGTCGCTGACCAAGTCCGAGGTCCGCAACCGGGTGCTGCGCGAGCAGATCCGCATCGACGGCCGCGGCCCGCGCGACATCCGCCCGCTGACCGCCGAGGTCGGCGTGCTGCCCCGGGTGCACGGCTCGGCGCTGTTCGAGCGGGGCGAGACCCAGATCCTGGGCGTCACCACGCTGAACATGCTGCGCATGGAGCAGTCGCTGGACACCCTCTCCCCGGAGAAGTCCAAGCGCTACATGCACAACTACAACTTCCCGCCGTACTCGACCGGTGAGACCGGCCGGGTCGGTTCGCCGAAGCGGCGCGAGATCGGCCACGGCGCGCTCGCCGAGCGGGCGCTGATCCCGGTGCTGCCGGCGCGCGAGGAGTTCCCGTACGCCATCCGGCAGGTCTCCGAGGCGCTCGGCTCCAACGGCTCCACCTCGATGGGTTCGGTCTGCGCCTCGACGCTGGGCCTGCTGGCAGCCGGTGTGCCGCTGAAGGCGCCGGTCGCCGGCATCGCCATGGGCCTCATCTCCGACGAGGTCGAGGGCAAGACCCAGTACGTGACGCTGACCGACATCCTCGGTGCCGAGGACGCGTTCGGTGACATGGACTTCAAGGTCGCCGGCACCCGGGACTTCGTCACCGCGCTGCAGCTCGACACCAAGCTCGACGGCATCCCGTCGGACGTGCTGGCCGCCGCGCTCCAGCAGGCGCACGAGGCCCGGCAGACGATCCTCGACGTGATGCAGGCGGCGATCGAGGCTCCGGCCGAGATGTCGGACTACGCGCCGCGGGTCACCACGGTCAAGATCCCGGTCGACAAGATCGGCATGGTGATCGGCCCGAAGGGCCAGACCATCAACGCCATCCAGGACGAGACCGGCGCCGAGATCTCCATCGAGGACGACGGCACGATCTACGTCGGCGCGACCAACGGCCCGTCGGCCCAGGCCGCGGTGGACCGGATCAACGGCATCGCCAACCCGACCCTGCCGAAGGTGGGGGAGCGGTTCCTCGGCACGGTGGTCAAGACGGCCGCGTTCGGCGCGTTCGTCTCGCTGCTGCCGGGCCGCGACGGCCTGCTGCACATCTCCAAGGTGGGCGACGGCAAGCGGGTCGAGAAGGTCGAGGACTTCCTCAACGTCGGCGACAAGGTCGAGGTCGAGATCGCGGACATCGACGCCCGCGGCAAGATCTACCTGGACAAGGTCCGCCCGGAGGGCGCCGAGGCGCCGGCCGCCGGCGAGGCCGCCGGTGGCGAGCGTACGGCCGGCCGGGGCGGCGACCGTGGCGGTGACCGTGGCCCGCGCGACCGTGGCGACCGGGGCGGCGACCGGGGCGGTCGTGCCCCGGAGCGCGGCGACCGGCCCCAGGGCGGCGGCGAGGGCGGCGAGGGTGGCGAGGGTGGCGAGCGCCCGCGTCGCCGGACCCGGCACAGCTGACCCGCCGCGCCACAGCACCACCCACCCCTCGTCAACTGAGAGCAGGTTTCCGTGAGTCGGGCCCAGCGTTCGTCTTTTCCTGCGGCTCGACGGGGGGTGGGACCGTCCGGAGCCGTCCGGCACGCCACCGGGACGCAATCCGGTCGTGCCGGGTCGGGCCGGGCGGTCACCCGCACGCTGAGTGACGACCCGCTGGGCGGCACGGTACGCCGTACCGTGCTGCCCAGCGGGTTGCGCGTGCTCACCGAGGCGATCCCGGCGATGCGCAGCGTCTCGTTCGGCATCTGGGTGGCGGTCGGCTCGCGGGACGAGACCGGCCCGCAGGCCGGCGCGGCGCACTTCCTGGAGCACCTGCTCTTCAAGGGCACCCACAAGCGCGGCGCGCTGGAGATCTCCTCGGAGATCGAGGCGGTGGGCGGCGAGACCAACGCCTTCACCACCAAGGAATACACCTGCTACTACGCCCGCGTGCTGGACGAGGACCTGCCGCTGGCGATCGACGTCATGTGCGACCTCGTGGCCGACTCGGTGATCGAGGCGGCCGACGTGGAGACCGAGCGCGGCGTCATCCTCGAAGAGATCGCCATGCACGACGACGAGCCCGGCGACGAGGTGCACGACCTCTTCGCCCGCGCCGTCTACGGCGACCACCCCCTGGGCCGGCTCATCTCCGGCACCGAGGAGACGGTCACCCCGATGACCCGGCGGCAGATCCACAGCTTCTACCGGCGCCGGTACACCGCGCCGCAGATCGTCATCGCCGCCGCCGGCAACCTGGACCACGCCACCGTGGTCAAGCTGGTCCGCCAGGCGCTGCGCGGCACCCCGCTGGACACCGAACCGGCCGGGCCGGCTCCGCACCGGCCGGCCACCCCGGCGGTACGCACCAGGCCGGCCGCCACCCTGGTGGAGCCGAAGGAGTCCGAGCAGGCGCACGTCATCCTCGGCTGCCCCGGCATCGACCGCCTCGACGAGCGGCGCTTCGCCCTCGGCGTGCTCAACAACGTCCTCGGCGGCGGCATGTCCAGCCGGCTGTTCCAGGAGATCCGCGAGCAGCGGGGCCTGGCCTACTCGGTCTACTCGTACGCCAGCCAGTACGCCGACAGCGGCCTCTTCGCCGTCTACGCCGGCTGCGCGCCCGGCAAGGTGGACGAGGTGCTGGCGCTGACCCGCGCCGAGCTGGCCCGGGTGGCCGCCGAGGGGATCACCGAGGCCGAGCTGGCCCGGGGCAAGGGCATGAGCAAGGGATCGTTCGTGCTGGGCCTGGAGGACACCGGCTCGCGGATGAGCCGGCTGGCCAAGGGGGAGCTGCTCTACGGCGACCTGATGCCGGTGGACGAGCTGCTCACCAGGGTCGACGCGGTCACCCTGGCGGACGTGAACGCGCTCGCCGCCGAGCTGCTGAGCCGGTCGATGTCCCTGGCCGTGGTCGGCCCGTTCGGCGAGCACGACTTCTCCGCCTGACCCGCCTGGTCGGCGGTGCCGGCGTGCGTGCCGGTGCGCCGCGCGTGGATCACCGTCGTCCCGTGGGACGTGGGTGGTCCCGGCGGGTGACCGCGTCCCGATTGGGATAGGTTGTGCCCCGTGACTGACGAGCAGGAGAAGAGCCTGGACGAGCCGATCCGGGTCGGCGTGCTGGGTGCCCGGGGCCGGATGGGCGTCGAGGTGTGCAAGGCGGTCGACGCGGCCTCCGACATGGACCTGGTGGCGATGGTCGACCAGGGCGACTGGCTGTTCAACGCCTCCGACGCGGGCGCCGAGGTGGTCGTCGACTTCACCACCCCGGACGTCGTCATGGACAACCTGCACTGGTGCATCGACCAGGGCATCAGCGCGGTGGTCGGCACCACCGGCTTCACCGAGCAGCGGATCGAGCGGGTGCGCGGTTGGCTGGAGCGCAAGCCGGGCGTCGGCGTGGTGATCGCCCCGAACTTCGGCATCGGCGCGGTGCTGATGATGCAGTTCGCCGCGCGGGCCGCCCGGCACTTCGAGTCCGTCGAGATCATCGAACAGCACCACCCGCGCAAGCTCGACGCCCCCAGCGGCACCGCCACCCACACCGCCCGCCGGATCGCCCAGGCGCGCGCCGACGCCGGTCTCGGCCCGTCGCCGGACGCCACCTCCGACGAGGTGCCGGGTGCGCGCGGCGCCGACATCGACGGGGTACGCGTGCACGCCGTGCGGGCCACCGGGCTGGTCGCCCACCAGGAGGTGCTCTTCGGCACCACCGGCGAGACGCTGACCATCCGGCACGACTCGTACGACCGGGCCTCGTTCATGCCCGGCGTGCTGCTGGCCGTCCGCGCGGTGCGTACCCGCCCGGGCCTGACCATCGGCCTGGACACGCTGCTCGACTGAGCGTCCTCCCGGGCCGGCCCGTGCCGCGGGCCGGATGAGCACGACCGGCCGGTGCGGCACCGGGTGAAACGGCTCGTCACCCGGTCCAGCCGGGACCTAGGCTGACCGTCATGATCGATTCAGGGCTGCGCGACCGGGCCGGACGTCACATCACGCTGCGGCCGGTCGACGACCACAACTGGCGGGATGTCGCCGACGTGGCGCCCCGCGACGACCAGCGCGCCTGGGTACCCGCCCTGGCCGCCCGCTACCTGGTGCTGACCATGCGCTCCGACGGGTGGACCTCGCTGGCCGTCTACGCCGACGAGACGGTGGTCGGACACGCCATGTGGGGGGTGGACGACGACGGCTCCCGCTGGATCGGCGGCATGGTGATCGCCGCCGGCGAACAGGACCGGGGCGTCGGTCGGGCCACCGTCCGCACCCTGGCCGACTGGCTCGCCGCGCAGGACGGTGGCAGCGTGGTCCGCCTCTCGTACCACCCCGACAACACCCCGGCGGCCCGCCTCTACACCTCCCTCGGCTTCGCTCCGACCGGTGCGGTGGAGGACGACGAACTGGTCGCCGAGCTCACCTCCTGACCCCGTCGCGCAGGCCCTGCACGGAGCCGGCGCCCAGCTCCGGGCCGGCCAGGGGACGCAGGGCGGCCCGGCCGTTCGGCCGAGAAGGGCTGACCCCGCCGGTGGCGGTTCCCGGCCGGCGCCGGGAGCCGCCACACCGGGTCAGTCCTGCGCGAGCACCGACAGGATGTTGCCGGCCGGATCGGTGAACCAGGCGATCGTTGGCCCTTTGCCGCGCATCACGCCCTTCTCGTCCTGGCCCATCCCCTCGTAGCGGGCGAACCGCACGCCCCGCGCGGTCAGCTCGTCGACGGCCCGGTCGACGTCCGGCACCGGGAAGTTCAGCACGGTGTGCCGGGCCGGCTCGTGGTCCGCCTTCGGATACACGAGCACCGGCCGGTCCCCGGCGATGTGCAGGGTCAGCAAGCCGCCCATCTTGTCGTCGCGCGACACCCGCAGGCCGAGGGTGTCGGCGTAGAACTGCTCGGCGCGTCCGATGTCGTCCACCGAGAACGAACTGAACGCCAAGGTGTCCGTGAACATGCTGGTCTCCGTTCCTGCGTGGCCGGCGGCATGACCGTCGCCGGGTGGCTGCCGTCCCGGTCATGGTCCTCCGCCGACGGGGCGCTGTCCTGGGATGGACTCCGGCGCCGGCCGGAACTCATCGGTTCGGACCCGGGCCCGCCGGCGCCGTACCGCTCAGGGCAGCCGGTCGGGCAGGCCGAACAGCGGGAAGAGCCGCGGCTGGAGGAAATGGGTGAGCCGGGTGATCCGACCGCCGGAGGACTCCACCAGCTGGATCGAGAACGCGCGGTGGCCGCCGGCCGGGTCGGGCCGGAACTGCGCGAGGGCCGGCCCGCCGTTGGCGGCCACCGGCAGCAGCCGGGAACCTTGGCAACCGGCGCCCGGCCCGGCCAGCCACCGGCCGATGTCGGCCGCCCCCCGCAGCCACACCGGATACGGCGGCATGGCGTGCACCGCGTCCTCGCGCAGCAGTGCGACCAGGGCGTCGATGTCGTACCGCTCGAAGACCTGGACGTAGCGGTCGAGCAGCTTCCGGTGCTCCCGGTCCAGCACGGGGGCCGGCGCGGCCGCCTCCCGGTCGGCCAGCGTGGCCCTGGCCCGCTGCAAAGCGCTGGTCACCGCGGCGACGGTGGTGTCGAGCAGCTCGGCGACCTCGCCGGCCCGCCAGCGCAGCACGTCCCGCAGGATCAGCACCGCGCGCTGCCGTGGCGGCAGGTGCTGCAACGCCGCGACGAAGGCCAGCCGGACCGACTCGCGGGTCACCGCCAGCTCGGCCGGGTCCTCGGGAAGGACGACGGCGTCCGGCGCCGGCTCCAGCCACTCCCGGCCCGACCCGGGCGCGCCGAGCGCCGTCGCCACCGGGGCGGACGGCACCCCGAGATCCATCGGCAGGGCCCGCCGGCCCTGGCCCCGCAGCAGGTCCAGGCAGACGTTGGTGGCGATCCGGTAGAGCCAGGTGCGCAGGCTGGACCGTCCGTCGAAGCGGTCGAGGCCGCGCCAGGCCCGCAGCATCGTCTCCTGCACCGCGTCCTCGGCGTCGAAGACCGAACCGAGCATCCGGTAGGCGTAGCCGGTCAGCTCGACGCGGAACCCCTCCAGGCCGGCGGGGTCGGCCGCCGGACGCGCGCCGGGGGCGGCCCGGTTCGGGCCCGCGTCGGGTCTCGCCGTCGGTGCGGTCATGCGGCCACCGTAGGCGAGGCCCCCGACACCGGTGGCCGACGGCGCGCGCCGGCCGCCGCTCAGTCGGTGGCGACCGGCTCGGCCGGGACCGCGACGTGCAGCCGGACCTGGGGAACGAGCATGTCGTCGACGTCCAGCGCCCGCGCTGCGCCGTCCGGCTCCCAGCCGGTGGAGGTGAGGAACTTCCGGGTCGCCTCGTCGCCGTCGAACGCCCAGGCCACCGCCCGGTCGAAGCCGTCGGTGCGCCACAGGTCCACGGTGGCCGCGAGCAGCCGGCTGCCGTGCCCGCGCCGGCCCCAGCGGGGCTCGACCAGCAGGTCCGTCACCGCGGCCACGCCCTCGGCCAGCGCCTCGGCCGGCTCACCCGGGGCGAGCGCCTCGGCGTCCGCCGGGCCGGAGGCGGCGAACCCCACCAGATAGGATTGCTCGGCCTGTTCGACGGCGACCAGCACGCGGTGCGCGCCGGAGGGCGGCTCCTGCACCGCCGCGCTCCACCGCCGGGCGAGCCATGCCTCGTCCAGGTTGTCGAGCACGTGCCGGGGCAGGATCCGGCGATAGGCGACCCGCCAGGTCGCGAGCTGGATTCGTGCGATCTCGCCGGCGTCCTCGGGACGCGCCGGGCGGACGTATCCCATGGCCATTATTGTCGCGCGGACGAAGTTTGCACCCTGAGGCGCAGGACGAATCCGCGCTCCCTCCCTTCCGCTGCAGATGTGTCGACCCGGTATGATTTGCGCATGGCTCGCGAGGTGCAGGGGTTTCTTAACATGAGGCCTAACCTCCACTGGCACGTCGCGTGCTGCGGGACCTGCCGGGACAGGTCGGCGCTCCGTTCAGCGAGCATCGGCGATTCAGTGCGCGTACTGATGTCGCTGCGGTATGCGGATGGCCTAGTCGAACGGCTGTTGCGTGAGCCGGAATCGTGAGACGGGCCTACAGGTTCCTGTTGCGCCCGACGCGCCGCCAGTCCTCCGCGTTGAAGTCCTGCCTCAACGACCATCGTCTTCTCTACAACGCTGCCCTCGAGGAGCGTCGGGAGGGATACCGAAAAGCTGGGAAGACTGTGCGTTACAGTGAGCAGTCCTCGCAGCTCAAGGACATCCGACGCGCCGACCCCGATGGGCAGGGGCGTTGGTCTTTCTCCTCTCAGCAGGCCACATTGCGGCGCCTCGACAAGGCTTTCGCGGCGTTCTTCCGCAGAATCAGGGCCGCCGAGAAGCCCGGCTATCCGCGCTTCAAGGGCCCCGGACGGTTCGACACTGTGGAGTGGCCGAAGGATCGGGACGGTTGTCGCTGGGACTCCGCCTCCGGGTCCGGGCCCAGGCGCGTCTATCTCCAAGGCATCGGCCATGTCCGAGTCCACACTCATCGTAGAGTTGCGGGTCAGGTCAAGACGATCGCAGTCAGGCGGGAGGGACAGCGTTGGTTTCTTGTTCTGTCCTGCGACGAGGTGCCTGCTGAGCCGCTGCCTGCTACCGGGTCGCAGGTCGGTATCGACATGGGCGTGGCCTCCTTTCTGACCACGTCTGAAGGAATTCAGGTAGCAAACCCACGCCACCTCGACGCGTCGGCAGAGAACCTCGCCATTGCTCAGCGAGCCTTGAGCCGCTGTAGACGTGGCTCGAACCGACGGCGCAAGGCGCGAGAGCGAGTCGGAGCCCTCCACCGGAAGGTGCGTCGCCAGCGTCTCGACCACGCTCACAAGACCGCGCGCCGGCTCATCACACAGCATGACCTGATCGCCCACGAAGGTCTTCAGATTCTCAACATGACGCGTTCGGCGTCGGGAACTGCTGAATCGCCTGGCCGCAATGTCGCGCAGAAGTCCGGATTGAACCGGAGCATTCTTGACGCTGGATGGGGGGTGTTCCTCAACGTGCTGCACGTCAAGGCTGAAAGTGCCGGACGAACCGTCGTTGAGGTGGCTCCCCGTAACACGTCCCGCACATGCTCGCGCTGCGGGCACTGCGGAGGCGAGAACCGTGCCAGCCAGGCCAGGTTTCGGTGCGTAGCCTGCGGATACGTCGCACACGCCGACGTCAACGCCGCCGTTAACATCTTGCGGGCAGGGCTTGCCCGTCAGGCCGCCGAATCGGCCTGAGAAGCCGGTGCCGTCAGGCACTGGAGGAGTCACGGGACGGAAGCCTACGCAGGGCGGGAGTGACGATGGTGGCGCAGGGTGCCAGGCGGACGGCCGCACAGGCCGCCGGGGTGGTCGCGCTCGCCGTCGCGGTGACGGCCTTCCTCTCCGTGGCGGCCGTCCGGCACGGCTTCTTCGACCTCAAGGTCTACTACGGCGCGCTCACCTTCTGGGTGCACGACCACGGCGAGATCTACGACTACCTCAAGCCCGGCACTCAGTACGGCTTCACCTACCCGCCGTTCGCCGCCCTGGTGATGCTGCCGATGGCGTACCTGCCCTGGCCGGCGGCGATCACCGTCAGCGTGGCCGCCAGCGTGGTGGTCAGCGCGGTGCTCATCTGGTGGCTGCTCGACCCGGTCTCCCGGCGGGCCGGCTGGTCCCGCTGGTTCACCCTGGCCGTCGCGCTCTGCCTGGCCGCCGCGTACGAGCCGATGCGCGAGACGATCAACTTCGGCCAGGTCAACATGCTGCTGCTCTTCCTGGTCGGACTGGACCTGCTGCGGCTGCTGCCGGCCGGCAACCGGTGGGCCGGGGTGGGGATCGGGCTGGCCACCGCGATCAAGCTGACCCCGGGCGTCTTCATCGTCTACCTGCTGATCACCCAGCGCTGGCGGGCCGCGTTCACCTCGATGGCCGCCGCGGCGGTGGCGACCCTGCTCGCCGCCGCGCTCTTCCCGGACGCCTCGCGGGAGTTCTGGACCTCGTCGCTGTGGAACACCAGCCGGGTGGGGGAGCTGGCGTTCGTCTCCAACCAGTCGTTGCGCGGGGTGGTGGCCCGGCTGGACCCCGACCACCCGAGCACCCTGGCCTGGCTGCTGCTGGTCCTGGCCACCCTCGGGATCTGGGCCTGGCGGTCCCGGGCGGCGGTGGCCGTCGGCGACGAGGCCACCGGGCTGGCGCTGACCGGCGCGCTGATGTGCCTGGTCAGCCCGGTCACCTGGGTGCATCACCTGGTCTGGCTGATCCCCGCGCTGATCCTGCTGGTCGACAACGCGATGGCCGCGCCCGCGCACGGTCCGCGGCGGCGCGCCCTGCTGGCCTTCGCGGTCATCGCGTACGGGCTGCTGATCAGCCGGATCGTCTGGGCCTGGGAGAAGGACTTCACCGGCCTGGACGGCTTCCTGGGCAGCAACACCTACGTCTGGATCAGCCTGGCGCTGCTGATGCTGCTGCCGATCCGGCGCTGGGCCGTCCCGGCCACCGCCGGCCCGGCCGCCGGGCGTCCGGAGCCAACCGGGTCAGCCGTCGAGCCGGCCGGCGTACCGCAGCTCGTCGAGCCGGACCGGGGGACGCCCACCGGCGAGCGGCACCGGGTAGGTGGACCACTCGCCGTCCGCTGACAGCCCGGCCCGCTCGTAGAAGCGGCGGGCCCGGGTGTTCTCGGCCAGCACCCAGAGCCGGTACTCCCGCCAGCCCCGGCCCGCCAGGCCGTCGCGGGCCGCGGCCAGCAGCGCCCGCGCGGTGCCGTCACCCCAGTGCGCCGGCTCCACGTACGTCGCCAGCACCTCGCCGTAGGCCGGATCCAGGTCCCCCCGGTCCTGGTTGTTGCGGTACGGCCCGAAGGTGACGAACCCGGCGGGTACCCCGTCGACCTCGGCGAGCAGCGTGGTGAACGGGTGCTCCGGGTCGGCGGTGCCGAGGTCCCGACGCCTTTGCGCCCAGGCCACCGGGTTGAGCCGGCGCAGCACCTCGTCGGGCATGATCCCGGCGTAGCCGGCCTGCCAGCCGTGGATGTGCACCCGGGCGATCGCCTCGGCGTCCTCGGGCTCTTCGCGGCGGATGGTGAGCATGTGTCCGTTCTATTCCTCGCCGGGCGTCCGGTCCAGCGTCCGCTCCGCGTCGTACCGCTGGTTTAGGGTGCCCGACGATGGCCGCACCGGAAGCACTCTCCCTCGCCCAGGCCCGGCGGGTGGCGCTGGCCGCCCAGGGCTTCGCCGACCCGGCGCCCACCGGCGTGCCCACCCGGCGACACCTGCGCCGGGTGCTGGACCGGGTCGGGTTGATCCAGATGGACTCGGTCAACGTGCTGCAACGGGCGCACTACCTGCCGCTCTACAGCCGGCTCGGGCCCTACCCGACGACGCTGCTCGACACCGCCGCCTACCGCCGCCCCCGCGAGCTCTTCGAATACTGGGGCCACGAGGCGTCGCTGGTGCCGGTGGGGCTGCACGCGGCGCTGCGCTGGCGGATGGCCAAGGCCCACTCCGACGCCTGGGGCGGCATGCGGCGCATCGCCCAGGAGCAGCCCGAACTCGTCGCCTGGGTCCGCGACGAGGTGGCCGCCCGGGGGCCGCTGACCGCCGCCGAGATCGAGCACGACGCGCCCCGGGAGACCGGCAACTGGGGGTGGAACTGGTCGGCGGTGAAGCGGGCCCTGGAGTTCCTCTTCTGGGCCGGGGAGGTGAGCGCCGCCGACCGGACGACCTCCTTCGCTCGCCGCTACGACCTGCCCGAGCGGGTGCTGCCGGCGGCTTCCCTGGCCGCGCCCACCCCCACCGACGCCGAGGCGTACCGCACGCTGGTGTCGGTGGCCGCGCGGTCGCTCGGGGTGGCCGCCGAGCCGGAGCTGCGCGACTACTTCCGGCTCCCGCTGGGCGGTGCCCGGCAGGCGATCGCCGAGCTGGTCGAGGCCGGTGAGCTGCGGCCGGTGACGGTGCAGGGCTGGCGGCAGCCGGCCTGGCTGCACGCGACCGCCCGACTGCCCCGGTGGGTGCGCGGCAACACCCTGGTCAGCCCCTTCGACCCGCTGGTCTGGGAGCGGGCCCGCACCGAGCGGCTCTTCGACTTCAGCTACCGGATCGAGATCTACGTGCCCGCGCCGCAGCGGGTGTACGGCTACTACGTGCTGCCGTTCCTGCAGGGGGAGCGGTTCACCGCGCGGGTCGACCTCAAGGCCGACCGGCGGGCGGGCGTGCTGCTGGTGCCGGCCGCCTGGATCGAGCCGGGCGCCGACCCGGGGGAGACCGCCGTCGCGCTGGCGGCGGAGCTGTACCGGCTCGCCGGCTGGCTCGGTCTGGACGCGGTGGCCCCGCCGGTCGCCGGGGATCTCGCCGATCCGCTGGCCGCCGCGTTGAAGGGCGTGGCCGGTGTACCGTGAGCGCGTGACGAGCGTGGACGGTTCGGCGGGTCAGCCGGGTCAGCAGGTGCCCGACACCAGCGCGCCGCAGGCCGCACCGCCCGGCGCGGTGGCCGCCCCGCACCTCGGCGCCGCGCCTTACGGCGAGCCACTTGATGGCGAGGGTGCCGCGCACGGTGCCGGCAACCTGCACGGGCACGCCGAAGGCGCCTGGCCGCCCGGCGCCTACCAGCAGGTCGAGCCGGACCGGCTCACCCGGTTCGTGCTCCGGGTGCACGCGCGCTCCCCGCGCTGGGCGGCGCCGCTGGCGGCGCTCGGCTGCGTCGGCATCGGGATGGCGTACGCGCTGGTCAGCGACCCCACCCGCAGCGACCCGGACGCCGCCCCGAGCTGCCTGCTCAAGCTGACCACCGGCCTGGACTGCCCGGGCTGCGGTGGCACCCGCGCCCTCTGGTACGTCCTGCACGGCGATCTGCCCGCCGCCGCCCGGCACCACTTCCTCTTCGTGTTCGCACTGCCCTTCCTGGCGTACCTCTTCGTGGCGTGGGCCGGGAAGCAGGCCTTCGGCTGGCGCCTGCCCGAGCTGCGGATCAGCTCGCCGGTGATCGCCGGGTTCCTCGCCGTCTGGCTGGCCTTCTCGGTGGCGAGAAACCTGCCCTGGGCCCCGTTCACCGCGCTCTACGTCTGACCACCCCGCACCCGACGGCCCGCGCCGCCACGCGGCCCCCCGCCGTGCGTCCCGACGGTGCCGTCTGCGAGATCTTGGACACTTGTCGTTCCCCCGGAGCGGAAACTGTCCAAGATTCGCAGCTCACGGCCGCTGTCAAAGCCGGGAGGTCAACTTTCGCGCACCGGTGCGGGGCAACTACAGTCCCAGGAATGCCGGAGATGGTGCAGCCCCAGGTCAAGCTGATCGCATGGACCCAGTTCCAGGCCCCGGACGACGTGCCGTGGTCGACCGACGCTGACGGCGGTCAGGCCCTGGCGGAGTTCGCCGGCCGGGCCTGCTATCAGAGCTGGAAGAAGCCGAACCCGGCGACCGCCACCAACGCCGGCTACCTGGCGCACATCCTCGAGGTGGGCCACCTGAGCGTGCTGGAACACGGCTCGGTGAGCTTCTACTTCACCGGGGTCTCCCGCTCCTTCACCCACGAGCTGATCCGGCACCGGCACTTCTCGTACTCCCAGCTGTCCCAGCGCTACGTCCCGGAGCGGGACGCGGCGATGGTCGAGCCCCGGGTGATCGCCGAGGACCCGGAGCTGCACAAGAAGTTCGTCGAGGCCGCCGAGGCGAGCGTCCGGGCGTACACCGAGCTGCTGGAGGGGCTGGAGCAGCGCTTCGTCGACGAGCCCAACCCGACGCTGCGGCGCAAGCAGGCCCGGCAGGCGGCCCGCGCGGTGCTGCCCAACGCCACCGAGACCCGGATCGTGGTCACCGGCAACTACCGGGCCTGGCGGCACTTCATCGCCATGCGTGCCACCGAGCACGCCGACGTGGAGATCCGCGAGCTGGCGGTGGAGTGCCTGCGCCAGCTGCAGCAGGTCGCCCCGAACGTCTTCGCCGACTTCGTCATCTCCACCCTGCCCGACGGCACCGAGGTGGCGACCAGCCCGCACGCCGAGCTGTCCTGAGCCCTTCCCCACCGGCTCTCCGGTGGTCGTCCGCTAGGTTGTGAACATGACGCACGACCACCTTGCCGCCCCCGATCGGGGCGCGTCCCGCCCGTTCGGGCGACTGCTCACGGCCATGGTGACCCCGTTCACCGACGACGGCTCGCTGGACCTGGACGGCGCCGTACGGCTCGCCGCCCACCTCGTCGACGGGCAGGGCAACGACGCGCTGGTGCTCAACGGCACCACGGGTGAGTCGCCGACCACCACGGACGCGGAGAAGGAGACCCTGATCCGCGCGGTGGTGGAGGCGGTCGGCGACCGGGCCAGGATCGTCGCCGGGGTGGGCACCAACGACACCCGGCACACCATCGAGCTGGCCGCGTCGGCCGAGAAGGCGGGCGCGCACGGCCTGCTGGTGGTGACCCCGTACTACAACAAGCCGCCGCAGAGCGGGCTGCTGCGCCACTTCACCGCGGTCGCCGACGCCACCGGGCTGCCGATCATGCTCTACGACATCCCGCACCGGGCCGGGGTGGCCATCGCCACCGACACGCTGGTGCGCCTCGCCGAGCACGGCCGGATCGTCGCGGTCAAGGACGCCAAGGGCGACCTGACCGCCACCAGTTGGGTGCTCAGCCGCAGCGACCTCGCCTACTACAGCGGGGAGGACGCGCTCACCCTGCCGACGCTGGCCGTCGGCGGGGTCGGCCTGGTGGGCACGTCGACGCACTTCATCGGCGCACCCGCCAAGCAGATGATCGAGGCGTACGACGCGGGGGACACGGCGACCGCGCTCGGCCTGCACCGGCGGCTGCTGCCGCTGTTCACCGGAATCTTCCGTACCCAGGGCGTGATCCTGGTGAAGGCGGGCCTGGCGGCCAAGGGCCTGCCGGCCGGTCCGGTGCGGCCGCCGCTGGCGGACGCCACCGCCGACGAACTCGCCCAGCTGCGCGCCGACTGCGCCGCGGCGGGCCTGGAACTGCCCGAATGATCGAACGACACGACGGACGCCGGGTAACGGCGTCGCAGATTGAGGTGGACGCGTGACCGAGGCGCACATCGAGGGTGAGCTGCCCCCGCCGCTGCCGGAGGGCGGCCTGCGGATCATCCCGCTCGGCGGGCTCGGCGCCATCGGTCGGAACATGACCGTCTTCGAGTACGACGGCAAGCTGCTCATCGTCGACTGCGGGGTGCTCTTCCCCGACGTCGAGCAGCCGGGCGTTGACCTGATCCTGCCGGACTTCGGCCCGATCCTGGACCGGCTGGACGACGTCCAGGCGATCGTGCTCACCCACGGTCACGAGGACCACATCGGCGCGGTGCCGTACCTGCTCGCCCACAAGCCGGACATCCCGCTGGTCGGTTCCCAGTTCACCCTGGCCCTGGTCGAGGCGAAGCTGGCCGAGCGGCGGATCCAGCCGTACACGCTGACCGTGCGGGAGGGCGGCCGGGAGCGGCTCGGCCCGTTCGAGTGCGAGTTCTTCGCGGTCAACCACTCGATCCCGGACGCCCTCGCCGTGGCCATCCGCACCCCGGCCGGGCTGGTGCTGCACACCGGCGACTTCAAGATGGACCAGCTCCCGCTGGACGGCCGGATCACCGACCTGGCCGGCTTCGCCCGGCTCGGCGCGGAGGGCGTCGACCTGCTGCTGTCGGACTCCACCAACGCGGAGATCCCCGGCTTCGTCACCCCCGAGCGCGAGATCGGGCCGGTGCTCGACTCGATCTTCGCCAAGGCGCGGGGGCGGATCATCGTCGCCTCGTTCGCCTCGCACGTGCACCGGGTGCAGCAGGTCTTCGACTCGGCGATCGAGCACGGCCGCAAGGTGGCGCTGATCGGCCGGTCGATGGTGCGCAACATGGGCATCGCCCGCGACCTCGGCCTGCTCAACATCCCGCCCGGCCTGGTGGTCGGGCTGGAGGAGGCCACCACGCTGCCGCCCGAGCAGATCCTGCTGATGTCCACCGGCTCCCAGGGCGAGCCGATGAGCGCGCTCGGCCGGATGGCCAGCGGCGACCACCGGCACATCACCATCGCCCCCGGCGACACGGTGGTGCTGGCCAGCTCGCTGGTGCCGGGCAACGAAACCTCCGTCTACCGGGTGATCAACCGGCTGGCCCGGGCCGGCGCGGTGGTCGTGCACAAGGACGTGGCCAAGGTGCACGTCTCCGGCCACGCCCCCGCCGGCGAGCTGCTCTACCTGCTCAACATGGTGCGCCCGAGCAACCTGATGCCGGTGCACGGCGAGTGGCGGCACCTGCGGGCGCACGCCCGCCTCGGCGTCGAGTCCGGCGTCGCCCCCGACCGGGTGGTGCTCTGCGAGGACGGCGACGTGGTCGACCTGGTCGAGGGCCGGGCCAGCCTGGTCGGGCACGTCAAGAGCCGCTACGTCTACGTCGACGGGCTCGCCGTCGGCGACGTCAGCGAGTCGCTGCTCACCGAGCGGCGGATCCTCGGCGACGGTGGCTTCATCGCCACCACCGTGGTGGTCGACTCGGTCACCGGCAAGGTGGTCGGCGGCCCCACCCTCTCGGCGAAGGGCTTCTCCGAGGACCCGGAGGCGTTCAACCCGGTCGTCCCGCTGGTCACCGAGGCGCTCAACCGGGCCGCGGCGGACGGCATCACCGACCCGCACCAGCTCCAGCAGATCGTCCGGCGCACCGTCGGGCGCTGGGTCAACGACAAGTACCGGCGCCGCCCGATGATCGTCCCGACGGTCGTCGAGGTCTGACCCACCGGCTCCGCACGCCGGTCCACCGTCCGCGGTGGGCCGGCGTCGTCGTGTCCGGGTACGCCCCGGCGAGTGACCGCCCGGACACGCTGCGCTGAAAGGTCCGGATCCGGGTCAACCGATCGGCCGTCGTCTCCGTACTCCGTTCCGGCAGGCGTACCCGCGCCGGCCGGGAGGAGCTTGGCGGATGGACCGCAGACGGATGACAGCCATCGGTGTCGTGGTGGCGGCGGCGGGATTGACGGCGGCGGTGACGCTGCCGTCGTTCGCCGGTGAGAACGCCGCCCCGCGAGCCGGTGGACCGGCCGGGGCGAACGCCACCGACGGGGTGGCCCCCGAGGTGCTGGACGCGATGAGCCGCGACCTCTCGCTCAGCCGGGAGCAGGCGGTACGGCGGTTGGCGGCCGAGCGGCGGGCCACCGGCACCCTCGGCCGGCTGCGCGCCGAGCTCGGCGCGGCGTACGGCGGCAGCTGGCTCAGCGCCGACGGCGCCACGCTGACCGTGGCGGTCGCCGACCCGGCGCAGGCGGACCGGGTCCGCGCCGCCGGTGCGGTGCCGAAGGAGGTCGACCGGGGCGTGCGGGAGCTGGACGCGGTCAAGGGCCGGCTCGACTCGGCCGGTGGCCGGGCCACCCCGGACATCGCCGGCTGGTACGTCGACGTCGCCACCAACTCCGTGGTGGTGCTCGCCAAGCCGGGCGCGGAGGAGGCCGGACGCCGGTTCGCGGCGGCGACCGGGGCGCCGGCACGGGCGGTACGGGTGACCACCTCCACCGAGTCCCCCCGGCCGCTGTTCGACGTGCGGGGCGGTGACGCGTACTTCATCAACAACGCCGGCCGCTGCTCGGTCGGCTTCTCCGTGGTCGGCGGCTTCGTCACCGCCGGGCACTGCGGCCAGCCGGGGGACCGCACCACCGGCGCGAACCGGGTCGCCCAGGGCACCTTCGCCGCGTCCTCGTTCCCCGGCGACGACTGGGCGTTCGTCCAGGTCAACAACCAGTGGACGCCGCAGGGCGTGGTGAACGACTTCAACGGCGGCACCGTGCCGGTCAACGGCTCCACCGAGGCCCCGGTCGGCGCCTCGATCTGCCGCTCCGGCTCCACCACCGGCACCCGCTGCGGGGTGGTCCAGGCCAAGAACGCCACCGTGAACTACCCGGAGGGCACGGTCACCGGGCTCACCCGGACCAACGTCTGCGCCGAGCCCGGCGACTCGGGCGGGGCGTGGCTCTCCGGCGACCAGGCGCAGGGCGTCACCTCCGGCGGGTCCGGCGACTGCACCGCCGGCGGCCTCACGTTCTTCCAGCCGGTCAACGAGATCCTCCAGCGCAACAACCTGACCCTGGTCACCGCGGAGAGCCGGGCGGCCCCCGCCGAGCCGCCCGCCGGCGGCGACGCCACCGCCCCGCCGGCGACCGCCGCCCCCACCGCCCCGCCGGCCGGCGACTCCTCGGTCTGCACCGGCGACGTCAGCCGCTCCGGCGCCATCGCCGCCGGCCGTTCCCAGGCGCAGCCCGACGGCCGCTGGTTCGTCGCCGACGGCGGCGCGCAGAGCGCCTGCCTCGACGCCCCCGACGGCGCCCAGCTGGTGCTGGAACTCCAGCGCTGGACCGGCACCGGCTTCCGGACCGTGGCCCGGGCCGCCACCGCCGACGGCGTCGCGCGGCTGGAGGCCGAGGGCTCGGCCGGCGCCTACCGCTACCGGGTCACCGCGCTGAGCGGCTCCGGCAGCTACACCCTCGCCTTCTCGGCGAGCTGACCCACCCCGACCGCGGCCCCCGACCCCCACCGCCCGGTGGTCGGGGGCCGCTCCGCGTCCCGCCCCCATGGCCGCGCTTTCGGAGAAAGAGTGGCCATGGCGCGCGGAACAGCCACGCTTTCTCGGAAGGTGCGCGCTGGGGTGGGGGTGCGCGGTCAGCGGAGGAGGGCGTTCAGGTCGCCGTAGGAGGTGGCGGGGGTGAGGGCGGTGTACGTGCCGCCGGTCAGCGTTTCGGTGGCGGCCCGCCGGACCAGGCCGTACGCGGCCTCGGCCAGGGACGAGCCGAGGCTGACCCGGGCCACGCCCAGCTCGGCCAGGGTGGCCACGGTGGGTGCGCCCGGGCCGGCGAGCACGTTCACCGGTCCGTCCACCCCGGACACCAGCGCGGCGATGCTCGCCACGTCGACCACCCCCGGCACGAAGACGCCGTCCGCCCCGGCCGCCCGGAACGCCTCGGCCCGGCGCAGGGTCTCGGCGAGTCGCTGCGCCGGTTCGCCGACCGCCCGCAGGTAGGTGTCGATGCGGGCGTTGACGAAGAGCGCCACCCCGGCGGCCTCGGCGGCCTGGCGGGCGGCGGCGATCCGGGCGCACTGCTCCGTCGTGGGGCGCAGTCGGGTCGGGTCGTCCGGGTCGGCGTCCTCGATGTTGATTCCCACCGCGCCGGCGGCCAGCACCTCGGTGACGGTCCGGGCGACGCCGGCCGGGTCGGCGGCGTACCCGTCCTCGATGTCGGCGGTGACCGGCACCGTCACCGCCGCGGCGATCCGGGCCAGTGGCGTGAGCGCCCGGCTGCGGTCCAGCGCCCCGCCGTCGGCGACGCCGAGGGCCCAGGCGATGCCGGCGCTGGTGGTGGCCACCGCCTCGGCCCCGCACTCCTCGACCAGGCGGGCGCTGGCCACGTCCCACGCGTTGGGCAGGACGAGCGGTGTACCGGGCCGGTGCAGGGCCCGCAGCCGGGCGGCCCGCTGCTGTGGTGTCGTCATGCGGCAAGTCCACCAGCGCGGCGCGTCGGCGTCCGGCGGCTTTCGGACCTCACCCGCGCCGGTCAGGGCAGCGCGGCGACCGCGTCCGCGTACGCGACGCCGGTGGCGACCGCCGCGTCGACCAGGACGCCGAGCTGTGCCGGGGCCACCCCGTGCTCCAGGTCGGTGGTCACGTCGCCGGCCAGCACCAGCTCGCCCTCGCCCAGGTCGTGCACGTACGCCTTCGGCAGCAGCCGGTCGTGGTTCCAGGCGTTGCAGAACTCGTACGCCTCGGTCAGCCGGGCCACCGGGAGTCGCCGGGCCGCCACCACCCGGGCGTGCAGGATCTCGCCGCGCCGCCCGACCTGCCGGAACTGGATCACCGCCTCGTGCCAGCGTCCGACCACCACCGGACCGGCGTCCACCGCGTAGACGTCGCCCCGGCGGTCCAGCACCGCGGTGATCATCGACAGGCTCAGCGGGGCCAGCTCGTCGGCTGCCGGGGCGAACGGCGGGTCCGTCGCCGGGTCGTCGCCGGTCTCCTCGTCGGGCAGCGGCACCGGCGTGGCCAGCGGCCGCTCCGCCAGCCAGGAGGCGATCCGGCCGGACTGGTGCCCGGTGCCGTTGCGCGCGTCGAAGCTGCCGGCCAGCCCGGTGGCCAGGGTCAGCAGGTCGGTGCCGAGGGTCTCCACGTCCACCTCCGCCGCCGGCCGGCTGCCGTGCGCCGGGCGGTGCACCCGCCGCCCGGCCAGCCCCGCCTCGGCGGCGAGGGCGCAGACCAGCGCCCCGGCGGCGGCGAACTCCATCGCGGACAGGTCGTCGTACGGGTGGTCCAGCCGGGGCAGCTGCTCGGCGAGGATGTCCAGCCCCCGGCCGGGGTGCCCGGCCAGCGCGCAGAAGCGCAGGTGCGCGGCGAGGTACGGGAAGGCCCCCCGCTCCCGCCGGTGCCGCCGGTACGCCCGCAGGTGCGCCTGCCCGGCCCGCTCCGCCTCGCCGGTGCGCAGCCACGGCAGCAGCGCCACGGCCAGCGCCCGCTCGGGCGAGTCGGTGCAGTCCACCGCGCCGTCGAGGACGGGACGCAACGTCGCCAGCGCCGCCTGGTCGTCGCCCCACCCGGCGAGCAGCTCCGCGCGGCGGGCCGGCAGGCAGCCGGGGCAGCCGGCGGTCGGGTCGGGCTCGGCGGCGGCCCAGTCGTCGTACCGGCGGCGGGCGGTGGGCTCGTCGCCGAGGTGGTCGGCGAGCCGGCAGCGCAGCTGGGCGACGAGCCCGGTCCGCTCGCCGGCCCGCCGCGCCAGGTCGTCGAGGAGGGCCCGGGCCTGGTCCAGGCCGACCCGCGGGGTGCCGATCGCCGCCTCGACCGCGTAGCGCTGGTGCCGGCGCAGCAGCTCGGCGTCGCCGGGGCGTTCGGTCAGCAGGCCGGGGGACCGGTCGACGGCCGCCAGGCAGCGCCGCACCGGCTCGGCCAGCCGCCACCGCTCCCCGTGCAGCAGGTACGCCTCGACCAGCGCGAACCGGGCGTCCAGCCCGGAGTGCGCGTCGCCCAGCGCGTCGGCCCGGGCGGCGATCCGGTCCAGCTCGGCGAAGCGGGCCTCGCCGTCGGGCATGTCCCGGGCGTCGGCCAGCGCCGCGACCAGCTCCGGGACCCGGCCGGTCAGTCCGCGCCCGACGGGCTCGCCCCGGCCGGTCACCGGGTCGTCCCGCCGGGAAGCTGGGCGACGGCCGCGGCCAGTTGGCAGCCGGTGGAGATGCCGCAGTCGAGGAGCTGGTCGAGCTGGTGCGGGGTCACCCCCCGTTCCAGGTCGGTGATCACCTCGCCGCAGACCCGGGCCACCCCCTCGTCGTCGACGTGCACGAACGCCTTGGGCCAGAGCCGGTCGTGGTTCCAGGAGTTGCAGAAGGCGTAGAGCGTCGGGACGTACTCGATGCCGAAGGCCGGGGCGGCCATGGTGCGGACCTGGAGCAGCTCGCCGGCCTCGCCGGGGCGCAGGAACCAGATGAGGTTGTCGTCCCAGCGGCCGACCAGGTCGCCGTCGGCGTCGGCGGAGAAGGCGTACCCGCGGTTGCCGAGCACCGCGGCGATCAGTTCGCCGGTCAGCGGCCGCAGGGCCTGCGGGTGCCCGGCCAGGGGGTCGTCCGGACCGTCCTCGAAAGCAGGCGACGCCATCGGGCATCCCTTCCTGAGGCAAATAACACGTCTGTGGGCGTGGTCCGTGCTGCGACGCGCGGACACGACCCGGAAAAGCGGCGATCTCCCGGGTCACGCCGTTACGGTGACTGTATGGCGGGCCGTACCTCTCAGGCGAGCCGGCGACGCGGCGCGTCGCCGCGCGGTACCACGAACAGCCGTGCCCGCCAGCCGGCGAAGAAGGCCACCCGGGCGACCGCCCGGCGGCGAACGGCGGCCCGGCCCGGCCCGGCGGTCTACCTCGGACGCGCGGTCGGTGCACTGTGGATGGGGCTGGCGCACGGCGTGGGCTGGGCGGTCCGCGCCGCCGGCCGGCAGGCCGCCTCCGCCCGCGACCTCGACCCGGAACACCGCCGCGACGGCGCCGGGCTGCTGCTGTTCGGCCTGGCCATCCTGAGCGGGGTGGGGATCTGGTTCTCCGGCGCGGGCCCGCTCGGCGCCCGGCTCGCCGACACCGTCCGGCTCTTCCTCGGCGCGATCGCGATCGTGGTGCCGGTGCTGCTGATGATCGGCGCCTGGCGGCTGATGCGCACGCCCGCCGACCCGGAACACCGGGGCCGTGGCCTGGTCGGCTGGGGCTCGATGCTGGTGGCCACGGCGGCGATGCTGCACATCGGACAGGACCCGGTCGACCCGGTGCAGCGCGACTACGCCGGCGGGCTGGTCGGCGCCGGGGTCGGCGACCTGCTGGAGGCGGGGGTCACCGCCTGGGTGGCGGTGCCGCTGCTCATCCTGCTGCTCGTCTTCGGTCTGCTGGTGGTCACCGCGACCCCGATCAACAAGATCCCCGAGCGGCTCGGCCTGCTCGCCGGCACGCTGGTCGCGCCGCCGGCCGACCCGGCGGCGGAGGAGGACCCGGCCGCGAAGCCGGCCCGCCGCCGGCCGGCGAAGCGGACCGCGCCGCCGCCGCTGGACCCGGATGACCTCGACGACGAGGACGCGGTCAACCTCCAGGACACCCTGGTGCTGCCCCGCAAGGCGAAGGTGCCGGCCAGCCGCAAGCCGGTCGAGCCGCCGGAGCACTCGCCCGCGCCCACCCGCGCCGAGCAGCTCGCGCTCACCGGGCTGGCCGGCGACTACACGCTGCCGCCGGCGAACATGCTCAGCAGCGGCGCCGCGCCGAAGACCCGCAGCAAGGCCAACGATGAGGTGATCGCGGCGCTGACCGGCGTCTTCGAGCAGTTCGACGTGGACGCCGCGGTCACCGGCTTCACCCGGGGCCCGACGGTCACCCGCTACGAGGTGGAACTCGGGCACGGGGTCAAGGTCGAGCGGATCACCCAGCTCTCCCGCAACATCGCGTACGCGGTGAAGTCGCCGGACGTGCGGATCCTCAGCCCGATCCCGGGCAAGAGCGCGGTCGGCGTGGAGATCCCGAACACCGACCCGGAGAACGTCGCCCTCGGCGACGTGCTGCGCTCCCGGGCCGCCACCAGCGACCACCACCCGATGGTGGTGGCGCTCGGCAAGGACATCGAGGGCGGCTACGTGGTGGCCAACCTGGCCAAGATGCCGCACATCCTGATCGCCGGCGCGACCGGCGCGGGCAAGTCGTCCTGCCTGAACTCGCTGCTGGTGTCGATCCTCACCCGGGCCACCCCGGACGAGGTGCGGCTGCTGCTGATCGACCCGAAGCGGGTCGAGATGACCGGGTACGAGGGCATCCCGCACCTGGTCACGCCGATCGTGACCAACGCGAAGAAGGCGGCCGACTCGCTGGACTGGGTCGTCCGCGAGATGGACATGCGCTACGACGACCTCGCCGCCAACGGGGTCCGGCACATCGACGACTTCAACCGCAAGGTGCGCAACGGCGAGATCAAGGCCCCGCCGGGCAGCGAGCGGGAGATGCGCCCGTACCCGTACCTGCTGGTGATCGTCGACGAGCTGGCCGACCTGATGATGGTCGCCCCGCGCGACGTGGAGGACTCGGTCGTCCGGATCACCCAGCTGGCCCGCGCGGCCGGCATCCACCTGGTGCTGGCCACCCAGCGCCCCTCGGTCGACGTGGTCACCGGCCTGATCAAGGCGAACGTGCCGTCCCGGCTGGCGTTCGCCACCTCCTCGCTGGCCGACTCGCGGGTCATCCTCGACCAGCCGGGCGCGGAGAAGCTGCTCGGCCGGGGCGACGGGCTCTTCCTGCCGATGGGCGCCTCCAAGCCGGTGCGCATCCAGGGCGCCTGGGTGACCGAGCGCGAGATCGCCGACGTGGTGAAGTTCTGCAAGGACCAGCGCGAGCCGGAGTTCCGCCCGGACGTGCTGGCCCCCGCGCAGGACAGCAGGAAGAAGATCGACGAGGACATCGGCGACGACCTGGACCTGCTGGTGCAGGCGGTCGAGCTGGTGGTCACCTCGCAGTTCGGTTCGACCTCGATGCTCCAGCGCAAGCTGCGGGTCGGCTTCGCCAAGGCGGGCCGGCTGATGGATCTGATGGAGACCCGGGGCGTGGTCGGCCCGTCCGAGGGTTCCAAGGCCCGCGACGTGCTGGTCAAGCCGGACGAGCTGGAAGAGGTCCTGGTCGGCCTGCGCGGCGCCGAGGACTGACGGTCCCGGCCCGGTGGCCGGCCGCCCCGCGTGCCGACGCGGCGACATCCCGCGGCCCGGTCGCCCAGACGTCGGCGACCAGCCGATCCACCGCCCCCGACAGAACCGCCAGGTGCGCGCCGTGACGCAACGCGGGTCGTGACACGACGAGGCCCGCCGGAATCCGGCGGGCCTCGTGGGGAGTCTGCGGTGGTCAGTTGTTGATGATCGCGGCGACGAGGGCGACACCGATGATGGCGCCCACGACGCTGGCGGCGGCGGCGTACCAGCCGAGTGGCTTGTCGCCGAGCACCGCGCCGACGATGCCGAGCACCAGGCCGGCGATACCGAAGATCACCGGCGCCACGAAGATGGCGACGACGGCGAAGACGAAGGCCAGGATCGTGCAGATCCGGGCGGCGTTGCTGCGCGGGCGGGCGGTCGCGTGCATGTCGGCCATGACGTCCTCCGTGGTGAGAGCCTCTTGGGTGTCCGGCCGCTGTCTACCCACTCCGGCCTCGGACTACTCATCAGGGCCGATACCGCTCGTCCCGGCGCGCCCCCTCGGGGGTTCAGTGGTAGAGCTTGAGCCCGACCACGCCGGCGACCACCAGGAGCAGGCAGACGATCCGGGCGAGGCTGGCCGACTCGCCGAGCGCCAGCATCCCGTACCCGGCGGTGCCGACCGCGCCGATGCCGACCCAGATCGCGTAGCCGGTGCCGACCGGGATCTCGCGCAGCGCGTACGCCAGCCCGAGCATGCTGAGCACCAGGGTGACCAGGAAGACGACGGAGGGCAGCGGGCGGCTGAAGCCGGCGCTGCGGTCGAGCGACACCGCCCACGCGGTCTCCAGCAGGCCGGAGAGCACCAGCACGATCCAGGCCACGGGTCATCACCTCGCGAAGCGGGCCCGGACCCTCGCGGCCCGGGACGAGTCGGTCTGCCTGTCGCGGGGCGTCTTGGCCTGACCGGGTACGCCCACCACTCGTCCGGGACGGCCGGGCCGCCACCGCCGACGCTAACACCGCCCGGGGCGGGCGGGTGGTGATCTCGCGCACCGCCGGTTGAGTTGAACCTGACTTCAGGTTGCAGGATGGCAAGCATGACGCTGATCTTCACCGACCGGGAGGTCGCCGCCGCCCTGGACGCTTCGGCGACCGTCGCGGCGATGCGGGACGCGCTGCTGGCCGCCCACGCCGGCCGGCTCGTCGCCCCGCCCCGGGCGGCCGCCCCGCTGGACGGCGGGCGGATGGTGCTCACCGCCGGCCACCTCACCGGTGAGTGGTACGGCTTCCGGTCGTACGACACCTTCGGGTTGCCGGAGTCCGAGCAGCTGGTGGTGCTGCACGACGGGCGTACCGGGGCGGTGCGGGCGGTGGCGGTCGGCGAGGAGCTGGGCTCCCGGCGTACCGGGGGATTGGGTGGGGTCGCGGTGGACGCGCTGGCGCGGCCGGACGCGGCCACCCTCGGGGTGATCGGTTCCGGCCGGCAGGCCTGGACCCAGGTCTGGGCCGCCGCGACGGTACGCCCGCTGCGCGAGGTGACCGTGCACAGCCGCTCGGCCGCCCGCCGGGAGGCGTTCGCGGCCCGGGCCCGCGCCGAGCTGGGGGTGTCGGCCCGCGCGGTGGACTCGGCCCTGGCGGCGGTCCGGGACCGGGACGTGGTGGTGCTCGCCACCACCAGCACCACGCCGGTGCTGGACGCCACCGACCTCGCCCCGGGCACCCATGTCAACGCCGTCGGCTTCAAGCAGGCCGACCGGCACGAGTTCGGCCGCGACCTGCTGGACCTCGCCGATCTGCTGGTCACCGACTCGCCGGCCCAGGCGGGCGCCTACTCCCCGCCGATGCTGGCCGCCGTCGAGCCGTACGCGGGCCGGCTGCGCGACCTGGGCGCGGTGCTGGCCGGCGCGGTCCCCGGCCGGACCGGCGCGGACCAGGTCTCGCTCTTCTGCTCCACCGGCCTGGCCGGCACGGAGGTCTTCCTCCTCGACCGGCTGGTGCGGGTGGGCGCGGCGGCGGTCTGACCGGTCGCGGGTGTGAGCCGGCCGATGCGGCGGCCCGCCGTTGCCGGCCCCCGCCCCGCCGCCCGGTACCCTCGGATGGTGTCTGCCACCTCCCCCTCTGCCTCCGACGGCCGCCGTGTCGCCCTGCTGACCCTGGGCTGTGCCCGCAACGAGGTCGACTCGGAGGAGCTGGCCGCCCGGCTGCACGCCGACGGCTGGCAGGTCACCACCGACGGCGAGGGCGCCGACGTGGTGGTCGTCAACACCTGCGGCTTCGTGGAGAAGGCCAAGCAGGACTCCATCCAGACCCTGCTCGCCGCCGCCGACACCGGCGCCAAGGTGGTCGCGGCCGGCTGCATGGCCGAGCGGTACGGGCGTGAGCTGGCCGACAGCCTCCCCGAGGCGCAGGCGGTGCTCAGCTTCGACGACTACCCGGAGATCTCCGCCCGGCTGAACGCGGTCGTCGCCGGCGAGGCGGTCGCCGCGCACACCCCGCGCGACCGGCGCGAGCTGCTGCCGCTCACCCCGGTCTCCCGCCGGGACAGCGCGGTCTCGCTGCCCGGGCACGGCACCCCTGCCCGGGGCGTCACCGAGACCGACGAGCACACCCCGGCCCACCTGCGCCAGGTGCTGCGCCGCCGGCTCGACACCGGCCCGGTCGCCTCGCTGAAGCTGGCCAGCGGCTGCGACCGGCGCTGCGCGTTCTGCGCGATCCCCGCCTTCCGCGGCGCCTTCGTCTCGCGTACGCCCGACGAGCTGCTGGCCGAGGCGGAGTGGCTGGCCAAGACCGGCGTCCGTGAGCTGGTGCTGGTCAGCGAGAACTCCACCTCGTACGGCAAGGACCTGGGCGACCCCCGGGCGCTGGAGAAGCTGCTGCCGCAGCTGGCCGCCATCGACGGCATCGTCCGGGTGCGGGCGAGCTACCTCCAGCCCGCCGAGACCCGGCCCGGCCTGGTCGAGGCGATCGCCACCACGCCGGGCGTGGCGCCCTACTTCGACCTGTCCTTCCAGCACTCCAGCGAGCCGGTGCTGCGCCGGATGCGCCGTTTCGGCTCCACCGACCGGTTCCTGGAGCTGCTGGCGGGGGCCCGGTCCCTGGCGCCGGAGGCCGGCGCGCGGAGCAACTTCATCGTGGGCTTCCCCGGCGAGACCCGCGCCGACATCGACGAGCTGGTCCGGTTCCTGACCGAGGCGCGTCTCGACGCGATCGGCATGTTCGACTACAGCGACGAGGACGGCACCGAGGCCGCCGGCCTGCCCGGCAAGGTCTCCGCCGCCACCGTCAAGCGCCGCTACGACAAGCTCAGCGCGCTCGCCGACGAGCTCTGCTCGCAGCGGGCCGAGGAGCGGCTCTCCTCGACCGTCGAGGTGCTGGTCGACTCGGTCGACGGCGGCGTGGTCGAGGGGCGGGCGGCCCACCAGGCTCCGGAGGTCGACGGCTCGACCACGCTGGTCGCGCCGGTCGGCGGCGGGGTCGACCTGGCCGCGCTGCGCCCCGGCGACCTGGTCCGGGCGACGGTCACCGCGACCGAGGGTGTCGACCTGATCGCCGTGCCGGATGAGATGATCTCGGCGGCGCCCGGCGCGGAACGGTGACGGCGGGTCCGGAGGAAGCGGGGGAGCCACGTGGTGCGGTGCCTGGTACGCCCCGGCGGCCCGAACGGGGTGCGGCCGTGACCGGGGCGACGGAGTCGGCGCCGGTGGTCGCCCGGGTGCCGGTGCTCAACGCGGCCAACGCGCTGACCGCCCTGCGGCTGGTGCTGGTGCCGGTCTTCGCGGCGTCGGTGATCGTCTCCGGGACGACCCACGCCGGCTGGCAGATGGCCGCCTGTCTGATCTTCGTGGTCGCCTCGGCGACCGACCTGGTCGACGGCTGGATCGCCCGCCGGTTCAAGCTTGTCACCTCGGTCGGCAAGGTCGCCGACCCGATCGCCGACAAGGCGCTCACCGGGGCCGCCCTGGTGCTGCTCTCCTGGTACGACCGGCTGCCCTGGTGGGTGACGGCGGTGATCCTGGTGCGGGAGTGGGGCGTCACCGCGCTGCGCTTCTGGGTGATCCGGCGCGGCGTGATCGCGGCCAGCCGGGGCGGCAAGATCAAAACGGCGCTGCAGATCCTCGCGATCACCTGGTACCTCTGGCCGCTGCCGGCCGACCTCGCCGCCGTCGGCCCGTGGATCATGGCCGCCGCCGTGGTGGTCACCGTGGTCACCGGTTTCGACTACGTCGCCCAGGCGCTGCGCCTGCGCCGCCCCGCCCGCTGACCGCACCCCTGCCGACCTCGCCGTCGCCGGGGCGGGGTCCGGCGGGTCGCCGCAACAGCGTGACCAGCGCCTCCGGGCGGAGGATGAGTAGCCGCCGGCCGGCGGGGAAGGGGAGCGGGACATGGGGACGGATGCGAACAACGAGCGGCCCGCCGGGAGTCCGGCGGCGGCCGTGGTGCACAGCCTGCACGAGCGGCACGAGACGCTGGCCACCGTCGAGTCCCTGACCGGTGGGCTGCTCTCCGCCTCGATCGTGGAGATCGCCGGGGTCAGCGGGGTCTACCGGGGTGGCCTGGTCACGTACGCCACCGAGCTGAAGTCGGAGCTGGCCGGCGTACCGGCGGAGCTGCTGGCGGAGCGCGGGCCGGTCGACCCGGACGTGGCGCGGGCGCTCGCCGAGGGCGGGCGGCGGCGCTGCGGGGCGGACTGGGGGCTGGCCACCACCGGCGTCGCCGGGCCGGACCCGCAGGACGGCAAGCCGGTCGGGCTGGTCTACGTCGCGGCGGCCGGGCCGGCCGGCACGGTCGTCCGCCAGCTAGACCTCGACGGTGGCCGGGACCACATCCGCTCCGCCGCGGTGATCGAGGCGCTGCGGCTGCTGGTCGAGCGGATCCAGGCCGCCGACGACCCGGCCGGGGCGGACGTGGACGACGACGCCACCGCCGCGGCGGCCGGCCGGCGGTGACCGGAGATCGGATTTGACGGGCGGGGTGGGATGTCGGCGGGGCGGGCAACGGGTACGGTTGCGGGAAGGCTCCGGCGCGACGCCGGCGACGGCGCGGGTGACCGTGTGCGGCGCGGGCGGATGCCCGGGCGAGAGGGATTCCCGTCAGGGGGAGGTGCGATGATCCTGCTACGCCGCGTGATCGGCGACGCTCTGCGGGCGCGCCGACAGGGTCAGCACCGCACCCTGCGTGAGGTCTCGACCGCCGCCAACGTCAGCCTCGGCTACCTGTCCGAGATCGAACGCGGCCAGAAGGAGCCCTCCAGCGAGCTGCTGGCCGCGATCTGCGACGCCCTCGGCGCCCGGCTCTCCGAGCTGCTGCGCGAGGTCAGCGACACGGTGGCCCTCGCCGAGCAGATGCCGGGTGTGCTGGTGCCGATGCAGGACGAGCCGGCCGAGCCGACGCCGGCCCCGGTGGCCGTGCGCAAGGCCACCAACCGGGGCGTCCGCCAGGTCACCTCGGACGGCAAGGTGGCCGTCTCGGTCCGCCAGGACTCGCCGCTGAAGGCCACCCTGCGCAGCACCCGGGTCCGTCCCGCCGAGCGGGACGTGGTCTGCGCCGCCTGACCTGCCGCGCGTCGCGACGCATGGCCGGGTTCGCCCCCGCCGCGTAGGGTTGATCGCAGGCCGTACGGCGCACTCCCACGGTGCGGATGCCCGACTGGCGTCCGGCTGCCACGATGGGAGCACACCGCGTGGCCGGTCGGCCGGTCCGGCTCCGGTCGAGGCGCAGCGACGCTACTGAGGGGATACCGCGGAGATGGCGAACCCGTTCGTCAAGGGCTGGCACTACCTGATGGCGCTCTTCGGTGCCAAGATCGACGAGCACGCCGATCCGAAGGTGCAGATCCAGCAGGCCATCGAGGAGGCGCAGCGCCAGCACCAGGCGCTGGTCCAGCAGGCGGCCGCGGTGATCGGCAACCAGCGCCAGCTGGAGATGAAGCTCTCCCGGCAGATGTCCGAGGTCGAACGGCTCCAGGCCAACGCCCGGCAGGCGCTGGTCCTCGCCGACCAGGCCCGCGCCCGGGGCGACGAGACCGAGGCCGGCCGCTACGAGCAGTCCGCCCAGGTGCTGGCCACCCAGCTGGTCTCCGCCGAGCAGGCCACCGAGGACCTGAAGACCCTGCACGACCAGGCGCTCGGCGCCGCCGCCCAGGCCCGCCGCGCGGTCGAGAACAACTCGATGATCCTCCAGCAGAAGCTCGCCGAGCGCACCAAGCTGCTCAGCCAGCTGGAGCAGGCCAAGATGCAGGAGAGCGTGGCCCGTTCGCTGGAGTCGATGTCCGCGGTCACCGCCCCCGGCAACACCCCCTCGCTGGACGAGGTGCGCGACCGCATCGAGCGCCGCTACGCCAACGCGATGGGCCGTGCCGAGCTGGCCGGCAACTCCGTCGAGGGGCGGATGCTGGAGATCCAGAAGTCGACGCTGGACAGTGCCGGTTCGTCCCGGCTGGAGCAGATCCGCGCCAGCATGGCCGGTGACCAGCTCGGCAAGCAGGAACGACCGGGCGTGCAGCAGCAGACCCAGCCGGCCGCCCAGTCGGCCGCCCCGGCGGCCGACCCGGCCGCCGCCGCCCGGCTCGACGAGATCCGGGCGAGCATGACCCGCGACCGCGGCACGGGGGACACCACCGCCGCCGGCTGAGCGGACGGCACGAGGAGGTACGGGTGGCGGACGAGCGAGCACGACACTTCCGTCGGCTGCGCCGGTTGCGGCGTTCGGCCCGACGGTGGAGCGTCCTGGCCGGTGGGCTCGGCGGCGCGGCGGCGGTGCTGACCCCGTACGCGGGGCTCGGGCTGCCCGACGCGGCCTGGGCCGGCGCCGCGGGCAGCGCGGTGGCGCTGGCTGCCTGGCGCTGGGTCGACCTGCGGGCCCTCGCCGCCCGGCCGGCGCCGCCCGCCCTCGACCCGGCCGAGGCCGCCGCCCGGTCCCGGGCCCGGCTGGTCGCCGCCGTGGAGCGCCTTCCCGTCGGCCCGGGTGTGCTGGCCGAGGTGCGCCGGGTCCGGTCCCGGTTGGCGCTGCGCGGCACCACCGCCGCGCAGGCGTGGGCCCGGCTGGATCGGGCGGCGCTCACCCTCGCCGGGATGGCGCCCCGGCTGACCGGGCTGGCCGAGCCGGCGGTGCTGGAGGCCGCTGCGGCCGACCGCTCGCTGCGGGACCTGGCCGGCCGGGCGGCCAGCGTGGAACGCGCCCTCAAGCTGGCCCCGGCCGAGGCCCGGCCCCGCCTCGCCGAGGCGCACCGGACGCTGATCGGCCAGCTCGACAGCGGGGTGGCCGCGTACGAGGGGCTGGTGGCGGCGGCGGCCGGCTACGTCGCCGAGGACGCCCGCCCCAGCACCGAGCATCCGGCGGCCTCCCGGCTGACCGAGGCGACCGACCTGCTGCACGGCGTGGCGTCGGCCCTGGCCGAGCTGCGCGCCGTCGGCGAGCCACTGCGTTCTCCCAGCCGCTGACCGGCCCCGCCCGGGCAGACCGCTGCCCGGGCCGGCTCAGTCCGGCGTGGTGACCGGGATCGGGCCGGTGAACAGCGAGCTGCCGACCACGTTGAACGAGCGGATCCGGTAGTGGTAGGTCACGCCCCGGGCCAGCCCGGTGTTGGTGAAGCCGCGACCGGTGACGGTGAAGGTGGCCACCTCCCGGGTGAAGGACGGGTCGAGCGCCCGCTGCACGGTGAAGCCCGCGCCCGGCCCGTTCGGCGTACCCGCCGCCCAGTTCAGCACCACCGTGGCCGTGTCCGGCGCGGGGGCGCTCGGGGTGGCGGTCACCCCGGTCGGCACCGTCGGGGCCGGCGGGGTGGTCACCGTGGCCACCGTCGACCACGGCGACGCCGCGCCGAGGTACGTGGTGCGCACCCGGTAGTAGTACGTGGTGTCCGGGGCGACGGCCGGGTCGAGGTGGTTGTCCGCCACGCCGACCGCGGTGGTGGCCGGCCCGCTGGTGAAGGTGGGGTTGGTGGCCCGCTGCACGTCGATCCCGGTGGCGAAGGAGCGGTTCGTCCAGCGCAGCGCGATCCGCAGCGGCGCGGCCGGCGGGACGGCGGCGGCGATCCCGGTCGGCGCGCTGAGCCGTACCGACGCGGGGACGCTGTTGGACCAGGCCGAGCAGCTCACCGCGTTCTCCGCCCGGATCCGGTAGTGGTAGGTGACGCCGGGGGTGACCGTCGCGTCGGTGTACCGGGTGGCGGTGGCCGCCACCGTGATCGTGGTCAGCCCCTCGGTGAAGGCCGGGTCGGTGGCCCGCTGGAGCAGGTGGCTGCTGGCCGGCGGGCGGCTGCCGTTGCCGGTCCAGGCCAGGGCGATCGCCGGCAGCGCCGTCGCCGAGCCGGGCACCGGCGTCGCGGTGAGCCCGCTCGGCCCGCGGGGGGCGACCCGCAGCACCAGCGGCCGGCTCATCCCCAGGTCGCGGTGGCCGGCCGCGCCGCTGGACCAGCGGTACTCCCAGCCCAGGTTGACCAGCTGGTTGACCACCGTCGCCGGGCGCCCGTCCAGCGGGCTGACCGGGGTGGAGCCGACCCGGGCGCCGGCCGGGCGGGTCGGGTCGAGCAGCCGGAGACTGTCGCCGATCTTGAACGGCAGCGGGGGCACCACCGGGCGCAGCGCGACCACCACGTCCTCGGCCGGGTTCACCCGGATGGTCTCCTTCCAGCCCAGCTCCCCACCGTCCGGGGGCCGGACGGTGCCGTCCCAGCCGACCCGGTTGACCAGCTGCACGTCGCAGCCGCTGATCCGCACCACGTGCGTCTGCCGGCCGGTGCCGCTGATCCGCCACACCTGGGTGCCGTCGGCCGCCGCGCCCGGGAGCCCGTCCGGCTCGGCGGCGACCAGCACCTCGGTCGCCGGGTCAGCCGGACCCAGCGGCAGGGACGCCGGGCCGAGCGGCCCCGCGTGCGGGTGGGCGACGCCGAGCCGCCCGGCCTGCCGGCCGTGCCCCGGCTCGAAGACCTGCCCGACCGTCTTCACCTGGATCGGCAGGGTCACCGGGGCGGTGGCGCCGGCCGGCGTGAAGCTGACCGTGGTGGCGTGCACCGGCACCAGCGTCCGCCCGGCGGTACGGGTGCCGAAGGCCGCGTCGTACTCCGGCTGCGGCACGATCGGCGGTCGCTGGCTGGCCGCGTACGCCCCGGGCAGCCGTTCGACCAGGCGGCCCAGGTCGTACGGCTCGGCCGGGGTGCCGGCCACCCGGAACTGGAGCAGGGTGCGGGTGTTCGGGCCGTACCCGGGGCGGGTGCCGGCGACGCCGCCCTCGGCGCTGCGGTCCGGCGCGTCGCTGTGCTGGTCGTAGCGGGGATCGAAGCAGGGCAGCGGAGCCGGGGCGTCGTTGTAGAGGATCAGCGTGCCGCCGGGCGGGACGGTGGAGAAGTCCACCACCACATCGGCCCGTTCGCCGGGGGCGAGCAGCAGCGCGTGGGTGTCCACGTTGAGCACGGTCGGGTCGCGCCGGTCGTAGCGGTAGCCGACCGGCCGGTTCGGCACCACCACCGGCGCGGGGAGCAGGCCGCCCTCGTTGCCGATGCGGATCATGCGGGGCCCGGCCGCCCGGGGGTCGGGCACGCCACCCTCCCGCCCGTCGGTGGGCCAGTCGGTGGGCCGTCCCGAGGCGCGCATCGCCTCCGCCATCGGCACCTCGCCGGCCCCGGCGTCGGCCAGCGCGCCGTCCGGGTGCCACATGGCGGCGTCCGAGCGGGCCCGGTAGAGCGCCAGGTTGAGGCTGCGGTCGGTGCAGGCGTTGAGGATCCGGAACCGGTACGCCTTCGGCTGCACCTTCAGGTACGGGTACGCGGCCCCGTTGACCAGCGCGGTGTCCCCGTACGCCTCGGGCACCGCGCTCGGGTGCGGCAGGCCCGGCGCGCGGGGCGGCTCTTCCGGGGCGGCGACCGGGTCGTGGTGCGGGTTGTCCACCGGGCCGACCCAGAGTGGGTCGTCGCCGCCCGAACCGGGTACCCAGGGGCCGTAGTCCCACCGCCCGGTCGGGTTGCGCCCGGAGGTGACGTACGGGTTCTGCCGGGGCTGGTAGACGTGCGGGTGCCAGAGGTTGCCCCGGGCCCCCCACCGATCCCGGTCCCAGGTCGGGTCCTCGGCGGCGAGCTGGGCGTCGTCGGGGACGAACGTCTTGTCCTGGATCACCAGCGGGAACTGCTCGGCGGGCAGCACCCCGTCGGCCGCCAACCGCTCCTCGGCCGGGTCGGTGAGTAAATAGGGGGCCAGTTGTCCGGAGTAGACGGTCAGTCGGGACATCCCGAGGGTGTTGTCGTGCAGCCACATCAGCCGCCCGCTCTGCTCGTTCGGGAAGTAGAGCGTGGTGGCGCCCAGGCCGGGGGGCGGCATGTCCGGCACGTGGCTCAGCCCCGGCCCGTTCGGGTACGGGGTGATCTCGCCCGCCGGCGTCACCCACTGCCACGGGTTCCCGGCGCTGGTCCAGCCGGTCTGCGCGCCGGCCAGGTGCGGCACGGCGCGGTTCTGCGGGTACGGCGCCGGCCCGTCCAGCGGCCCGATGCCGGCACCGTCCAGGGTGGTGTCGACCGGAAGGAAGAGCTCGCCGGCCCGCCCGGTGGGCAGCTGGTTGATGAACTTGACCCGCACCGGCCGCCCCCGCCGCGCGACGATCATCGGCCCCAGGTGGTACGGCCGTTCCGGCGGGGCGACGGTGTTGTGCCCGTCGGGGTCGGTGCCGAGGTTGAGCTGCCGGTAGCCGCGCAGCCGAGTGGTGGGCAGGTCGCGGTGCAGCCGCTGGGTGTACTCGCAGAGCCCGATCTCGTAGTAGTCGCAGCCCGGGTAGCTGATGGTGTCCGGGACGGCCACCGGCAGGTGCGCGCCCAGCCCGTTGCGCCCGAGCGGGCCGGGCAGCGGCAGCGCGTCGACGAACTTGCGGATGCCGGTGCCCGGCACCACCCGGCCGTGCCCGTCGAGCGCCGGCAGCGGGCTGTGCGCGAAGTTCGGTACCGGCCCGAAGCAGCGTGGGACGGCGGCCGGGTCCAGGCTGGCCGGCGCCGGTCCGGCCGGCTCGCCGGTACGCGCCGCCGGCACCGTCGGTCCGCCGACGCGGTCGGTGCGGACCGCGCGGACCGGCCAGCTGGAGCGCAGTCTGCGGAACAGGGCCATGGCTCTCCCCGGGGCCTGGGGGCACGAAGGCCGCCACCTCGACGTGGCGGGTGGTCGCGCCCGGCAGTGACGAGCGGTGAGCACTCAACCGCAGCATGCGACCTGGGAGGCCGGTTAGGAACTACCCAATCGTTCCAATCCGGTACGTGTCCCGTCGGACCGGCGTGTCGGGTCGGGCTGGGTCAGGGCTGTGTCGGGTCAGGGCTGTATCGGGTCAGGGCTCTGTGCCGGGTCGGGTGCCGGCTGGCACCTCGGGCACCAGTAGGTGACCCGCTCGCCCAGCTCCTCCTTGCGGATGGCGGTGCCGCAGCGCCGGCAGGGCTGCGCGCGCCGGCCGTAGACGTAGCTGGTCCCGCCCCGGTGCAGCGAGCCGGTGGTGCTCTGCGTCCAGCGGCCCCGGTTGGCCGCGAGCAGCCGCTGGGCCAGCGCCACCGTGCCGGCCAGGTCGGGCACCGCCCCGACCGGGGTCCACGGCGAGAGGCCGCGCAGGAAGAGCACCTCGCACTTGTAGAGGTTGCCCACCCCGGCGAGGTTGCGCTGGTCCAGCAGCGCCTCGCCGATGGTGGCCTCCGGGTGCGCGGCGAGCCGGCGGACCGCCTCGGCCGCATCCCAGTCCGGGCCGAGCAGGTCGGGGCCGAGGTGCCCCACCAGGGACTCCTCCTCAGCCGTCGGCAGCAGGGCCAGCTCGTGCAGGTGGTAGCCGACGGCCACCGCGCTCGGGGCGCGCAGCACCACCCGGATCAGGTGCGCGGGCCGCGCCGCCCAGCGTTCCCCTGGCGCGTACGCCCGCCAGGCGCCGTCCATCCGCAGGTGCGAGTGCAGCGTCCAGTGCCGGACGTCCGACCGTTCCTCGGGCGCGGCCAGGCGCAGCAGCAGGTGCTTGCCGCGGCTGGCGGACTCGCGCACGGTCCATCCGGTGAGGTCGGTGGTGGCCAGCTGCGGCACCCGGAAGTCGCTGCCGGTCAGGGCAGCGCCGGCCAGCGCCCGGTGCAGGACGCGGGCGGTGTTCCAGACGGTGTCGCCTTCGGGCACCCCACCATCCTCCCTCGGCCGAGCTGAATTCGCATGTGTCGCTATTTGTGCGGTGCTTCCCCTTCATGTCTTGACAACGCACTATCAGGAGGTTCTGAGGAGAATGCCGTGGACTGTCCCCCATCTCGTACCCTGTCTTCCCTGCTCGCGGGCGTGCTGACCGCCACCGCCGCCGCGAGTGTCGTCCCCGCCGCCGCGCTCGCCGCGCCCCGGACCGGTCCCACCGTCCCCGCCGCCACCGCCGCCGGGCCGGGCGCCGAGCGCTGGGCCGCCGACCTCGCCGTCGCCGGTGGCGACGACGTCAACGTCCGCTGGAGCGCCGGCCGGCTGCGGCTCGCCGACACCCGGCCGGCCGCCCGCACCCGGCCCGCCGCCGTCGGCGGGCCGGTCGCCGAGGGCGCCCTGCTGGCCGCGCCGCGCACCCTGGCCCGCCCGGCCACCCGGGTACGCGCCCAGGTCACCGCCGAGGTGGCGGGGGGCGGCGGGGTGCAGGCCCAGGTGCGGGGCTGGCGGGCCGCCGGCTGGACCGAGTGGCGGGAGGCCGCCGGCGCGGGCGCCGTCTTCGACCGGCCGGTCACCCGGGTCCAGACCCGGGTGCTGCTCACCGCCCGCGACCCCCGCGCCACCGCGTCGGTACGCGCCGTCGAGCTCACCGCCGACACCGTCGCCACCGTCTCGGCCGCCACCGCCGGCCTCGTCTACCGGGTCTTCGCCACCCGCGAGGGGTCGGTCGGCGGGCAGACCGCCAACGGCCGGATCATCCAGGCCCGGGACCACTTCGTGGCGCTGCCCAGCCGGCGCGCGCTCTCGCCGCTCAACACCGGCGACTACACGGTGCGGGTCTGCACCACCAGCGGCAGCCGCTGCGAGTACGCCCCGGTCTGGGACGTCGGGCCGTGGAACACCCGGGACGACTACTGGAACCCCAGCGCGGTCCGGGAGAACTGGAAGGACCTGCCGCAGGGGCGGCCGGAGGCACAGGCGGCGTACCAGTCGGGCTACAACGGCGGGCGGGACCAGTTCGGGCGCACCGTGCGCAACCCGGCCGGCATCGACCTGGCCGACGGCACATTCTGGGACGGGCTGCGGCTGACCGACAACGCCTGGGTCGACGTCGCGTACCTGTGGACCGGGACCGGACCGAGGGGCGTGGTCGGCGACGGGCCGCTCAACGTCCGTACCGGCCCCGGCACCGGGTACGGCGTGCGCGGGCTCGCCGCCAGGTACGCCAACGTGCCGATCCAGTGCTACGTCGTCGGGCAGACGGTGACCGGGCCGTACCGCACCACCAACCGATGGAACCGGCTGGCCGGCGGCCAGTACGTCAGCCACGCGTACATCTCCGCCGTCTACGGCGGGACCGTGTCGCTCTGCTGACCCGGCTCGGGACCGGCGGGGCGCGGACGTCCCGCCGGTCCGCGCGCTCCACTCGCCCGGTGCGGGTCGCCCGGTCAGGGCCGTGCGGTCAGGGCCGTGCGGTCAGGGCTGTGCGGTCAGCCCCTTCCGTCAGGGCCGCTCGTCCGGGCGGGGGGAGCGGACCATGTCCTGGTAGCGGGGGTGGCTGGCGCCGTAGACCGCGAAGTTCAGCCGGGCGTGGCTGAGGCTGAGGTCGCCGTTCGGGCCGCCGCGTACCACGTCGGCGTCCGCGTCGGCCTGGCCGTCGTCCGTCCAGAAGCAGACCGGGCAGGTGCCCCCGCCGGTCCGCGCGGCGCAGCAGGGACAGGCGACCGGTACCCATAGCTCACCCACGCCGAGCAGCATTCCACACCGGACGGCGCGGCGGCAGGGTCAGCGCCGCCCGCACACCGTGACCACGTCGCCCGGCGCCACCCCGAGCAGGTCCGCCGCCCGGCCGCCGTTCACCGCCACCGCCAGCAGGCCGGCGGAGTCCACGAAGAGCACCAGCGCCCCGGCCGGCGCGTCGGCGAAGGTCCGCCCGCGGACGGCGGCCCGCCCAGCCACCCGCGCGGTGGGAGGCACCGCGGCCAGCAGGTCGGCCCCGGCGGCGAGCTGGACGTTGCCGAAGTGGTCGACGGTCAGCACCTCGGCGGTGAATCCGTCGGCGTCCCGCCGCAGCACCGGTTCGGGCAGGCGGACCAGGGTGGCCGGGTCCACCGGTGGCCCCGCGTCGGCGGGCGGGGCGCCGAGGGCGAGCCGGGCCGCGACCGGGGCGAAGACGTCCCGGCCGTGAAAGGTGCGGGACACCTCCGGGGCCAGCCACTCCGGATTGGTCAGCTCCACCGCCGCGGTGAGCCCGCCCAGGGCCTCGGCGGCGGCCAGCAGCAGGCCGTTGTCCGGCCCGACCAGCAGCCCGCCCGGGGTGACCAGCGCGATCCCGCGCCGGGCGGTGCCGACACCCGGGTCGACAACGGCCACGTGCACCGCGTACGGCAGGGACGGCACCGTCTGCGCCAGCACCGCCGACCCGCGCCGGACGTCGCCTGCCGGCACCAGATGGGTCACGTCGACGACCCGCACCGCCGGGGCGAGCCGGGCGATCACCCCGTGGCAGGCGGCCACGAACCCGTCGGCGAGGCCGTAGTCGGTGGTCAGCGAGATCCAGGCGGTCGGGGCCATGCGCAGAAGGCTAGCCGGTGCGTGGGCGGCGCTGACCGGAGAACGCCGGTCGGCCGACCGGCCGGTGCCGTCCGGTCACCGGGTTCGGCAGACTGCCGGGGTGACGAAACGCGCTCGTGTCCTCCCGGCCGCCGTGACGATCCTGCTCGCCCTCGGGCTTGCCGCCTGCGGCAGCGACCCCGAGCCCGGCGACCCCTCCTGGGCCAACGGCTCACCGAAGGCCGTCGCCACCAGCGAGGCGCCGCCGCCCGAGGACCCGGCCGCCCCGACGAACGGCAAGGCGCCCCGTACCCCGTCGGAGAGCCCGTCCACTCCGGCGATCCGGATGCCGACGAAGGCCGCCGGCACCCCGGGTGCCCGGAAGGTCGTCGACGCCTTCAAGGCGGCCGGCCTGAAGGTGACCAACCTGCGCAACCGGACGGTCGACTGTGGACCGGACGGCGCCGGCATCGGCTGCGCCGAACTGCTGACCACCGACGCCGTGAAGGTGTACGTCTTCCCCACCGAGGCGAACGCGACCAACCAGATGGACGTCTGGGGTGCGGACGCCTTCCGCAAGGGTGCGGTGGTGCTCAGCTATCTGGACACGAAGACCGGGGCGGCGGAGCGCAAGCGCTACAACGACGTCCTCACCAAGCTGGGCTGACCGCCGCGCCGGGGTGCCGTCCGGGTTCCGGACGCCGGTGCCCGGCGAGGTCCGCGCCCTGCTCCTGGCGGTCGGTCCGCCTCGGACGCCGGTGAGCGGTCCGTTTCGGACGCCGGTGAGCGGTCCGCCCCGACGCCGGTGAGCGGTCCGCCCCGACGCCGGTGAGCGGTCCGCCCCGACGCTGGCGAGCGGTTCGAGCCTGCGCTGGCGCCGACCTGCTCTTGGCCGTCGGTCCGCTCCGGACGCCGGCAAGCGGTCGCCGGTCGCCGGTCGCCGGTCGCCGGTCGTCGGTTCAAGGCTGCGCTGGCGGCGGACATCCCCGTGAGCGTGATACCTCAGAGGTATCGATATGCCTCTGAGGTATCACGTTCGCCGTGCCGACCGCCGCTGGCCGGGCGCGGTCGAGAAGCGCTGCGGTGACGGTGCCGCCCAGTGACGGTGTCGCCCAGCGTGTCGACCGCCGGCCCGGTCGGGCAGACCAGCGGCGGTGCGCCCCGCCCTTCGCACGCGGTGGTCCGCCGGCCCGGGCGAGCAGACCAGCGGCAGTGCGGCCCGCCCCGTCGCACCGCAGTGGTCCGCCGACGCGGGCGACCAGACCAGCGGCGGTGCGGCCCGCCCGTCGCACCGCGGTGGCAGGGCGGAACAGCCCGGGGTCAGCCGCGCAGCCGCAGCCCGCGTGGGGTGGCGCGGAAGCCGGCGGCGGTCAGCGCGTCGCGCAGCGGCGAGGACCGCACCGCCTCGCCGTCGGCCCGCTCCACCGACATCGCCCCCAGCGCGCCGGAGTGCACCGCGTCGGCGAGCGCCTTGCCGGCCGCGGCCAGTGCTTCGGCGTCGTCGGCGAACGACAGGATCGTCCGGCCGCCCCGCTCCACGTAGAGCACCAGGTCCCCGTCCACCAGCACCACCAGCGCACCGGCCTTGCGCCCGGCCCGGTGCCCGGTCGCCGGGGCGACCCCGTCCCCGGAGTCCACCACCCGTTCCGGCCAGGGCAGCGCCGCCCCGTACGGGTTGGCGGGGTCGGTGGCGGCGAGCACCACGGCCGGACCGCCCCGGCCCCGCGCCCCGTCGACCGGGTCGGCCAGGGCCCGGATCCGGTCCACCGCCCCGGGCACGGCGAACTGGGCCGCGCCCAGCCCCTCCACGAAGTAGCCGCGCCGGGCCGCGCCGCGCTCCTCCAGGGCGGAGAGCACCGGGTAGACCGCGGCGAAGCCGCCGACCACCTGCTCGGCCATCACCGCACCCCGGGTCACCACCCCGTGCCGTTCGAGCAGCAGGTCGGCCAGCGCGGCGGAACGTCGGGTCGGGTCGGTGTCGCGCTCCGGCAGCCGGGACCAGCGCCCGGCCACGGTCGGCGGGCCACCCCGGGTGGGCAGCGCGACCCGGCCCGGGCGGCGGTAGCGGGTGCGCGGCGCGGACGGCCGGGACCGGTGCGCCCCGCCGCCGCCGAGCACGGCCCGCAGTGGGGCGAGGGTGTCGTTGGTGAGGTGACCGGCCCAGACCAGATCCCAGATCACACCGGTCAGCACCGCGTCGTCGGTGGCGCCGACCCGGTCCGACAGGGAGCGGAAGAAGAGCGCCTGCCCCTCGGCGAGGGCGTCGAGGACCGCCTCGTGCAGCGGGGTGAGGGTCAGCGCCTCGTCCGGCGGCGGCAGCAGCAGCGGCGCGGTGTCCGCGTACGCGAGGGTGACCCAGCCGTCGCCGCCGGAGATCGCCCCGGCGCCGGCCCAGACCACCTCGCCGCTGGCGCAGAGCTCGTCGAGCTGGGCGGGGGAGTAGTCGGCGACCCGGGCGGGCAGCACCAGCCGTTCCAGCGCGGACGCCGGCACCGCCGCCCCCTGCACCTGTTCGATGGTGGCGGCCAGCGCCTCCACGCCCCGCGCCGACGAGCCGACCTGCTGCCAGCGGGGCAGGAACGCCGCGAGGGCCCGGGGCGGCACCGGCTCGATCTCCCGGCGCAGCGCGGCCAGGCTGCGCCGGCGCAGCAGCCGCAGCACCTCGGCGTCGCACCACTGGGTGCCGACGGTGTCCGGGGCGAACTCCCCGGAGACCACCCGCCCGGTGGCGGCGAGCCGGCGCAGCGCCTGCTCCACCACGAACACCCCGAGCCCGAACCGGGCGGCGCAGGTCGTCGCCGCGAACGGCCCGTGGGTGCGGGCGTACCGGGCGACCAGGTCGCCGAGCGGGTCGGCCACCGGCGCCAGGTACGCCTCGGCCACCCCGACCGGCAGCGCCACGCCGAGCGCGTCGCGGAGCCGGGCGGCGTCCTCGACGACCACCCAGCGTTCCTCGCCGGCGACCCGGACCCGCAGCACCCGGCGGGCGGCCTCCAGCTCGGTCAGCCAGGGCAGCGGCGCGCCCCGCTCGGCCAGCTCCGCCTCGGCGAGGTCGCCCACCACCCGAAGCAGCTCGACGACGTCCTCCGCGTCGCGGGGGCGGCGCTGCTCGGTGAGCCAGCGCAACTGCCGTTCGGTCTCGGCGAGCACCGCCGGGTCCAGCAGCTCGCGCAGGTCGACCCGGCCGAGCAGCTCGCCGAGCAGGGCCGAGTCGAGCGCCAGCGCGGCGGCCCGGCGCTCGGCGAGTGGGGCGTCGCCCTCGTAGAGGAAGGCGCCGACGTAGCCGAAGAGCAGTGAGCGGGCGAACGGCGACGGGCGGTCGGTCTCCACCTCGACCAGGCGCACCTTGCGGGCGGTCAGGTCGCGCATCAGCTCCGCCAGGGCCGGCTGGTCGAAGACGTCCTGGAGGCATTCCCGGGCGGCCTCCAGGGTGACCGGGAAGTCGGCGTACTCGCGGGCGACGTCGAGCAGTTGCGCGGCGCGCTGGCGCTGCTGCCAGAGCGGCTGGCGGCGGCGCGGGTCGCGGCGGGGCAGCAGCAGCGACCGGGCGGCGCACTCGCGGAACCGGGACGCGAAGAGCGCGGAGGTGCCGACGGACTCCTCGACCAGCTGGGCGATCTCGTCGGGCTCGAAGACCACCACGTCGGCGCCGGGCGGCTCCTCGGCGGTGTCGGGCAGCCGCACCACGATGCCGTCGTCCGCGGGCATGACCTGGGCGTCCATCCCGTACCGCTCGGCTAGCCGGCGGCCGATGGCCAGCGCCCAGGGCCCGTTGACCCGGGCGCCGAGCACGCTGTGCACGGCGAGCCGCCAGTCGCCCAGCTCGTCGCGGAACCGTTCGACCACCACCGTGCGGTCGTCCGGCAGCGAGCGGGTCGCGGCCTTCTGCTCGCGCAGGTACGCCATCAGGTTGCCGGCGGCCCAGTCGTCCAGCCCGCCGGCGCGCAGCGCGGCGACCGCGGTCTCGTCGCTCTGCCGCAGCAGGGCCCGCACCCGGGCGCCGATGGCCCGACCCAGCTCCACCGGCCGGCCGAGCTGGTCGCCCTTCCAGAACGGCATCCGGGCGGCCTGGCCGGGGGCGGGGGAGACCAGCACCCGGTCGGGGGTGATCTCCTCGATCCGCCAGGAGGAGGAGCCGAGCAGGAAGACGTCGCCGACCCGCGACTCGTAGACCATCTCCTCGTCCAGCTCGCCGACCCGGGCGGCGCGTTCCGCGCCGGCCAGGAAGACCCCGAACAGCCCTCGATCGGGAATGGTGCCGCCGCTGGTGACGGCCAGCCGCTGGGCCCCGGGCCGGCCGGTGAGCACGTCGGCGGCGCGGTCCCAGACCAGCCGGGGGCGCAGCTCGGCGAAGGCGGTGGACGGGTAGCGCCCGGAGAGCATGTCGAGGACGGCGTGCAGCGCGGAGTCGGGCAGCTCGGCGAAGGGGGCGGCCCGGCGGACCAGCACCGCCAGGTCGCCGACCCGCCACGGCTCCAGGGCCACCATCGCGACGACCTGCTGGGCCAGCACGTCCAGCGGGTTGCGCGGGTAGTGCAGCTCCTCGATGGCGCCCTCGGCCATCCGCTCGGCGACCACCGTGCAGGAGAGCAGGTCGCCCCGGTGCTTGGGGAAGACCACGCCCCGGGAGACCGCGCCGACCTGGTGCCCGGCCCGGCCGACCCGTTGCAGGCCGGCCGCGACGCTGGGCGGCGCCTCGATCTGCACCACCAGGTCGACCGCGCCCATGTCGATGCCGAGCTCCAGGCTGGAGGTGGCCACCACGGCGGGGAGCTGACCGGACTTGAGCGCCTCCTCGATGTGCTTGCGCTCCTCGCGCGACACGCTGCCGTGGTGGGCGCGGGCGATCACCGGCGGCGCGCCGACCGCCGCGCCCGACTGGGCCATCACCTCGGCCGGCGGCCGATTGGCCCGGAGCGGCCCGACCGGCCCGCCCCAGGCCTCGGACCCCGTTTCCGGCGTGCCGTCGGGGGCGCTCGCGGCCGCCAGTTCGTCGGCGGCGAGCTCGTTGAGGCGGGCGCAGAGCCGCTCGGCGCTGCGCCGGGAGTTGGTGAACACGATGGTCGACCGGTGCGCCCGGATCAGCGAGAAGACCCGTTCCTCGACGGCCGGCCAGATCGACGCCCGGCGCGGCCCCGGGCCGCCCAGGTCGTCCTCCGGCGGCTCCTGCTCGTCGAGGCGGGTCATGTCCTCCATCGGGACCTGGACGCTCACCTCGATGGTCTTGGTGCTGGCCGGCTGCACCACGTCGACCGGGCGGGCGCCGCCGAGGAACCGGGCGCACGCGTCGATCGGCCGGACGGTGGCGGAGAGGCCGATCCGCTGGGCGGGGGTCTCCAACAGCTCGTCGAGGCGTTCCAGGGAGAGCGCCAGGTGCGCGCCGCGTTTGGTGCCGGCGACCGCGTGCACCTCGTCGACGATCACCGTTTCGACGCCGCGCAGCGAATCCCGAGCGGCGGAGGTGAGCAGCAGGAACAACGACTCCGGCGTGGTGATCAGGATGTCCGGCGGGGTGCGGGCGAAGGCCCGCCGCTCGTCGGCGGGAGTGTCGCCGGTGCGCATCCCGACGGTGATCTCCGGGGGTGCGATGCCGAGTCGGGTGGCCGCCTGGCGGATGCCGGCGAGCGGGGCGCGCAGGTTGCGCTCGACGTCGACCGCGAGCGCCTTGAGCGGGCTGACGTAGAGCACCCGGCAGCGCTGCCGCGCCTCGGCGGGCGGCGGCTCCTTGGCCAGCCGGTCCAGCGACCAGAGGAAGGCGGCGAGCGTCTTGCCGGAACCGGTCGGCGCGACCACCAGCGCGTTGCGCCCGGCGGCCACCGACCGCCAGGCGCCGGTCTGCGCCGGGGTGGGCGCGGCGAAGGCGGCCGTGAACCACTCCCGGGTCGCCGCGCCGAAGCCGGCCATCACCCGCGCGCCGTCGGCCCCGCCCACCTGCTCTGTCACGCCTTCCATCCTGCCCGGTCGGTGTGACATCCGGCCGGGCGCGGACGCGGTCTGTCCGGCTGCGACTGCTTACGGGTCGGATGAGCGGCTTGACGTGTTAAGTCTTAACTAACTGCTTGCTTGTGACGCGCAACATAAAGTAACTTCACTCGCAACGCAGCGTCGGGTGGAGGGGATCGGATGACCGTCGAGGAGCCCGGCTTCGCGCCCGCCACCGACGTGCTCATCCGGAAGGTCGACAGTCACCTCGCCGCCGTCCGGGGCAGTCTGCGCGGCCCCGAGCTGGAGCTCGCCGAGCGGCTCGCCCGTTCGCTGCGCGAGCTGGTCGTCTCCACCGCCCAGGCCAGCGCGGCCGATCGGGGTCAGGTGCGGGCCGCCGTGCACTACTTCGTGCTGCGCCGGGAGAGCCGGGGCAACCTGCTCTCGGTCCGTTCGCTCGCCGCCGCCCAGCGCGTGGTCAACAAGGTCGTCGTCCAGCTCGGCCGCCCCGACCTGCTGGTGGAGACCCGGCGGGACCGGCCGCCCCGGGAGGCCGCCGTGCCGGCCGGCGACGTCGCGCTGCGCTGACCCGCCGGGCGGGTCAGCCGCGCGGCTGAGTCGTTCACGACATCAGCTCCACAGCAGCACCGGGGGCAGCTGACACCCTCGCCCTGGAGCGCGGCCAAGGCGGGCGATTTCGGCAAAACGCCCCGTCGACCGGCGATCTGGCGTCTGATCGGTGCAGACCGGGACATTCATCCCGGCGCGCGCCGTCAGCTCGACCGGGGGAGGACGCGTGCTCGTACTGCTGCTCCTCCACCTGGCGGCGGCCCTCGCCGCGCCGCTGCTGGTCCGGCGGTGGGGTCCGCGCGCCTGCTACCCGCTCGCGCTGGCGCCGGCCGCCGCGTTCGGCTGGGCGCTGACCCGGACGCCGACGGTCCGCGACGGCGGCGCGGTCGTCGAGACGTACCACTGGATCGACCAGCTCGACGTCGACGTGGCGCTCCGGCTGACCACGCTGTCCTGGCTGATGACCCTGCTGGTCGGCGGCGTCGGCGCGCTGGTGCTGATCTACTGCGGCCGGTACTTCGCCCCCGACTCCGCCGGCCTGGTCCGGTTCGTCGCGGTGCTGGTCGCCTTCGCCGGCGCGATGCTCGGCCTGGTCCTCGCCGACGACCTGCTGCTGCTGTACGTCTTCTGGGAGCTGACCACGGTCTTCTCCTACCTGCTGATCGGCCACAGCACCGAGCGGCGGGCCAGCCGCTGGGCGGCGGCCCAGGCGCTGACCGTCACCACCCTGGGCGGCCTGGCCATGCTGGTCGGCTTCCTGATCCTCGGCGAGCACGCGGGCAGCTACCGCTGGTCGGAGATCGCCGGCGCGCCGTTGCCCGGCGGCGCCGCGCTGGTCGTCGCGGTACTGCTGATCCTGACCGGCGCGCTCGCCAAGTCGGCGATCGTGCCGTTCAACGCCTGGCTGCCGGTGGCGATGGCCGCGCCCACGCCGGTCAGCGCGTACCTGCACGCGGCGGCCATGGTCAAGGCGGGGATCTACCTGATCGGAATGCTCGCCCCGGTGCTGGCCGGCGTCGGGCCGTGGCGACCGGTGGTGCTCACCCTCGGCCTGGTCACGATGATCGCCGGCGGCTGGGCGGCGCTGCGGCAGTGCGACCTGAAGCTGCTGCTGGCGTACGGCACGGTCAGCCAGCTCGGACTGCTGGCGGTGGTGCTCGGCGCCGGCAGCCCGGACGCCGCGCTCGCCGGGGTGGTGATGCTGCTGGCGCACGCCCTGTTCAAGGCGGCGCTCTTCCTTGTCGTGGGCATCATCGACCACGAGGTCGGCACCCGTGACCTGCGGGAGCTGTCCGGGCTGGGGCGACGGGCGCCGGTGCTCGCCGCGGTGGCCGCGCTCGCCGCCGCCTCCATGGCCGGGGTGCCGCCGCTGCTCGGCTTCGTCGGCAAGGAGGCGGTCTTCACCGCGCTGGCCGAGCGGCCGGTCGTCCTCGCCGGGCTGGTCGTCGGCACCACCCTCACCGTCGCGTACAGCATCCGGCTCCTCTGGGGCGCCTTCGCCACCCGGCCGGGCGTCGAGCCGACCGAGCCCGACCCGGTGCCCGTGCCGATGCTGCTGCCGCCGGCCCTGCTCGCCGTGGGCGGGCTCGTCGCCGGTCCCGCCGTGGCCGGGCTGGAGGGGCCGCTGCGTCCGTACGCGGAGCTGTTCGGCGCACCGCACGAGCACCTGGCGCTCTGGCACGGCCTGACCCCCGCGCTCGGCCTGTCGGCGGTGGCGCTGGCCGGCGGCTACGTGCTGCACGCGGTGCGCGGCCCGCTCGCGCCCGCGCTGGCCCGGCTGCGCGCGCCGGTCGGTGGCAACCAGGGGTACGAGTGGGTAACCCACCGCTTCGACCGGCTCGCCATCGAGGTCACCGGCGCCACCCAGCGCGGTTCCCTGCCGCAGTACCTGGGCGCGATGCTGCTCGCCCTGGTGCTGGTGCCCGGCGCGACGCTGCTGGCCGCCCGCCCCTGGCGCGAGCGGATCGCGCTCTGGGACAGCCCGTTGCAACTGGTGGTCACCCTCGTCGTCGCGGTCGCGGCGCTGCTGGCGGTCCGCGCCCGCCGGCGGCTGACCGCGATGCTGCTGGTGGGGGTGACCGGCTACGGCACCGCGATGCTCTTCGTGCTCTACGGCGCGCCCGACCTGGCACTGACCCAGTTCCTGGTGGAGACGGCGACCATCGCCGTCTTCGTGCTGGTGCTGCGCCGGTTGCCGGAACGCTTCTCCGCCCGACCGCTGCGCCGCAGCCGGTGGGCGCGGCGGCTGGTCGGCGTCGGCGTCGGGGTGGTCCTCGCCGGCCTCGCCCTGGCCGCCGCCGGCTCCCGGACCGCCGCGCCGATCTCGCTGGCCTTCCCCGATCTCGCGGTGGTCGAGGGGTACGGCCGCAACGTCGTCAACGTGACCCTGGTCGACATCCGGGCCTGGGACACCATGGGCGAGCTCGCGGTGCTGGTGGTGGCCGCGACCGGGGTGGCCAGCCTGATCTTCGAGCGGTCCCGCACCGGCCCTCGACCACGCCGGGGCGAACCGTCGCGGGCGCCCCGGCGGGACACCGGGCCGGTCTGGCTCAGCGGTGGCCCGACCCTGCACGAGCGGCGCCGCTCGATCGTCTTCGAGGTGGTCACCCGGCTGATCTTCCACACCATGGTGCTCTTCTCGTTCTTCCTGCTCTTCTCCGGCCACAACGCCCCCGGCGGCGGCTTCGCCGGCGGCCTGGTGGCGAGCCTGGCGCTGACCCTGCGCTACCTCGCCGGCGGCCGGTACGAGCTGGCCGAGGGCGCCCCGGTCGGCGCGGGCACGGTGCTCGGCGCCGGGCTGGCGATCTCCGTCGGCGGCGGTGTGGTGTCCCTGCTGACCACCGGCGACGTGCTGGAGAGCGCCAAGGTGAACCTGCCGCTGCCCTGGCTGGGCGAGCCGTACCTGGTCACCTCGCTCTTCTTCGACGTCGGCGTCTACCTGGTCGTGGTCGGGCTGGTGCTGGACATCCTGCGCAGCCTCGGCGCCGAGGTGGACCGGCACATCGAGGCGGCCGGCAGGTCCGAGCGGGGGCTCGTCGTCGAGCGGGAGGGGGAGTCGGGGTGAGGCAGGGCGGCGCGGGGCCGACCCTGGTGCTGGTGCTCGCCGTCGGCGTGCTCGCGGCCACCGGGGTGACCCTGCTGCTGGAGCGCAGCCTGACCCGGATCCTGCTCGGCGTCATCCTGCTCGGCAACGGGGTGAACCTGCTCATCCTGCTCGGCGGCCGGTCCGGCGCGGCGCCGGTGGTCGGCACCGCCGAGGTGGCGGAGTTCAGCGACCCGCTGGTCCAGGCCATGGTGCTCACCGCCATCGTGATCACCTTCGGGCTGACCGCGTTCCTCGCGGCGGTCGCCTACCGCAGCTGGTATCTCGGCGGCGACGACGAGGTGCAGGACGACCTGGAGGACCGCCAGATCGTGCAGCTCGCCGAGCGCAACGAGGTGCTCGACGCCGACCTCGGCGGGGAGGGGCCGAACGACGACCCGGAGCAGGTGGACCCGGGGCCCGCCCGACGCCGGCTGCGCCGACGGGGTGGGCGGCAGTGAACCGACTCCTGCCGCTGCCGGTGGTGGTGCCGCTGCTCGGCGCCGCGCTGACCCTGATCCTGGCCAATCTGCCCCGGGTGCAGCGCACGGTCAGCGTGGTCGCGCTCACCGGCAACCTGGTTCTCGCGGTGGCGCTGCTGGTGCAGGCGTACCGGCACGGGCCGGTGGTGACGCAGGTGGGCGGGTGGCCGGCGCCGGTGGGGATCGTGCTGGTCGCCGACCAGTTGGCCGCGCTGATGCTGGTGGTCTCCTCGGCGGTCACCCTCTGCGTGCTGATCTACTCCATCGGCCAGGGCCGCAGCGAGACCAGCGAATCGGCGCCGGTGAGCATCTACCACCCGACCTACCTGGTGCTGACCGCCGGTATCACCAACGCCTTCCTCGCCGGGGACCTGTTCAACCTCTTCGTCGGCTTCGAGATGCTGCTGGCCGCCAGCTTCGTACTGATCACCCTGGGCGGCACCGAGGCCCGGATCCGCACCGGCTCGACGTACGTCGTGGTCGGCATCCTCTCCTCGATGATCTTCCTGGTCGCGGTCAGCCTGGTGTACGCCGCCACCGGCACCCTCAACCTGGCCCAGCTCGCCACCCGCCTCGACGCGCTGCCGGACGGCGTACGGCTGGGGTTGCAGCTGATGCTGCTGCTCGCCTTCGGCATCAAGGCGGCGGTCTTTCCCGTTTCCGCCTGGCTGCCGGACAGCTACCCGACCGCGCCGGCCCCGGTGACCGCGGTCTTCGCCGGCCTGCTCACCAAGGTCGGCGTCTACGCGATCATCCGGACCGAGACGCTGCTCTTCCCCGGCGGGCAGGTCTCCGGCCTGCTCATGGTGGTGGCCGGGCTGACCATGGTGGTCGGCGTGCTCGGCGCGGTGGCGCAGTCGGACATGAAGCGGCTCTTCTCGTTCACGCTGGTCAGCCACATCGGCTACATGATCTACGGGGTGGCACTGAGCACCGCCGCCGCGCTCTCCGGCGCGATCTTCTACGTGGTGCACCACATCACCATCCAGACCACGCTCTTCCTCGTCGCCGGGCTGGTCGAGGAGCGCGCCGGCAGCACCGACCTGCGCCGGATCGGCGGCCTGGCCCGGATCGCCCCGCTGCTGGCGGTGCTCTTCTTCGTCCCGGCGATGAACCTCGCCGGCATCCCGCCCTTCTCCGGCTTCCTCGGCAAGGTCGGCCTGCTCCAGGCCGGCGTGGCGGTCGGCGGGCCGCTGCCCTGGGTGCTGGTCGCCGCCGGCACGACGACCAGCCTGCTTACCCTCTACGCCGCCTCCCGGGTGTGGAACATCGCGTTCTGGCGGGCGCCCCGGCTGGCCACCGACGAACCGGTGGTCCGGCTGCCGCAGCTGATGGTGGGCGCCACCGCCGCCCTGGTGGTGCTGGGCCTGACGTTCACCCTCGCCGCCGGTCCGCTGTTCCGCGTCACCGCCGACGCCGCGGCCGATCTGCGGCTGCGCACCCCGTACGTGCGGGCCGTGCTGCCCGACGGTGCCCCGTGACCGCCCCGGACACCACTGGGTCACCGCCTACGCGGCGCGGCGGCCGCCGCCGCGACCAGGCCATCGCCCTGGGCTGGCTGATCGCGGTCTGGAACCTGCTCTGGGGCGAGATCTCCTGGGGAAACCTGCTCGGCGGGGCACTGGTCGGCGTCGCGGTGCTGCTGTTCTTCCCGCTGCCGCCGGTCTCCTTCGGCGGCCGGCTGCGGCCCCGGGCGCTGCTGGTGCTGCTGACGACGTTCGTCGCCGAGCTGGTCGACGCCAGCGTGCACGTCGCCGCGATCGCCGTCCGCCCCGGCTACCGGCCGCGCGGGGCGATCATCGGAGTACGCCTGCGGGTGCGCACCGACCTCAACCTGGCGCTCACCGCCGAGCTGCTCTCGCTGGTCCCCGGCACCCTGATCCTCGAGATCGACCGGGACGCGGGCGTCCTCTACGTGCACGTCCTGGACGTCCGGCGTCCGGAGGACCTGTCCGACAGCCGGGACCGGGTCCTCGCCGTCGAGGAACGCGTCGTCCGGGCGATCGGCTCCGACGCCGAGGTGCGCCTGCTCGCCACCGATCCCGTCGACCGGAGGTCCACATGACCGTCGTCCTCACCGTCGTCCTCACCGTGCTGCTCTCGGTCACCGCGCTGCTGGCGCTGGCCCGGATCTACCGGGGCCCGTCGCTGCTGGACCGGGTGATCGCCGCCGACCTGCTGCTCGCGATCATGCTCGGCGCGGTCGGGGCGGAGGCCGCGATCAACCGGCACGCCACCACGCTGCCGGTGCTGGTGGTGCTCTCGCTGCTCGGGTTCGTCGGCTCGGTGGCCCTGGTCCGCTTCGCCGTCCGGGAGGAGGCGTGACGCGCCCGGCCCGGCTGCCCGCCGTCCCGGCCCGGCCGGCGCACGGCGGCGTCGCGAACGGAGAGGCTGCCCGGTGAGCGCGGGTACGGTCGCCGACTGGCTGGGTGCGGTCGCCCTGGTGGCGGGGGCGCTGCTCAGCCTCGTCGCCGGGATCGGGGTGCTGCGCTTTCCGGACGTGCTGGACCGGATGCACGCCGCCACCAAGCCGCAGGTGCTCGGGGCGCTGCTCCTGCTGCTCGGGCTGGCGTTGCGGCTGCGCAGCCCCGCCGACCTCGGCATGATCGCGCTGGTCGCCGTCTTCCAACTGGCCACCGCGCCGGTGGCCGCGCAGATGATCGGCCGGGCCGCGTACCGGTCGGGGCGGGTGGACCGGACGCTGCTGGACCGGGACGAACTCGCCGAGCACCGGAAATAGGGGATGAGCAGCGGCTTTGTCCCCACCTTCAGCGGGCATTCAGCGACCACAGATAGAATTGCCGCATGATCGACTCCTCTGCCCAGGAGGGCAGCAGTAGCCAGCCGGGTTGTGCCCGGCATCCCCTCGCCCCGACGTCCCCGGGAGCCCTGAGCGACCCGTGCTGATCGTCGTCGGTCTCGTACTCATCATCGTTCTCACCGCCGCCACCGGCTACTTCGTGGCCCAGGAGTTCGGCTACGTCGCCGTGGACCGCGGCCGGCTCAAGCAACAGGCCGAGGAGGGCGACCAGGCGGCCGCCCGGGCCCTGGAGGTCACCGGCCGGCTCTCGTTCATGCTCTCCGGCGCCCAGCTCGGCATCACCGTGACCGCCCTGCTGGTCGGTTACGTCGCCGAGCCGTACCTGGGCGCCGGGCTGGCCGAACTGCTCGGCGGCGCCGGTGTCGCCACCGCGGTCAGCCTCCCGCTGTCGGTGGTGCTGGCCCTGCTCATCGCCACCGTGGTGCAGATGGTCCTCGGTGAACTCGCCCCGAAGAACCTGGCCATCGCCCGCGCCGAGCCGCTGGCCCGGGCGCTGAGCCGCTCCACCCTGATGTACCTGAAGGTCGCCGGCCCGCTGATCACGCTCTTCGACCGGGCGGCGGTGCGGCTGCTGCGCCGGGTCGGCATCGAGCCGATCGAGGAGCTGCCCAGCGGCGCCACCCCGGAGGACCTGGAACAGATCATCGCCGAGTCCCGGGAGGAGGGGCACCTCGACGCCGAGATGTCCGACCTGCTCGACCGGGGCCTCGACTTCCGGGAGCTGACCGCCGGGGAGGCCATGGTGCCCCGGGTCGACGTGCACACCGTACGGGCGCACGAGCCGGTCAGTCGGGTCGTCGAGCTGCTCGACACCGGCCACTCCCGCTTCCCGGTGCGCGGCGCCGAGGGCGTGGACGACCTGGTCGGGGTGGTCGGCATCGCCGACGTGCTCGGCGTACCCCCGGCGCGGCGCGCCACCACCCCGGTCAGCGCGGTGGCCGTACCCCCGTTGCTGGTGCCCGAGACGCTGCCGCTGCCGACGGTGCTGGACCGGCTGCGGTCCGGGCACCGGCAGCTGGCCTGCGTGGTCGACGAGTACGGCGGCTTCGCCGGGGTGATTTCGCTGGAGGACATCGCCGAGGAACTGGTCGGCCCGATCCGCGACGAGGACGACCCGCCGGAGCGCGCCCCCGCCCGGCAGGCGGACGGCTCCTGGGTGGTGCCGGCCCGCTGGCGGATCGACGAGGTCGCCGACAGCACCGGCATCGCGCTGCCCGAGGCCCCCGAGTACGACACCCTCTCCGGGCTGGTCATGCGGGAGCTGGGCCGGGTGCCCGAGGTGGGTGACCGGCTGGAGATCAGCCTGCCCGCCGACGGCGAGGCGCCACGCGAGCGCGCCCTGGTCGAGGTGCTCGTCGTGGACCGGCACGTGGCCGACTCGGTGCGGCTGCGGATGGCCGGCGAGGCCCCCGGCGGGGAGGTGGCGGCATGAGCCCCGGCGTCGCACTGCTGGTCTCGGCGCTGCTGCTGGCGCTCAACGGCTTCTTCGTGGCCGCCGAGTTCGCCCTGTTGGCGAGCAAGCGCTACCGCCTGGAGCAGGCGGCCGCCGGTGGCGGTCGGGCGGCGCGGGCGGCCCTGGACGGCGTCCGCGAGCTGTCGCTGATGCTGGCCGGCGCGCAGCTCGGCATCACGCTGTGCACCCTGGGGCTGGGCGCGCTGGCCGAGCCGGCGATCGAACACCTGCTCAGCCCGCTGCTGCACACGGTGGGCCTGCCCGACGCGGCCAGCCACGCCGTCGCGCTGGTCTTCGCGCTGGCGCTGGTGACCTTCCTGCACCTGGTCGTCGGGGAGATGGCCCCGAAGTCGTGGGCGATCACCGATGCCGAGCGGTCGGCGCTGCTGCTGGCGCTGCCGTTCCGGGCCTTCGCCCGGGTGGCCCGGCCGGTGCTGTCGGCGCTCAACGCGCTGGCCAACGTGGTGCTGCGGCTGTTCGGGGTGCAGCAGCAGGACCAGCTCGCCCAGGTGCACGGCCCGGACGAGCTGCGCATCCTGCTGGAGCAGTCCCGCGAGCACGGGCTGCTCGGCGCCGAGCAGCACCACCTGCTGACCAGCATGCTGGAGTTGCAGGGCACCACCGTCCGGGACGTGATGGAGCCCTTCGACGAGATCGTCACGGTCCGCCGGGACGACACCGCGGACCGGATCGAGCAGGTCAGCCGGGACAGCGGCCGGTCCCGGCTCGCCGTGCTGGACCCGGGCGGCGAGGTCTGCGGCCTGGTCCACGTACGGGAGGCGGTGCGGGCGGTCACCAACGGCCGGCCCGCGACGGCGGGCGAGCTGATGACCCGGGCGTTCACGCTGCCGGCGACCTCCTCGGTCACCGAGGCGGTGGCCGCGATGCGCGCCGACCAGTCCCAGCTCGCGCTGGTCCGCAACGGTGGCGGCCCCACCCGTCCGATCGGCTTCGTGGCCCTCGAAGACCTGCTGGAGGAGGTCATCGGCGAGTTCGACGACGAGACCGACCCGGTCCCGCGCGGCCGACGCCTCCGCTGACGCCCCACCCCACCTTCCGCCCGGCCGCCGGCTCCCCGTGACCCGGCGGCCGGCCTCGTCCCCACCCCCTTCCCCCCAAGACCCGCGCACCTTCGGAGAAAGCGTGGCCATCGGGCGGGAAATGGCCACTCTTTCCCCGAAAGTGCAAGTGCGTGGCGGGCTGCCGCTCGGGGCGCTCGGGAAGTGCGGCGGACCGCCGCGCGGGGAGTGCCGGGACGGGGGGTGGGAAAGCCCCGAGCGAGGCGAGGGGAGGGGAGCGCGGGCGTGCGGCTGACCGGGGTGGCGCGGGAGTCCGGGTGGACCGGGCTCTCGGTGAGCACCGCGCTGACCAATCCGAGCACCCGGCCGGGGCTGCGGTTGCCGGGGCGGGTGACGCTCGCCGCCGGGCCGGACGACGTGCCGATCCGGCACGTCCGGCTGGGCCTGGTCGCCACCGCAGAATCGGACGATCCGCGCAGTCCACGGCGACTGGTGCAGTACCACCAGGTGCCCATCGGCGGCCGGTTCGTGGTGCCGGCGGGGCGACGCCGGGCGATCGACTTCGCCCTGCCGCTGCCCTGGGAGACCCCGGTGACGATCTTCGGCGGGGTGCCCCTGATGAGCATGCGCACCGGGCTACGGACCGAGGTGTCGGTCGACCCCGAGCTGGACCAGGGGGCGATGGTGCCGGTCTTCGTCCATCCGCTCCCCACCCAGCAGCACATCCTCGCCGCACTGGACACGCTCGGCTTCCTGATCCGGCAGGCCGGCCTGTCGCACGGCCGGCTGCCCGGCGTCGAGCAGGCGCTGCCGGTGCACCAGCGAGTCGGCTACTGGGTGGGACCGCTCTACGCCGGCCCGATCACCGAGCTGGAGGTGATCTTCGTGGCGAACTCGGCCGGCCTGGAGGTGGTCCTCTGGCTGGACCGCCGGCTGTCGCTGACCGGGATCAGCCACCAGAGCATCAGCCGCTTCCGGATCTGGCACACCGGTGCCGACCAGCGGGACTGGGTGGCCGTCGTGGACGGGTGGCTGCGCGTGGCGATCAACCGGCACGCGGCGGCCGCCTCGCACGCCGACCGGTCCGCCAAGATCACCGAGTCCGCCCACGTCAGCCGCCATCCCGACGAACCGGTCGCGCCCGGCTACGGCCTCGGCGGCACCGCCGGGGGCGGGGGCATCGGCGGCGGTGGTGGCGACGGCACCTGATGCCCTGCGCCGGCGCCCGACCGAGGTGGGGGCGACGGCGGTTGATCGCCAGACCCCGGCGGGGGCGGCGGCACCCGGGGCGCCGCCGCCGACCGCGCCTCCCGCGACACCAACCGCCCGGCCGGGGTCAGACCGAGGCGGTGGCGAGCTTCAGGCTGAAGCCGAGGAAGAGCACCCCGACGCCGGTGGTCGCGCTCGCGGCCAGCCGCCGGCGGCGCCGGAACTGGGCGGCCAGGAAGGTGCCCATGAAGATCAACGCGGTCAGGTAGAGCGCGCTGGTGACCTGGGCGATCAGCCCGAGCAGCAGGAACGACAGCGCCGGCCAGGCGTACCCGGGGTCGACGAACTGGATGAAGAACGAGATGAAGAAGAGGATCGCCTTCGGGTTGAGCAGGCTGATCACCAACGCCTTGCGGAACGGGCTGCGCATCGCCGCCGGCTCCGCGGCGTCGATCAGCCGCGGCGCCGCCGGGTCGTTGCGGTCACGCCAGCGCCGCCAGGCGCCGCGCAGCATCGTCAGCCCGACATACCCGAGGTACGCCGCACCCGCGTACTTGATCACCAGGAAGAGCGGCGGGTACGCCTTGAGCAGCGACGCCACCCCGGCGGCGGAGAGGAACATCAGCACCCCGTCGCCGACGAACACCCCGCCCGCGGCCCGGTAGCCGGCCCCCACCCCCCGCTTGGCGGCGGTGGAGAGCACGAAGAGCGAGTTCGGCCCCGGCAGCAGAATGATCGCCACGGTCCCCAGCACGTACGTCCAGATGTCGGTGATGCCCAGCACGCCCGCCATCATCACGCCACGGGTGCCGTACGGCGAAGCCTTTCCCGGAGCCTGGCCTGTGCGTTCGGCCACTCGTCGACGGTCATCGCGTACTGCACGGTGTCCCGCCAGGAGCCGTCCGGGCGCTGCCGGTGCATCCGCAGCACGCCCTCCCGGGTGGCGCCCAGACGCTCGATCGCCGCCTGCGAGCGGGTGTTGCGGATGTCGGTGTGCCACGCCACCCGGACCGCGCCGAGCTCGTCGAAGGCACGGCTGAGCAGCAGCCGCTTGGCCTCGGTGTTGATCCCGCTGCGCCACCAGGGCCGGCCGAGCCAGGTGTGGCCGATGGCGACCGCCCGCCGCTCGGGGTCGATGTCGTAGTACGAGGTGGTGCCGACCACCGCGCCCGTCCGCGCGCAGCGCTGCACCCAGGGCACCCGTTCGCCCCGGTGCCCGGCCGCCAGCGCGCCCGCGACGATCTCCCTCATGGTGGCCGGGTCGGTGGGCAGCGGGTGGCTGAGGTGCGCCCAGACCTCCGGTTCGGCGGTGGCGGTGAAGAGCTCGTCGGCGTGGGCCAGGTCCAGCGGCTCCAGCAGCACGTGCTCGCCCCGCAGGGTCGCCGCCTCCCGCCACGGCGAACCGGCGGTCCGCAGTCCCGCCGGCACCGGCGCGGTGACGCCCGCGTCCGGTTCCGGCAGCCCGGCGGTCAGCCGCAGCGGCACCACCCCGGCCCAGTACGGCAGGTCGAGGTCGGCGGGGTCGTCGCGGACCCCACCGGTGCGGGACCGCAGCGACACCTCGCGCAGCGGCAGCGCCAGCACGGCCGTCTCGGCCAGCTCCCGGCGGCTCGGCGGGCGGCTGTCCGCGCTGCGACCGGCGGCGACCTTCTCCACCAGGGCGGTCAGCATCCGTGACTTCTCTGCGTCGTCGGTGACCAGGTGGGCGGTGCCGTGCGCGACCACCGACCGGTAGTTGGCGCTGTGGTGGAACTGTGAGCGGGCGTAGACCAGCCCGTCGAGCAGGGTGACGGTGACGCAGATCCGCAGTCCGTCGTCACCGCGGGCGGCGAGCAGCGGCCGGCTGCCGGTGGAGCCGTGCAGGTAGAGGGTGTCGCCGATGCGCACGTGCAGGGTGGGCAGCAGCCGGGGCTCGCCGTCGACGGTGAACCCGAGCACGCAGTGGTACGCCTCGTCGAGCACGGCGTGCACGGCCGCCGGGTCGTAGCTCATCCGGTCACGCGAGCGGCTGGCCGTGGTGCGCGGGGTCGGGGCGTACATGCGACATCCCACCTTTGTTCTAGTACAATCCGCTAACTGTGGCAGTACGTTATCAGATCAGTGGCAGTACGTCGGCCGCCATTTCGGCGAGCGTGGAAACCGGCATCCGGGCCGACGCGCTGGCCCCGGGCAGTCCGCTGCCCGCCGTCCGGGCGCTCGCCACCGAGTTGGGGGTCAGCCCGGCCACCGTCGCCCGGGCCTACCAGGAGCTGCGCCAGCGGGGTCTGATCGTGACCGCCGGCCGCCACGGCACCCGGGTGCGCCCCCGGCCCCCGGTCACCGGCCGGCGCGCCGCGCTGCACCCGCCGCCCGCGCCCGGCACCCGCGACCTCTCCCAGGGGTACCCCGACCCTCGGCTGCTGCCCCCGCTCGGCCCGCACCTGGCCGCGCTGGCCGCCGAGATCGGCCCACCCGTCGGGTACGCCTCGACCGCCCTGCTCCCCGCGTTCGCCGAGGCGGCCCGGGACCGGCTCGCCGCCGACGGCGTACCGGCCGAGGAGATCACCGTGACCGGGGGCGCGCTGGACGGCATCGAGCGGCTGCTCGCCGCGCACCTGCGGCCCGGTGACGCGGTGGCGGTGGAGGACCCGGGCTGGGCCAACCTGCTCGACCTGGTCGCCGCGCTCGGGCTGCGGCCGATCGGCGTACCGGTGGACGACGACGGGCCCACCGAGGCCGGCGTGCGCGACGCCGTGGCCCTCGGCGCCCGGGCGTTGGTGGTGACCAGCCGCGCGCAGAACCCGACCGGCGCCGCAGTCTCCGCCGAGCGGGCCGGAGCCCTGCGGGAGCTGCTCGCCGGCCGCCCCGACCTGCTGCTGATCGAGGACGACCATGCCGCCGAGCTGGCCCGGGTGCCGCTGCACCCGCTCGCCGGGGCGACCCCGGCGTGGGCCTTCGTCCGCTCGGTGAGCAAGCCGTTCGGGCCCGACCTGCGGCTGGCGGTGCTGGCCGGCGACGAGGCCACGGTGTCCCGGGTCGCCGGCCGTGCCCGGGTCGGCGCCGGTTGGGTCTCCACCGTGCTGCAACGGCTCGTGCTCTCGCTCTGGCGTGACCCGGCCACCGCGGAGCTGGTCCGCCGCTCCGGCGAGGAGTACGAGCGGCGACGTACCGGGCTGCTGGCGGCGCTCGCCGCCCGGGGCCTGGCCGGGCGCGGTCGCAGCGGCATCAACATCTGGCTGCCGGTGCCGGACGAGACCAGTGTGGTCACCGCGCTGCGCGACGCCGGGTGGTCGGTGGCGCCCGGCGCGCTCTACCGGATCGGTGCCGAGCCCGGGGTCCGGATCACCGTCAGCGCGCTCGACGACGCCGACCTGGTGCCGGTCGCCGACGCGGTCGCGCGGGCGCTCCGGCCGGCCCCGCCGGGTCGGTTCACCGCGTGACCACGACTGGTCCTCGAGGCGCATGGTCGACATTCCGGAGGGTAAGTGGCCGCGCCACACCCGGCGTCGCCGGCGAATCCGGGATATAAAGTTCGCCATGGCCGAGACCGACGCGCCCGGTGCGCAGAAGTTCATCCCGCCGCAGGCCGACACCCTCGACGAGCTGCGCGCCGCGGCCGCCGGTTGCCGGGGCTGCGAGCTGTACCGCGACGCTTCGCAGACGGTCTTCGGCCGGGGTGACGAGAGCGCCCGGGTGGTCCTGGTCGGCGAGCAGCCCGGCGACATGGAAGATCAAAAAGGACTGCCCTTCGTCGGGCCGGCCGGCCGGCTGTTGCGGCGAGCGGTCGACGACGCCGGAATCGACCCAAAGCACATCTATTTGACGAATGCCGTAAAGCACTTCAGGTTCGAGCTGCGCGGGAAGCGGCGCATCCACCAGACGCCGGACCGGGTGCACATCACCGCCTGCCGGCCCTGGCTGGTCGCGGAGTTCTCCCGGTTGCGTCCGGATCTGGTGGTGGTGCTCGGCGCGACCGCCGCCAAGGCCCTGCTCGGCCCGGCGTTCCGGGTGACCAAGCAGCGCGGCGAGCTGCTGCCCTGGCCGGCCGCCGCGCAACGCCCGGAGGACTTCGTCCGGGTCCCGGTGGACAGCGCCGGGAAGGTGGCCGACGCGCCGGCCGCGCAGCTGCTGGCCACCATCCACCCGTCCGCCGTGCTGCGCGCCGACGACCAGGACGCCGCGTACGCGGGGCTGGTGCAGGACCTGACCGTCGGCGCCCGCGCACTGGCCGGGTAGCGCCCCGGGTGAGCCGCTGGCAACGCCTGCCACCGCCCCCTGGGCAGCGCGGGTGAGCGGTGCCACACTGGCCGCCATGGAGCAGCATCTGTACGAACCGGTCCACGAGGAGTTCCGCGACCTGTGCCGGGAGTTCCTGGCCCGCGAGGCGGTGCCGCACCACCCCCGGTGGGAGGCCGACGGCATCGTCGACCGCGAGGTGTGGCGCAAGGCCGGCGCGGCGGGGCTGCTCGGCATGGACGTCGACACCGACCACGGCGGCGGCGGGCAGCGCGACTTCCGGTTCAACGCGGTGCTGGACGAGGAGATCGTCGCGTCGGGCTGTTCGGGGCTCGGCTTCGGCCTGCACAACGACGTGGTGGCGCCGTACCTGACCGAGCTGACCACCGACGAGCAGCGCAAGCGCTGGCTGCCCGGGTTCTGCTCGGGTGACCTGGTCACCGCGATCGCGATGAGCGAACCGGGCGCCGGCAGCGACCTGGCCGGGATCCGCACCAGCGCGGTCCGCGACGGCGACGGGTGGCTGCTCAACGGGCAGAAGACGTTCATCACCAACGGCGAGATGGCCGACCTGGTGATCGTGGTGGTGCGTACCGCGCCGGACCAGGGCGCGCACGGGGTCAGCCTGGTCGCGGTGGAGACCGGTACCCCCGGCTTCACCCGGGGCCGGCGGCTGGCGAAGGTGGGCCTGAAGGCCAACGACACCGCCGAGCTCTTCTTCGACGACTGCCGGGTGCCGGCGGAGAACCTGATCGGCACCGAGAACCACGGCTTCTACCACCTGATGGCCAACCTGCCCCGGGAACGGCTCAGCATCGCCGTCGCGGCGGTGGCGGCGGCGGAGAAGCTGCTCGCGGTGACCCTCGACTACGCCCGCTCGCGGGAGGCGTTCGGCCGGCCGATCGGCAGGTTCCAGCACAACCGGTTCCTGCTGGCGGAGCTGGACACCGAGGTCACCATCGCGCGCACCTTCGTCAACCACTGCGTGGCCGAGTTCAACGCCGGCCGGCTCTCGGTCACCGACGCCGCGAAGGCCAAGTGGTGGACCACCGAGCTGCAGAACAAGGTCGCCGACCGCTGCGTGCAGCTGCACGGCGGCTACGGGTTCATGCTGGAGTACCCGGTGGCGAAGGCCTGGCTGGACGGGCGGGTGCAGACCATCTACGGCGGCACCACCGAGATCATGAAGGAGATCATCGGGCGCGGGCTCGGCCTTTAGCGAAACCGGGTCCCCCGGGGCGGGGCCGGTTTGCAAGGATGGGGCCGCGTCTGACCCCTTACCGAGGAGGCCGCATGGCCACCGACCTGACCGCGCCGACCCGTACCCGGCCGGACGTCGCGCCGATCCAGCGACGGACCCTGCGCCTGCTGTTCAGCACCCAGATCATCGGCGGGATCGGCGTCACCATCGGCATCTCGGTGGGGGCGCTGCTCGCCGCCCGGGTCGCCGGGACCGCCGTCGCCGGCCTGGCGCAGAGCGCCGCCGTGGTCGGCGGGGCGCTGCTCGCCGTCCCGGTCACCCGGATCATGAACGGGCACGGCCGGCGACCCGGGCTGGCCGTCGCCTACCTGTCCGGCGCCGTCGGCGCCGTGCTGGTGGTGCTCGCCACGGTCACCCGCTCCGTACCGCTGCTCTTCCTCGGCATGCTGCTCTTCGGCGGCGGCACCGCGGCGAACCTCCAGGCCCGCTACGCCGCGGTGGACCTCGCCGAGCCGGCCCGCCGGGGCCGCCAGCTGTCGCTGATCGTCTGGGCCACCACCATCGGCGCGGTGGCCGCGCCGAACTTCGCCGCGCTCGCCGACGGCACCACCAGCGGGTGGGGACTGCCACCGCTGGCCGGTCCGTTCGCGTTCAGCGCCGCCGCGTTCGTGCTCGCCGCCGTCGTACTCCTGGTGCTGCTGCGGCCCGACCCGCTGCTCACCGCGCGCCGGCTGGCGGCGGCCGACGCCCCGGTCGCGGCCGCCGTCGCGGACGTCACCCCGCCGGCCGAGGCCGTCGCCGCGCCGGCGCGGACCGCCCGGCGCGGTGCGGGGATGCGCGCGGCCTGGCAGGTGGTACGCGACCGCCCGGCGGCCCGGCTCGGCATCGCGGCGGTGGCGGTCGGCCACGTGGTGATGGTCGCGGTGATGTCGATGACGCCGGTACGCCTCGGCGAGTCGCACGGCGACGCCGACGTGCTGCGGGTGGTCGGCATCGTGCTGAGCCTGCACATCGCCGGCATGTACGCGCTCAGCCCGCTGGTGGGCTGGCTCACCGACCGGGTGGGACGGCGCGCGGTCGTCCTCGGCGGCGTCGGGCTGCTGCTGGCCGCGTGCGCGGTCGCCGGCACCGCCGGGCACCACACGCCCCGGCTCTCGGTCGGCCTGGCCCTGCTCGGGCTGGGTTGGTCCGGCACCATGGTGGCCGGCTCCACCCTGCTGTCGGAGTCGGTGCCGGCGGCGATCCGGCCGAGCGTGCAGGGTCTCTCCGACCTGACGATGGGGCTGGCCGGCGCCGGCGCCGCCGCCCTGAGCGGGTTTGTCATGCGGGCGGCGGGTTATCCGGTGCTGACCCTGCTGGCGGCGATCGCGGTGGTGCCCCTGGTGGCGCTAGCGTTGCGTCCGGTGCCGGTGGCGGCACCGGACGAGGAGGACTGATCACGTGCGGCTGACCGACTTCTGGGCCCGGCTGGACGAGGCCTTCGGGCCGGGCTACGCGGCCAGCATCGCCCGCGACCAGGTGTTGTCCCAGCTGGGCGGGCGGACCATCGAGCAGGCGCTCGCCTCGGGTGAGCAGACCCACGTGGTGTGGCGGGCCGTCGTCGCCGCCTATCCCGACCGGGTGCCCGCCCGGCTACGCTGAGCGGCGTTCTCGTCGCTCCCGCGTGTCGCTTGCCGACTCGTACACCTGTTCGGCTATTGTCCACAGCGGGGTGCTCGTCCACAGCTCACGGCCCGTCGGCTGGTTTTCTGTCGGACCCAGCGCCTAGCGTGTCCCGCGTGACGCGAAGCTCAGGAAAGACGCCGGCGAAGGCAGGGGTGGCAAACATGGCCGCAGGGCCCGATCGGGAGAAGGCACTCGACCTTGCTCTCGCTCAGATCGACAAGCAGTTCGGCAAGGGTTCGGTGATGCGGCTGGGGGAGCGGCCGGTCATCCAGACCTCGGTGATCCCCACCGGCTCGATCGCGCTCGACGTGGCGCTCGGCGTGGGCGGCCTGCCCCGCGGCCGGGTCGTCGAGATCTACGGTCCCGAGTCCAGCGGTAAGACCACGGTCGCCCTGCACGCGGTGGCCAACGCCCAGCGGGCCGGCGGCATCGCCGCCTTCATCGACGCCGAGCACGCGCTCGACCCGGACTACGCGAAGGCCCTCGGCGTCGACACCGACGCCCTGCTGGTCTCCCAGCCGGACACCGGCGAGCAGGCGCTGGAGATCACCGACATGCTGGTCCGCTCCGGCGCGATCGACATCGTCGTGATCGACTCGGTGGCCGCTCTGGTGCCGCGCGCCGAGATCGAGGGCGAGATGGGCGACAGCCACGTGGGCCTCCAGGCCCGGCTGATGAGCCAGGCGCTGCGGAAGATCACCGGTGTGCTCAACAACACCGGCACCACGGCGATCTTCATCAACCAGCTCCGCGAGAAGATCGGCGTGATGTTCGGCAGCCCGGAGACCACCACCGGTGGTCGGGCGCTGAAGTTCTACGCCTCGGTCCGACTCGACGTGCGCCGCATCGAGAGCCTGAAGGACGGCACCGACGTGGTCGGTAACCGCACCCGGGTCAAGGTCGTGAAGAACAAGGTCGCCGCGCCGTTCAAGCAGGCCGAGTTCGACATCATGTACGGCAAGGGCATCTCCCGCGAGGGCTCGCTGATCGACGTCGGCGTGGAGCAGGCGATCATCCGCAAGTCCGGCGCCTGGTACACCTACGACGGTGACCAGCTCGGCCAGGGCAAGGAGAAGGCCCGGGAGTTCCTCAAGGAGAACCCGGACGTCGCCGCCGAGATCGAGAAGAAGATCCTGGAGAAGCTCGGCGTCGGGGTCGGCGCGGGCGACGCCGCCGGCGGCCCGGAACTGCCGCCGGTCGACTTCTGATCGGCCGCCGGCTAAGTGGCAGGACGACGTGCCCGCACGGGGCGGGGCTGGGATGCCAGCCCGCCTCGAGCGGGTGACGGCACCACCCCACGGCCCCGTCGAGGTCGTCGTGGCCGGTCCGACGAGACCGAGCCGGAGGCGACCCCGACCCCACCGCGCGACGAGGCCGAGGTGGCCCGGGAGATCTGCCTGCGGCAGCTCGCGGTGCGCCCGCGTACCCGGGCCGAGCTGGCCGGCGCGCTGGCCAAGCGGGGCATCTCCGACGAGGTGTCGGCCGACGTGCTCGACCGGTACGACGAGGTCGGCATCATCGACGACGCCGCCTTCGCCCGCGCCTGGGTCTCCAGCCGGCACACCGGTCGGGGCCTGGCCCGCCGGGCGCTGGCCAACGAGCTGCGCCAGCGCGGCGTGGACGGCGACGTGGCCAGCGAGGCGCTCGGCGAGCTGGACGAGGAGACCGAGGCGGAGACCGCCCGCGCCCTGGTGGACCGGAAACTGCGCACCGCCCGAGGCGAACCGGACGCGGTGTTCCGCCGGCTGGTCGGGATGCTCGCCCGCAAGGGCTACCCGCCGGGCGTGGCGATCCGCGCCGTGAAGGACGCCCTCGCCGCGCAGAGCGCCGAGGCGGCCGAGTTCGCCGAGCAGATCGACGCTGACGCCCTGGCCGAGGCCGAGGGCGAACTGGACCGCGACACCCGCGCCACCGACTGACCAACGCCTCCCCGCGAGACGCCCGCGCACCGGCTGAGCGACGTCCCGCAGCGAGAAGCCCGCGCCGCTCCGCCCGGGTGCCGTCCATTGCGGCCCGGGTGTCGCCCGGCATCCGCGAGACGGCCGGCGCTGATCATGCCGGTGGCGTCCGGGCGGGAAAGGATGATCCGGTGCTGAAGGCGTGTCTCAACGGCGGCCGGGGTCGCGACGAGCATCCCGGCGTGCCGGTCACCCCGGCCGAGCTGGCCGCCGACGCGGCCCGCTGCGCCGCCCTCGGCGTGGCCGCCGTGCACGTCCACCCCCGCGACGCCTCCGGCGTGGAGTCGATGGCGCAGGCGGTGATCGCCGACGCGGTGACCGCCGTCCGGGCCGCCCGTCCGGGGCTCCCCGTCGGGGTGAGCACCGGGGCGTGGATCGAGCCCGACCCGGCCGCCCGGGTCGCCGCCGTACGGGCCTGGACGGTGCTGCCCGACTTCGCGTCGGTGAACGCGCACGAGGAGGGGGCGGAGGCGGTCGCCGCCGCACTGCACGAGCGGGGCGTGCTGGTCGAGGCCGGCCTCTGGACCCCGCAGGCCGTCCGCGCCCAACGGGGGTGGCGGGTGCCGGTCGGGCGGGTCCTCGTCGAGTGCACCCCGGACGACCCGACCCGGGCGCTGGCCGACGCCGACGCCATGCTCGCGCTGCTCGCCCCGGCTGGCCCGCCGGTGCTGCTGCACGGCGAGGGTGCTGCCGCCTGGCCGGTGCTCGCCGAGGCGGTACGCCGGGGCCTGGACACCCGGATCGGCCTGGAGGACACCCTCGGCCTCCCGGACGGCGCTCCCGCCCCCGACAACGCCGCCCTGGTCGCCGCCGCCCGCGCCCTCGGCGCCTCCTGACCCGCGCGCTCGACGCCTGCTGACCCCCCGCCCTCGGCGGCTCCAGATCCCGCGCTCCCAGTGGCCCCCGCCGGGGGCGTGAGCAGGTCCGGAAGGCGACGGGCACCCCGGATCGTCGGGGCGTTTGTCCGCTGCTGTCCGTCATGCCGTCAGCAACGGGTGACGGCTCAACTTCGCTCCGTTCGGGGGGTTTGATCATGAGTTCTTGACCGAACGGCCCTCGGCGACCTAGCCTCGCCCTACAGGCTCACATTGCCCGACCAGCGCAGGCTAAGCGCACAACATAGATCGCGTAACAGAACAGCATCACTTTGGCCAGCTCCACCGGCCTTTGACGGTCGCTCCGGACAGCCGGTCCGGAGGCGATCCGACAACTGCACCCGGCGGTCGACGATGCCCTGCGGGGCACCGCCGACGGAGAGCTGTACCCGCGGCCAGCCGCTCGGTCGGGCGTCCAGGGCCGTGGAGGCGCGTGCCCACCGGCACGAACCTCCACGGTGTCGACGTTCAGGGGAGGCGGCCATGACGGGGCGGCACAGGGACCACGGGTCCCCAGGGGGTGTCGGCGGTCGGGGGTCCGCCGGTGGCGTAGAGCGGTCCGACCTCGCGCCCGGCAGTGACGGGGCGCCGAGATGAGCGGCGTCGAGGTGGTGCTGCTCGTCGCCGTGCTGCTGCTGGCGCTGGTCGTCGTGGGCGCGGTGCTCTTCGGCGTCCGGGCGATCCGCGGCTTCCGCGCGGCCCCGGCCCCGGAGGACCCGGCCTTCATCGCCGAAAAGGACCGCCAGGAGCAGTCCCTGGCGGCGCTGCGCAGCGCCGCCAACGAGGCGAACAGCACCATCGACGTGGCGAAGTCCGCCGCGGCCGCCGCCCGGACCGAGGCGGCCGCCGCGAAGGCGGAGGCGAAGTCGGCCCGGGCCGAGGCCCGCCGGGTGCTCGACGACGCCCGTGCCGAGGCGGACACCATCCTGGAGCGGGCCCACCGGCAGGCCGAGGCCGACGCCGAGCAGTTGCGGACCGCCGCCCGGCGCAGCGGTGAGCGGGAGGTGGCCGTCCTCGCCGCCACCACCCGCGAGCAGGCCGCCGAGGTGGAACGCCGGGCCGCCAGGATGGACGAGCGGGAGCGGCTGCACACCGAGGAGGTCGAGCGCCTGGCCGAGCGGGAACGGCAGCTCACCGCGGCCAGCGCCGAGCTGGCGCGGCGGGAGGCCGGGCTGGTGGAGCGGGAGACCGAGCTGGCCGCCGCCGAGGAGCAGCGCCGCCGTGAGCTGGAACGGGTCGCCGGGCTGACCGCCGACGCCGCGCGGGCGGAGCTGATCGAGGCGATCGAGACGCAGGCCAAGCGGGAGGCCGCGCTGCTGGTGCGGGACATCGAGTCCGACGCCCGCAACACCGCCGAGCAGCGCGCCCGGCACATCGTGGTGGACGCCATCCAGCGGGTGGCCAGCGAGCAGACCGCGGAGAGCGTGGTCAGCGTCCTGCACCTGCCGGGCGACGAGATGAAGGGGCGGATCATCGGCCGGGAGGGGCGCAACATCCGCGCCTTCGAGTCGGTCACCGGGGTCAACCTGATCATCGATGACACTCCCGAGGCGGTGCTGCTGTCCTGCTTCGACCCGGTACGCCGGGAGGTCGGCCGGCTCACCCTGGAGAAGCTGGTCCTCGACGGCCGGATCCACCCGCACCGGATCGAGGAGGTGCACGACCTGGCCCGCCAGGAGGTGGAGGAGCTCTGCCACCGGGCCGCCGAGGACGCCCTGGTCGAGGTCGGGATCACCGAGATCCACCCGGAGCTGGTCACCCTGCTCGGCCGGTTGCGCTACCGGACGTCGTACGGGCAGAACGTGCTCAAGCACCTGGTGGAGACCGCGCACATCGCCGGGATCATGGCCGCCGAGCTGCGGTTGGACATTCCCACCATCAAGCGGTGCGCGTTCCTGCACGACATCGGCAAGGCGCTCACCCACGAGGTGGAGGGCTCGCACGCCATCATCGGCGCCGACCTGGCCCGCAAGTACGGCGAGAGCGAGGACGTGGTGCACGCCATCGAGGCGCACCACAACGAGGTGCCGCCGCAGACCATCGAGGCGGTGCTCACCCAGGCCTCCGACGCCTGCTCGGGCGGGCGGCCGGGCGCCCGGCGGGAGAGCCTGGAGGCGTACGTCAAGCGGCTGGAGCGGATCGAGGAGATCGCGGCCGGCAAGCTCGGCGTGGAGAAGGTCTTCGCGATGCAGGCGGGCCGGGAGGTCCGGGTGATGGTCAAGCCGGAGGACGTCGACGACATCGGCGCGGCGGTCCTGGCCCGGGACGTGGCCAAGCAGATCGAGGAGGAGCTGACCTACCCGGGGCAGATCCGGGTGACCGTGGTCCGCGAGTCCCGAGTCACCGAGATCGCCCGCTGACGGTACGCAGACGAAGAGGGCCGGCCCGCGTGGGCCGGCCCTCTCGTCGTACGTCGGGTCAGAGGCCCGTACCGCTGCTCTCGCTCTGCGACATGAGCGCCGCGGGCGGCGGGTTCTGCGCCGGGGTGCCGGCGGTCTTGCGGCCCTGCGAGAGCCGGCGCTGAAGGTACTGCGCCAGCTTCGACAGCGAGTAGTTGACCACGATGAAGAGCACGGCGATCACGACGTAGACCTGGATCGGGTTGCCCAGCACGCCGATGATCTGCTTGCCGATGTTGAGCGTCTCCTCGTAGCTGATGATGAAGCCGAGCGAGGTGTCCTTGAGCACGACGACCAGCTGGCTGATCAGCGCCGGCAGCATGATCCGGAACGACTGCGGCAGCAGGATCATCCGGGTGGCCTGCATCGGCGAGAGGCCGATCGCGGCGGCGGCCTCGCCCTGGCCGCCGGGCAGCCCCTCCATGCCGGAGCGGAGGATCTCCGCGATGACCACCGAGTTGTAGATGGTCAGGCCGATCACCAGGTACCAGAGCGTGTCGAACGAGGCGCCGAACTCGGGAAACCCGCGGGCCACGAAGAAGATGGTGATGACCACGGGCAGGCCGCGGAACACCTCGACGCAGACCCGGGTGACCGCCGACAGCAGCAGGCTCAGCCCGCGCAGCAGGTACGCCACCGGCGTCGCCAGCCCGGTGAAGCGGCGCCGGGTCAGACTCTTGAGCTGGATGCGCAGCACGGCCAGCAGGGTCCCGATCACCAACGACGCGACGATGGCCAGCGCCGCCGCGATCAGGGTGTTCTTGAAGCCGAGCCCGATCCGGTCCCAGACCAGGGAGAAGTTCTCGTTGGAGGGGTCGACCAGCGGCCCCCACAGCTCCATCGAGAACTGGCCCTTCTCGTCCAGCGGCCGGTAGATCAGGAAGTACGCCCCGACGAGCAGGGCCACCCCGGCGATCACGCTGCTGATCAGGGTGATCCGCTGCTGGCGGGGGCCGGGGACGTCGTAGAGGACGCTGGTCTGCTGACTCATCGGGCCACCGCCTGTCGCTTCTCGATCCGGTCCAGCAGGGCGCCGAGCGGCACGGTCATGATCAGGTAGCCGATCGAGATGCCGATGGCGACCGGGATGAAGGCGTAGCCCTCGGCTCCGGTGAGCTGGTCGGCCGTGGCCGACAGATCGCCGACGACCCCGAAGAAGCCGGCCAGCGCGGAGTTCTTGATCATCGCGATGATGACCGAGCCGAGCGGCACCACCGAGGCCTTCCAGGACTGCGGCAGCACCACGTACCGCAGGTTCTGGCCGAAGGTCAGGCCGAGCGACCGCGCGGCCTCGGCCTGCCCGGCGGGCACCGCGTTCACCCCGGACCGCAGCGCCTCGCAGACGAACGCGGCGGTGTAGAGCACCAGGGCGATCAGGGCGAAGCGGAAGTACGGCAGGTCGGTGTCGAGCCGGCTGAACACCGCGTCCAGGCCGGGGATGCGCAGGAAGTCGGCGTTGGAGCCGAGCGCCGGCAGGCCGAAGGCGGCGAAGAACATCACCACGGTCAGCGGCATGTTCCGGAAGACGTTCACATACCCGGTGCCGACCGCGCGCAGCGGCGGCACCGGGGAGATGCGGAGTACCGCCACGACGGCGCCCAGGAGCAGGGCGCCGATCGCGGCGAGTACGCAGATCTGGAGGGTGAGCCAGAAACCACCCGCAAAGACGTCGAACTTGTCGATGAGCACGTTCACGGGTCGGTGTTCCTCCCCACCCTCGGCGATCGAAGGATCAGATCAGTAGCGGTTGACGGTCGGGGCGGTGCCCAGCTCCGCGCCGAACTTGCCGGCGGTGTCGTCCCAGGCCTTCTTCCAGCTGCCGTCGGCGAACGCCTTCTCCAGCGTGTCGTTGATGAAGGTGCGGAACGCGGCGTCCTCCTTCTTCACCCCGATGCCGTACGGCTCCTTGGTGAAGTTGTCGCCGGCGAGCTTGAAGGAACCCTCGTTCTTGGCGATGTAGCCGAGCAGGATCACGTTGTCCGTGGTGACGGCGTCGACCTGGCCGCCGTTGAGGGCGTCCCGGCACTTGTCGTAGGTGTCGAAGAGCACCAGCTGGGTGGCGACGTCCTTGACGTACTGCTTGATCGTCTCGGCCGGGGTCGAGCCGGTGACCGAGCAGACCTTCTTGGTGCCGTCCTTGAAGGAGTCCGGGCCGGTGATCGTGGTGTCGTCCTTCTTGACCAGGATGTTCTGGCCGGCCTCGTAGTACGGGCCCGCGAAGGCGATGCGCTCCTTGCGCTTGTCGTTGATCGTGTAGGTCGCCGCGACGAGGTCGACGGTGCCGTTGACGATGACGTCCTCACGGACCTTCGACGGCGTCTCGACGTACTCGATCTTGTCCTCGGGGATGCCGAGCTCCTTGACGATGATCTTGGCGATCTCGACGTCGAAGCCCTCCGGCTTGCCCGACAGGCCCTTCTGACCGAAGCCCGGCTGGTCGAACTTGGTGCCGATCTTGATCTTCTGGGCCTTGTTGAGCTTCTCCATGGTGCTGCCGGCGGCGAACGACTTGCTGCCGGCGCCGGTGCCCTCGTCGGAATCGCCGCCGCAGGCGGCCATGCCGAGCGCCAGGGTGGCGGCCGCCGCGAGCGCGGCTACGCGCTTGATACGCATACTCATCTCCTTCTTGGACGGAGCCCGCCGGAGGACGGCGTGCTCCACGTACGGACGCCTAGTGCGTGAGGATCTTGGAGAGGAAGTCCCTGGCCCGCTCGCTGCGCGGGTTCGCGAAGAACTCGGCCGGCGGGGCGTCCTCGACGAGCTGGCCGTCGGCCATGAAGATGACCCGGTTCGCGGCGTGCCGGGCGAAGCCCATCTCATGGGTGACCACGACCATGGTCATGCCGTCGCGGGCCAGCGAGGTCATCACGTCCAGCACCTCGCCGACCATCTCCGGGTCGAGCGCGCTGGTCGGCTCGTCGAAGAGCATCGCCTTGGGCTGCATGGCCAGCGCGCGGGCGATCGCGGCGCGCTGCTGCTGGCCGCCCGAGAGCTGAGCGGGGTACTTGTCGGCCTGGTTGGCGATGCCGACCCGGTCCAGCAGGGCCAGGCCGCGCTCGCGGGCGACGGCCGGCTTCTCCTTGCGCACCTTGATCGGGCCGATGGTGACGTTCTCCAGGATCGTCTTGTGCGCGAAGAGGTTGAACGACTGGAAGACCATGCCGACCTCGCTGCGCAGCTTCGCCAGCGCCCGACCCTCGGCGGGCAGCGGCTGCCCGTCGAAGGTGATGGTGCCGGAGTCGATGGGCTCCAGCCGGTTGATCGTCCGGCAGAGCGTCGACTTGCCGGAGCCGGACGGGCCGATCACCACGACCACTTCGCCCTTGCCGACGGAGAGCGACACGTCGTCCAACACGTGCAGCGGGCCGAAGTACTTGTTGACCCCGTCCAGCACGATGAGCGGTTCGCCCGTCGTCACGTCGTACACCGTCCCTGTCGTCTGTCCCGGAAGCGGGGTCGGTCGACCCCCGGTTGGGCAACTGTAGGCGGGGTGAAGTGGCGGAACGCAACCTGGTTGGTCACGGAGCGGTAACACCACTGCCGGCCGTGCCCAGGAGTCCGAATTCCGCCCCGCCGCGGGGGAGTCCGAGTGGCGGTGGTGGCGCTCCGCCGAGATCATGTGGGGATGACCGACCGGGTCCGCCTGACCGATTACGCCCGTGGCGGCGGCTGCGCCTGCAAGATCCCGCCCGGCGAGCTGGAGGCGATGGTGGCCGGGCTGGGCCGGGCCGCCGGCACCGCCGAACTGCTGGTCGGGCTGGACCACGGCGACGACGCCGCGGTGGTCCGCCTGGACGCGCGGACCGGGCTGGTCAGCACAGCCGACTTCTTCACCCCGGTGGTCGACGACCCGTACGACTGGGGCCGGATCGCCGCCGCCAATGCGCTGTCCGACGTGTACGCCATGGGCGGCACCCCGCTGGTCGCGTTGAACCTGCTCTGCTGGCCGCGCGAGGTGCTCCCGCTGGAGCTGGCCCGCGAGGTGCTGCGCGGCGGGCAGGACGTGACCCGGGAGGCCGGCTGCCACCTCGCCGGCGGGCACAGCGTCGACGACGACGGCCCCAAGTACGGCCTGGCCGTCACCGGCGTGGTCCGCCCCGAGGAGCTGATCACCCTGGACGCCGGCCGGGCCGGCCTGCCGCTGTCGCTGACCAAGCCGCTCGGCGTCGGGGTGCTCAACACCCGGCACAAGCGGACCGGCGAGCGGTTCGCCGAGGCGGTCGCCTCGATGGTCGCGCTCAACTCCGACGCCGCCCGCGCGGCGGTCGCGGCCGGCATCCGCTGCGGCACCGACGTCACCGGCTTCGGCCTGCTCGGGCACGCCGCGAAGCTGGCCCGGGCCAGCCGCCTCACGATCGCGATCGACACCGCCCGGGTGCCGTACCTGCCGGGCGCGCGGGAGGCCGTCCGGGACGGGTACGTCAGCGGCGGAACCCGGCGCAACCTGGACTGGGTGACCCCGTGGACCGACTTCGGGTCCACCGACGAGGCGGACCGGCTGCTGCTCGCCGACGCGCAGACCTCCGGCGGGCTGCTGGTCGCCGGCGAGGTCCCCGGTGGCACCGTGGTCGGCGAGCTGCTGCCCGCCGGCGAGCACCGCCTCGTGCTCCGCTGACCCGCCCGCCGGTCCACGGCGAGGAGGAGCCACGAGGCGCGAATCCGACACGAACCCGCCGGCCCCGGTTGCCCGGATCGGGCACCATACCCGATAAACTGTCATCTTCCCGCTACTCGGTGCAACGGCGCCCGAGGAAATTTTGCCCGTAATGGTCACAGACCGGTAACTTGCCCCCGGCTGAGGTCAAATGCACCCCACCATCGTCAGTAAGGCCCGATCCGGAGGCCGGTGGGACGAACGCAGCGAGGAGGCGGCATGACCGAGCTGTGGAACTGGAGAATCGACGGGGCGGCACCCGTGGAGGTGTATCCCGCGCTGGCCGAGGCGCTCGGTCGGGTGGTGATGCCCCTCGCCGTCGCCGACCCGGCCCGGCTGCCCACGTACGCGGTGATCTGCGACGTGTGGGAGGCGCCGGGGGAGTTCGGCACGGTGGTGGACTGCTACGGGGTGCCCGAGCGGCTGAACGAGCGCACCAGCATCGCCGCGCTGGCCCGGCTGCTGGACCGAAACTGCCTGCTGACCGACGACACCCTCGACGCCGGCCGGCACCTGCTGGTCGCGCCGGACGGCACGATCCGCCCGGTGCACTTCGACGTGACCGAGACCGACGACGGCGAGGTGCTCAGCAACCAGCGGCTCTGCACGCTGGCCCATCCCGGCTGCCGGGGCTGGTCCCGGTGCCACCGCTCGCGCTGGGCGCCCGACTCGGTCAACCCGGCCCTCGCCGCGGCCTGACCTCGCCGTGACCGCCCCCGCCGGGGCCGGCCCCCGCTCAGCCGGCCCCGACTGAGCCGGCCCGGGCTCAGCCGGCCCCCCGCTCAGCCGGCCCCCCGCTCAGCCGACCCGGGCTCAGCCGGCCCGCGCCGGGCGGGAGCCGCGGACCTGCAACTGGTCGAGCAGGGTCGCCGTGGCGGCGGCCACCGCGCGCACCGCCGCGTCGAACGCCTCGGCGTTGTGCGCGGCCGGGGCGCGGAAGCCGGAGATCTTGCGGACGTACTGCAACGCCGCCGCCTCGATGTCGGCCGGCGTCACCTCCGGCACGTACGGCTCACGCAGGGTCTTGATGCTTCGGCACATGGCTCCTCCTCGTTCGGGTCCACCCGGTCGGCCCGGATACGCTGTGCACGTCATGACTACCGCAGCCGCCAGCAGCCCGCGCACCTACCAGGTGCGCACCTACGGCTGCCAGATGAACGTGCACGACTCCGAGCGCATTTCCGGCCTGCTGGAGCAGGCCGGCTACGTGCGCGCCGCCGAGGTCGACGACAACCCGGACGTGGTGGTGTTCAACACCTGCGCCGTCCGGGAGAACGCCGACAACCGGCTCTACGGCAACCTGGGTCATCTGCGCCCCGTGAAGGACAAGCACCCCGGCATGCAGATCGCCGTCGGCGGCTGCCTGGCCCAGAAGGACCGCGGCGACATCGTCCGCAAGGCGCCGTGGGTCGACGTCGTCTTCGGCACGCACAACATCGGCTCGCTGCCGGTGCTGCTGGAGCGGGCGCGGCACAACACCGCCGCCGAGGTGGAGATCCTCGAATCCCTCGACGTCTTCCCGTCCACGCTGCCCACCCGGCGCGAGTCGACGTACGCCGGCTGGGTGTCGATCTCGGTGGGCTGCAACAACACCTGCACGTTCTGCATCGTGCCCTCCCTGCGCGGCAAGGAGAAGGATCGCCGCCCCGGCGACATCCTCTCCGAGGTGCGCGCCCTGGTCGACGAGGGCGTGCTGGAGGTGACCCTGCTCGGGCAGAACGTCAACTCCTACGGCGTGGAGTTCGGCGACCGGTACGCGTTCGGCAAGCTGCTGCGCGCCTGCGGTGACATCGACGGGCTGGAGCGGGTCCGGTTCACCAGCCCGCACCCGAAGGACTTCACCGACGACGTGATCGCCGCGATGGCCGAGACGCCGAACGTCTGCCACTCGCTGCACATGCCGTTGCAGTCCGGCTCCGACGACGTGCTGCGCGCGATGCGCCGCTCGTACCGGTCGGAGAAGTACCTGGGGATCATCGAGAAGGTCCGGGCGGCGATGCCGGACGCGGCGATCACCACCGACATCATCGTCGGCTTCCCCGGCGAGACCGAGGCCGACTTCCAGCGCACCCTGGACGTGGTCCGCGAGGCCCGGTTCTCCTCGGCGTTCACCTTCCAGTACTCCAAGCGCCCCGGCACGCCCGCGGCCACCATGGACGGCCAGCTGCCCAAGCAGGTCGTGCAGGAGCGCTACGAGCGGCTGATCGCCTGCGTGGAGGAAATCACCTGGGCGGAGAACAAGCGCCTGGTGGGGGAGACCGTCGAGGTGCTGGTCGCCGTCGGCGAGGGGCGCAAGGACGAGCGCACCGGCCGGATGTCCGGCCGGGCCCGCGACGGGCGGCTGGTCCACTTCGCCACCGGCGCAGCCGGAGCGAACGGCCAGCACGGCGACGCCGGTTCGCTCGTCGGGCAGATCCGTCCCGGCGACATCGTGCACACCACCGTGACGTACGCGGCCCCGCACCACCTCAACGCCGACGGCGAGCCGCTGTCGCACCGGCGTACCCGGGCCGGCGACGCCGCCGAGGCGGGGCGCTCCCCGCGTACCCCCGGGGTGCTGCTCGGGCTGCCCACGGTCGGCGCGCCGGCCGCCGCGCCCGCGCCGACGACCGGCTGCGCCGCGCACTGACGCCACCGCCGACGGCCGGGACCTCCGCGGAGGCCCCGGCCGTCGGCGTGTCGGGGGCGGTCAGCAGGCGGTGCCGTTGAGCTTCACCGTGCCCGGCGCGGACGCCGCGCCGTTGGCGGTGAAGCCGATCGTCACCGACGCCCCGGCCGCGAGGGACCGCGACCAGTCGGGCGCGGCGGCGGTGACCGTCGTGCCGGACTGGGTGACCGTGGCGTTCCAGCCGCTGGCCAGGCTCACCCCGGACGGCCAGGCCCAGGTCACCGACCAGGGGTTCACCGCGGCGGTGCCGGTGTTCTTCACGGTCAGTTCGCCCTGGAAGCCGCCCTGCCAGGCGTTGACCTGCTGGTAGCTGGCGGTGCAGCCGCCGGTCGGCGCCGGGGTGGTCGGCGTCGGGCCCGGGGTGGTCGGCGTCGGCGACGGGCCACCGCCGCCCACCGGCGGGATCAGGTACGGCTGGAGGATGGCCTGCTTGGTGGTGTTGATGTTCGTCCAGTCGTCCAGCGCGATGCCGCCGGTGTCACCGGAGTTCGGGTTCCAGGACCAGTAGGTGAAGGACATCCCGGTGCCGGTGTAGGCCATCAGGTTCTCCAGCCAGACCTTGTCCTTCGGGTCCGCGAGGGTGCTGCCGAACTCGCCCATCATGATCGGCGCGATGTTCTGCTTGTGCAGGTAACCCCAGTACTTGTCCCAGATCGCCGGCATGTTCGCCGGGTAGTCGGGGGCGTCGAACCAGGTCTGGCGGTAGACCGACGTGGCGTACTCGTGCGGCGAGTACACCAGCCGGTTCGCCACGTTCAGCCGGACCGGGAAGTCCTTGGCCTTCGTGAGGTTGCCGCCCCACCAGCCGCAGTCCTCGTCGTTGCTGGTGTCGCCGTCCCAGACGTTCGACAGCCCGCCGCTGGGGCAGCTCACCCCCTCCACGAAGATCAGCCAGTTCGGCTGCACCCCGAGGATCGCGTTGCCGGCCCGCTCGGCCGCCAGCCGCCAGTCTCGGGCGGTGTCCCCGCAGCCCCAGCAGGCGCCGGTGGCGGCCGGGTTGGTGCCCTCGGCGTGCGGCTCGTTGTGCAGGTCCGCGCCGATCACGGTCGGGTTGCCCGCGTACCGCTGGGCGAGCATCTTCCAGTCGTTGATCCAGGTCGCCTCGGAGACCGTCGAGGTGTACCAGAGCGGCGACTGCCCGGCCGCGGTCGGCCGGTGCCGGTCCAGGATGACCCGCATCCCCTTGCCGCCGGCGTAGTCGATCACCTTGTCGAGGATCTGCAACGGGGAGAGCCCGACCAGGTCGGGGTTGACGAAGTCGTTGATCCCGCTGGCGGTCGCCCCCGGCTTCAGCGCGTCGTTGGAGTAGGGGATGCGCAGCGTGTTGTAGCCGAGGCTGGCCATCTTGTCGAGCTGACCGCGCCACGGGTTGCTCGACCAGAGCCCGTGGAACGTCTTGTTGTCCGTCTCCATGCCGAACCAGTTGATGCCGGTGAGCCGGACCGTGGCGCCGGTGCTGTCGACGATCTTGTTGCCGCTGGTGTGCAGGTAGCCGGTGCCGGTGCCGCCGACGGCGGCGGCCGCCGGGGTGGTGCTGACGGCGGCGGCGACGAGGACGCCGGCCGCGGCGGTGGCGAGCGCGGTGAGCGCGCCGCCGAGGGCGGTGGGTCGGTGCATGCGAGCTCCACTTCGGATGCCCCGCCGCGCCGTGCTCAGGCGGCGCGAGGGGCGGAGGGCCAGGTGGGTGGCCGCGCTCTTCCGCGGGTACGCGGACAGCGCGCGGCGGACGGCGTCCCGCGGACGCCTCCACTCGCTACGGACACCGGCGACTCCCGACGGCGGTGTCCACCGTCGATGCCCTCGCGCCGGGGCCTGACCTGGCTCTGCCGCCCATTCTGATCAGCACACCTCGATGCGTCAACCGCCCCCACCAGGACCATGCTTTCCCACCCCCCGCCCACCCCCCGACCCCACCCCCGGGCGCACTTTCCCGGAAAGCGGGCCTATCCGTCGCGGAATGAGCCCGCTTTCTCTGTATGTGCGTCTTGGGGGGTGTGTGGGGTGGGGGCAGATGCGCGGGAGCCCCGGTCCCGTCGAGGGACCGGGGCTCCCGGAGCGTTACGGCGTCAGCCGGCCTGCTCGGCGAGCTGGAGGAACTGCCGCTTGGAGGCGAGCGCCTGCTCGGCCTCCTTGATCCGGCGGGCGTCCCCGGCGGCCTGCGCCCGGGCCAGCCGCTCCTCGGCCTCGGCCACCTGCGCCCGCATCTGGGCGAGCAGCGGGTTGTCCTCCTTGGTGGTCCGCCGCCAGGCCGAGTCCATGATTTCGCGGACCTTGTCGTCCACGGCCCGCAGCCGCCGCTCCAGCCCGGCGGCGGCCTCCCGCGGCACCCGGCCGGCCTCGTGCCACTGCGCCTGGATCTCCCGCAGCTTGGCCTGCGCGCCCTTCGGGTCGGCGTCGACGTCCAGCGCCTCGGCCTCGGCGATCAGGGCCTGCTTGCGCTCCAGGTTGGCCCGCTGCTCGTTGTCGCGGGCCGAGAAGACCTCGCTACGCCGGCTGAAGAAGGCGTCCTGGGCGGCCCGGAACCGTTCCCAGAGCTTCTGCTCGGCCTCCTTGGAGGCGCGCGGCGCGGCCTTCCACTGGTTCATCAGCTCCTTGAGCTGGTTGGCGGTGGCCGCCCAGTCGGTGGAGTCCTTCAGCTTCTCCGCCTCGGCGACCAGCTCCTCCTTGACCGTCTGCGCCTGCTTGCGCTGCTGGTCCAGGGTGGCGAAGTGGGCGCCCCGGCGGCGGGTGAACCCGTCCCGGGCGGCCGCGAACCGCTTCCACAGCTCACCGTCGGCCTTCTTGTCGACCCCGCGGATGGTCTTCCACTCGTCGAGGATCTCCTTGAGCCGGTCGCCAGCGGTCTTCCAGCCGGTCGACTCGGCGGCCAGCTTCTCCGCCTCCTCGACCAGCGCGGTCTTGCGGGCGAGCGCCTCGCCGCGGGCGGCGTCCCGGGCGGCCTTGGCCTCGCCGGCCTTCTCCTCGGCGACGGCGGCGAGCTTGTCCAGCCGTGCGGCGAGGGCGTCGATGTCGCCGACGACGTGCGCCTCGGCCAGCGAGGCGCGGATCCGGCGGATCGTGGTCAGGGAGTGGCCGGCGTCCGCCGCGCCCGAGTTGAGCCGGGCCTCGGTCAGGTCCACCTCGGTCACCAGGTCGGCGAAGCGTCGGGCGAAGTGGGCCAGCCCCTCCTCGGGGGCACCCGCCTGCCAGGATCCGACCACCCGCTCGCCCTCGGCGGTCTTGACGTACACGGTGCCGTCCGCGTCCACCCGTCCGAAGGCAGTCCAGTCGCTCATGTGCCCATCCTCGTTCTCCCGGCGTCGACGGGGCGGACCCCGCGAACGCCGCCACGGCGCAGCCAAGTTACTCCCGGCATTGTCACAGGTCCGCCCCCGTGAGTGTGAAGCGCCTGTCGTCGACCGTGACCATACGGTGTCCTACCGCTGCAATGACCGGATCGGCGCGGGGACGCACCGGCGCGTCCGGCTACCGTGAACCCGTGCCTCTGGTCGCCGCCGCCGTCTGCCCCCACCCGCCCCTGATCGTGCCCGAGCTGGCCGGCGCCGCCGCCGCTGAGCTGGACGACCTCCGCGCCGCCTGTGACGACGCCGTCACCGGGCTGCTCGCCGCCGCGCCGGACGTGGTCCTGCTGGTCGGCGACGGGCCGCGGACCACCACGTTCGACGCGGCGGACTTCGGCTCGCTGCGGGCGTACGGGTTGGACCGGCGCGTCCCGCTCTGGAAGACCAACTGCGCCGGTGGCGAGCGGCTGCCGCTGAGCCTGACCGTCGGCGCCTGGCTGATCGGCCGGTCGGGAACCTCGCTGCCCCGGCTGGCCCGGTCGGTGGCGACCGACCTGTCGCCAGCGGACTGCGCCGAGCTGGGGGCGGCACTCGCCGGCGAGCCCGATCGCCGGGTCGCGCTGCTGGTGCTCGGGGACGGGTCGGCGTGCCGGGGCCGGCAGGCGCCCGGCTACGACGACCCGCGCGCCGAGGCGTACGACGACGGGGTCGCCCGGGCCCTGGCCGACGCGGACGCCGACGCCCTGCTCGGCCTGGACCCGGTGCTGTCGGCAGAGCTGCGGGTGGCCGGGCGGGCGCCCTGGCAGGTGCTGGCCGGCGCGGTCCGCGCGGCCGGCGGCGACTGGCGGGGCGGGGTGCGCCACTACTCGGCGCCCTACGGCGTTGCCTACGTCGTGGCGTCCTGGGAGCCGGCGTGACCGGCACGGTGGTGGCGGTGGTCGGTCCGACCGCCGCCGGCAAGTCCGCGCTGAGCATCGCCCTGGCGCACGCGCTCGACGGTGAGGTGGTCAACGCCGACTCGATGCAGCTCTACCGGGGCATGGACATCGGCACGGCCAAGCTGACCCCGGCCGAGCGGGAGGGCGTGCCGCACCACCTGCTGGACATCTGGGACGTCACCGAGCCGGCCAGCGTCGCGGAGTACCAGCGGCTGGCCCGCGCGGCGGTCGACGACATCCTGGCCCGGGGCCGGGTGCCGCTGCTGGTCGGCGGCTCCGGGCTGTACGTGCGGGCGGTGCTGGAGCAGTTCGAGTTCCCCGGCACCGACCCGGCGGTGCGGCAGCGGCTGGAGGCGGAGCTAGCGGCGGTGGGGCCGGCCCCGCTGCACGCCCGGCTGGCGGAGGCCGACCCGGCCGCCGCGGCCGGCATCCTGCCCGGCAACGGCCGGCGGATCGTCCGGGCCCTCGAAGTGATCGAGCTGACCGGGGCGCCGTTCACCGCCTCGCTGCCCGAACCGACCCCGTACTACCCGTCGGTGCAGCTCGGCGTCGACCTGGACACCGCGCTGCTGGACGAGCGGATCGCGCTGCGGGTGGACCGGATGTGGGCCGACGGGCTGGTCGCCGAGACCCGTGAGCTGGTCGGTCACGGCCTGCCCGAGGGGCGGACGGCCAGCCGGGCGCTCGGCTACCAGCAGGTGCTGCGCTTCCTGGCCGGGGAGCTGACCGAGGTCGAGGCGCACGACGAGACGGTCCGGGCCACCCGGCGCTTCGTCCGCCGGCAGCGCTCCTGGTTCCGCCGCGACCCGCGGATCCACTGGCTCGACTCGGCCTCGCCGGCGTTTGTCGACACTGCGCTGCGGATGGTCGGCGAGCATCGGGGATGATGGGGGCGTGGAGTTCACCAAGGGCCACGGCACCGGCAACGACTTCGTCATCCTGCCCGACCCGGACGGGGCGCTCGACCTGACGCCCGGGCTGGTCGCCGCGATCTGCGACCGGCGGCGCGGCGTCGGCGGCGACGGCGTGCTGCGGGTGGTGCGGGCGGCGAAGCATCCGGAGGGCGCCGCCCTGGCGGACGAGGCCGAGTGGTTCATGGACTACTGGAACTCCGACGGGTCGTTCGCGGAGATGTGCGGCAACGGCGCCCGGGTCTTCGTCCGCTACCTGCTGGAGAACGGGCTGGCCACCCCCGCCGGCGTGGCGCTGCCGGTGGCCACCCGGGCCGGCGTCGTGCGCGCGCGGGTCGAGACCGACGCCATCGCCGTCGAGATGCGCCGCCCCCGGGTGTACGACGCCTCGACCGCCACCCTGGGCGGGCTGACCCTGCCCGGCGCGGCGGTTGACGTCGGCAACCCGCACCTGGTCTGCGCGCTGCCGGCCGGGCTGGAACTGGCCACCCTCGACCTGACCCACGCGCCCGAGTACGACGCCGGGGTCTTCCCGGCCGGCGTGAACGTCGAGTTCATCACCTCGGGGGAGCCGGTCGCCGGCACCGACGGGCACGTGCTGATGCGGGTCTACGAGCGGGGCTCGGCCGAGACGCTCTCCTGCGGCACCGGCGCCTGCGCGGTGGCCGCGGTGGCCCTGCGCGACGCCGCCCGGGACACCGGCACGGTCGCGGTGGACGTCCCCGGCGGCCGCCTGACGGTCACCGTCACCGACGACTCCTGCTGGCTGGCCGGCCCGGCCGTCCTGGTGGCCACCGGCACCGTCACCCCCGCCACCCTGCTCCCCTGAGGCACCCGCCGACCCGCCAGGACGTGGCGCTGAGCCGACTCGTCCGTCCGGGGTCAGCGGGCGTACCCGCAGGCGGGCGTCAGGGGGTCGCGGAGGCGTTGGCGGCGATCTCGGGGAGGTCGGCCGGGCCCGAGTCGGCGGCCGGTCGCGGCGCGGTGGCCGGGTTCTGGGCGGCGGCGCGGACGGCGGCGGCGACCGCCGGGGCGACCCGGGAGTCGAAGACGCTGGGCACGATCACCGTCGGGTTGATCTTTTCCTCGCCGACCACGTCCGCGATGGCCCGGGCCGCGGCGAGCGCCATCTCCTCGGTGAACTCCTCGGCGTGCGCGTCGAGCATGCCCCGGAAGACGCCCGGGAAGGCGAGCACGTTGTTGATCTGGTTCGGCTGGTCCGAGCGGCCGGTGGCCACGACCGCGGCGTGCTTGCGCGCCTCCCGCGGGTCGACCTCCGGGTCCGGGTTGGCCAGCGCGAAGACGATCGAGTCCTTCGCCATGGTGGCGATGTCGTCGCCGGTGAGCAGGTTGGGCGCGCTCACCCCGATGAAGACGTCCGCGCCGCGGACCGCCCCGGGCAGGTCGCCGGCGTAGTTCTCCTTGTTGGTGTTCTCCGCCAGCCACTGCCAGGCCGGATTGAGCCCGGTCAGGCCGCGGTGCAGGGCACCCTGCCGGTCGTACGCGATGATGTCGCCCACGCCCTGGCGCAGCAGCAGCTTCATGATCGCGGTGCCGGCCGCGCCGGCTCCGGAGACGACCACCCGGACGTCCGGGAGCTGCTTGCCCACCACGCGCAGCGCGTTGGTCAGCGCGGCCAGCACGCAGATCGCGGTGCCGTGCTGGTCGTCGTGGAAGACCGGGATGTCCAGCGCCTCGCGCAGCCGGGCCTCGATCTCGAAGCAGCGCGGCGCGGCGATGTCCTCCAGGTTGATCCCGCCGTACGCGGGGGCGATCGCCTTGACGATCTGCACGATCTCGTCGGTGTCCTGGGTGTCCAGGACCACCGGCCAGGCGTCCACCCCGCCGAAGCGCTTGAACAGCGCCGCCTTGCCCTCCATCACCGGCAGCGAGGCGGCCGGCCCGAGGTTGCCCAGGCCGAGCACGGCCGAGCCGTCGCTGACCACCGCGACGGTGTTGCGCTTGATGGTCAGCCGGCGGGCGTCCGCCGGGTTCTCGGCGATCGCCATGCAGACCCGGGCCACCCCTGGGGTGTACGCGCGGGACAGCTCGTCGCGGGTGCGCAGCGCCACCTTCGGGCTGACCTCGATCTTGCCGCCGAGGTGCAGCAGGAACGTCCGGTCGGAGACCTTGCGCACGTCCACGCCGTCCAGCGCGGTCAGCGCGTCGACCACCTGGTCGGCGTGGCTGGCGTCGGCGGTGTCGCAGGTGAGGTCGACGATGACGCTGGTCGGGTCGGAGTCGACCACGTCGAGGGCGGTGACGATCGCGCCGGCCTCACCGACCGCGGTGGTCAGCCGGCCGATCGAAGAGGCGTCCGCGGGCACCGCGATCCGGATCGTGATCGAAAATCCGGCACTCGGTAGTCGGGTGATTGCCACGGGGTCCCTCCGTCGACGCTGAGCGGCTCGCCAGGCATTTCTACCCGCCTGCCGAGGTCGCCCGGCATCCGCCCCCGACTTTTGCCACCTCAGGGGCGGGCATATAGCAGGTGCGTCCGGCGTTGCCACATGTCAGGATTACTTTCCTTAGCGGCAAAAAACGGACAGGAGATCGGTTTGCGGAACCAGGAGAGCTTCGTGCCCTTCGAGGACGAGGAGCTCGATGTCACCACCGGCGAGATGGAACTGTCGGAGCGTCAGTCGCTGCGGCGCGTCCCCGGCCTCAGCACCGAACTCACCGACATCACCGAGGTCGAGTACCGGCAGCTGCGCCTGGAGCGGGTGGTCCTGGTGGGCGTCTGGACCGAGGGCACGCAGAACGACGCGGAGAACTCGCTGACCGAGCTGGCGGCGCTGGCCGAGACGGCCGGCTCGCAGGTGCTCGAGGGGCTGATCCAGCGGCGCACCCGCCCGGACCCGGCGACGTACATCGGCCGGGGCAAGGTCGACGACCTGGGCGCGATGGTTCTCGCCACCGGCGCCGACACCGTCATCTGCGACGGTGAGCTGTCGCCGTCCCAGCTGCGCAACCTGGAGCAGCGCACCAAGGTCAAGGTCGTCGACCGGACCGCGCTGATCCTCGACATCTTCGCCCAGCACGCCAAGAGCAAGGAGGGCAAGGCGCAGGTCGAGCTGGCCCAGCTCGAATACCTGCTGCCGCGCCTGCGCGGTTGGGGTGAGACGCTGTCCCGGCAGACCGGTGGTTCCGGTCGCGGTGGCGGCGCCGGCGGCGGCGTGGGTCTGCGTGGTCCCGGTGAGACCAAGCTGGAGACCGACCGGCGCCGGATCCGCACCCGCATCTCCCGGCTGCGCCGCGAGATCAAGGGCATGAAGACGGTACGCCAGACCAAGCGCGCCCGGCGCTCCCGTAACGCCGTGCCCGCGGTCGCCATCGCCGGCTACACCAACGCCGGTAAGTCGAGCCTGCTCAACCGGCTGACCGGCGCGGGCGTGCTGGTCGAGAACGCGCTCTTCGCCACCCTCGACCCGACCACCCGCAAGGCCACCACCTCCGACGGCCGGCTCTACACCCTCTCCGACACGGTCGGCTTCGTCCGGCACCTGCCGCACCAGATCGTCGAGGCGTTCCGCTCGACCCTCGAGGAGGTCGCCGAGGCGGACCTGGTGGTGCACGTCGTCGACGGTGCCCACCCGGACCCGGAGGAGCAGGTCCGGGCGGTCCGCGAGGTGCTCTCCGAGGTCGGCGCCGACCGGCTGCCCGAGCTGCTGGTGGTCAACAAGACCGACGCGGCCGACGAGGACACCCTGCTGCGGCTCAAGCGGCTCTGGCCGGACGCGATCTTCGTCTCCGCGCACAGCGGGCGCGGCATCGACGGGCTGCGACAGGCCGTCGAGGAGCGGCTGCCCCGCCCGGCGGTGGAGGTCCGCGCGGTGCTCCCGTACGACCGGGGTGACCTGGTGGCCCGGCTGCACCGGCAGGGCGAGGTGCTGAGCACCTCCCACCTGCCCGAGGGCACCCTGCTGCACGTGCGCGTCGGTACGGCGCTCGCCGCCGAGCTGGCGCCGTACGCCGCGGTGGAGGCGGTCGCCGGGGCGCGGTAGCGCTCCCGGCGTGACACGCCCGTTCACCGCGGCATGCGACACTGGCGCAATGCGCCGCGCTGTTTCCTCGGTCACGGTTGCCCTCGGTCTGCTGGGGGCCACCGTGGCGTCCACCGGTGTCGCCCTGGCGGCACCGGCGACCTCCGCTCCCGCTCCCAAGAAGCGCTGCACCGTGACCGACGAGCGGCTGCGCGAGATGTCCGGGCTGGTGGCCACCAGGAGCGGCTACATCGTGGTCAACGACAGCTCTTTGCAGGAGAGCCGCAAGCGGGTCTTCTACCTCGACACGAAGTGCCGGATCTCGAAGGAGCCGGTCCGCTACACCGGGGCCGGCCCCTTCGACACCGAGGACCTGGCCGTCTCGCCGGACGGCAAGACGCTCTGGATCGCCGACATCGGCGACAACCCGGGTAAGGACCGGCGCAGCCGGATCGCGGTGTGGACCATGCCGATCGGCGGGGGCAAGGAGCCGGTGCTGCACCGGCTGTCGTACCCGGAGGGGAAGCCGCACGACGCCGAGGCCCTGCTCGTCGGCGCCGACAACCTGCCCCTGGTGATCACCAAGGTGCCCAGCGGCAAGGCCGGGATCTACACGCCGACCGGAAAGCTGCGCAACGGCGACACCGAGCCGGTGCCGATGAAGAAGGTCGGCGAGATCGCGCTGCCGGAAACCACCACCGACAACCCGATGAACATCTTCGGCCGGGTGTCGATCACCGGGGCGGCGCGCTCGCCCGACGGCTCGAAGGTGGTGCTGCGCACCTACGCGGACGCCTTCGAGTACGACGTGACGGGCGACGACATCGTGGCGGCGCTGACCACCGGCAAGCCGCTGGTGACCCCGCTGGCCGACCCGTTCGGGGAGGCGATCTCCTACACCCCGGACGGGAAGACGTTCCTGACCGTCTCGGATGCCGGCACGCTCAGCCCCGACGACCAGATCGACATCCTCGCGTACACCCCGTCGACGACGGGGGCCGAGGCGCTCGCCCGTGCCGACGGCCTCCAGAAGCCGGTGGCCGAGAAGTCCTGGTACGACTCGCTCAGCCTGGACCAGATCACGTACCTGATCGGCGCGATCGGCGTGCTCGGCGCGCTGCTGGTCGGCGCGGGCATCGTCGGCATCCTGCGGTCCCGGCGCCGGCCCGCCCCGGCCGACGACAGCCGGGACGGCGACGACCCGTTCTCCTCCGGGGCGATCGACCGCGGCCCCGACGAGGGCTTCGGCCCCGGCGACCGGGACGGTCCGCGCGGTGGGGTCTACGGCGGCGCTCCCGCCGCCGGCGTCTACGGCGGCCCCGCGCCGGCCGGTGGCGCCCCGGGCCGCGCGCCCGGGGGCGGCGGCGTCTACGGCGGCGGCCACCCAGGTGGCCGTCCCGACGGGCCCGGGGTGCCGGCCGGCGGGCGTCCGGCCGGGCCGGGCGGGGGCCGTCCGGGTGGCGGTGTCTACGGCGGCGGTCGGCCGGCGGGCGGCGGTGTCTACGGTGGCGCCCCGGCGGGCGCTCCCCAGGGCGGGGGCGGCCCGCGTGGCGGTGGCCCGGGTGGCCCGCCCGGCGGCGCGCCGAACGGCGGTGGACCGCGCGGCGGCGGCGACCCACGAGGTGGCGGCGTCTACGGCGGTGGCGGACGCGCGGAACCTCCGCGTCGGCACCCCCGGGACCCGCGCTCCGGCCCGCGCCACGACGACGGGTACGACGACCGGCGGGGCGGCCAGTACGGGTACGGACAGCCGCCCGGCCGGGGTGAACGGTACTGAGACGAGCAGCACCGCGCTGACGTGACCGGCCGGGCACGCCGGCAGGTGGCCGGACGCGACGACGGGTGGCAGCCCCTGGGGGCGGCCACCCGTCGGGTGCGTGTGGGGTCAGATCCGGCGCAGCACCGCGACGACCCGGCCCATGATGGTGGCGTCGTCGCCGGGAATCGGGTCGAAGGCCGGGTTCTGCGGCATCAGCCAGACGTGCCCGTCCCGCCGCCGGTAGGTCTTGACGGTCGCCTCGCCGTCGAGCATGGCGGCCACGATCTCACCGGAGTCGGCGGTCGGCTGCTGCCGGACCACCACCCAGTCGCCGTCGCAGATCGCCGCGTCGAGCATCGAGTCGCCCTTGACCTGGAGCATGAAGACCTCGCCCTCGCCGACCAGCTCGCGCGGGAGGGGGAAGATGTCCTCCACCGCCTGCTCGGCCAGGATCGGCCCACCGGCGGCGATCCGGCCCAGCATCGGCACGTACGCCGGGGTGGGCCGCTGGGAGCGGCTCAGCTCGTCGTCGACGGCGTCGCTGGGGGCCCGGACGTCCACCGCGCGCGGCCGGTTGGGGTCGCGGCGCAGGAAGCCCTTCTTCTCCAGCTCCTTGAGCTGGTAGGCGACGCTCGACGGGGAGACCAGCCCGACCGCCTCGCCGATCTCGCGCACGCTCGGCGGGTAGCCCTGCCGCTCGACCCAGCTGCGGATGAACTCCAGGATCCGGCGCTGCCGGGCGGTGAGGTCGACCGTGGCCGGGTCGGGGAAGCTGCTGACCACCGGGGTGACCGCGCGCACGGCCGGCTGCCCCGTCCGACTGCGGGCGGGGCGGGGGCGCCGAGTGGCCGGCGGACCCGCCTCGGCGATCTGCTGCGGGTTCTTCGGCCGGCTGGCCCGGTCCTCGGTCACGTCCGTCCTCCCTGGTCGGCGCTGGGTGCCTTGGCGGCTCGTGGTGCGTGCGGGGTGTTGCGGGGCCGGGCCCGACGTCCTGCGACGCGCCCGGTTGTTCATGACCGTATAGGTGGGATCGGTCATTTTCAAACATCTGTACGACCTGCCGTCGGCGTGTCGGCACGGTAATGCTGGAAACTCGAACGCGCGTTCTGATAAATGGTACGCCGTCGTCGAACTCCTGTTCGACTCGCCAGGTGCTTTCGCGATGCCCGTCCGTTTCCCGTGTCCCACCCGGACGGGCGGTAACCTCCCGCGTGCCGTGCCGTTGGGGATGTCGGCGGGCGGCGCGCAGATGGTTTTTCAGGTGACGCGCCGGACACGCCGCCAACTTGACCACTGCTCGTCGGCGGCATACGGTCGACCCCTAGATGTAGTAGTCACACGGGCGTAAGTTGCCTACAGGTTGGGTTCGACTACCGACCGCACTCCCGTACCGTCGACGACGGCGACGGCCACCGACGGTGGTCCCGCCGGGCCGACGCGTGCCCGGAGACGGTCGGCGGGCGCCCACGGTCGATCAAGGAGGTCAGGCTATGCGGTGTCCGTACTGCCGACACGCCGACTCCCGAGTGGTCGACTCGCGGGAGGCCGACGACGGGCAGCTCATCCGTCGTCGCCGCTCCTGCCCGGAGTGCGGCAAGCGGTTCACCACGGTCGAGGAGGCCGTGCTCGCGGTGGTCAAGCGCAGCGGGGTGACCGAGCCGTTCAGCCGGACGAAGATCATCGGCGGGGTGCGCAAGGCGTGCCAGGGCCGGCCGGTCGACGAGGACTCGATCGCGCTGCTGGCGCAGAAGGTCGAGGAGACCGTGCGGGCGAAGGGGGCCGCCGAGATCCCGAGCCACGAGGTGGGGTTGGCGATCCTGGGCCCGCTGCGGGACCTGGACGAGGTGGCCTACCTCCGCTTCGCCAGCGTCTACCGGTCCTTCGACTCGCTCGCCGACTTCGAGCGTGAGATCGAGACGCTGCGGGCCGCCGCGCGCGCCCGCGCCGACGCGGTCGAGGCCGCCGGCCGGACCAGTTGATTTTCGAGTTTCTGACAGATGAACGACGCGCGGTGGGTGACCGCGCAGACGAGGGGGCGGATGAGATGGCGGGGGACGGCGTGACAGCCAGCCGGTCGCGGGCAGCGAAGAACGGCGCGGTGACCGGGCTCAAGGTGCAGCGGGTCTGGACGACCGAGGGCGTGCACCCCTACGACGAGGTGGCGTGGGAGCGCCGCGACGTCGTGATGACGAACTGGCGGGACGGCTCGATCAACTTCGAGCAGCGCGGGGTGGAGTTCCCCGAGTCCTGGAGCGTCAACGCGGCCAACATCGTGACCACCAAGTACTTCCGGGGCGCGGTGGGGACCCCGGAGCGCGAGTGGTCGCTCAAGCAGCTGATCGACCGGGTGGTCACCACGTACCGCAAGGCCGGTGAGGAGCACGGCTACTTCGCCACCGCGGCGGACGCCGAGGTCTTCGCGCACGAGCTGACCTGGATGCTGCTGCACCAGGTGTTCAGCTTCAACTCCCCGGTCTGGTTCAACGTCGGCACCCCGTCGCCGCAGCAGGTCAGCGCCTGCTTCATCCTCGCGGTCGACGACTCGATGGACTCCATCCTGGACTGGTACAAGGAGGAGGGGCTGATCTTCAAGGGCGGCTCCGGCTCCGGCGTCAACCTGTCCCGGATCCGTTCCTCCCGCGAGCTGCTCTCCTCCGGCGGCACCGCCTCCGGCCCGGTCAGCTTCATGCGCGGCGCCGACGCCTCCGCCGGGACCATCAAGTCCGGCGGCGCCACCCGGCGCGCGGCCAAGATGGTCATCCTCGACGTGGACCACCCGGACATCGAGGAGTTCGTGGTCACCAAGGCGCGCGAGGAGGACAAGATCCGCGCGCTGCGGGACGCCGGCTTCGACATGGACCTGGGCGGCGCCGACATCGTCAGCGTGCAGTACCAGAACGCCAACAACTCGGTCCGGGTCTCCGACGAGTTCATGACCGCGGTGGAGAACGGCGGCGGCTTCGACCTGCGCGGCCGGCTCGACGGGCAGACCATCGAGACGATCGACGCCAAGAAGTTGTTCCGCACCATCTCCCAGGCCGCCTGGGAGTGCGCCGACCCCGGCCTGCAGTACGACGACACCATCAACGACTGGCACACCTGCCCGGAGACCGGGCGGATCACCGCGTCGAACCCGTGCTCGGAGTACCTGCACCTGGACAACTCCTCGTGCAACCTGGCCTCGCTCAACCTGATGAAGTTCCTCCGCGCCGACGGCGGCTTCGAGGTGGAGAAGTTCGTCCGGTCGGTCGAGTTCGTCATCACCGCGATGGACATCTCGATCTGCTTCGCCGACTTCCCGACCGAGAAGATCGGCGAGACCACCCGCGCCTACCGGCAGCTCGGCATCGGCTACGCCAACCTGGGCGCGCTGCTGATGGCGTCGGGCCTGCCGTACGACTCGGAGCAGGGCCGCTCGGTCGCCGCGGCGATCACCTCGCTGATGACCGGCACCGCGTACCGCCGCTCGGCCGAGCTGGCCGGCATCGTCGGCCCGTACGAGGGCTACGCCCGCAACGCCGAGCCGCACAAGCGGGTCATGCGCAAGCACGCCGCGGCCAACGACGCGATCAAGCCGGCCGGCACGGTCGCCACCGCGATCCAGCGGGAGGCCACCAAGCAGTGGACCGAGGGCAACAAGGTCGGCGACAAGTTCGGCTGGCGCAACTCGCAGGCCAGCGTGCTCGCCCCGACCGGCACCATCGGCCTGATGATGGACTGCGACACCACCGGCGTCGAGCCGGACCTGGCGCTGGTCAAGTTCAAGAAGCTGGTCGGCGGCGGCTCCATGCAGATCGTCAACCAGACCGTGCCGCGCGCCCTGCGCAGCCTCGGGTACCCCGAGGAGCAGGTCGAGGCGATCGTCGAGCACATCGCCGACCACGGCCACGTGGTGGACGCCCCCGGCCTCAAGCCGGAGCACTACCCGGTCTTCGACTGCGCGATGGGCGAGCGCTCCATCGCCCCGATGGGACACGTGCGGATGATGGCGGCGGTCCAGCCGTTCATCTCCGGCGCCATCTCCAAGACGGTCAACATGCCGGAGCAGGCCACCGTCGAGGACGTCGAGAAGATCTACTTCGAGGGCTGGAAGCTCGGCCTCAAGGCCCTGGCGATCTACCGGGACAACTGCAAGGTCGGCCAGCCGCTGTCGGTGGCCAAGCCGAACAAGGCCGTCGAGTCGGCCCCGGCCGCCGTCGAGACCGCCGCCCCGGCGGTCGAGAAGGTCGTCGAGTACCGGCCGGTGCGCAAGCGGCTGCCGAAGAAGCGCCCGTCGGAGACGGTCAGCTTCTCCGTCGGCGGGGCCGAGGGCTACCTCACCGCGTCGTCCTACCCGGACGACGGCCTCGGCGAGGTCTTCCTCAAGATGTCCAAGCAGGGCTCGACCCTGGCCGGCGTGATGGACGCCTTCTCGGTGGCCATCTCGATCGGCCTCCAGTACGGCGTGCCGCTGGAGACGTTCGTCAGCAAGTTCACCAACATGCGCTTCGAGCCGGCCGGCATGACCGACGACCCGGACGTGCGGATGGCCGCCTCGGTGATGGACTACATCTTCCGTCGCCTGGCCCTGGACTTCCTGCCGTACGAGCGCCGCGCGGAGCTGGGCATCTTCACCGCCCAGGAGCGGGCCGCCCAGCTGCGGGCCGAGGCCGAGGCGGAGAGCGCCGGCACCGACCTCACCGCCATGGCGTCCTCCGCGCCGGTGGAGTCGCCAGAGACGAAGACCGGTCCGGTCGCCCAGCCGGCCCAGGAGGTCGCCGACGTCGCCGCCGCCAAGCCGGCGCCGGCGGTGGGCTCCTCCACCGAGCTGCTGGAGGCGGTGATCGGCAAGGCGGCCGACGCGCCGCTCTGCTTCACCTGCGGCACGAAGATGCGCCCCGCCGGTAGCTGCTACGTCTGCGAGGGCTGCGGCTCCACCAGCGGCTGCAGCTGACCTGACCCGGTGGGCGGCAGGTCGGTCGACCTGTCGCCGGCCCGACCATCGGAATGTCCCCCGCACCGCTACGGTGCGGGGGACATTCCGCATGGTGCGGGGCCCGTCGGCGGCCACCCACTGGCGGACGTCGCCACGGTGGAACGCGTCCGGGATCACTGCGATGATCGGAACATGACCACCGCCGCGAGCTACGCCGAGTTCGCCGCGCGTGAGACGCGCGGGGTGTCGCCCGGGTACGAGCGCCTGGCCCTCGCCGTCTCGCGCGACGAGGAACTGCTCGCCCTGCTCGGCACGCTGCCGCCGGGCAAGCGGCAGCCGAATCTGCTGTTCGGCGTCGTGCGGTGGCTCGGCGGGCCGGTCGCCGACCCGGCCGCGTTCCGCGACTTCACGGTGGCGAACTGGTCGGCGGTCGAGGCGGAGCTGCGCACCCGGGCCACTCAGACGAACGAGCCGGGGCGGTGTGCCGTGCTGCTGCCGGTGCTCGCCGCGTTGCCGCAGCCGCTCGCGCTGCTGGAGGTCGGCGCCTCTGCCGGGCTCTGTCTCTACCCCGACCGGTACGCCTACCGCTACGGCGAGCACCTGCTCGGCGCGGGCGAACCGGTCTGCGAGTGCGCGGCCACCGGAATGGCGCCGCCGAGCCGCCTACCGGAGGTGGTGTGGCGGGCCGGCCTGGACCTGAATCCGCTCGACGTGACCGATCCCGCCGACGTCGACTGGCTCGACGCCCTCATCTGGCCGGAGCACGAGCACCGCCGAGCCCGGCTCCGGTCGGCGGCGGCCGTCGCCGCGGCCGAGCCGCCGCTGCTGGTCCGCGGCGACCTGGTGGACGACCTGCCGGCGCTGGCAGCGTGGGCGCCGGCCGGGGCGACGCTGGTGGTGTTCCACACCTCCGTGCTCTACCAGGTGCCGGCCCCGCGGCGGCAGGCGTTCACCGAGCAGGTACGCGGGCTGCCCGGCCACTGGATCTCGAACGAGGCCCCGGAGGTGCTGGCCCACGACGGGCTGCCGGAGCCGCCGGGCGAGGCGCTGTACAACGTGCTGGCGCTCGACGGACGGCCGCTCGCCTGGACCCGCTCGCACGGACAGGCGATGACCTGGTTCGGCTGACCCGGACTCTCCGGGCCCCGCAGCGGCCGAATCCGGACGAGCGGGGCTGCCGCGTCGGTGCGGCAGCCCACGCCCCGTACGTCAGCGCTGCTTCTGCTGGCAGGGCACGCAGAAGCGGGCGTGCGGGAGCACCTCCAGGCGTTCCCGGGGGATCGGCCCGGCGCACCGCTCGCAGCTCCCGTACCGGCCCTCGGCGATGCGCCGCAGCGCCCCGGTGATCTGTTCCAGGCTCTGCCGGGTCGCGGCGAGCAGCGCGTCCCGGGTGTGGGCCTCGGCCGGATCACCGGTGTCGGCGGTGAGTTCGGTCAGCCGGGCGGTGTGCATCTCGAAGTCGGACGTCAGGGTCGACCGCAGTTCGTCGATCCAGTTCTGCCGGCCCGGCTGGGTGTGCGTGGTCATGGCGTAGCTCCTCGGAAAAAGAAAAAAGGGCCGAAGCTGTGGAAGCTTCGCCCTGGTGGCCGTTCACGTGGTGTGTACCGGTCCAGGAGGGCTACGTCCGGCGGGGCTCGGCAGTCCGGGGGCGACCGAGCCGGCGCGCGACGGCGCGACGGCGACTCGCACGACGCGGGTCGCCACGGTGACTGCAAGGGCAGGCCGGCGGACAGCAGCAGGCGCCGCCGTCGTGCTGACGGCGGTCCTCTCCTGCTGCCCGGACAGACGCATCCGGCCACCATAGGCCGGGCCGACCGGAAAGCCAACGCCTTACCTGCGCCGCCCCCGCCGATGCGCAGTAGGTCCCGCCGGTGCCGCCGGCGGGCCTGGGCGCGCCGGTCGGCGTCAGTCCCGGGCGCGCTCGTGCCGCAGCAGGACGACGCCGTTGCCGAAGGTGCGGGTCCCGGTCAGGCGCAGCGGCTGCCGGTCGCCCGACGCGGGGAAGAGCTGGCGGCCGCCGCCGAGCACGACCGGGTGGACGTAGAGCCGGTACTCGTCGACCAGGTCGTGCCGCAGGAAGGTGCTGAGCAGGTCCGCCCCGCCGAGGGCCAGGTCGCCGCCCGGCTCGGCCTTGAGCCGCCGTACCTCGTCGGGTACGACGTCCCGGACCAGGGTGGCGTTCCAGTCGACCGTGTCCAGCGTCCGGGAGTAGACGATCTTCGGCATGTCCCGCCAGATGCCGGCGAACTCCACCACCGGGGCGGTGCTGGCCGGGTCCCGGTCGGCGGTCGGCCAGAATTCGGCCATCAGCTGGTAGCTGCGACGCCCGTTGAGGAAGCCGCCCATGGTGCGCAGCTCGGCGTTGAAGTGCCGGTGCAGCTCGTCGTCGACCTGGTGCCAGTCGAGGCTGCCGCCGGGGCCCTCGAAGAACCCGTCGAGCGACACGCTCAGGTGTACGACGATCTTCCGCATCTGCCGTCCTTCCACAGTCGAACCCCCGTCGGCGTCCAGCATTCCGCAGCCCTACGACACGATCGGTCAGGTCGGCCGGTATGTCCCGGGTCCACTCCCGTCGGGCGCTCGCCGGGACCGGACAACCGGGCAGGTGACCGTGCTGGCCCCGGCGGGTGACGCGTGCCGGAGGCGGCGGACGGCTCCGTAGACTGCGCCGGTGGGTGCAGAGCGGCGACCGTTGGCGGACCGATCGTTGACCGAGCCGCACCCGTCCCGGCTGCCGCCGGAGCACCCCGACCGGGAGCGGATCCTCGCGGCCCACGCCGCCGCGCTCGCCGCCGGTGAGGCCGGCTACCTCGACCCGGCCAGCGGGCTCTTCGTGCTCAGCGCCGGCTTCCTGGCCCGCCGGGGCACCTGCTGCGGGCGCGGCTGCCGGCACTGCCCGTACGTCGACGACTGACCGCCGGCCAGGCGATATTCGGGTGCCCGCACCGGTGGCGCCGCCTAGGTTGGGTCGGCCGAGCCGCCGGTTCGGTGCCGGCCTCGTGGGCCGTCCTGCCGCTGGAAAGTGGTGACCCGTGACTCGGCATCCGGAGGCCGCCACGCTGGTGCGGCCCCGCCCCGAGCCGCTCTGGCGCAGCCGGGACTTCGCCCTGCTCTGGGGCGGTCAGACGGTCAGCGAGGTCGGCACCCGGATCTCCGGGGTGGCGGTACCGCTGCTCGCCGCCGACACCCTGCGTGCGAGCGTGTTCCAGGTCTCCCTGCTGACCTTCCTGGCGTGGCTGCCGTACCTGATCTTCTCGCTCCCCGCCGGCCTGCTCGCGGACCGGGTCGACCCGCGGCGGCTGATGGTCGCCTGCGACCTCGGCCGCGCCGCGCTGCTGCTGTCGCTGCCGGTGGTCGCCCTGGTCGGCCGCCTCACCCTGCCCTTCCTGTACGTCGTGGTCGGGCTCTCCGGCGTGCTGACGGTGCTGTTCACCGTGGCGTACAAAAGCACCGTGCCCCGGCTCGTGCCGGCGGGCCAACTCGTCGAGGGCAACTCCCGGCTCGCCGTCAGCCAGGACGGGGCCCAACTGGTCGGGCCGATGGTCGGTGGGGCGCTGACCGGGCTCGTGGGCGCGGCGCGGACCTTCCTCGGCACCGCGCTGGCCTTCGTGGTCAGCGCGGTGACGCTGCTGCTGATCCGGCAGCCGACCGCCGCCCGACCCGCCACCGGCGATCGGGTGCCGGTGCGGGTCGCCCTCACCGAGGGGCTGGGGTTCGTCCGCCGGCAGCCGATCCTGGTACGGATCCTGGCCTGCTGCACCACGTCCAACTTCTTCGCCATGGCGACCAGTTCGCTGGAGGTCACCTACCTGGTGCGGGAGCTGGGCGCCGCCCCGGCGGTGGTCGGGTTGGTCTTCTCCCTCGGCGCGGTGGGCGGGCTGGTCAGCGGCGCGTTGGCCGACCGGCTCTCCCGGTGGATCGGCTCGGCGCGGGTGATCTGGGTCGCGATGGCGGCGCCGGGGCCGCTCTACCTGCTGGTGCCGCTGGCCCGGCCCGGGTGGGGCCTGGCGCTCTACGCCGTCGGCCTCGCCGCGTTCTCCGCCAACGCGGTGCTGTTCAACGTCGCCATCCTGTCGTACCGGCAGCGCATCACCCCGCCGGAACTGCTCGGCCGGGTCAACGCCTCGTTCCTGTGGATCTGCTTCGGGGTGGTGCCGCTCGGCGCGCTCTTCGGCGGGACGCTGGGCAGCCAGTGGGGGCTGCGACCGGCGCTGGTCGTGACGACGCTGGGGATGTGGAGCGCGGCGCTCTTCGTGGTCTGCTCCCCACTGCGGCGGATGCGCGACCTGCCTCCCGCCTGAAGAGGTCGGCGTGACGTCGTGGTCGCGGACCGCGACCCTCGACGAGGGCCGGCCTCGGGCGCGCCCCGAAGGACTTTCGCGTCGGCACGGGTTGCCCGTACGGTGTCCGACGGATATCCGGCGGGCCCCCGCCGACGACCGCGGAGGTTCCCCGTGCACGCGCGGATCTGGCTCACCGCCTCAGCCGTCCTGCTGACCACCGGCTGCGGCGCCCAGCCCCGACCGGTGGCCGTGCCAGCGGTGGACCCGGTGACGGTGGAGGTGGCCGCCGCGTCATCGGGTGGCGCGTGCCGGCTGCTGGACTTCGCGGTGATCGAGGAGCACCTCGGCGTCCGGTTCGACGTGGCCGCCGCCAGCGACAAGGGCGACACCCACACCTGCGTGGTCCGCGCCGAGGGGGCCACCCTGCCCGAGCTGACGCTGACCGTCACCGACACCTCGATCGACGTCGCCACCTTCAACGCGGACGTGCTGCCCGCGGGGACGACGAAGGTGTCGAAGCTGGGCCAGGTCGCCTACCGCCGCACCCTGGGCAAGACGGCGAAGCAGGGTCCGGTCGCCGAGGTCGGCTGGCTGGCCACCGAGGACCGGTTGGCCACCCTGCAGTGGACGTGTGAGCGTGGCGCACCGAAGGCCGAGGCCGAGGAGCTGACCGGCAAGCTGGTCGCCCTGGCGAAGAAGATCAACACCCGGGCCAGGTGAGGCTCGGGGCAGGGCGCGTCAGGGAAGCGGGCCGCCCGCGCGGACCGAGGCAGTCACCCCGGAGAGCAGGCGGCCCGAGCCGTCAGTGGGCGGCGACGAAGACCCGCGAGGCGACCTCGCGGGGCAGCCGGACCCGCTCGCCCGAGCGGTCGATGAACACCCCGTCCCGCTCCTGCGCGACGGTGACCGTGGCGCCCGGGTCGACGCCGGCGGCGTGCAGCTGGCGCAGCACGTCGGCGTCGGTCTGCACGCTCTCGCAGATCCGCCGGACCACGACCGTCCCGGAGAGGCCGGGGAAGGCCAGGTTGCGCTCACCCTCGACCGTGTCGGCCTCGGGCTCCGGTGAGCCCAGCTCCTCCAGCCCCGGGATCGGGTTGCCGTACGGCGAGCGGGTGGGTCGGTTGAGCAGGTCGTAGACCCGCTTCTCCACGGCGTCGCTCATCACGTGCTCCCACCGGCAGGCCTCCTCGTGGGCCTCCTCGTAGGGCATCCCGATGACGTTGACCAGCAGCAGCTCGGCGAGGCGGTGCTTGCGCATCACGGACACGGCGCTGTTGCGACCCTGCGGGGTCAGCGTCAGGTGCCGGTCGCCCTCGACGGTGAGCAGCCCGTCGCGCTCCATCCGGGCGACGGTCTGGCTGACGGTGGGCCCGCTCTGGCGCAGCCGTTCGGCGATCCGCGCGCGCAGCGGCGGCACACCCTCCTCCTCGAGCTCGAGGATGGTGCGAAGGTACATCTCGGTCGTGTCGACCAAATCGTGTTTCACGTCAGCCCTCCGGTGCACGATGCTACCCCGCAGCCCCGACAATGGCCGGTGCCGAACCGCCAGGTCGCTGCCCGGATGGTGTTGACTGGTCGCCATGTCCGGAACTGAGGAGCCGCTGATCGAGGCCGAGCAGCTCGTCGCCGCGCTCGCCGAGCCCGACCCGCCCACCCTGCTCGACGTGCGCTGGCGGCTGACCGGGCCGCCCGGCCGCGAGGACTACGCCGCAGGTCACCTGCCCGGCGCGGTCTTCGTCGACCTGGACACCGCGCTCTGCGGGCCGCCCGGCGCCGCCGGCCGGCACCCGCTGCCCGACCCGGCCGCCCTGCAGGCCGTGCTGCGGGCCGCCGGCGTCCGCGCCGGTCACCCCGTCGTCGTGTACGACGGCGGCGACGGCATGGCCGCCGCCCGCGCCTGGTGGACCCTGCGCTGGGTCGGGCACCGACCGGTACGGCTGCTGCACGGCGGGTGGCCGGCCTGGCTCGCCGCCGGCCTGCCCATTTCCACCGAGGCGCCCGCCCCGCCCCCGGGTGACGTGACCGTCCGCCCCGGCGCGCTGCCGGTGCTGGACACCGCCGCCGCGGCGGCGCTCGCCGCCGCCGACGAAGGCGTCCTCCTCGACGTCCGGGCCGCGCCCCGCTACCGGGGCGAGACCGAGCCGATCGACCCCGTCGCCGGGCACGTGCCGGGCGCGGTGAACCTGCCCGCCCCGGAGTACGTCACCGAGGGGCGCTTCCCGGCCGCCGAGGCGCTGCGCGAGCGGTTCGCCGCCGCCGGGGTGACCGAGGGCACGCCGGTCGGGGCGTACTGCGGGTCGGGGGTGACCGCCGCCCAAGCGGTGTTCGCCCTGCACCTGGCGGGGCGACCGGACGCCGCGCTCTACGTCGGCTCGTGGAGCAACTGGGTGGCCGACCCGGACCGGCCGGTGGCCACCGGCGAGACACCACAGCGCTGAGCAGCGCGTGCGGTGGGCGGCGGGCGCTCGTGCGACGATAATCCCATGTCGGACGACACGGTGGTGGTGTGGGACGAGGCCCTGCTCGCCTACGACATGGGGGAGCACCCGCTCGACCCGGTGCGGGTCGAGCTGACCATGGCGCTGGCCCGGGAGTTGGGTGTCCTCGACCGGCCCGGGGTCCGCCTGGTCCGGCCGACGCCGGCCGACGACGCGCTGCTCACCCGGGTGCACCAGCCGGACTACCTGGACGCCGTCCGGGCCGCGCCGCGCGACCCGCTCTTCGCCGGCTACGGGCTGGGCACCTCCGACAATCCCGCCTTCGAGGGAATGCACGAGTCCAGCGCGCTGATCGCCGGGGCCAGCGTCGCCGCCGCCGAGGCGGTCTGGCGGGGTGAGGCCCGCCGCGCGGTGAACGTGGCCGGTGGGCTGCACCACGCCATGCCGGACCGGGCCGCCGGCTTCTGCGTCTACAACGACCCGGCGGTGGCCATCGCCCGCCTGCTCGACCTGGGCGCCGAGCGGATCGCGTACGTGGACGTGGACGTGCACCACGGCGACGGCGTGCAGGAGATGTTCTACCGGGACCCGCGGGTGCTCACGGTCAGCCTGCACGAGACCCCGCTGGCGCTCTTCCCCGGCACCGGTTTCCCCGACGAGACCGGCGGTCCGGGCGCGGAGGGCAGCGCGGTCAACGTGCCGCTGCCGCCCGGCATCGACGACGCCGGCTGGCAGCGCGCCTTCCACGCGATCGTGCCGTCGGTGCTGCGCGCGTTCCGGCCGCAGATCCTGGTGACCCAGTGCGGCGCGGACGGGCACCGGATGGACCCGCTGGCCGACCTGCACCTCACCGTCGACGGGCAGCGCGCCACCTACCTGGCCCTGCGGGCGCTCGCCGACGAGCTCTGCGAAGGTCGCTGGGTCGCCACCGGCGGCGGCGGGTACGCGCTGGCCGAGGTGGTGCCCCGGGCGTGGACCCACCTGCTGGCGATCGCCGGCGGCGACCCGATCGCGCCGGCCACCCTGACCCCGCCGGCCTGGCGGGAACTGGTCGCCAAGCGGCTGCCCGGCCGGGAGATCCCGCTGCGGATGACCGACGACGTCGACCCGGGGTACGAGCCGTGGCAGCCGACCGGCGAGCCGACCTCCGTGGACCGGGCGATCGCCGCCACCCGCAAGGCGGTCTTCCCGCTGCTCGGGCTCGACCCGCACGACCCGCGCGACTGAGCCGGTGGCCTGGGGAGGGGACCGACCGGTGACCACTGTCGACCAACCGGTGGACGTGCTGCTCAGCGACGGCAGCACCGGCCAGCTGCGTCCGATCCGCCCCGAGGACGGGCCGGCGATCGTGGCGATGCACTCGCGCTTCTCCGAGCGCACCCGCTACCTGCGCTACTTCTCCCCGTACCCGCGCATCCCCAACCGCGACCTGCAGCGCTTCGTCAACGTCGACCACCGCGACCGGGAGGCCTTCGTGGTGCTCGCCGGGGACCGGATCGTCGCCGTCGGCCGGTACGAGCGGCTCGGCCCGGAAGCCCCGGAGGCCGAGGTCGCGTTCGTGGTCGAGGACGCCTACCAGGGGCGGGGGATCGGCTCGGTGCTGCTGGAGCACCTCGCCGACGCGGCCAGGCGCGCCGGCATCGTGCACTTCGTGGCCGAGGTGCTCCCCGCCAACGGCGCGATGCTGCGGGTCTTCTCCGACTTCGGTTACCAGGTCCAGCGCCAGTTCGCCGACGGCGTGGTGCACCTGAGCTTCCCGATCGCCCCGACCGAGTCGACGCTGGAGGTGCAGCGCGGCCGGGAGCACCGCACCGAGGCCCGCTCGATCGCCCGGCTGCTCGCCCCGCGCGGCATCGCCGTCTACGGCGCCAGCGCCACCGGGCAGGGCGTCGGCGCGGCCGTGCTCGGGCACCTGCGTGACGGCGGCTACCCGGGCGCGATCGTGCCGGTGCACCCCAGTGCGGCCACCGTGGCCGGGCTGCCCGCGTACCCGTCCGCGGCCGACGCCGGTCTCGAGATCGACCTGGCGGTCGTCGCCGTGGCCCCCGACGCGGCGGCCCTGGTGGTGGCGGACGCCGCCGCCGCCGGCGCGCACGGCCTGGTGGTCATCTCCGCCGGCTTCGCCGAGGCCGGGGGCGAGGGCGCGGCGGCGCAGCGCGCGCTGGTCCGCGCCGCGCACGCCGCCGGCATGCGCGTGGTCGGCCCGAACTGCCTGGGCGTGGCCAACACCGACGAGAAGGTACGCCTCAACGCCACCCTCGCCCCCGTCCTGCCGGCTCCCGGCCGGGTCGGCCTGTTCAGCCAGTCCGGTGTGTTCGGCGTGGCGCTGCTCGCCGAGGCGCAGCGGCGCGGGCTGGGCCTGTCCAGCTTCGTCTCGGCCGGCAACCGGGCCGACGTCTCCGGCAACGACCTGCTCCAGTACTGGCAGGACGACCCGGGCACCGACGTGATCCTGCTCTACCTGGAGACCTTCGGGAACCCGCGCAAGTTCGCCCGGCTGGCCCGGCGGATCGGTCGGGACAAGCCGGTGGTCGCGCTCGCCTCGCTGGCCCGCCCGGCCGGGCTCGGCGCGGGGCCGGCGCTGGACGCCGCCGCGGTCAGCGCGCTGTTCGCCCAGTCCGGGGTGATCCGGGTGGACACGGTCGCCGAGCTGCTCGACGTCGGTCTGCTGCTGGCCCGCCAGCCGCTGCCCGTCGGCCCCCGGGTCGGCGTGGTCGGCAACTCCTCGGCGTTGACCGGGCTCGCCGCCACCGCCTGCGCCGCCCAGGGGCTCACCGTCGCCGACGGGTACCCGCGTGACGTCGGCCCGCGTGCGGGCACCGCCGAGTTCAGCACGGCACTGGCCGAGGCGACCGCGGACCCGGGGGTGGACGCGCTGGTCGCCGTCTTCGCCCCGCCGCTGCCCGGCCAGGTCACCATGGAGGAGGCGGACTTCACCGCCGCCCTGCCGACCGCGCTCGCCGCCGGGAAGCCCACCGTGGCGACGTTCCTGGCCGGGCGGGTGCCGGCCGGCGTGCCGGCGTACCCGAGCGTGGAAGAGGCGGTGCGGGCGCTGGCCCGGGTCACCACGTACGCGGCCTGGCTGCGCCGGGACCCGGGCACGCTGCCCGACCTGCCCCGGGTGGACCCCGTCGCCGGGCAGGCCGCGCTGCGCGCCGACGCCACCGACCCGGCCGGGCTGCTCGCCGCGTACGGGATCGACGTGGTCGGCTCCGCGCCGGCCGCCACGGCCGACGAGGCGGTGGCCGCCGCCGACCGGCTCGGCTGGCCGGTGGCGCTCAAGGCCGCCGCCGCCGGCCTGCGGCACCGGCTCGACCTCGGCGCGGTACGCCTCGACCTGGCCGACCCGGTCGCGCTGCGCCGCGCGTACGCCGAGATGGCCCCGGTCTTCGGCCCGGACGTGCTGGTCCAGCCGATGGTCCCGCCCGGCGTGGCGTGCGTGGTGGAGCTGATGGAGGACCCGGCGTTCGGGCCGGTGGTCGGCTTCGGTCTGGGCGGCGTCGCCACCGAACTGCTCGGTGACCGGGCCTGGCGGGCGGTGCCGCTGACCGACCGGGACGCCGCCGAGCTGGTCGACGAGCCACGGGCGGCGCCGCTGCTGCGCGGGCATCGGGGCGCGGCGCCGGTGGACCGGGCGGCCCTGGTCGACCTGCTGCTGCGGGTCGGCCGGCTCGCCGACGAGCAGCCCCGGGTCCGGTCGCTGACGTTGAACCCGGTGCTGGCTCGGCCGGACGGCATCTCGGTGCTGCACGCCGGCGTCCGGATCGGCTCGGCGGGCGCCCGCCCGGACACCGGCCCCCGGCGCCTCTGAGTCGCGGCTCAGCCGCGGCTGGAGATCTGCTGCACGCCCCAGGCGTTGCCGTCCGGGTCGGTGAAGAAGACGAAGCCCACATTGTCCAGCGGGTGCGGCACCGGCCGGCGATTCTCGCCCAACACCTGGATCTCGCTGACCTCCACGCCCCGCGCGACCAGCTCCGCGCGGGCCTTCTCCAGGTCGGGCACCACCAGTTGGAGGCCCTTGAGCGAGCCCGGCGGCATGTCGGGCACGGCGCCGCGGCCGATCACGACCGAGCAGCCGGAACCCGGGGGAGTGAGCTGCACGATGCGCACGTCGTCGCCGATGCGGGTGTCGTGGTCGACGGCGAAGCCGAGCCGGTCGGCGTAGAACTCCTTGGCCCGGTCCACGTCGCTGACCGGTACCACCACCACTTCCAGCGTCCAGTTCATCCGCCGAGCCTGCCCGAGGAGTACGACATCACCCGAGCGCCACACGCCGGAGGGCCCCGGCGAACCGCCGGGGCCCTCCGATCGGGGTCGGGTCAGCAGGCGTACGCCTCCAGCCGCTGTGCCCGCTCCGGCGCGCGCAGCTTGAGCAGCGTCACCTTCTCGATCTGCCGGATCCGCTCCCGGGACAGGCCGAACTCCTTGCCCACCTCGTCCAGGGTGCGCTGCCGGCCGTCGTCCAGGCCGAACCGCAGCCGGATCACCGCCTGCTCCCGCTGGGAGAGGGTGGCCAGCACGATGCTCACCTCGTTGCGCAGCTCACCGTTGGCGGCCGCGTCACCCGGCTCCTGGCGCGGGTCCACCGCGGCGACGAAGTCACCCAGCGCGCTCTCGCCGTCCTCGCCGACGGCCTGGTCCAGGCTGACCGGCTCCCGGTCGTACGAGATCAGCTCGATCACCTGGTACTCGGGGATCTCCAGGGCGACGGCCACCTCGGCCACGGTGGGCTCCCGGCCCAGCGAGACCGACAGCTCGCGGCGGACCCGGACCATCCGGTTGACCTGCTCGACCATGTGCACCGGGATGCGGATGGTGCGGGCCTGGTCGGCCATCGCCCGGGTGATCGCCTGCCGGATCCACCAGGTGGCGTACGTCGAGAACTTGTAGCCCTTGGCGTAGTCGAACTTCTCCACCGCGCGGATCAGGCCGAGGTTGCCCTCCTGGATCAGGTCCAGGAACGCCATCCCGCGCCCGGTGTAGCGCTTGGCGATGCTCACCACCAGCCGGAGGTTGGCCTCCAGCAGGTGGTCCTTGGCGGCGCGGCCCTGCGCCACGATCAGCTCCAGGTCACTCTTCAGCTCGGCGGAGACCGGGGTGCAGGCGGAGAGCTTCTCGTCGGCGAACAGCCCCGCCTCGATCCGCTTCGCCAGCTCGACCTCCTGCGCGGCGGTCAGCAGCTTCGTCCGGCCGATCCCGTTCAGGTACGCCCGGACGAGGTCGGTGGAGATGCCGCGCTCGTCGGTCGCGTCCAGGTCGGTCAGGGTCTCCGTGCCGTGCTCGGCGTCGATGGTGGCGGCCGGGCGCGTCTGGTTCTCGATCATCTGCAGGGCCATCTCAGTCTCTCCCCGTGTCCGCTTCTGTGCCGCGTACCGGCCCCAGTGGTGCCGGTGACAGACAGCTTTCCAACCGGGGCGTGAAACGGGAGTGAGGCGATCGGGGACCCGACAGCAATCCGGCCGGTTGCCGGGTGTCGTCGCCCGGTCCGCTTGCCGGCGACGGTTACCGTGCCAGCGGTCGGCCACCGGGGCTGACCGCAACAGGCGACGGAGGACGTGGTGGTCTTCAAGCGGCTCATGCAGGCGATGGGTGTGGGTGGTCCCTCGGTGGAAACCGTGCTGGCCAACCCGAACTGCCGTCCGGGCGGTCAACTGGAGGGACGGATCCAGGTGGCCGGCGGGGACCACCAGGTGGACGTCTCCTATGTGGCCCTCGGCCTGGTCACCCGGGTCGAGGTGGAGGGCGCCGACTCCGAGTACGACACCACGCAGGAGTTCGGCCGCCGCCAGGTCACCGGCCCGTTCCGGCTGGAGCCCGGCCAGCGGTACGACATCCCGTTCCGTTTCGACGTGCCCTGGGAGACCCCGCTGACCGACCTGTACGGGCAGCACCTGCACGGGATGACGATGGGTCTGCGTACCGAGCTGGAGGTGGCGCGGGCCGTCGACAAGGGCGACCTGGACCCGGTGGCGGTGCACCCGTTGCCGGCGCAGGAGCGGCTGCTGGAGGCGCTGCTGCGGCTGGGCTTCCGGTTCGCCCGGGCCGACGTCGAGCGGGGGCACATCTACGGCGTACGGCAGAGCCTGCCGTTCTACCAGGAGATCGAGTTCCACCCGGCGCCGCAGTACGCCCGCGCAATCAACCAGCTGGAGCTGACCTTCATCAGCGACCCGCAGCAGACCCAGGTGGTGCTGGAGATGGACAAGCGGGGCGGCATCCTCACCGAGGGCCGCGACGCCTTCGGCCGCTTCACCGTCGACCACGCCACCCTGGACCGCACCGACTGGGCCGCCCAGCTCGACGGCTGGCTCCGCCAGTCCATCCAACGCCGCGGCCTCTTCTTCTGACCCCCACCCCCGGCCCGCCCGGTGCCGGTGATCAAGAAGCTTGCGTCAGAAAAGCCGGCTCGGCTGACGCAAACTTCTTGATCAACTAGGTGGCAGCGGGGGCGGGGTTCAGAGGTCGAGGAGGAGGGTGCGGGGGCCGATGTTGACGCTCTCCACCAGCATGTGGGCGCGGAAGCGGCCCGTCTCGACCTTGGCGCCGCGGTCGCGGAGCGCCTCCACCACCGCCGTCACCAGGGGTTCGGCGAGCTCCGCCGGGGCGGCGGCGGTCCAGCTCGGACGCCTGCCCTTGCGGGCATCGCCGTAGAGGGTGAACTGGCTGACCACCAGGATCGGGGCGCCGGTGTCGGCGGCGCTGCGATCGTCGTCGAGGATGCGCAGCTCGTGGATCTTGCGGGCCATCGTCTCCGCCACCTGCGGCGTGTCGGCGTGCGTCACGCCGAGCAGCACCAGCAGCCCGTCGTCGATCTGGCCGACCACCGCGCCGTCGACGGTCACGCTCGCCCGGCCGACCGTCTGCACCACCGCCCGCATCAGCGGACCCCCCTTCGGCCGCCTCCCGGCATTGCCGGCGCGACCCGCGTCACGGCGTCACCGGCTCGATGATGCCGCGTTCGATCAGGTGCGCCACGATCGGGCCGGCCGCCTCGGCCAGCTCCTGCGGGGTGACGTCGTGCGCGGCGGCCAGCAGGGCGAGCTGGTCGCGCAGCGCCAGCCGGCCGTCGCAGCCGCCGACCAGCGCCAGCACCAGCGGGTCGACCTCCTCGCTCCAGCGCAGCCCGTGCGGCATCGTGAGGACCTGCCGGTCCACCGCCCACCCCTCGTCGCCCATGGTGGCCTCCTGGCGCAGCTGGAGCCCCTCGGCGGCCCGGTAGCGCTCGCCGAGCAGCCCGTCGGTGTCGCGTACCCGGAGGAAGTCCTGGCGGTCGAACCAGATGGCTACCTGGTCGCCCATCGGCGGTTCCACCCGCTGGCGCAGGTCCTCGACCCGGACCACCGGGTCGGCGTGCCCGGACCGGCGCAGCGACACGATGCCGAAGCCGATCGCCTCCACCTTGTGCGCGTCGAACCAGTCCAGCCAGGCCGCCATCCGCTGCGGGTCGGTCGCCTCGCCGACGTCGGTGAGCCAGAGGTTGACGTACGCCATCGGGTCGGCCACCTCGCGCTGGATCACCCAGGCGTCCAGGCCGGTACCCGCGAACCAGCCGGTCACCCGCTCGTGCCACTCCTCGCCGGCCACGTGCACCCAGTTCGCCAGGTACTGCATGGTGCCGCCCTCGGTGAGCAGGCCCGGCGCGGCGGCGGCCAGCTCGGCGCCGATCGCGTCGCCGACCCGCCCAGAGTCGCGGTAGACGTGGGTGGTGGTGCCCGGGCCGACCACGAACGGTGGATTGCTCACCACCAGGTCGAAGCGGCGTCCGGCGACCGGGGCGACCAGGTCGCCGCGGAGCAGCTCCCAGTCCTGGCCGTTGAGCGCGGCGGTGGTGGCGGCGAAGCGCAGCGCCCGCTCGGAGACGTCGGTGGCGGTGACCCGGCGGGCGTGGGTGGCCAGGTGCAGCGCCTGGACGCCGGAGCCGGTGCCCAGGTCCAGCGCGGTCTGCACCGGCCGCCGGACGGTGGCGCCGATCAGCGTCTGGGTGGCGCCGCCGATGCCGAGCACGTGTTCGCTGTGCAGCGGCCGGCCGGGGCGGGCGCTGGCCGGCACGTCGGCGAGGACCCACCAGTCGTCCCCGTACGGTTCCAGGTCGACGCCGGCGCGCAGGCCGTCGCCGTGCCGTTCGACCAGCCCGCCGGCGAGCGCCTCGGCGAGGTCCAGCGGGGCGAGCGCGGCGGCGACCGCCGCCTCGGGCTCGGTCTGGTCGCAGATGAAGACCCGGATCAGCGTGGCGAGCGGATCGCGGTCCTCGGTGGCGCGCAGGGCGGCGCGGAAGTCGTTGCGGGCCACCCCGCCGGTGGCCTGCGCGCCGAGCCGGCCGGCGATCCCGTTCGAGGTGAAGTCCGCCCGGGTCAGCGCGGTGCGCAGCGCCTCGACGCCGGCGGGGGAGAGCAGCATGTCGTGTCGTTCCACGTCGCCATCCTGCCCCCCGACGGCGGTCGATCGGCCGGCACCCGCGACATCCATACCGCGAGCTGTATTGATTGGTCGTTATCTCTTTTATGGCCATCAATGTATGGCTAGCATCTGCCCCAACATCCGTCGATGGGCGTCCCGGCGGCCACCAGCCTGCCCGGGGCGCACCGGTAGGGAGTCAGACGATGTCAGCTCTGCCCGTCCCCCGGCGCCGCGCGATCCGCGCCCTCGCCGTCACGGCCGCCGCGGCGGCGCTCTCCGTCGCCGCGTCCACCCCCGCCCTCGCCGCCCCCACCGGGGAGGTCCGCGGCGCGTCCGCGCCCGGCGCGATCAGCGGCAGCTACCTGGTCGTGCTGCGGACCGACGCGGTCGGCGCCGCGAACACCCTCGCCGCCCGCACCGCCGTGCCGGACCGCGCCGCCACCCTCGCCAAGCGGTACGGCGGCAGCGTCGCCGACGTCTACAGCGCCGCCCTCACCGGCTTCAGCGCGAAGATGAGCGCCGGCCAGGCCCGCCGGCTCGCCGCCGACCCGACCGTCGCCTACGTCGAGCAGGACCGGGTGGTCACCGTCCAGGGCACCCAGGCCAACCCGCCGTGGGGCCTGGACCGGATCGACCAGCGCAGCCTGCCGCTCAACGCCAGCTACACGTACCCGAACACGGCCTCCAACGTCCGGGCGTACATCATCGACACCGGGATCCGGACCACCCATACCGACTTCGGTGGCCGGGCCAGCTGGGGCACCAACACCGTCGACAGCAACAACACCGACTGCAACGGCCACGGCACCCACGTCGCCGGCACCGTCGGCGGCAACCGGTACGGCGTGGCGAAGGCCGTCCGCCTGATCGCGGTGAAGGTGCTCAACTGCTCGGGCAGCGGCAGCACCACCGGCGTGGTGAGCGGCATCAACTGGGTGACCGCCAACGCGGTCAAGCCGGCGGTGGCCAACATGAGCCTCGGCGGCGGCGCCAGCTCCGCCATCGACAACGCGGTGACCAACTCGGTCAACTCGGGCGTCACGTACGCGGTGGCGGCCGGCAACTCCAGCGCCAACGCCTGCGGCTACTCGCCCGCCCGGGCCGCCGCCGCGATCACCGTCGGCGCCACCACCAGCAGCGACGCCCGCGCGTCCTACTCCAACTACGGCTCCTGCGTGGACATCTTCGCGCCGGGGTCGAGCATCCTGTCCGCCTGGCGGACCAGCGACACCGCCTCCAACACCATCAGCGGCACCTCGATGGCCTCGCCGCACGTGGCCGGCGCCGCGGCGCTGGTGCTCTCGGCCAACCCGTCGTACACCCCGGCGCAGGTGGCCAGCTACCTGACCACCAACGCCACCACCGGCAGGGTGACCAACCCGGGCACGGGCTCGCCGAACCGGCTGCTCTTCGTCGTCAACTGACGGCACCGTCCGGCGCGGTCCGGTGGACCCCACCCCTGTCCACCGGGCCGCGTCCCGTGCGCCAGGGCCTGTGTCGAAGTCGGTCACAGCCACTCGTTGATCACGGCCCCTCGCCATATGCCGATCTTCGACACGCCGAACGATCACTCCGGTTCGGGCACCACGGCCGACTCGACAAGCCCTAGCATCGCCGGCATGGCAACGCGGCTGGTTCAAATCAACATGAAGGCTCGGGACGACTCCGCGCTGGGCGGATTCTGGGCGGAGGCGCTCGGCTGGGGAGTCTCCAGCGAGGGACCCGGCGTGACCAACCTCGAACCCGAGGGCTTCGTCTACCCCGACCCCGTCGCTGTCTGCCTCGACCTCATCGTCTCCCCGGAACCCAAGACGGTGAAGAACCGCGTGCACGTCGACCTCGCCACCACCTCGGCGGCCCATCAGGCGGAGCTGGTCACGCGCCTGAAGGATCTCGGCGCAACACCTGCCGACGTAGGCCAGGGCGACGTCCCATGGACGGTCATGGCCGACCCGGAGGGCAACGAGTTCTGCGTGCTGGACCCCCGACCGCTCTACCGAGACACCGGACCGATCGCCGCGGTAGTGGTCGACTGCGCGGATCCGCGAGCCATGGCCCGCTTCTGGGGCGAGGCCATGGACTGGGCCCTGCACGAGGTGACCGACCACAGGGCGGTACTGCGCTCCGCCAAGGGCGTCGGCCCATATCTGCAGTTCCTCCGCACACCCGACGTGAAGACCGGGTGGAACCGCGTCCATCTCGACGTCCGCCCATACCCAGGTGACGACCTGGAGGCCGAGGCGGCCAGACTGCGGACGCTCGGCGCCACCGCCATCGACCTGGACCACGATGTCCCGTGGACCGTCCTCGCAGACCCGGAAGGCAACGAGTTCTGCCTCCTCACCCCAGGCTGACCCGAACCCTCGTCAGCCGCTCACCACGGCCACCAGCCCGGACTCTGCGACGCGCGCTAGGCGACCGGATGCACGGGACGCGGGTCCGCCACCGCGGCCGGGGCCGGCACCGGCGTCGCCGGCCAGGCCCGGACCGTCCCGTCGACGCGGACCGCCACCTCGGCGCCGACCTCGACGGGGTCGGTCCCGTCAAAGACCCGGGCGGTGACCCGGGTGTCGTCGGCCAGCCGGAGGGCGACCAGCGCGTCGTGACCGTGGAAGTCGTGCCGCAGCACGGTGGCGGTCACCGCGTCGGTGCCCGACGCGGGAGCCAGGCGCAGTTGCTCCGGACGGACCAGCACGGTGACCGGGCCGTCGGCCGTCGGGCCGGCGATCGGCAGCGTGCCCAGCGGCGTGCGGGCAGCCCCGGCGGCGGCGACCGCCGGCAGCAGCACCGCGTCGCCGACGAACCCGGCCACCCACTGGTCGGCCGGCTCCCGGTAGAGCGTGCCCGGCGCGGCGGACTGCACCACCCGCCCGGACCGCAGCACCACCACCCGGTCCGCCACCGACAGGGCCTCGCCCTGGTCGTGGGTGACCAGCACGGCGGTCGCCCCGTCGGCCCGCAGCGCCTCCCGGACGTCGTGCCGCAGCCCGGCGCGCAGCCCGGCGTCGAGCGCGCTGAACGGCTCGTCGAGCAGCACCAGCGACGGGCGCGGCGCCAGCGCCCGGGCCACCGCGACCCGCTGCTGCTGGCCGCCGGAGAGCTGGTGCGGCATCCGGTCGCCGTACCCGGCGAGCCCGACCAGGGCCAGCACCTCGTCGACCCGGTCGCCCCGCCGGTCGGCGCGGTCCAGCCCGTAGGAGATGTTCGCCGCGACGGTGAGGTGCGGGAAGAGGGCGCCCTCCTGCGGCACCACGGCGATCCGGCGGCGGTGCGCCGGCAGGTGCCGACCGGGGCCGGCCACTTCGCGCCCGTCCACCCGGATCGCTCCCGCGTCCAGGCGTTCGAAGCCGGCCAGGCAGCGCAGCAGGGTGGTCTTGCCACAGCCGGACGGGCCGAGGACGGCGGTCAGCGCGCCCGCCGGGACGGTCAGGTCCACGCCGTCCAGCGCGGTCACCGGGCCGTACCGCTTGACGACGCCGGTCAGCACCACCTCGCTCATCGGTCCTCCTTGTCGAGCAGGCCGCCCCGGGCGACCAGCCACCAGGTGGGCAGCGCCGAGATGACCACCAGCAGCGCCGCGTAGGGGGCGGCGGCCGCGTACGCCCCGACGGAGGTCGCCGTCCACAGCTCGGTGGCCAGGGTGTCGGTGCCGGTGGGGCGCAGCAGCAGGGTGGCCGGAAGTTCCTTCATGCCGGTGAGGAAGACCAGCGCCGCCCCCGCCCCGATCCCGGGCAGGGTCAGCGGCAGGGTGACCGTGCGCAGCACGGCCAGCGGCCCGCGCCCCAGCGAGCGGGCCACCTCCTCCAGGGCGGGTGGGGCCTGGGCGGCGGCACCGGCCACCGCGCCGACGGCCAGCGGCAGGAAGAGCGTCGCGTAGGCCAGCGCCAGCAGCCACGGGGTCTGGTACAGCGGATACGCGACGCTGATGCCGAAGAAGATCAGCGACAGCCCGATCACCACGCCGGGCAGGGCGTGGGCCAGGTAGGCGAGCCGGTCCAGCACGGTGGCCAGCGGGCCGGGGGCGCGTGCGGTGAGCAGCCCCAGCGGCAGGGCCAGCAGCATGGTCAGCGCGGCGCCGGCCAGCGACAGCCAGAGCGAGTTGCCGGCGGCCGTGGCGACCTCGCCGAGCGCGCCGGGCCGGGACACCCCGCTGACCAACCGACGGGCCAGGCTGAGCGCCGGCACGCCGAGCGCCAGCGCGGCCACCGCGAGCAGCGCGGCGAGCGCGGGCCGGCGGGCCGGACCGAGGCGCAGCCGGGCGGCGGGGCGGCGAGCGCCGCCGAGCCGGGCGTACCGGGCGCCGCGCCGGCGGGTGGCGGTCTCCCCGGCCAGCAGCAGCACGGTCAGCGCCACCAGCACGCTGGAGAGCACCAGCGCGCCGGTGCGGTCGAAGCCCAGGTCGAAGGCGATGAAGATGGCCCGGGTGAAGGTGTCGGCGCGCAGGATCGACACCGCGCCGAAGTCGGCCAGCACGTAGAGCGCGACCAGCAGCGCCCCGGCGGCGGTCGCCGGCCGGATCTGGCGCAGCGTGACGTCGGTGAAGGTGCGCCAGCCGCCCCGGCCCAGCGAGCGGGAGACCTCCTCCTGCGCCGGGTCGGCGCCGCGCAGCGCCGCCGCGACCGGCAGGAAGACGTACGGGTACGAGCAGAGGGTCAGCACCAGCGCGGCCGGCCAGAAGCCCTCCAGCCGGTCGAACAGCGAGACCCAGGCGAACGCGGCGATGTAGGTGGGCACGGCCAGCGGCAGGGCGGCGAGCACCGCGAAGGCGCGCCGGCCGGGCAGGTCGGTCCGGGTCACCAGCCAGGCGGCGCCGACGCCGAGCAGCACGCAGGCGGTGGTGACCACGGCGGCCAGAGCGAGGCTGCGGAGCGCCAGCAGCCCGACCCGCTCGGTCCACAGCTCGGCGACGACCCGGTCGGCGCCCGCCTCCCCCGTGCGTACCGCGAGGTAGACCAGGGGGATCAGGGCCACCGCGACCGCGGCGGTCGAGGCCGCGAGCAGCGCCGGGCGCGGCGCCAGCCGGCGCAACGACCCCGGTACGCCGAAGCGGGCCGGCCCGGAACGGGCCGGCCCTGCCTCGGGCGTGGTGGTCGGGGCGGTCAGGGTACGAGCCCCGAGTCCTTGATCAGGCCGATCGTGGCGTCCAGGGTGTCCAGGTCGTTCAGATCGATGTCCGGGGTGTCCAGCTCCGCCAGCGGCGGCACGCCGGCCGGGGTGCCGGCCCCGGTGACCACCGGGTACTCGAAGGTCTGCTCGGCGAAGTACTGCTGCGACTCCGGGCCGAGCAGGAAGTCCACAAAGGCCTTGGTGTCCGGGTCCTCGGCGGACCGCTTGAGCACGCCGACGCCGGCGACGTTGACCAGGGCGCCGGTGTCGCCGCCGGGGAAGAAGTGCAGCTTGGCCTTGAGCGCGTCCGGGGTGGTGCCCTTCTCCTTGGCCACCTCGCCCAGGTAGTAGTGGTTCACCAGGCCGACCTGGATGCTGCCCTTGTCGATCTCCTCGACGATCTTGATGTTGTTGTCCCGGATCTGCGGCTCGTTGGCCTTGAGGCCGGCGAGGAAGTCCTTCGCCTTCTGGTCGCCGTGCTGCACCCGGATCGCGGTGACGAACGCCTGGAACGAGGCGTTGGTCGGGGCGACGCCGATCTTGCCCTTCCACTTCGGGTCGGTCAGCGCGAAGACCGACGTCGGCAGCTCGGCGGCGGGCACGCTGTCGGCGTTGTACGCGAGTACCCGGGCGCGGGCGCTGACGCCCACCCACTGGCCGGTGCGGGCCCGGTAGCTCTGCGGCACCCTGTCCAGTGCGGCGGCGGGCAGCGGGGCGAACATGTCCCGCTTGGCGACCGCGCCGAGGGCGCCGGCGTCCTGGGCGAAGAACGCGTCGGCCGGCGACTTGCCGCCCTCCTCGACCAGCTGGGCGGCGAGCTGGGCGGTGGTGGCGTAGCGGGTCTTGATGGTGATGCCGGTCTGCTGGCTGAACTTGTCGAGCAGCGGCTTGACCAGGGCCTCGTTGCGGCCGCTGTAGACGGTGATGGTCTTGTCGCCGGGCTTGCCCGGGTCGGCGGCGTCGTCCTCGCCGGACCCGCAGGCGACCAGGCCGAACGAGAGCAGGCCGGCGGCGACGGTGACCGCGAGGGACCTGCGGGCGGGAACGGGCACGGCGGCACTCCTTCGGCTCCGGCCGGCGGGCCCTCCGCCGACGCGAAGAAGTTAGCACAGGCTAACCTTGGTGTCCCTGTGGGTCCGGCGCCCGCTCGGGGAGTCGGCAACGCGCCCGTCGCGCCGACCGGCAGGATGGGCGCATGACGCTCTCGCTGCCCATCGACCCCGAGGCCAACCGGCTGCTGGAGCGCAGCCCGCTGGCCCTGCTGACCGGCATGGTCCTCGACCAGCAGATCCCGCTCGAGAAGGCGTTCACCTCGCCGTACGTGCTGGCGCAGCGGCTGGGGCACGAGCCGGACGCCCGGGAGCTGGCCGGGTACGACCCCGAGGCGCTGGTCGAGATCTTCGCCCGGCCACCGGCGCTGCACCGCTTCCCGAAGGCGATGGCGGGCCGGGTCCAGCAGGTGTGCCAGGTGCTCGTCGACCGGTACGACGGCGACGCCGCCCGGCTCTGGTCGGACGCCGCCGACGGGCGGGAGCTGCTGCGCCGCATCGGCGAGCTGCCCGGTTTCGGCAAGCAGAAGGCGCAGATCTTCGTCGCCCTGCTCGGCAAGCGGTACGACGTGCGCCCGGACGGCTGGCGGGAGGCCGCCGGCGGGTACGGCGAACCGGACGCGTACCGGTCGGTGGCCGACATCACCGACCCGGAGTCGCTGCGCCGGGTGCGCGAGTTCAAGCAGCAGATGAAGGCGGCGGCCAAGGGGGCCAAAACCTGACCCGGCCGTCCTTCCGTGCGCCATCGTGAGTGCGTCGGGCGACGACGGCGGGCGGGGGATGGCGGCGCAACCGGGGAAGCAGTTCCTCCGCGGCGAGGAGACCTCGCCGCGGGCGACCTTCCTGGAGCTTTTCTTCGACGTCGCCTTCGTCTTCGCGCTCACCCGGGTGTCGAACCGGCTGGTCAACGACTTCACGGTGGAGCGGCGGCTCTTCCTGCCCGAGGCGGGGCAGACGCTGCTGCTCCTGCTCGCCCTCTGGTTCGTGTGGTCGCTGACCACGTGGACGACGAGCCGCTACAACCCCGATCTGCCGGCTCTCCAGCTGGTCGTGGCCGGTTCGATGTTCGGCAGCATGGTGATGGCGGTGTCGCTGCCGGAGGCGTTCGACACCCGTGGTCTCTCCTTCGCGGTCGGCTACGTCGCCGTCCAGGTGGGCCGCCCGCTCGTCCTCACCGTGGTGATGCGGGGTCATCGGGAGCGGCACGTCGCCGGGCGCATCCTCGCCTGGTCGGTGGTGGCGGGGGTGCCGTGGATCGCCGGAGCGACCCTGCACGACGACGCCCGCGGAGCGCTGTGGACCGTCGCGGTGATCATCGACTACGGTGCGGGGCGGCTGGGCTGGCCGCTGCCGGGACGCGGCCGTTTGCCCGCCTCCTCCTGGACGGTCACCGGTGAGCATCTGGCCGAGCGCTACCAGCAGTTCATCATCATCGCGCTGGGGGAGATGATCCTCATCAGCGGATTCACGCTGAGCGGGAGCGAGTTCACCTCAGCGCGGTGGGTCGCCTTCGCCATCACGTTCGCCACCACGGCGCTGCTCTGGCGCATCTACTTCTACCGGGCCGGTACGGTGCTGGCGGACGCGGTGGCCGGGTCGGCCCGGCCGGGGCGGCTCGCCGAGTCGGCGACGTACACCCACCTGGTCATGGTGGCCGGCATCGTCGCCTCCGCCGTCGGCTACGAGCTCGTCATCGCCCACCCCGGCGGGCACACCGACCCGGCCTGGCTCACCGTGATCATCGGCGGCCCGGCGCTCTTCGTGGTCGGTCGGGCGCGCTTCGAGTACGAGGTGTTCGGACGGGTGTCCCGGTCCCGGCTGCTGGGGCTGGTCGTGCTGGTGGCGATGGTGCCGCTGATGACGCGGCTGCCCCCGCTGGCGGTCGCCGCGGCCACCTCGACGGTGGTGGCGGGAATCGCGCTGGCAGACGCGCTGCGGGCGCGCGGCCGTCCGCCCGAGCAGCCCTCGCCGCCACCGTTGTGACGGACGGTCAGGCGGCGGTCGGGCGGGACAGCGAGGCCAGTGCCCGCCGTACGTCGGCGAGGGAGACGGTGGCGGAGTCGTCCAGGTCCGCCAGCCCGGCCTCGATCCACTGCCGCATCAGCGTGGTGACGCCGATGCCCCGGGCCTCGGCGGCCGCCCGGACCCGCTCGTAGGTCTCCAGCGGCAGGCGTACCGAGCGGCTGACCATCGGCACGTCGCTGTCGGGGGTGGGCAGCTCCACCGGCTGGCTCTCGTCGATCAGCTCGGCGAACGCGTCGTCGCCACCGTGGAACCGCTTGGTCGCGTCGTCACGGTTCATCGTGACCGCCTCCTCATCGGCGATCCCTCCGCACGGCCTCGTCGTAGCGCTTGGTCTCGACGTCGCTCAGGTCGCGGGCGGAGAGGATGTCCCAGTCGTTGTCGGTGCCGTCGGCCTCGGCGAGCAGCACGGCCAGCCGCCTGCCGCGGCGGTTCGCCGCGTAGACGACCATGACGTCGTCGCCCAGGTGCCGGATCACCCGGCGGGTGCTGTGCAGGGCTTCCCAGACTTCCCCGGGTGTGACGTCGTAGACCCGCAGGTTGGTCAACGCCTCGTCGGTGAAGCTGAAGCGGTTGCCCACGGGCGGAGCGTACCACGGGCGTAACACGCACTGGGACGAGTCGATTTTCGCTGATCACGGCCCGGGAGTGACAGGATGGGTCGTAATCCCCTCGAGGAGGTCCGTGGTGAAGCGTCAGGCGTACCAGCCGATTCTGATCACCGACGCCTCGCGCAGCCAGGACGACCAGCTCACCAGTCGGCAGAAGCGGTACGTGCTGATGATGGGCATCCGGGTGGCCTGCGTGATCGCCGGTGCGATCCTGGTCGGCGCGAAGGCCCCGCTGCTCTGGCTCTGGCTGCCGCTGTGCGCCGTCGGGATGGTGCTCATCCCGTGGCTGGCGGTGCTGCTGGCCAACGACCGCCCGCCGAAGGAGCAGCACCGGCTGGCGGGGAAGTTCCAGCCCAGGATGCGCGACGAGACCCCGCCGATGAGCCTGACCGCCGAGGAGCGGCCGCACAAGATCATCGACGTCGAACCCTGACCGTCGGGCGCCGGACCCGGCAGATCCGGCGCCCCCTGCCGGTGCGTTCGGGTCAGCCCGTCGGGCGGGCGCCCACCGTCGAGACGGCCAGCGCCCCGAGATCGCCGGCCCGGCCCAGCGCCGCCCGCGGCTCCGCGCCGCCCAGCCAGGCGGTCAGCAGGCCCGCCGCGAAGGCGTCCCCGGCGCCGGTGACGTCGACCACCGCGACCCGCCGGGCGGGCGCCACGCTCACCGTCGCGCTCCGGTCGACCCAGACCGCCCCGGCCTCGCCCCGCTTCACCACCACCCGCCGGGCCGACACCGACAGCGCCCGCGCCTGCGCCCCCGGGTCCAGCCCGCCGGCGAGCACCCCGGCCTCGTCCGCGTTGACCAGGAGCAGGTCGACGTCGCGTACCCAGGACAGGAAGGCCGCCGCGCCGACCCGCCGCAGCGGCGCCGCGGACGCCGCGTCGACGCTGGTGGTGAGCCCGCGCGCGCGGGCGGCGGCCAACGCCGCCAGCCCGGCCGGCCGCGACGCGGCGTCCAGCAGGCAGTACCCGGACAGGTGCAGGTGCGCGGCGTCCGGCGCCGCGGCCAGCGTCCGCTCGACGTGCTCGACGGTCAGCCGCAGGTTCGCGCCGCGTTCGGTGACCATCGTGCGTTCCCCGGCGGTGGCCAGCACGATCACCGTGCCGGTGGCGCAGCCCAGATGCACCTCGACGGCGCACTCCACGCCGACCCGCTCCAGCTCGGCCACCCGGTCCCGCCCGGCGCTGTCGTCGCCGACCGCGCCCACCAGCGTCACCGGCACGCCCTGTGCCGCGATCCACGCCGCGGTGTTGGCCGCCTGGCCACCCCCGCTGACCTGGATCGTCGCCGGGGTGTCCGAGCCGGTGGCCAGCGGCCCGGCCAGCACCGCCACCACATCGGTGATCAGGTCACCGACCACGACCACCCGGGACGGGCCGGTCATGCCGGCGCGTCGGTGCGCAGGGCGGCCGCGGCGACGGCGATCCGGGCGGCCAGGTCGGCGTTGCGCAGGATGATCCGCACGTTCACCGCCAGGCTGGCGCCCTCGGTGGCCGAGTGGAAGTGGGCCAGCAGGAACGGGGTCACCGCCTTGCCGGTCACCCCCTCGCGGCCCAGCCGGGCGAGGCCCTCGGCGAGGGTCCGGTCGTGCAGCGCCGGATCGAGCTGCTCGTCGGTCGGGAGCGGGTTGGCCACGATCAGCCCGCCGCCGTGCACCCCCTGCTGCTCCCGGGCGGCCAGCACGTCCGCCACCTGCTCCGGGGAGTCCACCGACCAGTCCAGGTCGAAGCCGGCGTCGGTGAGGTAGAAGCCGGGGAACCGCCGGGTGCGGTAGCCGACCACGCCCACGCCGAGGGTCTCCAGCCGCTCCAGCGTCGCGCCCACGTCGAGGATCGACTTCACCCCGGCGCAGACCACCGCGATCGGCGTCCGGGCCAGGGTCACCAGGTCGGCGGACTCGTCGAAGGTCTGCGCCGCCTCCCGGTGCACGCCGCCCAGCCCGCCGGTGGCGAAGACACCGATCCCGGCCGCCGCGGCGACCGCGCTGGTGGCGGCCACCGTGGTGGCGCCGTCAGCGCCGGTGGCGGCGGCCACCGCCAGATCGCGTACGGAGAGTTTGCTCACTCCGTCGACGGTGGCGAGCCGGGTGAGCTGGGCGTCGTCGAGCCCCACCACCAGTTCGCCGCCGACCATTCCGATGGTGGCCGGGACCGCGCCGGCCTCCCGTACGGCCCGCTCGATCTGGCGGGCCACTCGCAGGTTGTCCGGTCGGGGCAGACCGTGCGAGACGATGGTGCTCTCCAGGGCGACGACCGGTCGACCGTCACGCAGGGCGTCGGCGACCTCAGCGCCGAGACGGGTGTGAAAGTTGGTCACCTCCGTTACCGTACGGGCCGCCCTCGGGTGGGCTGCGGTGGACCGTCCCCAACCGACCTGCCAAACTAAAAAGTTGGAGGTGTCAACAGTGAGCACACAGATTCTCGAACGCCCGGAGCTGAAGGACGCGGACACCGGTCCGGAGATGTTCCACTACGTCCGCAAGGAGAAGATCGCCGAAAGTGCCGTCATGGGCACCTACGTGGTGGCGCTCTGCGGCGAGACGTTCCCGGTGACCAAGGCCGCCAAGCCCGGCTCGCCGGTCTGCCCGAAGTGCAAGGAGATCTACGACTCGTACGGTGAGTGATCCGCGGCGGCCGGCCCGGCCGCCCCCGTACCCTTCGGCGGTGTGACGACCTCCACCGCCCTGCTCTTCGCCGACCTGACCGGGGTGGCCGTCTTCGCCGCCTCCGGGGCCTCCGCGGCGGTGGCCAAACGGCTCGACCTCTTCGGCGTCGTCTTCGTCGGCTTCGTGGCCGCCCTCGGCGGCGGGATCTTCCGTGACCTGGCCATCGACGAGGTGCCCCCGCTGGCCTTCGCCGACTGGCGGTACGCCACCACCGCCGCGGTGACCGCCGCCGCCGTCTTCTGGCTGCACCCGCAGCTGGCCCGGCTGCGCACCACCGTGCTGGTGCTGGACGCGGCGGGCCTGGCGCTGTTCACCGTCACCGGCACGCTCAAGGCACTCGACGCCCACGTGCCGCCGGTCGGCGCCTGCGTGATCGGCATGCTCACCGCCATCGGCGGCGGGCTGGGCCGGGACCTGCTCACTGCCGAGATCCCGGTGGTGCTGCGCCGGGAGATCTACGCGGTGGCCGCGCTGGCCGGCGCGGTCGCGGTGGCCCTGCTCGACGCCACCGGACGCGCCGGCACGGCGCCGCTGACCGCCGCCGCCCTGCTGGTCTTCGCGCTGCGGCTGGTGGCGCTGCGGCGGCGCTGGTCGGCCCCGGTGGCCACGCTGCGATCCCCGAAGACCGGGGTCCGCGGCCCCCAGACCTGACCACCCGCTCGCGCCTCCCTTTCACCCTCGCCCCGCCCCGCGCGCTTTGCGGCGTGTCGGGGTGTCCCCGGGCCGGGATGCCGCGACATGCCGCAAACCGCGTCGGACTGGCCTCGCCGCCGGTGCCGGACAGCGAGTCGCGCCCCGGCCGCTCGGTTTGCGGCGTGTCGGGGTGTCCCCGGATCGGGACGGCGCGACACGCCGCAAACCGCGTCGGGCGGGGAACGGGCGGGGGTGGCGGATGTGACCAGCGTGGCGTCGAGTGGGGCGAGCGGCGTGGGCTGGTTATGCTGAGTCGGCCTTCGCGGCATCTTCTGCGCGGAGGCGTTTTCATGGGCGGCGGTACCCGTGGCCCTCGGCCGGGGTCCGCCATGGTGCGGTCGGAGAGGAGCCTCGCGTGGCAGCCCGGTTGCCGGCGCTAGAGACGTTCCCGCCCCTGCGTGCCTGGCAGCGCAAGGCGATGGTGGAGTACCTGCGCCGCCGCACCGACGACTTCACCGCGGTCGCCACGCCCGGCGCCGGCAAGACCACCTTCGCCCTGCGGATCGCCGCCGAGCTGCTCGTGGACGGCACCGTCGAGGCGGTCACCGTGGTCGCCCCGACCGAGCACCTGAAGACCCAGTGGGCGAGCGCCGCCGCCCGGGTCGGCATCCAGCTCGACGCCGCGTTCCGCAACGCCGACGTGCACTCCTCCGCCGACTTCCACGGCGCGGTCGTCACCTACGCGCAGGTCGGCATGGCCCCGCAGGTGCACCGGCGGCGCACCATGACCCGGCGCACGCTGGTCATCCTCGACGAGATCCACCACGCCGGCGACTCCCGGTCCTGGGGCGACGGGGTCAAGGCCGCCTTCGAGCCCGCGGTACGCCGGCTGATGCTCACCGGTACGCCGTTCCGCTCCGACGACAACCCCATCCCGTTCGTCACCTACGAGCGCGGCGGCGACGGGCTGTTGCGCTCCCGCGCCGACTCGGTCTACGGCTACTCCGACGCGCTGCGCGACGGCGTGGTCCGGCCGGTGCTCTTCCTGGCGTACTCGGGGGAGACCCGGTGGCGCACCAACGCCGGTGACGAGCTGGCGGCGCGGCTGGGCGAGCCGATGACGCAGGACCTGGTGGCGCAGGCCTGGCGGACCGCCCTGGACCCGGCCGGGGACTGGATGCCGCAGGTGCTCCGGGCCGCCGACGCCCGGCTGACCGTGCTGCGCAACGCCGGCATGCCGGACGCGGGTGGCCTGATCATCGCCAGCGACCAGCAGAACGCCCGCTCGTACGCGAAGCTGATCGAGCAGGTGACCGGCGAGAGGGCAGCGGTGGTGCTCTCCGACGACGTGGGGGCCTCCGCGCGGATCGCGACGTTCGCGGCGTCCGAGCAGCGCTGGCTGGTCGCGGTCCGGATGGTGTCCGAGGGCGTCGACATTCCCCGGCTGGCGGTCGGCGTCTACGCCACCAGCGCAAGCACACCGCTCTACTTCGCCCAGGCGATCGGGCGTTTCGTGCGGGCCCGCCGGCCGGGGGAGACCGCCTCGGTCTTCGTGCCCAGCGTGCCGCACCTGCTCGGGCTGGCCAGCGAGATGGAGGCCGAGCGGGACCACGTGCTCGGCAAGCCCAAGGAGTCCGACGGCTTCGACGACGACCTGCTGGAGCGCGCCCAACGCGACGACCAGGCCAGCGGTGAGCTGGAGAAGCGCTTCACCGCGCTCTCGGCGACCGCCGAGCTGGACCAGGTCATCTTCGACGGCGCCTCCTTCGGCACCGCGGCCCAGGCCGGCACCCCCGAGGAGGAGGAATATCTCGGCCTGCCCGGTCTGCTCACCGCCGACCAGGTCTCCATGCTGCTCACCAAGCGGCAGGCCGAACAGCTCGCCGCGCAGCGCCGGCGGGCGGCCACGCAGACCGCTGAGCCGGCCGCTGACGCCCCCGCGGCACCGGCCGTACCGATGAGTGCCGCCCAGCGTCGGGTGGCCCTGCGCCGCCAGCTGAACGCCCTGGTGGCCGCCCGGCACCACCGCACCGGCCAGCCGCACGGCAAGATCCACGCCGAGCTGCGCCGCCTCTGCGGCGGCCCGCCCAGCGCCCAGGCGACGATCGAGCAGCTCGAAGAGCGCATCGCCACCGTCCAAACCCTCTGACCCATCCGCCCCGGGCGTCCCGGCCGTCAGGATCCCTGCACTTTCCCGGAAAGTGTGGCTGTTCGGCGGCGCGGAATGGCCACGCTTTCCGTGAGAGTGCGCGGATGTCGGGCGCGGGGCGCGGGGCGCGGCGGGGGAGTGAGCGCAGACGAAGCCGGCCGGGAGCCCCTTGGGGCTCCCGGCCGGCTATGTCGTCGTTATGTGGTTGCGGATTCAGTTCGCCATCAGATCGGCGCCACGCCAGCTGAACTCCGGGTCCGTCGCGTACTTCACGGTGATCTTCACGAGATCCTCCGCGTACTTGTTCGCGTGGTGCCCACAGAACACCAGCTCGCTCCCACCCGCCAGAGTGATCCGGAGCTTGCCGGCAGCATTGCAGCGGTCGCACCGTTCATCGGCGGCCGGGGGGGCCACCGTCTCGGGCGGCGGCGTGAGGGTCGGGGTCATCGCCTTCCTCCTCTGGTCGTCACCGATGAACACTCTCTTCGGTCGTTGCTCACCCATCGTGCAACACCCTCGTCGGGCCCTGCCTTCCCTGTGTGCCCGCGGGCGACCGAGGTCACACCTGGCAGGGAGACAGTGTGCCGTGTGTCAAGGGTGCCACGTCAACGATCACAAACAGGCAACCGACCGATCACCTTTGAGTGTTCTACGGCTAGTGGTCAAACCGACACGGCTGGTTGACGTGAAGGGGTCAGTCCAGGTAGTCGCGGAGCACCTGGGAACGGGACGGGTGACGCAGCTTGGACATGGTCTTGGACTCGATCTGCCGGATCCGCTCCCGGGTCACCCCGTACACCTGGCCGATCTCGTCCAGGGTGCGCGGCTGACCGTCGGTCAGGCCGAAGCGCAGGCGTACCACGCCTGCCTCACGCTCGGAGAGCGTCTGCAGCACCTGCTGGAGCTGGTCCTGCAGCAGCGAGAAGGAGACGGCGTCGACCGCGACGACGGCCTCGGAGTCCTCGATGAAGTCACCGAGTTGGCTGTCGCCCTCGTCGCCGATGGTCTGGTCCAGCGAGATGGGCTCCCGGGCGTACTGCTGGATCTCCAGCACCTTCTCCGGTGTGATGTCCATCTCCTTGGCCAGCTCCTCCGGGGTGGGCTCGCGGCCCAGGTCCTGGAGCAGCTCGCGCTGGATCCGGCCGAGCTTGTTGATCACCTCGACCATGTGCACCGGGATGCGGATGGTGCGGGCCTGGTCGGCCATCGCCCGGGTGATCGCCTGCCGGATCCACCAGGTGGCGTACGTGGAGAACTTGTAGCCCTTGGTGTAGTCGAACTTCTCGACCGCGCGGATCAGGCCGAGGTTGCCCTCCTGGATCAGGTCCAGGAAGGCCATGCCGCGGCCGGTGTAGCGCTTGGCCAGCGAGACGACCAGTCGGAGGTTGGCCTCCAGCAGGTGGTTCTTGGCGCGCTCGCCGTCGCGGGAGATCCAGCCCAGGTCCCGCTGCATGTCGCGGGTGAGCTTCTCCTCGCCCTCCTCGGCCGCGCGCAGCCGCTCGGCGGCGTAGAGCCCGGCCTCGATCCGCTTGGCGAGCTCCACCTCCTGCTCCGCGTTGAGCAGCGGGACCTTGCCGATCTGCTTGAGGTACGCCCGGACGGAGTCGGCCGAGGCGGTGAGCTCGGCGTCGCGGCGCGCCTGCTTGAGCGCCTCGGACTCCTCGTCGTCCCACTCGAAGTCGTTGTCCGTGGCGGAGCTGGCCGCATCGGCCTCGGCGGCCTTGGTCAGCTCGGCCGGCTCCTCGACCACCACGTCCTCGATCGCGGCCGCGAGCTCCTCGGGGTCGATCTCGCCCTCGGCACCCTCGCCCTCGCCCTTGGCCTTGCCGGCGGCAGCCTTGGTGGCCTTGCCGGCCGCGGCCACCGTCGCCTTGGTGGCGCGGGTGGACTTGGTCGCCTTGGCGGCCGGCGCGGCGGCCTTGGCGGCCACGTCGGCGGTGGTGGCGGCGGCCTTGCGCGGCGCCGCCTTGCGCGGGGCGGGCGCCGGGGCCTCGTCGGCGGCGGGCGCCTGCTTGGGGGCGGGCGCGGCGGCCTTCTTGGTGGTCTTGGCGGTGGTGGCACGCGAGGCCGGGGTGGCGGACCGGGCCGCGGCGACCCGGCGACGGGTGCTGGCCGAGCCGTCCACGACCACGGTCACCCCCGCCTCGGAGAGCGCCCGCAGGATCTTCTTGGCCTGGGCCGGGGTCACCTCAGCGGACTCGACGGTGCGCGCGAGCTGGGCCGACGTCAACTGGCCGCCGGCGCTCTGCGCGTGGGCGATCAGGGTGTCGGTGAGCGAGCGAACGTCGGCGCCGGTCTGGCGGGGTTCTGTCACGAATGACCTTCCGGAGGCGAAGAGCGGGCACGGCCGGGTCGTCCGGCGCAGCGTGGGGCGACCGTGCCGGGCGATGTCGTTGAGGGACCCCCGTGTCCCGGGCCGGCCGTCCGGCGGCGGTCCGTGGCGCGTGGGCAGGGTGAATTGTAACGCCGTCTGCGGCGATCATCCTGCGGCGCACGGCGTACCGGCGGCGGGGACCGCCGATTCGGCGCAGATGTGGACTTTGTAAGGATGATACCCGCGCGCACGGCGGGACGTCCCGATCGTGCGGGAAGGGGACGAACCATGACTCATTCGGCGCCGGCACCGGCCGAACTGCTCGCGATCGCGATCGAGGTCGCCCGGCAGGCCGCGGCCACCGCGCACCGGATGCGCGCCGAGGGGGTGTCCGTCGCCGCGACCAAGAGCACCGTCACGGACGTCGTCACCGCCGCGGACCGCGCCGTCGAGCGCCAGGTCCTCGACGCGCTGCACCGGGTACGCCCCGACGACGCCGTCCTCGGCGAGGAGTACGGCGCCGGGGCGGCCGACGGCGGTGCGGCCAGCGGGGTGCGCTGGATCATCGACCCGATCGACGGCACGGTGAACTACCTCTACGGACTGCCGTACTGCGCGGTGTCGCTGGCCGCCGAGGTCGACGGCGAGGTGGTCGCCGGGGTGGTGCGCAACGTGTTCACCGGCGAGGAGTGGACCGCCACCGCGGGCGGCGGCGCCTGGCGTGACGGCCGACGGCTGAGCTGCTCCACCGAGGCCGACCTGGGGCAGGCGCTGGTCGCCACCGGGTTCGGCTACGACCCGGCGCGCCGCTCGCACCAGGCCCGGGTGATCGCCGAGCTGATCCCGCACGTCCGCGACATCCGCCGGCTCGGCGCCGCCGCGCTGGACCTCTGCCTGGCCGCCGAGGGGCGGGTGGACGCCTACTACGAGAAGGGGCTGGCCGCCTGGGACCTGGCGGCCGGCGGCCTGGTCGCCGCCGAGGCGGGGCTGCGGGTCTCCGGCCTGCGCGGCCTGCCGGCCGGCCCGGACCTGGTGATCGCCGCGCCGCCGGCGCTGTACGCGCCGCTGCACGACCGGCTCGCCGACCTCGACGCCTCCGGCGGCCCTTGACCACCCGGACCCAACGCCTCCAGCAGCAGGTCGAGGTCGCTGTGTCCGACGCGCGCCGGGCCTCCGGCGGCCCCTGACCGCCCGGACCCGGCTGACGTGGCCGGGCCGCCGGCGGCCCTTGACCACGACGAGGGCCCGTCCGTTCTGGGACCGGAGCCGGGACGGCGGTCACGGCGACCGGCGCGAACGGGCCGAATCTCCGACAGCGAAATGGCGGTGTCCCGGGGGACACCGCCATTTCGGTCAGATCAGTTCGGTCGGTCCGCCGGCCCGGCCCGGCGGAACGGTCACTTCTCGACCGGCATGGGGCAGGAGCCGGCCGGCGCCTCGGGCGCGCCCAGGTCGCCCAGGGACTGGTTCACCTCGGTGGTGGTGGCCAGCTGCTGGAAGCCGTTGCCCAGCACGACGTCGACGGTGTCGTCCTTGCGCTTGGCGTCGTACACGGGCTCGGCGTTGTTCAGGAAGTAGGCCCGCAGCAGGTGCGCGGAGCCGACGCCCTTGGGGCCGTAGCGCAGCAGCGCCACCTCGTCGACGCCCTTCGGCGCGGTGGCCGTCTTCTTCACCTGGAACTTCCGGTTGCGGAAGTCGTCGGCGATGTTGCCGGCCAGACCGATCTGGTCGGTGGCGTTGAAGACGTTGATCTTCACGTCCTTCGGCTCGCGCAGGGTGATGTCAGCGAGCGGCCAGCCCTCGGGGCAGCCCCCGGCGGCGCCCGCCTCGCCCTGCGTGTCCCGCACCATGGCGACGACGACGAAGACCAGGGCGACCACCGCCAGCAGACCGACGACAACGAGTGCTCGCACTCGCGCAAAACTCATCTGGGCGCTCCCGGACAGTGATGGGTGGCGGCGGCCAGCCGGTGGTCGGGCCGCCCCGCCGGCCGTCGAGTACGCCGCTGAGGTTAACGGTTGTCCGACCGTCGCGTGGAAACAGTCCGACATGCCGGCGCGCCATCCAGGAAGCGGGTACTACTACCCCTATCTTCGTGTCGCCTGAGTCACATTGGGAACAACTCGGGGTGCTGGGGCGTACATCTCAGCCACGAGGGCGGTATACATGCCTCGCCCGAGGGGGGTAAGGTTCCGCGCTCGCTGGGGGAGGCCCCTGTCGGCCCCCGGCCAGAGCGGCTGGGGGTCGGGTGACCGACACAAAGGGTGGCCGGCCAGTGGGAACCGAAACAACGTCGTCCGGCGTTACAACCGGAAGCGACAATATCGATATGGGAGAGTGAACCGATGGCCACCGACTACGACGCCCCGCGTCGCGACGAGGTCGACCTCGGCGAGGACAGCCTGGAAGAGCTCAAGGCCCGGCGGGTCGACTCACAGTCGGGCGCCGTGGACGTCGACGAGGCCGAGGTGGCCGAGAGCTTCGAGCTGCCCGGCGCCGACCTGGCCGACGAGGAGCTGACCGTCAAGGTCCTGCCGATGCAGCAGGACGAGTTCCGTTGCGGCCGCTGCTTCCTGGTCCACCACCGGAGCCAGCTGGCGGTCGAGCGCAACGGCGAGCTGATCTGCCGCGAGTGCGTCTGACCCCGAACCGCACATCGGCGGCGGCCGCCACGATGGGGCCGCCGCTGCCCGAGCTGCCGTGCGGGGGCGGCGGGGAGCTGCTTGACTCGTAACGGGCGGTGACCACGCCGCCGGAGCACGGGAGGTCGGGCGGCATGAGCGAACGCGACGAGCGGGCCGGTGGGTCGGCGGGGGGTACGCCGACCGGGCCGCGCCCCGGCGCCGGGGCGGACGCCCCGGCGCAGCCGGGAGCCACGACGCGTCCGGAGTCAGATGCCACCCACCGCCCGGACGTCGCCGGCGACCCGCGCACCGGGGCCACCGGTGCCCGGGAGACGGCACCGCCCGGCGCCGACCGGACGTCCGGTGGCGCGGCCGGAGCGGCCGGCGGCTCCGTCGACGTGCCGTCCGGCACGCCGGAATCGGCCGACCGGGCCGCTGAGGAACTCGATGCCACCGGCGCCGCGCTGACCGCCGACGACATCGAGCCGGCTCGCCGCCGCCAACTGCTCACCCGGCTGGACGGGCTGGCGCGCGCCCGCGGGGTGGCCGACCGGATCAAGCCGAAGGCCGCGCTGCGCAGGATGACCGACACGATCGCCGACCGGACGTCCGGTGGCGCGGCCGGAGCGGCCGGCGGCCCCGTCGACGTGCCGTCCGGCACACCGGAGCCGGCCGACCGGGCCGCTGAGGAGCTCGGTGCCACCGTCGCCGCGCTGACCGCCGACGACATCGAGCCGGCCCGCCGCCGCCAACTGCTCACCCGGCTGGTCGGGCTGGCGCGCGCCCGCGGGCTGGCCGACCTGTTCAAGCCGAAGGCCGCGCTGCGCTGGATGACCGACACGGTCTCCGACGTGGCGCCGCACATCCCCGTCCGGGACCTGGCCACGCTGCGCCGGCACTTCCCCGGGCTGGACGACGAGGCGCTCGCCGACCGGCTGGTGCGCAACGCCGCCCGGGCCACCGCCGGGGTGGGTGCGGCCGGGGGCGGCGTCGCCGCCGTGGAGTGGGTGGCCACCCCGACCCTGCTCTCGGCGCCCGTGCTGCTGGCCGCCGAGACCGTCGCTGTGGTGGCGATCGAGTTGAAGCTCATCGGCGAGCTGCACGAGGTCTACCACGTGCCGCTGCCCACCGGCGGCAGCCAGCGGGCGATCGCCCTGGTGCAGTCCTGGGCCAACCAACGCGGGATCAACCCGATGACGCCCGGGGTGGGCGTCGGTGCGGTGCTCGGCACCGCGGCCCGCAGGGAGCTGCGGGACACCATGCTCAAGCGGTTCGGGCGCAACCTGACCACGCTGGGGCCGTTCCTCACCGGCGCGGCCGTGGCCAGCTACCTCAACCGGCGGGCCACCAGGACCCTCGCCGACGAGATCCGCCGGGACCTGCGCCGCAAGGGCGGGGCGCTGCCCGGTGGCCGGCGGGCCCTGCCCTGAGGAGTCAGGCCGCGTCGCGGGCGGCCATGACCGCGCGGGCCAGCTCGACCGGGTGACGGGTGCTGACCACCCAGAACGGGGTCGGGTCGGCGGGATCGTCCAGCACCACCTGCACCGCGCCGCCGATCCAGGGCCGCTGCACCACGAAGGCCAGCGGATCGGCGCCCACGCCGAGGACCTCGCGCCGCCCGGCGGCGTCCAACGGGACCACGTCCGCCACGTACCGCACCGGCAGGTGGGCGTCGTCCACGAACAGCTCGCCGTCGCGCACCGCCACCCGGACCCGGCCCAGCCACCACAGCGCGACCGCCGTGGCCGGCGGGAGGACCACGAAGGGCAGCCAGGCCCGCACCCCGGGGGCGCCCATCCACACCTCGGCGGCCAGCAGCCCGGACAGGGCCAGCCCGACCACCCAGAGCCACCAGGGCAGACTCAGCCGTTCGGAGTGCTCCACGGCCGCCGCGGTGCGCGGGGCCGGCGAGGACGGGGAAGGCGACACGCTCACACCTGCGAGGGTACGGCGCGCGGTGACCGTCCGACCCGGCAGGATGGCAGGGCCACCCCCACGAACCCGACGGAAGAGGGAGCACCGTGACCCACGTCGTACCCGTGCCCGTGCGGCAGCTCGACCCGGAGCTGCCGCTGCCCGCGTACGCCCATCCCGGTGACGCCGGCGCCGACCTGGTGGCCGCCGCGGACGTCGAGCTGCCTCCCGGCGGCCGGGCCCTGGTCCCGACCGGGGTGGCGCTGGCGTTGCCGGAGGGGTACGTCGGCCTGGTGCACCCGCGCTCCGGCCTGGCCGCCAGGCTCGGCGTGACGGTGCTCAACGCGCCCGGTACGGTCGACGCCGGCTACCGGGGTGAGATCCTGGTCAACCTGATCAACCATGATCGGGACACGCCGGCGAAGATCTCCCGTGGCGATCGCATCGCGCAGCTCGTTGTCCAGCGGGTGGAGCGGGCGGATTTCCAGCCGGTGGCCGAGCTGCCCGGGTCGCGGCGCGGGGCCGGTGGACACGGCTCGACCGGCGGACACGCCGGTCTGGTGCCGCCGCCCGCGACCGGTCGACGGGAAGATCCCGACCGGGCGGGCGGACAGACGGAAGAGGTGGCAGGGTGAGTGCGAACAGCGGAGGGTGGGCGCAGTGATCTTCAGCCGGAAGCGGGCCGACGGCGGGCGGGGTGCCCGTGACGAGCGGGCTGCCGAGGTCCTCGACTCGTACGACGCCGAGCCGACGGGTCCCTCGCGCGGCCCGTACGACAGCTCGGAGGCGCCGGACGGCGTGGAGCGGCTCGACCTGGGCAGCCTGCACATCCCGGCGGTGCCCGGCGTCGAGGTGCGCGTGCAGGCCGACCCGCAGGGCGTGATCCAGCAGGTCGTGCTGGTGCACGGGGAGAACGCCCTCCAGCTCGGGGTCTTCGCCGCGCCCCGCTCCGAGGGCATCTGGGACGAGGTGCGTGAGGAGATCCGCCAGTCCCTCTTCACCGACGGCGCCGCCGCCCAGGAGGTCGAGGGCGAGTACGGCACCGAGCTGCGCGCCCGGGTACGCACCCCGGACGGCCTGACCGACCTGCGTTTCGTCGGCATCGACGGGCCGCGCTGGATGGTCCGCGGGGTCTACCAGGGCGCCGCCGCCACCGACCCGGTCGCGGCCGGGCCGCTGGCCGAGTGCCTGGACGGCCTGGTCGTCGACCGGGGGCAGGAGGCGAAGCCGGTCCGCGAGCCGCTGCCGCTGCGGCTGCCCCGCGAGGTCGCCGAGCAGGCCGAGGGGGCCGAGGGCGGCGAGGGCGGCGCTCCGGCACCCGCCCCGCGCGAGGCCTGACCGGCACGGCACCGACCGCTCACCGGGCCCGGCACCGTCCACCGACGGAGCCGGGCCCGGTGCCGTGTCCGCCCGGTCCCGCCCGGCTCCGCCCGCTCCGGGTGGGCCCGGCCGCCGCCGGTCGGTGGACCGGGTCCGGCCGGCTCCGCCCGCCCCGGGTGGACCGGGTCCGGCCGGCTCCGCCCGCCCGCCCGCCGTCGCGGGTACGCCGGACCGGTCCGGCCGGCGGGGTCGGCGTACGCTGGCGGGACGGTTCCGGCATCGGCGGGGCCGGGCCAGTGCCGGCGCGGGCCGGTCAGCGTGGAGAGGGTGGCGCGGAGGTCATGACGACCGACGAGGGCCGGGTGTCGCTGCGGCGCATCCTGCGGCGGCTCACCGCGAGCGAGGCCGAGATCGAGGCGCAGGAGCTGCAACGGGAGAGCGCCGAGTGCGGCGGGGTGCTGGCCCGGCAGTGCACGCGCGGCCAGGTGGTCTCGGTCACCGGCCGGCTCCGCACCGTGGTCTACACGCCGCGGACCAACCTGCCCACCCTGGAGGCGGACCTCTACGACGGCAGCGACGTGGTGACCCTGGTCTGGCTGGGCCGGCGGCACATCGCCGGCATCGAGCCGGGGCGGCACCTCACCGCCCGCGGCCGGGTGGCCGTCCGGGACGACCGCAAGGTCATCTACAACCCGTACTACGAGCTGGAGTCGCCGAAGTGACGACGGGACAGCAGCCGGCCACCGCGCCGCAGACTCCCCCGGGGGACGACGGGCAGCTGCCCAGCCTCGCCGAGCAGATGGCCGACCAGCTCGGCGGCTGGCGGGGCCTGGTCGAGTCCAGCATCCCCGTGCTGGTCTTCGTGCTCGCCAACATCGTGGGCGACCTGCGGCCCGCCGTGATCGCCTCGGTCGGGGTGGCGGTGCTGATCGCCGTCGCGCGGCTGGCCCAGCGGCGTCCGGTCCGGCACGCGGTCAACGGGCTCGTCGGCATCGGCATCGGCGCGTTCATCGCCTGGCGCACGGGCGACGAGCGGGACTTCTACCTTCCCGGCATCCTCTACGGCATCGCCTACGGGGTGGCCCTGCTGATCTCGGCGGCGATCCGCCAGCCGCTGGTCGGCTGGATCTGGTCGGTGCTGGTCGCCAAGGGGCGCTCGGAGTGGCGCGACGATCCCCGGCTGGTGCGCACCTTCACCCAGCTCACCGTGCTGTGGGGCGTCGTCTGGCTGGCCAAGGTGGGCGTGCAGGCCGGGCTCTACCTGGCCCACCAGGACACCGCGCTGGGTGTGGCCCGGCTGGCGCTGGGCTACCCGCCGTACGCGCTGCTGCTGCTGATCACCGTCTGGACGGTGCGCCGGGTGACCCGGCAGGGCGCGCCGCAGCCGCTGCCCGGGGCCTGAGCCCCCTCCGGCCACCTGCCGGGCGGGCTCCCGGTCGTCTCTACCATCGCTGGGCCCCGGCCGGACGCCTGAGTGGCCGAGCACCGCCGGGCCGGCGACTGCCCCGGCCGCAGCGGGCTGAACGCCCGCCGGGCCGGGCGTCGGGTCGTCCGCCGGCCGGCTCAGCCCTTGCCGCGGGTCCGCTCGACGCTGTCAGGGCCGAGGATCACCGCGCGGACCTGGTCCTCCACCTCGGCGGTGCAGACGAAGATCAGCTCGTCGCCGGCCTCGATCGGGTCGTCCGGGCTGGGCACCAGCACCCGCTTGCCGCGCAGGATCGCCACCAGCGCGGCGTCCCGGGGGATCGGCACCGCGTGGATCGGCTGGCCGACGTAGGGCGCGGTCGGCGGCAGGGTGATCTCGACCAGGTTCGCCTCGCCCTGCCGGAAGGTCATCAGCCGGACCAGGTCGCCGACGGTGACCGCCTCCTCGACCAGCGCGGCCATCACCCGCGGCTTGCTGACCGCCACGTCGACGCCCCACTGCTCGGTGAAGAGCCACTCGTTCTCGGCCCGGTTGACCCGGGCGACCACCCGGGGCACCGCGAACTCGGTCTTGGCCAGCAGCGACACCACCAGGTTGACCTTGTCGTCGCCGGTCGCCGCGACGACCACGTCGCAGCCGGCGACGTTGGCCTCCTCCAGGCTGGTCAGCTCGCACGCGTCGGCCAGCACCCAGTCGGCGGCCGGCACCCGGTCCGGGCGCAGCATCCGGGGCTGGCGCTCGATCAGCATCACCTGGTGGCCGTTGTCGATCAGCTCCTGGGCGATCGACCGGCCGACGTTGCCGGCACCGGCGATGGCGATCCGCATGCTCAGAGCCCTCCTTCGGGCGGCGCCGCGGCCACCGCGGTGACCGAGGCGGCGATGTCGTCGGTGACCAGCACGTAGAGCTGGTCACCCTCCTGCACGACGGTGGAGGTGGTGGGCAGCGTGCCGATGCCGAAGCGGATCAGGTACGCCACCCGCGCGCCGGCCGCCTCCTCCAGCTGGTGCAGCGGTCGCCCGACCCACTCCTTGTGCACCGGCACCTCGACGATCGAGACGGTGCTGGTGGGGTCGCGGAAGATCTCGATGTTGCCCTCGGGGACCAGGTGCCGAAGCATCCGGTCGGCCGTCCACCGGACGGTGGCCACGGTGGGGATGCCGAGCCGCTCGTAGACCTGCGCCCGGCGCTGGTCGTAGATGCGGGCGGCGACCCGGGAGACGCCGAACGTCTCGCGGGCCAGGCGGGCCGAGATGATGTTGGAGTTGTCGCCGCTGGAGACGGCGGCGAAGGCGTCCGCCCGCTCGATGCCGGCCTGGCGCAGCACCTCGCCGTCGAAGCCGGCGCCGGTGACGGTGATGCCGGCGAAGTCGGGCCCGAGGCGGCGGAACGCGTCGGCGTCCTGGTCGATCACCGCCACCGAGTGACCCCGGGACTCCAGGCTGTGGGCGAGGGTCGAGCCGACCCGGCCACAGCCCATGATCACGACATGCACTGGTGTCCCTCCCAAAGGTGCCGCCCGTTCGGCGGACGGCGGTGCTCTCTGCGAGCGTGCCACGTCCGCCGGGCCGACGGGGGACCGACCGTACCGCGCGGGTGCGCGGGGTGGTGATCAGGCACCCCCGACGTTCGGCGTGCGGTGGTCGTACCCTTAGCGCTTGTGGCCAGTCCCACCTCGCTGCTGAAGCGACTCCTCGTCGGTCGACCCTTCCGGTCCGACCGGCTCCAGCACACCCTCCTTCCCAAGCGCATCGCCCTGCCGGTCTTCGCCTCCGACGCCCTCTCCAGCGTGGCGTACGCGCCGGACGAGATCCTGCTGACGCTGTCGATCGCCGGTGCGTCGGCGTTCCTCTTCTCGCCGTGGATCGCCCTCGCGGTGGTCGTGGTGATGCTCACCGTGGTCGCCAGCTACCGGCAGAACGTGCACGCCTACCCGTCGGGCGGCGGCGACTACGAGGTGGCCACCGTCAACCTCGGGCCGCGGGCCGGTCTGGCCGTGGGCAGCGCGCTGATGGTCGACTACGTGCTCACCGTCGCGGTGTCGGTCTCCTCCGGGGTGGCGAACCTGGGCTCGGTGGTGCCCTTCGTGGCCACCCACAAGGTGCTCATCGCCGTCGTCGCGGTGGTGCTGCTCACCGCGATGAACCTGCGCGGTCTTCGCGAGTCGGGCACCGCCTTCGCGATCCCCACCTACGGTTTCATCATCGTGATGGTCGGGATGATCCTCACCGGGCTGGTCCGGATCTTCGTGCTCGGCGACGACCTGCTGGCGCCCAGCGCCGGGCTGGAGATCCAGGCCGAGCACAGCGTGACCGGGTTCGCCCTGATCTTCCTGCTGCTGCGGACCTTCTCCTCGGGCTGCGCCGCGCTCACCGGTGTGGAGGCCATCTCCAACGGGGTGCCCGCGTTCAAGGCGCCCAAGAGCCGCAACGCGGCGACCACCCTGCTGCTGCTCGGCACCATCGCGGTCGCCATGCTGGTCGGCATCATCTGGCTGTCCCGGCTGACCGGCCTGCAGTTCGTGGAGAACCCGGAGCTGCAGATCGTCTCCGGCCCCGAGGGCTACGTGCAGAAGACCGTCACCACCCAGCTCGGTGAGACCGTCTTCGGCTCCGGCTCGATCCTGCTCTACGTGGTGGCCGGGGCGACCGCGCTGATCCTCTTCCTGGCGGCGAACACCGCGTTCAACGGCTTCCCGGTGCTCGGCTCGATCCTGGCCCAGGACCGCTACCTGCCCCGACAGTTCCACACCCGGGGCGACCGGCTGGCCTTCTCCAACGGCATCGTCTTCCTCGCCGTCTTCGCCATCGTGCTGATCGTCGGCTTCCAGGCCGAGGTCACCAAGCTGATCCAGCTCTACATCGTCGGGGTGTTCGTTTCCTTCACGCTCTCCCAGGCCGGCATGATCCGGCACTGGAACCGGCACCTGCGCACCGAGCGGGACCCGGAGGCGCGGCGGCGGATGATCCGGTCCCGGGCGATCAACACCTTCGGCATGGTGATGACCGGCACCGTCCTGGTCATCGTGCTGCTCACCAAGTTCCTGCTCGGCGCCTGGATCGCGATCGCCGCGATGGCGGTGATCTACCTGGTGATGCTCGCCATCCGCCGGCACTACGACCGGGTCGCCGCCGAGCTGGAGCCGACCGAGGTCCGGGGCGTGCTGCCCGCCCGCAACCACGCCATCGTGCTGGTCAGCAAGCTGCACCAGCCGACCCTGCGGGCCATCGCGTACGCCCGGGCCACCCGGCCGGACACGCTGACCGCGGTGACGGTGAACGTCGACGAGAAGGACACCCGCCAGCTCCAGGCGGAGTGGGAGCAGCGCGAGGTGCCCGTCCCGCTCACCGTGGTCGACTCGCCGTACCGGGAGATCACCCGGCCGATCCTCAACTTCGTCGCCAACACCCGCCGGGAGTCGCCCCGCGACGTGGTCACCGTCTTCATCCCCGAGTACGTCGTCGGCCGCTGGTGGGAGAACCTGCTGCACAACCAGAGCGCGCTGCGCCTCAAGGGGCGGCTGCTCTTCGAGCCGGGCGTGATGGTGACCAGCGTGCCCTGGCAGCTCGCCTCGACCGCCAGCAAGAACCTGGACCGCCTCGACGCCACGCTGAGCCGGACCCCGGCCCGCGGGCCGCGGGTGGCCCCGCGCAGCACCCTGCCGCCGAGCGTCCCGCCCGTCGTCTCCGCCCCGCCGGGCGAGAGCGGCCCGTCGAGCGGGGACCGGCCGTGACCGGCCCGACCGGCGGCGGGCCGGGCACGGAGGAGCGGCGCGGGCTGGAGGAGGCCGAGCGGGTCGAGCTGACCGTCGGCGCGGTCGCCCCCGGCGGGCACTGCGTGGCCCGGGTCGACGGCCAGGTGGTCTTCGTCCGGCACGCGCTGCCCGGCGAGCGGGTGATCGCCGAGGTCACCGAGCTGCACAAGGGCTTCGCCCGCGCCGACGCGGTGGAGATCCTGACCGCCTCCCCGGACCGGGTCGAGCAGCCCTGCCCGTGGGCGAAACCCGGCCGCTGCGGAGGCTGTGACCTGCAACACGTCACCCCCGCCGCCCAGCTGGACTGGAAGACCGCCGTGGTGCGCGAGCAGCTCACCCGCCTGGGCGGGCTCACCGACGCCGAGGTGGACGCGCTCGGGGTGGCCGTCGAGGCGCTGCCCGGCGGGCCGCTCGGTTGGCGCTCCCGGGTCCGGTACGCCGTCGACGCCGCCGGCCGGGCCGGGCTGCTCAAGCACCGCTCGCACGAGGTGGTGCCGATCGACTGGTGCCGGATCGCCCACCCGGCGATCCGGGAGCTGCCGGTGCTCACCCCGTCCGGCGCGCGCTGGCCGGACGCCGAGGCGGTCGAGACCGTCGCCTCCACCGGCGGGGACGTCAGCGTCGCCGCCGTCACCGAGGGGGTGGCCACTGGAGTCAGCGGGCCGCAGACCGTCCGCGAGGTGGCCGCCGGCCGGGAGTGGACGCTGCCCGCCGCCGGGTTCTGGCAGGTGCACCCGGCCGCCGCCGACACCCTCGTCGGGGCGGTGCTCGACCTGCTCGACCCCCGCCCCGGCGAGTCCGCCTGGGACCTGTACGGCGGGGCCGGCCTCTTCGCCGCCGCCCTCGCCGGCCGGGTCGGCCCGCAGGCCCGGATCACCCTGGTCGAGTCCTCCGCGCCGGGGGTCGCCGCCGCCCGGGAGAACCTGGCCGACCTGCCCCGGGTGGAGGTGGTCGCCGCCCGGGTGGAGACCGCGCTGGCCCGCCGCCGGGTCACCGGCCCGGTCGACCTGGTGGTGCTCGACCCGCCCCGCTCCGGCGCGGGCGCGCCGGTGGTGCGGGACGTGGTCGCCGCCCGGCCGCGTGCCGTCGCGTACGTGGCCTGCGACCCGGCCGCCTTCGCCCGGGACGTGCGCACCTTCGCCGGGCTCGGCTGGCGGCTCGCCGCGCTGCGCGGGTACGACCTGTTCCCGATGACCCAGCACGTCGAGCTGGTCGGGTTGCTCCTGCCGCCCGCACGGTGACAGCCTGACCCGATGAAGATCGTCGGGTTGATGTCCGGCACCTCGTACGACGGGGTGGACGTGGTCGCCGCCGAGTTCACCGCCGACGGCGACACCCTGCGGATGCGCCCGCTCGGGCACCGGGGGCTGGACTACGACGACGCCCTGCGCGAGTCGATCGGCGCGCTGCTGCCCCCGGCGGCCACCACGATCGAGGCGGTCTGCCGGCTGGACAACGCCGTCGGCGAGGTCTTCGCCGCCGCCGCCGCGATCGGCGTCGAGCTGGCCGGCGGGCGGGCCGACCTGGTGGTCTCGCCCGGCCAGACCGTCTTCCACTGGGTCGAGGGCGGCACCACCCGGGGCACCCTGCAGCTCGGCGCGCCGGCGCGGGTGGCCGCCCGGGTCGGCGTACCCGTGCTGGCGGACCTGCGCTCGGCGGACGTCGCCGCCGGCGGTCAGGGCGCGCCGCTGGTCCCGGCCTTCGACGCGCTGCTGCTCGACGCGGCCGGCGGGCCCCGGGCCGCGCTCAATCTGGGCGGCATCGCCAACCTCACTGTCGTCGCCCCGGGCGCGCCGGTCCTCGGGTACGACGTCGGCCCGGCCAACGCGCTGCTCGACGCGGCGGCCCGGCGGCTCCTCGGCCGCCCCTGCGACCTCGACGGCGCCCGCGCGGCCGCCGGCCGGGTGCACGCCCGGCTGCTGTCGCTACTGCTCGACGAGCCGTACTACGCCGCGCCGCCCCCCAAGTCCACCGGCAAGGAGCTCTTCCACGCCGGCTACCTGGCCGACCGGCTGGCCGCCCTGGGCGAGCCGGTGGCACCGGACGACGTGCTGGCCACCCTGACCGAGCTGACCGCCCGCACGGTCGCCGCCGCGTGCGACCGGCACCGGGTCATCGAGGTGGTCGCCGCCGGCGGGGGAGTGCGCAACCCCACCCTGCTGGGCCGGCTGACCGCCCTCGGGGCCGGGCGCTGGCGGCTGCGCACCACCGACGAGCTGGGTGTCCCCGCCCAGGCCAAGGAGGCGTACGCGTTCGCCCTGCTCGGCTGGCTCTCCTGGCACGGCCTGCCCGGGGCGATCCCCTCGGTCACCGGCGCCCGCCGGGCCGCCGTGCTGGGCGCCTGGACGCCGGCCGGGCCGCCGCACGGCGCCACCCCGCCCACGCCGCCGCGGCGGCTGGTCGTCGTGGGCTGAACCTGGGAACCAGCTGGGATGATCCACGGCCGAGCTGCGGTGCGGCGGGCGGCCGATAGACTCTTCGCTCATGAGTGTTGAAGAGGGCACGGCCAACCACGGTCGGCTGCTGGGCGCCGTCCGCGGTCCGCAGGACGTCAAGCGGATGACCGCCGAGCAGCTGGACATCCTCGCCGCCGAGATCCGTGACTTCCTGATCGCCAAGGTCTCCCGCACCGGCGGGCACGTCGGCCCCAACCTGGGCGTGGTGGAGCTCACCCTGGCGATGCACCGGGTCTTCGACTCTCCCCGCGACCGGCTCCTGTTCGACACCGGCCACCAGTCGTACGTGCACAAGATCCTCACCGGGCGGCAGGACGGCTTCGACAAGCTGCGCCAGCGCGGTGGGCTCTCCGGCTACCCCAGCCAGTCCGAGAGCGAGCACGACCTGATCGAGAACTCGCACGCCTCCACCGCCCTGTCGTACGCCGACGGGCTGGCCAAGGCGTACGCCCTGCGCGGCGAGCAGCGCAGCGTGGTCGCCGTCGTCGGCGACGGCGCGCTCACCGGCGGCATGTGCTGGGAGGCGCTGAACAACATCGCCACCGCCGGCAACCCCCTCGTCATCGTGGTCAACGACAACGGCCGGTCGTACTCGCCGACCATCGGCGGCCTCGCCGACCACCTCTCCTCGCTGCGGCTCAACCCCGGCTACGAGAAGGTCCTCGACACCGTCAAGGACGCCCTCGGCTCCACCCCGCTGGTCGGCAAGCCGATGTACGAGGTGCTGCACGCGGTCAAGAAGGGCATCAAGGACGCGGTCGCCCCGCAGGCGATGTTCGAGGACCTCGGCATCAAGTACGTCGGCCCGGTCGACGGGCACGACATCGCCGCCGTCGAGTCGTCGCTGCGCGCCGCGAAGAACTTCGGCGGCCCGGTGATCGTGCACGCGGTCACCCGCAAGGGCTACGGCTACCGCCCCGCCGAGGAGGACGAGGCGGACTGCCTGCACGGCCCGGGCGCCTTCGACGCCGAGACCGGCAAGCTGCTCGCCGCCCCGTCGGTGAAGTGGACCCAGGTCTTCGCCGACGAGCTGGTGGCCATCGCCGACGAGCGCCCCGACGTGGTCGGCATCACCGCCGCCATGGCCGAGCCCACCGGCATCGCCACCCTGGCCCGCAAGCACCCCGAGCGGGTGTACGACGTCGGCATCGCCGAGCAGCACGCCGCCACCTCGGCCGCCGGCCTGGCGATGGGCGGCCTGCACCCGGTGGTGGCGGTCTACGCGACCTTCCTCAACCGCGCCTTCGACCAGGTCCTGCTGGACGTGGCGATGCACAAGCTGCCGGTGACCTTCGTGCTCGACCGGGCCGGCATCACCGGCCCGGACGGGCCGAGCCACTACGGCATCTGGGACATGTCCGTCTTCGGCGTGGTGCCTGGGCTGCGCATCGCCGCCCCCCGGGACGCCGGCAGCCTCCGCGAGGAGCTGCGCGAGGCGGTCGCCGTCGACGACGGCCCGACCATCATCCGCTTCCCGACCGGCACCGTCGCCGCCGACCTGCCGGCCGTACGCCGGATCGGCAGCGTGGACGTGCTGGCCGAGTCGGCGCGTACCGATGTGCTGCTGGTCGCGGTCGGCTCCTTCGGCCAGCTGGGCATGGAGGTCGCCGCCCGCCTCGCCGAGCAGGGCTACGGCGTGACCGTGGTGGACCCGCGCTGGGTCCGCCCGGTCCCGGCCGAGCTGGTCGAGCTGGCCGCCGGGCACCGGCTCGTGGTCACCGTCGAGGACGGCGTCCGGGTCGGCGGCGTCGGCGACGCGCTCGCCCAGTCGATGCGGGACGCCGACGTCCGGGTGCCGCTGCGCGACCTCGGCGTGCCCGCCGGCTGGCACCCGCACGGCACCCGCGCGCAGATCCTCAGCGACCTGGGGCTCACGGCGCAGGACGTGGCGCGCAACGTCATCGGCTGGATCTCCGGCCTGGACGCGGAGCCGGTGGAGCCGGTCCGGCTGCCGGCCAGCGAGGCCAGCTCCAACTGAGGACAGGACCCCGCCGACGGGCGGTCCCGGTGCCCGGGACCGCCCGTCGGCGCGTCCGGGTACCGGCGGGGAGCCCGGGAGCCGGCAGGGTGCCTCCGGCTTCCTGTCGAGCTGATGTCGTGGACGAATCGGCGACGCCCGGGGCATGGGCAGGCTCGGCGTTGAGTCGGTGACGACATCAGCTCCACAGGAGGTGGAGGTCCACCCCGGTCCCGACGGCTCCCCCGCCGTGCCCCCGGAGGCGCGCGCCCCAGCGGGTCAGCGGCCGCCGACGGAGCGGTAGTAGGTCTTCTCCGCGCCGGCCAGGCTGAAGGTCTGCTTCGCCGCCGGCATCGGCACCACCGCCAGGCCGGGGCGGTCCACCAGCCGGGGCGTGCCCGGCGGCACCGAGAGCGAGGCGTCCCGGGTGCCCCGCCAGGTCAGCACCACCAGCGGCTGCCCGGGCACCGGCAGCACGTACGTCTGCAGGGGGTTGGACCGGTCCGCCGGGGAGACCACCGGGGTGCCGCCGTCGGCGGGCCGGTAGACCACCGCGGTCATCGTGCCGGCGTCCGTCTCCCAGGTGAGCTGCTCCAGGTCGCCCGGGTCGCCGCCGCCCAGCGCCATCTCGCCGATCGCCCGGACGCTCACCTTCTCCATCGGCCACGACTCCGGGGCCGAGCGGGGCGCGTCCCGGTCGCCGATGCGGCGCGGGACGCTGCCGAACGGGCCCCGCTCGTCGGCGAGCACGCAGGTGTCCAGCCCGTCCAGGGCCCGGCGGCCGGAGCCGGTCTCGTCCCGGACCAGCGGGTAGCGCGGCTCGGCGGTGGCGGTGCCGAGGTCGAGCAGGCGCTCGGCGGCGCGACCGCGCGGCAGGGACTCGGTGGCCCGCAGCGTCGCGGTGACCGGCACGGCCGCGCAGGCCGGCACGCGCACCGGGCGGCTCAGCCCGTCGGAGAGCACCAGCGCCCGGCCGTTCGGGCCGAGCAGGCGCTCCACCCGCCCGGAGGTGAGGTAGCGCCGGCCGTCGGCCAGCTGCACCGGCAGGACGTCGGCGTAGGCGAGGTAACCGGGGTCGGAGTATTCGCTGGCCCGGGTCACCGTGTACCGGCCGCCGTCGCCGGTGAGCTGGAGCAGCCAGGACGCGCCCTCGCCGGGCACGTCGGCGGCGACCAGGGCCAGCCGGGTGCCGTCGACCTCGCCGGAGAAGAGAATGCCGGAGGAGGGCAGGTGGGCGCGGTCGTCGATCGGCGACCGCCAGGCGCTCACCGCCTCGGTGACCGCCCGCGTCGCCGCGGCGTCCCCGGCGAGCGAGCCGCGCGGCGGCCAGACCGGCAGTGTGCCGTCCAGGCTGTCGTAGCCGACCCGCAGCTCGCGGGCCCCCCGGTCGGCGACCGGGCCGCAGGCGGTCGCGGCCAGCACCATGGTGAGCAGTGCGGTGGCCGTCGTGCCGCGGCGGCGGACTGAAGCCACCTCTACGCCTCCCGATCGCCTCGCCGTCGTTGCCGGAAGCCCACATGGTACGCAACGGTCGGGGAGCGCCTCGCGGCCGTGTCCGACGGCCACAAGGGACAGCAGTGTGAATTTCGGGCTATTCTCCGGCTCCGGTAGACTCCGCCGACTGTGACGTCTGTCGAGCCCCGTGGCGCCTCCGCACCGGACCCCGACGCCTCTCCGGGCTCCGCCCGCGGCGCCACGGCGACCGCGACCGCGTTCCCCGCACGAGTCCTCGACACACCGGCGGCGAAGGCACCCGCTGCCACCGCCGGGAAAGCGCCGACCGTGGACGCACCGGTCGTGGACACACCCGCCCCGACGGCACCGACCGTGGACGCGCCCGCCCCGACGGCGCCGGCCGTCGGCGCGCCGGCGCGGGGCGTACCCGGGAAGCGGCCGGCGACGGCGGACGGCGACGGTGCGGCGGCGCCCGCGCGGCGCTGGCGCTGGACGGCCCGGCGCAAGGACCTCGCCGTCTACGGGATCTTCCTGCTCGTCGCGCTCTGGGTGACCAGCCAGCTCTGGGTCGACCCGGCCGGCCGGGTCGCCTCGCTCTACAGCAGCGACCCAGCCCAGGTGCAGTTCTTCCTCGCCCACTCGGTACGCGTGGTGCTGCACGGCGAGTTCCCGTTCTTCACCGACCAGTTCAACTACCCCGACGGCGTCAACCTGATGGCCAACACGGCCGTGCTGGCGCTGGGCATCCCGATGGTGCCGGTCACCCTGCTCTTCGGACCGGCCGTGTCCTTCGTGGTGCTGGTCACCCTGGGTCTCGGCGGCACCGCCGCCGCCTGGTACCACGTGTTCTCCCGGCACCTGGTCCGCCGGCGGCTGGCCGCCGCGGTGGGCGCCTGGTTCTGCGGGTTCTCACCGGCGATGCTGTCGCACGCCAACTGGCACCCGAACATCATCTCCCAGTTCCTGCTGCCGTTCATCGTCTGGCGGGTGATGGTGCTGACCCGCTCCACCCGGCCGGTGCGCGACGGCGCGCTGCTGGCGCTGCTGGTCACCGTGCAGGCGTTCATCAACGAGGAGATCCTGCTCTTCACCGCGCTGGCCTGCGGCGTCTTCCTGACCGCGATGGTGGTGCAGCGCCCGGCGCTGTGGTCGGTGGCCTGGCGTCCGCTGGCCAAGGGGCTGCCGGTGTGCACGGTGCTGGCCGGGGCGCTGCTGGCGTACCCGCTCTACATCCAGTTCGCCGGGCCGATGGCGTACCACGGGCTCAGCGACGCGGTCCGCGACTACGGCAACGACATCGCCGCCTTCTTCGCCCCCGGCTCGCCGACCTTCGGCGGCAACGAGCGGGCGAACGTCAACCTGGCCCCGAACTACTCCGAGGAGAACGCCTTCTTCGGCTGGAGCCTGTCGCTGCTCGCCGTCGGCATCGTGGTCTGGCTGCGCCGCGAGGTGCTGGTCCGGGCGCTCGCCGCGACCGGGTTCTTCTTCGCCGTGCTCTCGCTGGGTGAGCGGGTGTCCTGGTGGGACCGGGACCTCTTCACCGGACCGTGGGACCTGCTGGTCCGGCTGCCGCTGCTCGACGCGGTGGTGCCGACCCGGTTCGCCCTGATCACCAGCGTCGTGATCGGCATGCTGCTGGCGCTGGCCGTGCAGCGGGCGTGGACGCTGCGCGGGATCGAGTGGCGGCACGCGAAGACGGTCACCGTCGGCGCCCTGGTGCTCGCGCTGCTGCCGATCGTGCCGATGCCGTTGAAGGTGACCTCCCGCCCGCCGGTGCCGACCTTCATCACCGCCGACCGCTGGCGGCAGTACGTCGGCCCGGACCAGACGCTGGTGCCGGTGCCCGTGCCGAGCATGGGCAACACGCACGGGATGCGGTGGGCGGCCTCCACCAACCTCGACTTCAAGATCCCCGGCGGCTACTTCCTCGCCCCGCGCAACGGCAACACCGGCGACCCGGGTCGCTTCGGCGGCCGGCCCAGCGGCATCGGCGAGCTGCTCGACGAGGTCGCCACCACCGGGCGTACGCCCAAGCTGGACGACCGGCAGCGCCGCCGCTGCCTGGACGAGCTGCGCCACTGGAACGCGGCGGTCCTGGTGCTGCCGGTAGGCCACCAGCACGCCGAGCCGCTGCGGCGCACCGTCGAGCAGCTGGTCGGCCCGGCGAAGCGGGAGCTGGACGTCTGGGTCTGGGACGTCCGGCCGCTGACCGCCCGTACCGCCTGACCTCGCCGCCCCGGGCGGGCCGGGTGGGCGGTCAGCCGACCAGCGGGCGCACGTCCCAGAGCCACACGTCGTCGACCCGCTGCGCCGGCCCGATCAGGCCGGTCATCAGCTCGCGCAGCACCGCCTCGCGGGGGTGTGCGCCGAGCACCACCACCGAGGCCTTCCAGTAGCGCAGGTCCTCGACCGCCTGGCGGCGGTTCTCCTCGGTCAGCGCCGGCACGGTGCCGGTGTCCATGCTGGCGTAGATCAGGGTGCTGGTGGGCCGGTTTGGCGCGCCGAAGACCCCCTCACCGTCGAGGTTGGGCCCGATGAAGTAGCCGCCCGGCACCGGGAACTCGTGCCCGGTCAGCGCGCTCCAGCGCAGCGTGGGCAGGCCGTGCACGTTGCTCGGGATCGGCACCGGCACCAGGGTCCGGCCCGCCGGGACGTACGGGCGCCAGCCGCCGGCGGTGATGAAGTGCGGCGGCGGGTCGACCGGCTGCGCCGGCAGCGGGCGCGGGAACAGCGGCAGCACGGCGAGCGTGACCGCCGCGTACCCGACCGGCCGGACCCAGCGCCGCCGGGCCGGCGTGGCTCTCGCCGCCGTCGTGCCGGCGTCGTCGGCCGCCGCGCGGGGCGCGGGGACCCGGGCGCGGCCGTAACCCGCCGCCGCGTCCCAGGCGAGCGCGAGCAGGACGCCGACCGCCGCGGCCACCACCAGGGCCAGCCGCGTCGGCATCATCATCTCCACCAGCGGCAGGTCGTCCGGGATGTACGCCCACGGGCCGTCGACCGTCGTCTCCACCCCGTCGAAGCGCACCTTCGGGCCGATCGCGGCGACGGTGAAGACCAGCACCAGCACGCCGGCGATCCGGGCCGGCAGCGAGCGACGCCAGAGCAGCACCAGGGCGACCAGCGCCACCAGCACCAGCGGCCAGCCGAACCAGGTGTTCTGCTCGGTCAGGCCGATGGTCTTCTCCACCGCCTCGTCACCGGCCACGGTGTCCCGGGCGAAGGTGACGAAGGCCATCAGGTCCTCGCCCCAGTTGTGGAAGATCCCACCCTGCAAGCCTCGGTAGGACTGCGGGCCGTTGAACTGGTACCAGATCGGGTAGGCGGTCAGCAGCAGGGCCAGCCCGCCGCCGAGGCCGAGCGCGGCCAGGAAACCGCCCGCCCGGGCCCGCGCCGCGCGGGGCCGCTGCACCACGTACGCCAGCACCGCCACCAGGCAGGCCAGCGCGGTGAGCAGCAGCATCTCCTCGTTGATGAAGATCTGGTACGCCACCAGCAGCCCCAGCACGACCCCGTCGCGCCGCCACCGGCCCGGCTCGCCCAGGCGCAGCACCCGGGCCACGATCACCGGCAGCAGGAAGTTGGAGACGAAGTTCGGCTGCCCGTTGGCGTGGTGCACGATGCCCGGCGCGAAGCCGAGGAAGGCGCCGCCGACGAAGGCCGCCGCCCGCGAGCGCACCAGGTGGCGCGACAGCATCCAGTACGAGGTGCCCGCGGTCGCGGCCAGCGCGCCGCCCAGGTAGAGCGCGTACGTCACCTGCGGACCGAAGAGGAGGGTGACCGGCGCCAGCGGCAGGGTCATGCCCAGCAGCGAGGTGTTGGCCATCATGTTCACCCCGTCCGGGGCGTTCTGCCGGGCGCTGAACAGCGGGTTCTCCAGGTGACGCACCGAGTACGCGCCGTGGGAGAAGAGCCACTCGAACCAGCTGTGGTCGGTCGGCAGGTGCGACGAGACCCGGTGCTGCACGTCCACCCAGTAGTTCAGGCACACGAAAACGCCGAGCAGCACATAGGCTCCGATGGCCAGGACGTCGGCCCGGCTCGGGCGCCGACGGGGCCGCCGTGCCGGATCGGCCGCGACGGGCTCGACCGCCTCGGGCGCGGACGTCTGGTTCAACGAGGGATCTACCACCGGCACAGCCACGACGGGCCATCGTACAGGCGGTGACCCGGCGTACCCGCCGGGCCGGTGGGGCGTCCCGCAGGGTGCGCTGCGGCCGGCAGCCGGTGGTCGGGGGGTGGTCGGGCGTGGCGCTCATTGATCTGGGTGACGTCCGCGAGGAGCCCGCGCCGGAACCGGGCCGACGTCGGCCGCATACCGTCGGGCGGCCGGCGCGGGTGGCGGCGGCCCTCGTGCTCACCCTGGTCTCGCTGGCCGGAGCGGCCCCGGTGACGGCGCCGGCCAGCTTCACCGTCCCGGCCCGGTCCACCACCACGGCCTACCTCCAGGGCGACCGGCTGTTCCTGCTGGAGCCGGCGGACGCACCCGCCGGGCGGGGCGGGCAGTTGACCGCGTACGCCGTCCCGGAAGCGGGCGACGGTCCACTCGCGCCGCTGTGGCGCACGCCGCTGCCGGCCGCCGGCACCGACGGTGCGGTCATCGTCCACCGGGACGTGGTGCTGGTCACCGGCGGCTCGGTCGAGGGCGGGCCGCGCCGCGCCCTCGCGTTCGACCTGGGCACCGGGCGGCTGCGTTGGGAGCGGCCAGGGCACGTCGCACCCGCCGGGGACGCGTTGCTGGCGGTGGAGAACGAGGGTGAGGAGCCGGGGCGGGTCAGCTCCGTCGACCCGGCCACCGGGCGGGTCGACTGGTCGGTGGCGACGCCGGTGGAGGCCACCACCTACCGGTTCCGGCCCGACGGTGTCGACCGGATCGTGGCCAGCCCCTCCTCCGGGCAGGTCGAGGTCTGGGACGCCCGCAGCGGGGTGCGGCTGCGCAGCGTCGACCTCCGCCCCGGCGAACTCCCCGTCCACCAGCGGAGCCAGTCGGTCGACGAGCTGCTGCTGATGCTTCGGGACAACGCCGCCCTGGTGACCGCGTACGGCCTGGACGAGCTGGACCGGCGCTGGGAGATCCGGCTGGGACTGGTGGCCTACTTCGCCGCCTGCGGGCCGCTGCTCTGCGCGTACGGGCAGACCGGCGGGATGTGGGCGCTGGACCGGGCCACCGGGGACGTCCGGTGGCGGGCCACCCGCTGGCACGAGACGCTCGTCGAGCGGGAGGGCCGGATGCTGGTCAGAGGCCCGGGCAGCGGCGCGCAGGACTCCTTCGCGGTCCTCGACACGGCCACCGGGCGGGCCGTCGCCGACCTGGGCACCTGGGAGGTCTCCGGCCGGGCTCCGGCCGAGGACCGCCCGATCGGGGTACGGCCCGCCGACGGCGACCTGCTGTTCGTCGCCGAACTGGACGTCGCCGGCGGCCGGACCCGAGTCCTCGAGGTGCTCGCCGGGGTGACCGGCGACTGCCAGGCCGGCACGCGACTGCTGCTGTGTCGCCGCAGCGGCGGTGGCTTCGGCATCTGGCGGCTGAACCGATGACCGTCATCGACCTGGGCGAGGTGGGCCATTTCGTCGAACCGGTCCGCCCGCCCCGCTGATCACCAGTTCGGCTGGGCGGGCGGCGCGGGCAGCGGCACCGACGCCGGGTGGACCACGTACGTCGCCCCGCCGCTGCCGTCCTGCCAGGCCGCCTCGAAGCGCGCCCGGTCCACGGTCCGGCGCACCGACGCGTCGTCCGGCGCGTACGGGTCGTTGAGCACCGGGTCGCCGGCCTCGGTGAAGCCGACCAGCACCATCAGGTGCCCACGGGTGTCGTAGTCCAACCCGGGCACCTGGCCGGCGCGGAACGCCGCGGAGACCACCAGCGGCACGCCGGCGGCCACGAACGCCTCCGCCTCGGCCAGCGAGCGCAGCCGGGTGACGAACGCCTCCACCCCGTGCAGCCCGGCGTACGCGGTGTTGAACGCCCAGTTGCCGGCCCCGGCGTACGCGTGGTCGTAGCAGTGCCGGGCGGCGTGCACCACCACCGGGCGGGGGCCGGGCGGCTCGACCCAGGCGTACCGCTCGGCCGGCGGCCCGGCGCCCCAGAAGGCCAGCACCATGGACATGCAGGTGGGGCTGCACCAGGAGTCCCCGCCGCCGCCCCAGCGCGACTCGCCCCCGATGGCGTGCCGGCGCTGGGAGTAGCGGGGCACGGCCAGCACCACGCCCCGCGCGCCGGCCACACCCGCGCGCGCCGCCGGCCCGTGAGCCGTCGCGCCGGCGGTCGGCCCGGTCGCTGGAGGGCGGGCCGGCGCCGAGGCAACCGCGCCCACCGTGCGCAGCACCGGGCCGGTCGTCGCGCCCACCGGGCGCAGCAGGGTCACCCGGACCTGCCAGCCGGTCACCGTGGCCTCGCCGACCACCAGCGTGTCGGTGTCCACCCGGGCGTCGGGGTCCCGCTGGCCCGGCACCGAGGTGCGGCGTACCGGCTCCTCGCCCTCCGCCCAGCGGGCCAGCGTGTACCAGCCGGTGGTCGGGGCGTCCGCATGCCAGCCGCGCAGCTCCACCTCGACCCAGCAGCCGGGCGGCGTCCGGGCCGTCCAGGACGGCACCAGCTCCGCGACGGCGAAGCCGGCCGGCACCGGGGGAGAGGTCCAGCTCCCGACCTCGTACGTCCCGCCGTCGTGCGCGCGCCGGTCGACCGGGTCGGTCAGCTCCAGCCCGCCGACGTGCGACCGGACGCCGACGCCGGTGCCGAGGCGCGCCTCGACGGCGAGGCGGAAGCCCCGGTAGGCGATGTCCCGCCCGGTCGGTGTCGCGGTCACGGCCCGTCCCCCTGTAGATCAGCGCCAAAAGCATCCCGTACCCCGGAGGTTTCCTGCAACGACCCGGGCCGGCGGTGACGCCGGTTTGGCGGCCGGCACTAGGTTGTCGGGCAGGTCGGCGAGGAGGTCGGGATGCGGGTGCTGGTGGTCGAGGACGAGCGGAATCTCGCCGACGCGATCGCGCGCGGGCTGCGCAAGCGCGGCATGGCGGTCGACGTGGCGTACGACGGCGACACCGGCCACGAGGCCGCCTTCGTCACCCGGTACGACGTGGTGGTCCTCGACCGGGACCTGCCCGGCGTGCACGGCGACCAGATCTGCGCCGACCTGGCCGCCTCCGGCACCCTGACCCGGGTGCTGATGCTGACCGCCAGCGACAGCGTCGCCGACCGGGTGGAGGGGCTCGGCCTGGGCGCCGACGACTACCTGCCCAAGCCGTTCGCCTTCGACGAACTCGTCGCCCGGGTGCAGGCGCTCGGCCGGCGGGCCACCCCGGCCGCCCCGCCGGTGCTGGAGGTCGGCGACGTGGTGATCGACCCGGCCCGCCGGGTGGTCACCCGGGGCGGGGCGCCGGTCGACCTGACCAACAAGGAGTTCGGCGTCCTCTGCGAGCTGGTCAAGGCGCGCGGCGCGGTGGTCTCCAGCGAGGAGCTGCTGGAGCGGGTCTGGGACGCCAACACCGACCCGTTCACCACCATCGTCCGGGTGACCGTGATGACCCTGCGCAAGAAACTCGGCGACCCGCCACTGATCGAGACGGTCGTCGGCGCTGGCTACCGGACGGCCGAGGTGAGCGCGTGACCCGGCGGCTGCGTCCGACCCTGCGGCTGCGGCTGACCCTGCTCAACGGGGTGCTGCTGGTCGGCGCCGGGGCGGTCCTGGTGGTACTGGCCTGGCTGCTGGTCCGCGACGCGCTGCGGCCGAGCGACGAGCTGCGGCCGGGCACCACCGTGCTGCTGGCCGACGGCCGGTCGCTGGACGCCGCCGACTGGCAGCGCCAGCTCGTCGACGCCGCCTCGCAGGAGCTGCTGCTCAAGGGGCTCGTCGCGCTGCTGGCGATCAGCGTGGTCGGGGTGGCCGGGGCCTACCTGGTGGCCGGCCGGGCGCTGCGCCCGTTGCACCAGGTCACCGCCACCGCGCAGCGGCTCGGCGAGGCCACCCTCGACCAGCGGATCGGCTGGTCCGGGGCGGACGACGAGGTGGCCGAGCTGGCGCGCACCTTCGACGCGATGCTCGACCGGATCGCCGCCGCGTTCGAGTCGCAGAAACGCTTCGTGGCCAACGCCTCGCACGAGCTGCGCACGCCGCTGGCCGTGATGCGTACCGAGATCGACGTGACGCTCAGCGACGACGACGCGGACACCGCCGAGTACCGCCGGATGGCCACCGTGGTGCGCGACGCCTCGGAGCGGGCCAACGGACTGGTGGACGCGCTGCTGGTGCTGGCCCGCAGCGAGGCGCAGACCGGCCGCCGGCTGGCCCGGCGTACCGAGTGCGACCTCGCCACCGGCACCGCCAACGCGCTGTCCGCGATGGCCCGGGAGGTGGAGCGGATCGGGCTGCGCGTGCAGACCTCGCTGCGGCCCGCCCCGGTGGTCGGCGACCCGGGGCTGCTGGACCGGCTGGCCGGCAACCTGATCGAGAACGCGGTCCGCTACAACCACCTGCACGGGCGGCTCTGGGTGCGCACCGACTCCGACGGGCGGACGTCCCGGCTGGTGGTGGGGAACACCGGGTTCGAGGTGGACCAGGCCGACGTGCCGGGGCTGTTCGAGCCGTTCCGGCGGGGCGGACGGGAACGGACCGGGGCGCGCGGCTCCGGGCTGGGGCTCTCCATCGTCCGGGCGGTCTGCGACGCGCACGGGGGCACCGTGACGGTGCTCGCCCGCCCCGGTGGCGGCCTGGAGGTGACCGTCGCGCTGCCGGCCGCCGACGTCGACTGCCCGGCGACCCCGGCCCGCTCCGGCGGCGCCGCGCCGGCCCTCCGGTCGGAGCCGCACCGGAGGCGGTGACGCCGGCCCGCCCGGGCGTCCGTACGCTGCCCAGGTGCTCGCCGCCTTCGTACCCATCTGGGTGCTCACCGGGCTCGGCTGGCTGACCGGACGACGCGGACTGCTGGGCGGTGCGGCCGAGCGGGTGCTCGGCGGCTTCGTCTTCCACCTGGCGATGCCCGCCGCGCTGTTCACCGCGCTGTCCCGCACCGAGCTGGACGTGCGCCTGCCCGCACTTGGCGCCTTCGCGGCGAGCACCGCCGCCACCATGGCGCTGGCGTTCGTCCTCTGCGCGGTGACTCGCCGCCGTGCGGGCGGCGAGGCGACGATCGGGGCGATGGCGGCCGGCTACGTCAACTCGGCAAACCTGGGCATCCCGGTGGCGCTGCAGGTGCTGGGCGACGCCACCTTCCTCACCGGGGTGCTGCTCTTCCAGGTGCTGGTGGTCACCCCGGTGGTGCTGGTCCTGCTGGACCGGTCCGCCGGGTGGGCGTGGCGGCCCGGGCGGCTGCTGACCCTGCCGCTACGCAATCCGGTGATCGCGGGGCCGGCCCTGGGCGCGCTCTGCGCGGCCCTGCACTGGCGGCCGCCGGAGCTGATCGGCGCTCCGCTCGCCCTGCTCGGCGCCGCGGCCGTGCCGACCGCGCTGGTCACGCTCGGCCTCTCGCTCACCGCCGGCTCGCGCGCCGCCGGGCCGCCTGCCGGCGACCGGCCGGTTCCCCACGCCGGACCGCCCGTCGGCACGGGACCGCACGCGGCCGGCCCCCCGGCCTCCGGCGGTGTCGCCGCCACCGGCGCCGTCGTGGCAGTGCGTGCGGCGCCGGCGGTCGACGGCGCGGCGGGCAGCACCGTCGGCGAGGTCACCGAGGGCGTCCCGGCGGCCGGCGGTCGGTCGCGCGGGGGCGGCGCGAAGATGGAGGTGGCCCTGCTCTCCGGCCTGAAGCTGCTGGTCCAACCGATGATCGCCTGGTCGGTCGGGCGGCTGGTCGGGGTCGCCGGCACGGACCTGCTGGCCCTGGTGGTCTGCGCCGCGCTGCCCACCGCCCAGAACACCTACATCTTCGCCCGCGAGTACGGGCGGGCCGAGGTGGTTGCCCGGGAGACGGTGGTGGTGACCACCGCGTGCGCGATGGGGACGCTGGCGCTGATCGGCGCGCTGCTGGGCTGACCCGGGTTGTCAGCCCCGGGCCGGGATGACAAGATCGTCGCGTCGGCCCGACGGGCGGAAGGGGGTGCGCAGATGTCCATCACGATCAATGCCGCGCCCCACCCCGTTCACCGCTGACATTCCACGCACCCGGGGCGCGTCCATCCACTGCGGAGGAACACCGTGAGTGCACGGATCCACAACATCGGCATCGACTGCCGCGACACGTACGCCCTGGCCGGATTCTGGGCCCAGGTCTTCGAGTGCCCCCGCCAGCCGGACGACTTCCCCGGCGACCCGGAGGCGATGCTGCTGCCCCCGGGCGGGCCGGAGGTGCTCTTCCTGGCCGTGCCCGACGAGAAGGTGGTGAAGAACCGCCTGCACCTCGACCTCGAGCCCACCGACCGGACCCGGGACGAGGAGGTGCAGCGCCTGCTCGGCATCGGCGCGGTCCAGGTCGCCGACCACCGCCGACCGGACGGCTCCGGCTGGGTGGTGCTGGCCGACCCGGAAGGTAACGAGTTCTGCGTGCTGCGCAGCGCCGCCGAGCGGGCCGCCACGGCCGGCTGAGCCGACGAAGGCCCCGTCCACCTCGGTGGACGGGGCCTTCCTCAGGTCGTACGGGTCAGGACTTCTGCTCGATCTGCCCGCGCATGGTGGGCAGTTCGGCGGCGGCCTCGTCACCGGACTTGAAGTAGACGATGATCATGCCCAGGCTGCCCTTGTCGCTCCACACGCAGACGCCGAGCGGCACGTTGGCGGCCTCGGCGTCGCCGCACTTGGCCTCCCCGCCCAGCGGTCCGGCGTCGACCTTCTTCATCTCGCCGAGCTGCACGTCGCTCTGGCCGGCGCCCTTGATGGTGTCGTCCATCGTCTTGGTCGGGTTGGTGTTCAGGCCGGAGGCGGCGGCGATCATCACCAGGTTCTTCTTGGCCGCCGTGCCGTAGAACGCGCCGACCGTGCTGGTGGCGTCCGGAAGGGAGCTCTTCAGCTCCGTCTCGAGCTGCTTGGCGCCGTTGAGCAGGGCCGGGTCGGTCGACTTGGCTCGACCGGCGAGCGTCGCCGGGGCGACCACCCGGGTCTTGGTGGCGTCGACGGTCTCCTTGACCTCGTCCTTGACCGCGAAGAACGTGATCGCGGCGCCGCCCAGGCAGAGCACCAGCACCACGGCGAGCGAGATCAGCACGATCTTGCCGACGTTGGACTTCTTCTTGGCCGGCGGCAGGCTCGGGTCGCCGTACGGCTGGCCGCCCTGGGCCGGGAAGGCGCCCTGCTGCTGCGGTGCCGGGTAACCGCCCTGCTGCTGCGGCGGCGGGTAGCCGCCGGGCTGCTGCTGCGGCGGGGGATAGCCGCCGGGCTGCTGCGGTGCCGGGTAGCCGCCCGGCTGCTGCGGCGGCGGGTACGAGCCGTAGGGCGCGCCGCTTCCCGGCTGCGACTGATAGGGATCGGACGGCGGCTGCGACATGAGGTCAGCTCCAGATCGTCAGGTGAGGACGCGTGATATTAGCCAGCCCGCCCGGCACCCGCTGCCCCGTCCGCACCGGGCACGACCGGTCGGTCCAGGATCGACGGTCACGGTGGCCGGTACCGCCCGGACGGGGCGTCCGGCCACCGTGACCTGCGCTTTCCGTCTCAGGAGCGCTTCTCGACCTGACCCCGGATGGTGGCGAACTCGGCCTTGGCCTTGGTCGCCGAAGAGAAGAACATCACGATCAGGCCGACGCTGCCCTCGTCGGCCCAGGTGCACACCCCGAGCGCGATGCCGGAGCTCTTGCCGGCGCCGCACTTGGCCACGCCGCCGAGCGGGCCGGGGTTGACCGTGGACATCTTCTTGACCGCCAGCGACGAGGACAGCCCGGCGACGGCGTCGTCCAGCTCCTTCTCGGGGAAGAGCACCGGGCCGGAGGCGCCGGCCACCATCACCAGGTTGCGCTTGCCGGCGCTGCCGTAGAAGGCGCCGACCGCGCCGGTCTCGTTGCGTACCCCGGACTTCATGTCCCGGACCATCTCGTCGGCGATCCGGCGCAGCTGCGGCTCGGTGTTCCTCGGCCGGCCGGCCAGCGTCTTCGGCGTGACCAGCCGGATGTCCGGGGCCGGCTCGGCCTCCTCCGACGGGCTCGGCTCGGGGGCCGCCGTGGTCGGGGCGGCGGAGACGCCGGGGCTGGAGCTGGCCTTCGGGTCCGGGTCGTCGTCGGAGAGCGCGACGTAGGCCAGGCCGCCGCCGCCCGCGCAGAGCACCAGCAGCCCGGCGAGGACCAGCGACAGGATCAGACCGAGCCGGGACTTCTTCGCCGGCGGCGCCGGCGGCAGGCCGTACGCCGGGGCGCCGGCGAAGCCGTCCGGCTGCCCGCCCGGGTACCCGCCCGGCTGCGCAGGCGGGTGGACCCCCGCCTGCCCCGACTGGTACGCGGGGTACGGCTGGGTGGGCTGCGGATCGGCCGGCCGGCCGTACGGCTGGGTGGCGTCGGGGTGGCCGCCCTGCTGCGGCACGTGCGGCCAGGCCTGGGTCGGCCCGGTGCCCGGGGGCGCTGGTGGCTGGTGCGGAGGCGGGTACGAGCCGGGCTCCGGCTGCGTGGACCAGGGGTCGACCGGCGGTGTGGACATGCATCAGCTCCAGGCGAGGGTGAGAACGCGTGATGTTAGCGAGCCGTGGACCGGCCGCGCTGCCCCGTCCGAGTCTGACCGGGCCGGGCAAGTGGCGCGCGGGGCCAGCCCGTGCCGGTGCCCCAGACGCGATCGCGGTGGCCGGCGACGCCCTGTGACGGGCGTGCCGACCACCGCGATCGCGGTGCAGCGGGAGGGATCAGCCGCGCAGGCTGGCGACCCCGCGCGGCAGGAACCGCTTGCCGGTGACCTTCTCGGAGGTGCCGGTTCGGTCCAGGTACGGCGTGACGCCACCCAGGTGGAACGGCCAGCCGGCGCCGAGGATCATGCACAGGTCGATGTCCTGCGCCTCGGCGACGACGCCCTCGTCGAGCATCAGCCGGATCTCCTGCGCCAGCGCGTCCAGCGCGTTCTGGCGTACCTGCTCGGCGGTCAGCGGCTGGTCGCCGACCACGAGCAGCTTGGCGACCTCGTCGTTGATCTGGTCGTCGACCACGATCGGCTGGCCGGAGTCGGCGATCCGCTTGAGGTTCTCGCTGACGCCGAACCGGTCCGGGAAGGCGGCGTGCAGGGTGCCGCCCACGTGGTACGCCACGGCCGGCCCGACCAGCTGGAGCAGGGCGAGCGGGCGCATCGGCAGACCCAGCGGGTCCAGCGCGCTGTTCGCCACGTCCAGCGGGGTGCCCGCGTCGACGGCGGCGAAGACCGTGCCGAGGAAGCGGGTGAGCAGCCGGTTGACCACGAACGCCGGGGCGTCGGAGACCAGCACGGAGGACTTCCGGAGCTGCTTGCCGACCGCGAACGCGGTGGCCAGCGTGGCGTCGTCGGTCCGCCCGCCGCGGACGATCTCCAGCAGCGGCAGCACCGCGACCGGGTTGAAGAAGTGGAAGCCGACGACCCGCTCGGGGTGCTCCAGCTCCTCGGCCATCGCGGTGATCGACAGCGACGAGGTGTTGGTGGCGAGCACCGCCTCCGGCTTGACGATCTTCTCCAGCTCGGCCCAGACCTGCTTCTTGACGTTCAGGTCCTCGAAGACCGCCTCGATGACGAAGTCGGCGTCGGCGAAGACGCCCTTGTCGACCGAGCCGCTGACCAGGCCGTACAGCTTGGCGGCGGTGCCCTTGTCCATCCGGCCCTTACTGACGGCCTTCTCGATCTGGGTGTGCACGTAGCCGACGCCCTTGTCCACCCGGGCCTGGTCCAGGTCGGTCATGACGACCGGCACCTGGAGGCGGCGGGCGAAGAGCAGGGCGAGCTGGCTGGCCATCAGGCCGGCGCCCACGATGCCCACCTTGGTGACCGGCCGGGCCAGGCCCTTGTCCGGCGCGCCGGCCGGCCGCTTGGCCCGCCGCTGCACCAGGTCGAAGGCGTACAGGCCGCTGCGCAGCTCCTCGGAGAAGACCAGGTCGGCCAGCGCCTCGTCCTCGGCGGCGGTGCCGGTGGCGAAGTCGGCGTCCTTCGCCGTCTCCAGCAGGTCCAGCGCCTTGTACGCGGCCGGGACCGCGCCGTGCAGCCGCTGGTCCAGGGTCTGCCGGGCGAAGTAGAGCACGCCGCCCCACATGTCCTTGTCGACCTCGGGCCGGGTCACGGTGACCTCGCCCCGCACGACGCCGGCGGCCCACTCCAGGGACCGCTCCAGGAAGTCGGCCGGCTCCAGCAGTACGTCCGCGATGCCCATCTCGGCAGCCTGCTTCGGCTTGAGCATCTTGTTCTGCATCAGCGGGTTCTGGATGATCACCTGGGTCGCCGCCGGGATGCCGATCAGGTTCGGCAGCAGCTGGGTGCCGCCCCAGCCGGGGACCAGGCCGAGCGAGACCTCGGGCAGCGCCAGCGCCGCCGCGCCGCCGGAGAGGGTCCGGTAGTGGCAGTGCAGGGCCAGCTCCAGGCCGCCGCCCATCGCCGCGCCGTTGACGAAGGCGAAGGTCGGGATCGGGCTGTCCTTGAGCCGGGCGAAGACCCGGTGGCCGAGCCGGCCGATCTCCAGCGCCTGCTCGCGGTCGGCCAGCGCCGGCAGGCCGACGATGTCGGCGCCGACGCAGAAGATGTACGGCTTGCCGGTGACCGCGATGAACGCCGGGTCGGCGGCCAGCGCGGCGGTGATCGCCTCGTCCAGGCTGGTCAGACCGGCCGGGCCGAAGGTGTTCGGCTTGGTGTGGTCGAAGCCGTTGTCGAGGGTGATCAGGGCGGCCGGCTTGTCCAGCCCCGGCACTCGTACCGCGCGCAGCAGCGCCTTGGTGACGACCTCGTTCGGTGCGGCGAGCGCGCTCACTTGTTGCCCTCCCAGTGCGGGTTCTCCCAGATCACGGTGCCGCCCATGCCGATGCCGATGCACATGGCGGTGAGGCCGTAGCGGACCTCGGGGTGCTCGGCGAACTGGCGGGCCAGCTGGGTCATCAGCCGTACGCCGGAGGACGCGAGCGGGTGGCCGATGGCGATCGCCCCGCCCCACGGGTTGACCCGCGGGTCGTCGTCGGCGATGTCGAAGTGGTCGAGGAAGGCGAGCACCTGCACGGCGAACGCCTCGTTCAGCTCGAACAGGCCGATGTCGTCGATGGTGAGGCCGGCGATGCGCAGCGCCTTCTCCGTCGAGGGGATCGGGCCGACGCCCATCACCTCGGGCTCGACGCCCACGAAGCCGTACGACACCAGGCGCATGGCGATCGGCAGGCCCAGCCCGCGGGCGGTGGCTTCGTCGGCGAGCAGGCTGGCGGTGGCGCCGTCGTTCAGGCCGGCCGCGTTGCCCGCGGTGACCTTGCCGTGCGGGCGGAACGGGGTCTTCAGGGTGGCGAGCTTCTCCAGCGAGGTCTCCCGGGGAGCCTCGTCGGTGGTGGCCAGGCCCCAGCCGCCGTCTTCGTCGCGGATCGCGACCGGCACCAGGTCGTCCTGGAGCTTGCCGTTGGCGTACGCCTTGGCGGTCTTCTGCTGCGAGGCGAGCGCGAACGCGTCGGTGCGCTCCTTGGTGATGTGCGGGACCCGGTCGTGCAGGTTCTCCGCGGTGGCGCCCATGACCAGGGCGGACGGGTCGACCAGCTTCTCCGCGATGATCCGCGGGTTGGGGTCGACGCCCTCGCCCATCGGGTGCCGGCCCATGTGCTCGACGCCGCCGGCGATGGCGATGTCGTACGCGCCCATGGCGATGCCGCCGGCCACGGCGGTGACGGCGGTCATCGCGCCGGCGCACATCCGGTCGATGGCGAAGCCGGGCACGGTCTTGGGCAGGCCGGACAGCAGGGCGGCGGTGCGGCCGATGGTCAGACCCTGGTCACCGATCTGGGTCGTGGCGGCGATGGCGACTTCCTCGACCCGCTCCGGCGGCAGCTGCGGGTTCCGGCGCAGCAGCTCGCGGATGCAGCGGATCACCAGGTCGTCGGCGCGGGTGTTGGCGTACATGCCACCCGCCTTGCCGAACGGGGTACGGACGCCGTCGACGAAGACGACATCCCGAACTTCACGGGGCACTTGGAGCCTCCTCTTCGACCATGATTCGGCCTTCGCGCCGCTAGGCGGCGCTACGGACCGAATGAGGGTCGGCCGGCGCGGGCGTGTTCCCCCGGATGCTACTCGCCAGTAACCAACCCCGACAGCACCCCCCGTGTGGCCCACCCCACACCCGGCCGCCCCCGCCCGAGCACCGTCGATCATGAAGTTATCGCCCCGACACGCCGAGTGGGAGGGCGACAACTTCATGATCAACGAAGGGCGGGGTGGTCAGGAGGTGGGGAGGGCCTCGGTGAGGGCGGGAACCAGGAGGGTGAGCTGCCACTCGCGGGCGCCGTAGCCGCGCAGGGTCTCGGCGACGGTGGCCTCGGTGATCTCGTCCGGGGGCACCCAGGCCAGGCGGCGTACGGAGTCGGGGGCGATCAGGTTCTCCGCGGGCAGGTTGTGCTCCGCGGCCACCCGGACCACCACCTCGCGGCAGCGGGCCAGCCGGCCGGCGGCCACCGGGTCCCGCTCCGCCCAGCGGTGCGGCGGCGGCGGACCCTCGACCGCCGGGGTGACCGGCAGCGCGTCGTCCGGCAGTTGCCGGGCGTCGTCCAGCGCCGCCAGCCAGGTGCGGGCCAGCCGGCGTACCGAACGGCCGCCGAACCCGGGCAGGGTCAGCAGCGTCCTCTCGTCCTTCGGGTCCAGCTCGGCGGCGGCGACGATCGCCGAGTCCGGCAGCACCCGACCCGGGGCGGCGTCCCGGCGGGCGGCGATCTGGTCCCGGGCGTACCACAGGGAGCGGACCCGGGCCTGGGCGCGCGCTCCCCGTACCCGGTGGATGCCGGAGGTGCGCCGCCACGGCTCGGCGCGGACCCGGGGCGGGCGGGCGCCGTTGCGGATCAGCGCGGCGAACTCCTCCGCCGCCCACTCCGACTTGCCCTGCCGCTTCAGCTCCTCGTCGAGGGCGTCGCGCAGGTCGACCAGCATCTCGACGTCCAGGGCGGCGTAGGTCAGCCAGGACTCGGGCAGCGGCCGGCTGGACCAGTCGGCCGCCGAGTGGTGCTTCTCCAGCGTGTAGCCGAGCAGCTGCTCGGTGAGGGCGGCCAGGCCGACCCGCTCGAAGTTGGCCAGCCGGGCGGCCAGCTCGGTGTCGAAGAGCCGGCGCGGGCGCAGCCCCACCTCGGCCAGACAGGCCAGGTCCTGGCTGGCGGCGTGCAGCACCCACTCCGCCCCGCCGATCGCCTCGTCGAGCGCGGTCAGGTCGGGCAGCGGCAGCGGGTCGATCAACGCCGTCCCGGCGCCCTCCCGGCGCAGCTGCACCAGGTAGGCGCGCTGGCTGTAGCGGTAGCCGGAGGCGCGTTCGGCGTCCAGGGCCACCGGGCCGTCGCCCGCGGCGAAGCGGGCCACGACCTCGTCGAGTTCGCTCGGGGTGGCCACCGGCTGGGGCGTGCCGTCGCGGGGAGCGGTCAGCGGAACGGGTCCGCCGTTGGGCTGGTCGGTCCCCACGTCCTCCGGCTCCGGCGCGGCCGAGGGCTGGTCGTCTCCCGTACGGCTTTCGGCGGCCCGACGGCGCAGGGGTGGTTCGTCGGTCACCTGACAACCCTAGTGCGCCGCGCGATCCGGTGTGTGCAGCCGGTCCGGCGTGTGTCGGCGAAGCGGCCGGACGGTGTCGCGAAAGGCCGGACAACGGGGGAGACAAAGCGCGTACGCGCAGGTACGGTCCATCGGGCGTCGCGCCGGTCGAAGTGCCCGAGGTGGCGCCACACGGGGGCGACGGGAAGGGCGGGGGCCACCATGACGACTGGGTACGGGCCGGGCGGCGGGACACCGACGCAGGGCACGGAAGAGCGCGGGCCGCAGGCGGCCGGCGACGACCGCCCCGGACCGCTGGCACCCCGGATCGAGCGGCCCTGGCCGTCGGCGTACCCGCCGCCGAGCGCACCCGGCCAGCCGACCCCGCCGTCGGCGTCCGGCGCCGAGCATCCCGGCCTCGCGGGGCAGCCGACCATCGACATCGCGCCGGCCGGGGCCCACCCGCAGCCCACCGGCACCTGGTCCCCGCCGCCGCAGCCCGGCCCGTGGGGCGCTGCGGCGCCCGCCGCGCCGGCCTACCCGGGCGCACCCGGGCCGTTCCCCGGTACGCCGGCTCTCGGCCCCTTCCCGCCCGGGGGGATGCCGCCGCCCGGCCCGTCGGCGCCGCACCGGGGGCGTGGGCTCACCGTGGCCGCCCTCGTGCTCGCGGGCGTGCTGGCGGTGGTCACGGGGGTCCAGGCGTACCAGATCGACCGGCTCTCCGACCGCGTCGCCGCCACCGACGGTCGGCTCGCCGCGGCGCGGGAGGGCGCCGAGGTCCGGCTCGACGGCCTCGAGCAGCGGGCCGGGGCGCTGGAGAAGCAGGCGGGCGCCGCCTTTAACCCGGAGGCCATCGCCAGCGCCGTGCTGCCCAGCGTCTTCCGCGTCCGGGCGGGCCAGTTCACCGGCACCGCCTTCGTCGTCGGCAAGCCCGCCGCCGGGGGCGCGGCGAACCTCTTCACCAACTTCCACGTGGTGGAGTCGGTCTGGGAGGGCGGCGGTCGGCAGGTCTTCCTGGAGCGGACCGACCAGCGCTTCCCGGCCACCATCGTCAAGGTCGACAAGGACAACGACATCGCCCATCTGCGGGCCACCGGCAGGTTCAGCGGCCTGACCACCGCGCCCAGCCCGGTGAAGTCCGGGCAGCAGATCGTCGTGGTCGGCGCCCCGCTCGGGCTGGCGGACAGCGTCACCACCGGTGTGGTGAGCGCCTTCCGCAAGAACGAGGACGGCCCCGGACAGGTGATCCAGTTCGACGCCCCGATCAATCCCGGCAACTCGGGCGGGCCGGTGATCAACGGCGCGAAACAGGTCGTCGGCATCGCCACGGCCAAGGCCCGCGACGCCGAGGGCATCGGGCTCGCCGTGCCGATCAAGACCGCCTGCGACGGATTCCGGATCTGCTGATCCCCGCCCCGGGTCGGCGCTGCGCCCGGCTCCGGCCGGTGTCCACCGACCGCCCCTCCTTCCCGCCGACCGTTCCCGGCCGGCCCCGCCGACACCCTGTCGGCCATCGACCCAGCTCATCCCCGGTCCGTCGCGGCGCATCGCGGCGGACCAGTCACCTGGAGGAAGAACAGATGTCCCAGCCACCGACCGGGCCGGAGGGCTTCCGGCCGGCGTACCCGCCGCAGCCGCCGACCGTCCCCGGTCAGCAGCCGCCGGCGGCCCCCCATGCCGCCGCCGCGCCGAGCGCGCCGCACCCGGGCGGGCCGGTCTCCGCGCCCCCGGTCCCCGGCCAGTACGCGCCCGCCCCGCCGGTCTCCGGGCCCGTGTACGGCCAGCCGATGTCGGCTCCGCCGGTCTCCGGGCCCGCGTACGGGCAGCCGATGTCGGCTCCGCCGGTCTCCGGGCCCGTGTACGGGCAGCCGATGTCCGCCCCGCCGGTGTCGGGGCCCGTGTACGGGCAGCCGATGTCCGCCCCGCCCGGATCGGCGCCCCCGTTCGGCGTGCCCGCCCCGGGTGCCGGCAAGGGCCGGACGGTGCTGATCCTGGCCCTCGTTGCCGGGCTGCTCTTCGTGCTGAGCGGCGTGATGACCGGCCTGTTCGTCGTGAAGAGCAGCGAGCTGGCCAGCACCGAGCGGCGGCTGTCGGGTCAGGTGAGCGAGCGGGACGGCACCATCGCCGCCAACACCAAGGAGATGGAGAAGCTCCGGGTCGACCTGCAGAGCGCCCAGGACAAGCTGGCGGACACCGAGCAGGACCTCACCGGCACCCGGAACGACCGGGACGAGCAGGCCCGGCAGAAGAAGGTCATCGCCACCTGCCTGGACAAGCTGACCACGGCGCTCGGCGCGGCGGCGGCCGGCAACCGCAGCGCCTTCGACAAGGCCAGCAAGGGTATGAACAAGGTCTGCGACGAGGCCGAGAACTACCTCTGAGCGTCCTCGCCAGGGGTCAGGCCGCGCCGGCCGAGCGGCGCTCGGAGAGCGCGGTCACCCCGGGCGGCGGCAGCCCCGCCGTCGAGGCGAGCAGCGCGCACCACGCCTCCAGGTGCGGGGCGAGGTCGTCGCCGAGCGGCGTCCAGGAGGCGCGGATCTCGACGTCCCCGGCGGCGGGCGGGCCGGCCAGCTCGCCGAACCGGGTCGACATCGTCTGGGTGACGGTGCCGCCGGCCGCCCGGTAGCGCGCGTCGTGCGCCTCCAGGGCGTCGACCAGCCAGGTCCAGCCCACCCCGGGCAGCAGCGGGTCGGCGGCCAGGTCGACCTCCAGCTCCGCGGTGACGTAGGTGACCAGCCGCAGGGTGCCCTGCCACGCCTCGTGACCGGCCGGGTCGTGCAGCAGGATCAGCCGCCCGGTGGCCACCTCGTCCTCGTCGCGCAGCACGGCGGCGGAGAGCGCGAAGGCGTACGGGGCGAGCCGCTGGGGGGCGCCGACCTCCTCCAGCGCGATCTCCGCCCGAGGGGTCACCGACCGCAGCCCGGCGACCGCGCGGGCGAAGGTCTCCGGGAGCGCGATCGGGGGGGCCATGACCGGCAGCCTATGCCGCGCCCCGCCCGCCCGCGCGGACGGCGCGCCGAACGCCGGGACCACGGTGGGGGGCCGCAGCGATGCGGCGCGGCGGACCGGCGGCACGGTTCCGCCCGTCCGCACCAGGGCCGGAGGGCCCGGCGGGCGCGGGTCACAAAAGCCGGCGCTGCCCGCTGGGGTCCTCCCCGCGCGTGGCACGATTGCCGCGATGACCACCGACACCACGGGCACTGCCGCCCGAGACGGAGCACCCCGCCCCGGCGGACCGGCCGACTCGCCCTTCGTCCGGGCCTGTCGCCGCGAGCCCGTCCCGCACACCCCGGTCTGGTTCATGCGCCAGGCCGGCCGGTCGCTGCCGGAGTACCGGGAGATCCGGGCCAACGTCGGGATGCTGGAGTCCTGCCGCCGCCCGGACCTGGTGGCCGAGATCACCCTCCAGCCGGTGCGCCGGCACGGGGTCGACGCGGCGATCCTGTTCAGCGACATCGTGGTGCCGGTCGCCGCGGCCGGGGTCGACCTGGACATCGTTCCGGGCACCGGGCCGGTGGTGGCCGAGCCGGTGCGCACGGCCGAGGACGTCGAGCGGATCCGCCCGATCGGCCGCGACGACGTGTCCTACGTGGACGAGGCGGTCCGGCTGCTGGTGGCCGAGTTGGGCGCCACCCCGCTGATCGGGTTCGCCGGCGCGCCGTTCACCCTCGCCAGCTACCTGGTCGAGGGCGGCCCCTCGCGGACCCACGCGAAGACCAAGGCCCTGATGTACGGCCAGCCGGAGCTCTGGCACGCGCTCTGCGCCCGCCTCGCCGAGGTGACCCTCTCCTTCCTGCGGGTGCAGATCGAGGCCGGGGTCTCCGCGGTGCAGCTCTTCGACTCCTGGGCCGGCGCGCTCTCCGAGGCCGACTACCGCCGCTACGTGCTGCCGCACTCGACGACCGTGCTGTCCGGGCTGGCCGACGCCGGCGTGCCCCGGATCCACTTCGGGGTGGGCACCGCCGAACTGCTCGGCGCGATGGGCGAGGCCGGCGCCGACGTGGTCGGCGTGGACTGGCGCACCCCGCTGGACGTCGCCACCCGCCGGATCGGCCCGGACCGGGCGGTGCAGGGCAACCTCGACCCCACCGTGCTGCTCGCCCCCTGGTCGGTGGTGGAGACCGAGGTCCGGCGAATCGTGGCGCAGGGCCGCGCGGCCCCCGGCCACGTGTTCAACCTCGGCCACGGCGTCCTGCCGGAGACCGACCCCGAGGTGCTGACCCGGGTGGTCGCGCTGGTGCACGAAGTGTCCGCGCGCCGGGCCGAGCAGGGCTGAGGCGTCGTGTCGCGGCCGTGGCGGGTGGCGGTGGTCGGCGGCGGGATCGCCGGGCTGGCCGCCGCCGTCCGGTTGCGCGACCGCGCCCCCGCCGGCACCGAGATCACCGTGTACGAGCAGTCCGGCGCGCTCGGCGGCAAGCTGCGCACCGGTGAGCTGGCCGGGCAGCCGGTCGAGTTCGGCGCCGAGTCGTTCCTGATGCGCGACCCGGCCGGCGGGGAGTCCGCCGCCGTCACGCTGATCCGCCGGCTCGGCCTGGCGGAGAGGATCGTCCACCCCACCGTCGGGCAGGCCGCGCTCGCCGTCGACGGCGGGCTGCGCCCGGTGCCGGGCGGCACGCTGGTGGGCGTACCCGGGGATCTGGAGCGGGTGGCGACGGTCGCCCGGCCGGCGGCGGACGCCGACCGCGACGGCGGCCGGCCGCTGCTCGGGCCGGACGAGGACGTCGCGGTCGGGACGCTGGTCCGGGCCCGCCTCGGGGACGAGGTGGTGGACCGGCTGGTCGACCCGATGCTCGGCGGCGTCTACGCCGGCCGGGCCGACGACCTGTCGCTGGTCACCACGATGCCGGCGCTGGCCCGCGCGGCCCGCGTCGAGCACACCCTCACCGGGGCGGTCCGCGCCGCCCAGGCCGCCGCGCCGCGCGCGCCGGGCGCGCCGGTCTTCGGCACCCTGGCCGGCGGGCTCTCCACGCTGGTCGAGGCCGCGGCGACGGCCAGCGGCGCGACCGTCCGGCTCCACGCCGCGGTCCGCGAGCTGACGCCCACCTCCGAGGGTTGGCGGCTGACCGTCGGCCCGACCCGCGACCCGGAGCTGGTCGAGGCGGACGCGGTGGTGCTCGCCCTGCCGGCCCGGCCCGCCGCCCGGCTGCTCGCCCCGGTCACCTCCGAGGTGGCCACGACGATCGGCGGGCTCGACTACGCCAGCGTCGCGCTGGTCACCCTGGCCCTGCCCGACCCGGAGCTGCCGGCGCTCTCCGGCTTCCTGGTGCCGGCCACCGAGGGCCTGCTGATCAAGGCGTCCACGTTCTTCACCATTAAGTGGGGGCACCTGGCCCGGCCGGACGGGATCGCCCTGGTCCGGGCCTCCGTGGGCCGGTACGGCGACGAGACGTCCCTGCACCTGGCGGACCCCGACCTGGTGGCCACCGTGCACCGGGAACTGTCCGGCGTGCTCGGGGTGGCGCTGCCCGCGCCGCTCGCCAGCCACGTGCAGCGCTGGGGCGGGGCGCTGCCGCAGTACGCCCCGGGTCACGGCGACCGGGTCGCCGCCGCCCGGACGGCGCTGCGCGCGGCCCACCCGACGCTGGTCCTGGCCGGCGCCGGCCTCGACGGGGTCGGCATTCCGGTCTGCGTCCGCTCCGGCGAGACGGCGGCCGGAGAGATCATCGAAGCACTGGGAGGATCGGGTTCATGACCGAGCAGACCAACGCGGCGCGGCTCAAGGAGCTCAACGCGAGCATCCGCTACACCATGTGGTCGGTGTTCCGGGCGACCAGCCCGTTGCCGGCCCTGCGGGAGAACGTCACCGGCGAGGTCGAGGCGCTCTTCGAGGAGCTGGCCGGCAAGGACGTCGTGGTCCGTGGCCTGTACGACGTGGCCGGCCTGCGCGCCGACGCCGACCTGCTGATCTGGTGGCACTCCTCCTCCAGCGACGCCCTCCAGGACGCCTACCTGCGGTTCCGCCGGACCACCCTGGGTCGGGCGCTCACCCCGGTGTGGTCGCAGATGGCCCTGCACCGGCCGGCGGAGTTCAACAAGAGCCACATCCCGGCGTTCCTCGCCAACGAGGAGCCCCGCCCCTACCTCTGCGTCTACCCGTTCGTCCGCTCGTACGAGTGGTACCTGCTGCCCGACGCCGAGCGGCGCGAGATGCTGGCCGAGCACGGCAAGATGGCGCGCGGCTACCCCGACGTCCGGGCCAACACAGTCGCCTCGTTCGCCCTCGGCGACTACGAGTGGATGCTCGCCTTCGAGGCCGACGAGCTGCACCGGATCGTCGACCTGATGCGCGACCTGCGCGGCTCCGGCGCCCGCCGGCACGTCCGCGAGGAGGTCCCGTTCTACACCGGTCGGCGCCGCTCGGTCGCCGACATCGTCAACTGCCTGGTGTGACGGGCTCGCCGGGATTGCGCACCCCCGGTAACGTGTCAGATCCACCACGGTAACTGTCGCTGCCGTGCGGATCCGTCTGGAGGCCCGGTGTCGCAGCTCGTCGAGTTCCCGCTGGACGGCGGTGGCGCGGTCCGGGTCGAGATCGCCGACGAGGAGGGCGTGGTCCCGGTCGGCCGGGCCGGCGAGGTGGTGGCGCGGGCGCACCAGACGCTGGAGTCCGCCCTGACCCAGCTGCGGCCGGTGACCGACGCCGTGCTGCGGAACCTGCGCGACGCCGCCGAGCCGCCGGACCGGGTCTGCGTGGAGTTCGGCGTGAAGCTGGCGGCCAAGGGCGGGCTCGTCGTGGCCAGCGGCACCTCGGAAGCCAACCTCAAGGTGCAGCTCGAATGGAACCGCGCCGACCCCGCCGCCTGAGCCGGCGGCGCCGGACCACCGCGTGATGCCCGGCGCGACGGAGCGTCCACCGCAGCGGCCCGCGCGCCCCGTACCCGGCGAGGCGACGCTCGCGGTGGCGGCCGTGCACGACCGGGCCGGGAACGTCGTCGGCGCGGCCTTCCTGATCGACTCCGCCCGCCTGCTGACCTGCGCCCACGTCGTGCAGGCGGCGCTGGGCCCGGAACCGGTGGCGCCCGGGCCGGCCGACGCCGTCGTGGTGTCGGTGAGCTTCCCCCTGGTGGCGCCGGGCCGCCGCCTCGCCGCGCTGGTCCTGCCGCAGCACTGGCAGCCGGGGCGGCCGGACGGCTCGGGCGACTACGCCGTCCTCCAGCTCGTCGCGCCGGCGCCGGTCGGGGCCCGGCCGGTCCGGCTGGCCCGCCCCGGCCAGGCCGGCACCCGGGACCGGGTCTGCCGGGTCTTCGGCTTCCCCCGCGCGCTGCCCGAGGGCCGCTGGTTCGAGGGGTGGGTGGTCGGGCCGATCGGCGGCGGCTGGATCCAGCTCGCCAACCGCAGCGACTCCGGCTACCAGATCGAGCCCGGATTCTCCGGCGCGCCGGTGTGGGACAGCCGGCTGCGCTGCGTCATCGGCATGATCGTCGCGGTCGACCAGGTGGTCCGGCCGCAGCCGGCCCGCCCGGCCGCCTTCATGATCCCGATCCGCCGGCTGCCGGTGCCCGACCAGTACGGCCGGCCCCGGGTGCTGCCCCGCTGGCGACAGCCGTTCAGCCGGTGGCGCACCGGTCCCGCCCCGGCCGCCGCCCGCTGGTCGCCGCGAATCCGGGCCCGGGTGGCGGCGCTCCTGGTGGTGCTGCTGGCGGTGGGTCTCGCCGCCGTGCCCGAGCCGCTGGGCGGTTGCGCCGGACCGGTCGAGCTGCGGGTCGCCGCCGCCCCGGACGACCTGGTGACCTACCAGGCGGTGGCCGCCGCGTACGAGTCATGGACGGCGGCCCGCGCCGGGGGCTGCCGGACGACCAACGTCTTCGTCTACCCCGCCGCGCCGCGCGAGGTGGCGCAGGGTCTCCAACTCGGCTGGGCGGAGTCCGCCGGCCGGCCGGCGATCGAGGGGGACCCGGGGATGCCGGGCTGGTACCCGGCCGACGTCGGGCCGCGCCCGGACGCCTGGTTGCCGGGCGCCGAGATGCCGTCCCAGCAGGTGCTGAACCTGACCACCGTCCGGGACTACCTGACGGTGGCCCGCTCGCCGCTGGTGCTGGCGGTGCCGCGCGCCCTCGTCGACCCCGCCCGCGACGACGCCGACCGGCAGCGTTCGCTGTCCTGGCCCGAGCTGTTCGCCAAGGCCAGCCGGGGCCCGGGGGAGGCCCCGACGGTTACCGCCTCGGGCCGGCGGGTGACCGGCACCGGGTGGCAGGTCGTCCGCCCCGATCCGGCGGTGTCCCCCGAGGCCCGGATGGTCGACGTGGCGCTGTACGACGGCGCGCCCGACACGGCGTGGATCCGCCAGCAGGTCGAGCAGCGCCTGGAGGCCGCCCAGGACGAGCGCGGCTTCCCGCTGGGCAGCATCGCCGCCGTGCTGTGCCGGCAGCGGCAGCTCGCCGCCGACCCGGCCGCCCCGGCGCCGCCCGCGGTGGTCACCACCGAGCAGGCGCTGGTCCAGTTCAACCTCGGCGAGCGGCTCGGCGACGGCTGCGTCGAGCGCGGCCGTCCCGCGCCGGGCCGGGCGCTGGTGGCCTTCTATCCGGAGCTGACCCCGGGGGTGGACCACCGCCTGGTCTTGCTGCGCTGGCCGGACTCGGTGCAGAGCCCCGCCGCCCGGGCCGCCGCGGACGACCTGCGCCGCTGGTTGACCGGGCCGGGGCGGGACGAGCTGCTGGCCCGGGGCTTCCGGGTGCCCGGCCGGGACGGGACCGGGCCGGCGCTGACCGAGGAGAACGGTGTGCTGCCGGGCTGGCTGCTGGACAACCCGCAGTGGGAACTGGTCGACGGCTCCGACGCGCTCGCCCTGAACACCGCCGACCAGCGCTACCGGGAGGCCCGGCGGCCGGCCCGGGTGCTGCTGGCGCTGGACACGTCCGGCTCGATGCTGGCGGAGGCGGGCCGGGGCACCCGGTTCGACGTGGCGGTGGACGGCATCGCCGCCTCGCTGCGCCGCCTCGGCGGCCGGGACGAGGTCGGGGTGTGGGCGTTCTCCACCGCCTACCGGGGTAACGCCGGGCGGCTGCGGGAGGTCGGGCGGGCCGACCGGGCGCGGGACGAGGCGCTGGTCGCCCGGCTGCGGCGGACCGTGCCGGCGGGGGACACGCCGCTGTACCGGACCATCGACGCCGCGATCGGCGAGGTGCGCCGGCTGGGCGGCGGCGACGACCACCTGCGGGCCGTCGTGGTGCTCACCGACGGGCGGGACACCGCCAGCGGCGGCCTGGTGCCCCGGGTCGAGGGCGACCCCCCGGTACGCCTCTACGTGATCGCCGTCGGCGAGGCGAGCTGCGACGACCGGGTGCGGACCCGCACCCTGCGACAGACCGCCCGGGCCAGCGGCGGGCAGTGCCTGCAGGCCGAGGCGAGCACCGTGGACCGGGCGCTGACCGGGCTGTTCCGTCAACTCTGGGAGAAGGGGGCCGGCCAGTGACCGACCGGAAGCCGCGCGGTGCGTCCGGGACTCCTCGTCGCCGGCGCCGGGTGCCGGCGTCGTTCCTGCTCGGGGTGGCCGTCGGCACGGTGGTCGGTGTCGTCGCCACGCTGGGCTGGTACGTCGCCACCCGGGAGGAGCCGCTGGAGCGCGGCGAGCTGGTGATTCTCAGCGGCAAGGACACCAGCTCCGGCGGGCAGCGGGAGGAGCTGGTCAAGCTCTGGAACGTGCTGCACCCGCAGAGCCCGGCCCGGATCCGGGAGGCGCCGGTCACCACCGACCAGCAGCACAGCGAGATGGTGGGGATCGCCCAGGCGCAGGCGGCGGGCGGCGGCGACGACCCGGACGACGCCGTGGACATCTACAACCTCGACGTCACCTTCACCGCGGAGTTCGCCGCCGCCGGTCACCTGCGCCCGATCGACGAGGCGCGGCTGGCCCCCGGGCACCTCGACGCGTTCGTGCCGGAGGTGCTGGACAGCTGCCGCTACCGGGGCTCGCTCTGGGCGCTGCCCTTCAACACCGACGCCGGCCTGCTCTTCTACCGGTCGGACCTGGTGACCGGCGGGACGCCGGCCGCCCCCGGCGAGGCGCCCCGCTTCGACTGGGACGCCATCATCGACCGGAGCGCGGCGCTGACCGGCGCGGGCGGCGCGACGCAGCGGCCCGCCGCCGGGTACGTCGGGCAGTTCGGCCCGTATGAGGGGCTGACCGTCAACGGGATGGAACTGCTCTGGGCCGGCGGCGTCGACCGGCTCGTCGACGAGACCGAGAACCGGGTGGTCTTCCAGCGGGAGCGGTGGGAGCGCCGGCTGCGCGACGTCGCCGCGGCCCGGCGGGACGGCCTGCTGGTGGGCGACGCCTTCACCGTCCCCGGCGACGAGGCGCGCAGCCTGCGGGACTTCCAGGAGGGTCGGGCGCTGTTTATGCGCAACTGGCCGGTCAACTACCGGTCGCTGGCCGACACCGACGCGCCGGGGCCCCGGGTGCCGTTCGAGGTGACCCGGCTGCCCGGCCCGTCGGCGCTGGGTGGCCAGAACCTCGCCATCGCCAAGCAGAGCCGGCAGCCGCGCGCCGCCCAGGCGCTGATCGAGTTCCTGACCCGGGAGGAGGCCCAGCGCACGCTGTTCACGGTGGGCGGCTTCGCCCCGACCCGGACGGACGTCTACGCCGACGCGGCGCTGCGGCAGCGGTTCCCGTACCTCGCGCTGCTCGGCGAGGCGGTCCGGGAGGCCCGGGTACGGCCCCGGGTGCCGCACTACTTCCAGTTCAGCCGGGTGTTCCGGGAGGGCGTCCGGACCGCCCTGGAGGGGGACGGCACGCTGCCGGAGGACTTCGAGGCCCGGCTCAACCGGGCGCTGCGGGGTGGCTGACGGGCGGCGCTCCCCGTCGAGGCGGGACCACGACCGAGCGGCCGTGGCCCGGCTGGCAGCCGGGTCACGGCCGCTCCCAGATCAGAGCGTCGCGGTGCAGGTCGGGGTCGGGTTCGCCCCGCTGCCGGAGCCGAGGAAGCCGAAGGACGTCTTCGCCCCGGCGGCCAGTGACCCGTTGTAGCTGACGTTCCGGGCGGTGACGGTGGACCCGCTGCTCGTCACCGTCGCGTTCCACGCCTGGCTGACCTGCTGGCCGCCGGCGAACGTCCAGGTCACGGTCCAGCCCTTGACCGCGGTTGCGCCGGCGGTCACCTCCACCTCACCCTGGAATCCGCCGGACCACTGCGCGGTGACCCGGTAGCTGGCGGTGCAGGCCCCGGCCGGCGGCGGCGTCGTCGGCGGCGGGGTGGTCGGCGGCGGGGTGGTCGGCGGCGGGCTGGTGGGCGGCGGCGTCGTGGTGGGCGGCGTACCGGGCCCGCCGCCGAAGTCGACGTCGCTGCACAGGTAGTACGACTGGTCCAGGTGGCTGGCCTGCCAGATCGTGTAGACGACGTGCCGGCCGGTGCGCCCTGGCGCGTTCGCCGGCACCTGGATCGACACCCCCTGGGCCTCCGGGGTCCACTGGGCCGCCGGGGTGTTGCCGATCTGGCCGGCCAGTTCCAGGTCGCTCCAGGCCAGCGGCTTGGTCAGGGCGTTGAAGCCCTGCTTCGTCACGTACACCCGGATGTAGTCGGCGCCGTGGCTGGCCTGGTCGTACAGCTTGATTCTGAAGTTCGTCGTGGTCGGCACGGTCTTCCAGGCGCCGACCGCGTCCAGCGCGTTGTAGCGGCCGCTGGCGGTGTGCCCGGCACTGCACAACTGGCCGTCCGGGATGGCGCCCTGGTGGTTGCCGGCGACGCCCTCGCGGAACAGGCCGTTCCAGTTCCACATGGCATTCGGGTCGGCCTGCCAGGCCTGCCAGCACATCGGGTCCTCGGTGGCCATCTTCGGGTTCTGGAAGTCGCTGCCCCAGCGTTGCCAGCAGCCGTAGTTGCGCGACGCCGGGTCCACCACCGATCCGTGGGCGGAGGCGGACCGGGCCAGGGCGGTGGTGAGCAGCAGCGCGACGATCGCGCCGACGGTGAGCAGCGCCGCCACCAGTGGGGTGGGGCGTCTGCGCAGCAGGACGGACATGGAGCCTCCGGGGTCTGGAGTGTCGGTCGACGACGCCCGGACGGCCGGGAGTTGCCCCCTCCCGAACCCCTGCGTGGCTCCCGCGACGGCTCTGCCTCGCAGGCTCCCACGGGAAAACGCTATTCGTCAATGTCTCCCGGGTGACCGGGTCGGCTCTGCCGGCGCATCGGGACGTGCGGGATGCCGTCCTCGACGTACTCCGGGCCGGTCACCGCGAAGCCGTGCCGGGCGTAGAAGTCGACCAGGTAGGACTGCGCCTCCAGCACACATGGCCGGTCGCCGACCAGCCGCAGCGCCTCAATCATCAGCCGGCCGGCGTGCCCGCCGCCGCGCGCCGTCGGCGCCACCACCACCCGGCCGATCCGCGCCGAGCCGTCCGGGTCGGCCAGGATCCGCAGGTACGCCAGCACGGCGCCGTCGCGCTCCAGCCAGAGGTGCCGGGTGCCGGGCTCGACGTCCCGGCCGTCCAGCTCCGGGTACGGGCAGTGCTGCTCGACCACGAACACGTCGATGCGCAGCCGGAGCAGGTCGTGGAAGGTGCGGGCGTCCAGGTCGGCGAAGGCGGCGACCCGGACCTGGGTGGTCTGCGGCGGCATCCCGCGATGGTAGGCCGGGCGGTGGCGCGTACTCCGGAGAGCCCCGGCCCGGTGCGGGGCCGGGGCGCGCGGTCAGGCCGGGCGGGCGCCGACCGCGTCGCGGATCTCGGCGCCCTGGGCCTCCTCGGCGCGGGCGCAGTGCGCGCAGCAGAAGAACCGGCCGCCGACCTCCACGCCGTGGCCGAGGATCTTGACCTCGCAGTGCTCGCAGATCGGCGCCAGCTTCTGCGCCGCGCACTCGAAGCAGTCGAAGGTGTGCGTGTCACCGCTGACTGTGCGCACCTCGAACGCCATCCAGTACTCGTTGCCGCAGACCTCACAGGTAGCCACGATCAAAAACCCCCCGAATCAGGACATGTGACATCAGGGTGCGCCAGGGCGGGGCCGTTGGGGGCGAAATGCCGCGAGTGGATCCGGCCGGACGGCGTTTCGCCCCCGGCGTGTCGCGCGTTGGGCCTGGTGAACCGCCTCGACCCCGGAGGACCACGTGATCAAGCGCAACAAGCTCTTCGGCAACCAGACCCGGGTCACCTTCTGCCTGCCCCGGGACACCCCGCCCGGCCCGGTCAGCGTCGTCGGCTGCTTCAACGGCTGGGAGCCCGGCCGGCACGAGCTGGTCGCCCGCCGCGACGGCACCCGGACGGTGACGGTGAAGCTCGGCCCCGGCGAGTACCGCTTCCGGTACCTCGCCAGCGGGGGCGTCTGGCTGGACGACGACTCCGCCGACCGGGTCGACGAGAAGGGCAGCCTGCTGCGGCTCTGAGCGGAGGCCAGGAGCATCATGGACGTCGATGTTTTTATTGACAGGAGTCTTTACTGTTAACAAGGTTTAAATTATGTTGGTGGCACCTTCAGCAGGCCGAAGCCGAGGAGTTGCCATCATGCGTCGAAGAGTCACCGTCCCGGTCCTGGCGGCGGGCGCCGTCGTGTCCTCGCTCGCCGTCGCCGCCCCCGCCCAGGCGCACGGCTACGTCTCCGGACCACCCAGCCGCCAGGCGCTCTGCGCGCAGAACCGGGTGCCCGACTGCGGGCAGATCAAGTACGAGCCGCAGAGCGTGGAGGGCCCGAAGGGGCTGCGCAACTGCCACGCCAACATCGCCCACTTCGCCGTCCTGAACGACGACAGCCGGGGCTGGCCGGCCACCTCGGTCGGCAGCTCGGTGACGTTCACCTGGACCAACACCGCCCGGCACGCCACCAGCAACTGGGAGTACTTCATCGGCGGCACCCGGGTGGGCGTCTTCAACGGGGGCGGCCAGCAGCCCGGCGCCACCGTGTCGCACACCGTGAACCTCGGCGGCTTCTCCGGCCGGCAGAAGATCCTCGCGGTGTGGAACATCGCGGACACCGCCAACGCGTTCTACTCCTGCGTGGACGTGCAGATCGGTGGCGGCGGCGGTCCGGCTCCCAGCCCGACGCCGACCCCCACCAGCTCGCCCACCCCGACGCCGCCGGCTCCCACCACGCCGCCCGCCCCGAGCGGCAGCTGGACCGCCGGTCGCGCCTACCAGGTGGGTGACCAGGTCACCTACAACGGGCTGAGCTACCGGTGCCGGCAGGCGCACACCGCGATCCCGGGCTGGGAACCGCCGAACGTGCCGGCGCTGTGGTCGCAGGTCTGACCGGACGGGTACGGCCCGTGCCGGTGCGGGCCGCATCCGCCCCTCGGCGCGACCCGGCCAGAGGTGGCGTGGCGCGGGCGGTGGTGCTCGTCGCGCTCGCCGCCCTGCTGCCGGCCGCCGGCTGCGCCGACGCCCCGACCCCGCAGGCGACCCGCCCCGCGACCGCGGGCCCGACGGACACCGCGCTCGGCACCCTCGACGTGATCTACCTGACCATGATGGTGGCCCACACCGAGCAGACAATGGAGATCGTCCGGCTGGGGCGCGACCGGGTGACCGACCCCGAGCTGCGCACCCTCGTCGCCGCCATCGAGGTGACCGAGGCCGACGAGCTGACCACCATGCGCGCCTGGCTGCACGACGCCGGTCCGGCCGCGACCGCCGGGCGGCACGACCACAGCGGGCACCTGGCCGCCCCGGGGGACCTCGCCCGCCTGCGGAACGCCCCAGCCGGGCACGCGGACGCCGTGTTGCGCCGACTGCTCGGCAGCCACCAGCAGGAGGCGGCCGACCTGGCCCGGGCGCACGTGGCCACCGCGACCAGCCCCCGGGTACGCGAGCTGGCCGGGCGGGTCGAGCAGTCCCGTACCGCCGAGGTGCGGCTGCTGACGGGGCCGGCCGGCCGGTAGCCACGCCACCCACACGACCGCGGTCACGCGGTCGTCGATCGACTCCATGTCGCCGGAACGGCGGTATGAGCGCGACCGGGACGCCGCCACATCGCCGACACGGAGTCGATCAGCCGGCCCGGGCGGCCGACACGGTGTCGCCGGTGCCCGGCGGGTCAGGCCTCGGTGCGCGGTTCCAGCCGGATCGACAGCGAGTTGACGCAGTGTCGGGTGTCCTTCGGGGTGAAGCCCTCGCCGTGGAAGACGTGCCCGAGGTGGCTGTCGCAGCGCGCGCAGCGGATCTCGGTGCGGCTCATGCCCAGGGTGCGGTCCTCGATCTCCTTGACCCGGCCGGGGATGGCATCGTCGAAGCTCGGCCAGCCGCAGTGCGAGTCGAACTTGGTGTCACTGGAGAAGAGTTCCAGGCCACAGGCCCGGCAGTGGTAGACGCCGGGGGTCTTGGTGTCGACGTACTCGCCCGTCCACGGTGGCTCGGTGCCGGCCTCGCGCAGCACCCGGAACTCCTGCGGGCTCAACCGGACCCGCCACTCTTCCTCGGTGCGGGGCAGCTCGTTCTCGTCAAGACTCACCCGCCAACGGTACGTCGGATGTCGGGGGCGTCGCATATGGTCGCGGAATGGGCGGCTCCTCGAAGGCGACGGTGACCGAGATCGAGGTCGCCGGGCACACCGTCCGGCTGAGCAGTCCCGACCGGGTGATCTTCCCCGGCCGCGGCTTCACCAAGGCGGACGTCTTCCACTACTACCTGGCGGTGGGCGACGGGATCATGCGCGCCCTGCGGGACCGCCCCACCACGCTCCAGCGCTTCCCGGAGGGCATCGAGGGGGAGATGTTCTTCCAGAAGCGGGTGCCGACCCGGGGTGTCCCGCCGTGGGTGCGCACGGCGAAGATCAGCTTCCCCAGTGGGCGCAGCGCCGACGAGCTGTGCCCGGCCGACCTGGCCCACGTGGCCTGGGCCGCCCAGATGGGCACCATCGTCTTCCACCCCTGGCCGGTGCGGGCCGCCGACGTCGACCGCCCCGACGAGCTGCGCGTCGACCTCGACCCGCAGCCCGGCACCGACTTCGCCGACGCGGCGACCGCGGCCGGCGAGCTGCGCGCGCTCCTGGCCGAGCTGGGTGCGACCGGCTGGCCGAAGACCTCGGGCGGCCGGGGCGTGCACGTCTACCTGCGCATCGAGCCCCGCTGGACGTTCACCGAGGTGCGCCGGGCCACCATCGCGCTCGGCCGCGAGCTGGAGCGCCGCCGTCCCGACCTGGTCACCACCGCCTGGTGGAAGGAGGAGCGGGGCCGGCGGGTGTTCGTCGACTACAACCAGATGGCCCGGGACCGCACCATCGCCTGCGCCTACTCGCTGCGCGCCAATGCCCGGGCCACCGTCTCCACCCCGGTCACCTGGGACGAGCTGCCCGACGTCGATCCGGACGACTTCGACCTGCGCAGCGTGCCGGCCCGGCTCGCCGAGCGGGGCGACCCGCACGCCGGCATCGACGACGCCCCGTTCGACATCACCCCGCTGCTTCAGTGGGCCGAGCGGGACGCGGCCGCCGGCCAGGGCGACATGCCGTACCCGCCGGACCACCCGAAGATGCCGGGGGAGCCGAAGCGGGTGCAGCCGAGCCGGGCGAAGCGCGAGGCCGACGAGACCGCCTGAACGGGCGGCAGCGCGGCTCGTCGACTACCTCCGCCGCCGGGCCGTCCAGGCCAGAAACCGGTCGAACAGGTCGGCTGGTGACGGCGCCGGGTGAGGGTTGAGGCGGATCAGGTCGGCGGTGGCGTCGAAGAGGCAGCCCGCCATGTAGACGGAGAGCGCCACCGGGTCCCGGCGGTACTCCATGCCCAGCAGCAGCCGTGCCGGCGGGCACGGCCAGGCGGCGGCGCACACCCGACACAGCCACAGCGGTCGCATCGGCACGTGCGGGCGGACCGCCCGCTGCTGACGGTCGGGTACGGCGGAGGCGTGCGGCATGGCCATGCACCCATGCTGGCTGATGCCATTGTCTACGTCAATAGACACCGTAGTTGTCGGCGTATGGCGACTGCGCCGCTGTCATCGTCAACGTGTGGAGCTTGTCGGCGTGTCGGAAATTCGGGAGATGCTCGGTGGCGTCTCCCGGCAGCGCGCGTCCGTGATCGCCAATCAACGGAACTTCCCGGAGCCGATCGCCGTCCTCGCCATGGGCAAGGTCTGGCGGAAGTCTGACGTCGAGAAGTGGATCAAGCAGCACCGGCCGGACTCGCGGGACTGAGCACCCGCCGACAACTCGTCAGCGGTGCGGATCGGCGTCCGGCACACTGGCCGGCATGACCTCCACCTCGGGCGTGATCCGGCGACTGGTCGGCGTCTACCACGCCGACGGCGGACTGCGCGGCGAACTGGCGTACCTGGTCGGCAAGGTCCGGGGGACCGCCTCGTGCGCGCTGTGTGACGTCACCCACCACGGTCTGGGCCGCAAGCGGGAGTGGCGCGACCTCCAGCCCGAGCTGGGGGTGCCGATGGAGCTGGTGCACCTCAACGAGCGCAGCCCGGCGGTCCGGACGGCCAGCGAGGGCCGTACCCCCTGTGTGCTGGCGGTGACCGACGGCGGCCTGGTGGTGCTGCTCGGCCCGGACGAGCTGGCCGCCCTCAACGGCAGCGTGGCCCGCTTCGCCGAGGCGCTGCGCGCGGCCGCTACGCTGGCCGGTCTGCGTTGGGACGACGTCGGATAACGATCATGTAAAGGGCGCGAACCTTTTCCGGCCCGTACCCGCTCTACCTGGTCACCGGCCCAGCGAGGGCCCCGGGGGAGGCGTACGGATGAAGCTGGTGTGGAGGCGGGCCTACGAGGCGCGGGGCCTGCTGGCGGCGGCGGCGGTCGCCGCGTTGGTCGCCGTCGCGCTGGTCACCGGGTTGTCCGACTACAACCGGCGGGCGATCGACGCCGGGCAGCGGGCGATGTTGGCGGCGGCGCCCGCCGCCGAGCGCAGCTTGCTGATCAGCGGGTCCGGCGGCCGGGACGCGGCCGAGGCCGCCGGCCGGGACCGGGCCGTCCGGGACAGCGTCGCCGGCGGGTTGGGCGGGGCGAGGGTCGTCGTCTCCGCTGCCCGCCACGGCACCGGCCGGGAACTGACCGGCGACCTCGGCGCCGCCCGCACCGACGACGACCCGGTCTTCGCCGACCTGGCCACCCTCGACGGCCTCGCCGCGCACGCCGAGCTGGTCGGCGGATCCTGGCCCGCCGCCGGGGCGAACCCCACCCAGGTCACCGTCCCCGAACGGGTCGCCGGCGCGCTGCGGCTCACCCCCGGCACCCGGGTGCCGATGACCGACCGCAGCTCCGGACGGGCCACCGACGTGGTGGTCGCCGGGATCTTCCGGCCCCGCGACCCGGCCGCGGCGTACTGGCAGCTCGCGCCCGGGGTGAGCGGCGGCGGTGACATCGGCGACTCGTACGGCCCGTTCGCCCTCGACCCGGCCGACTTCGCCCGCACCTTCCCCGGCTCCACCTCGATCTCCTGGGTGGTCGAGCCGGACCTGCGCAGCGTCGCGTCGAGCCGGCTGCCGGAGGTCAAGGAGGCCGTCGCGACTGCCGCCGTCGAGGTGCCCGAGAAGGCCGGTCTCGGCTCGTCCGCGCAGAGCGTCACCGGCCTGGACCGGCTGATCGACCGGCTCGGCCGCGCCGACCTGGTGGGCCGCTCGGCGCTGCTCACCCCGCTGCTGCTGATCGTGGTGCTCGGCGGCTACGCGTTGGTGCTGGTCGCCGCACTGCTCAACGAGGACCGGCGGGCGCAGACCGCGCTGCTGCGCGCCCGGGGAGCGGCCCGTAACCAGCTCGCCAACCTCGCCGTACGGGAGGCGACGCTGGTGGTGCTGCCGGCCGCGCTGCTCGCGCCGCCGCTGGCCGGCGTGGCGCTGCGCGGGATCAGCGGCGGCGAGGGTACGGGCGGCCTGCGGCTGGACAGCGGCGGCGCCGGGGCGGTCTGGGCGGTCGCCCTCGCCGCGGCGGTGGGCTGCCTGCTCGCCATGGTGCTGCCGGCCCTGCGTCGCGCCGGCAGCTACGTCGCTGACATGGCCGCCCGGTCCCGCCCGACCCGGGCCGCCACCGTGCAGCGGGCCGGGGTGGACCTGGCCCTGGTGCTGCTCGCCCTGCTCGCCTGGACGCAGCTCCGGCAGTACTCCTCGCCGCTGGCCGGCGCGGGCGGCCGGCTCGGCATCGACCCGCTGCTCGCCGTCGCGCCCACCCTCGGCGTGCTGGCCGGGGCGGTGCTCGCCCTGCGGCTGCTGCCCCCGGCCACCCGGTTCGCGGAACGGTTCGTCGACCGGCGACCGTGGACGGCCACCATGTTCGGCATGTGGCAGGCGGGCCGCCGTCCGCACGCCGGGCCGGTGCTGCTGCTCACGCTCGCCGTCGGCGGCAGCACCCTGGCCTGGTCACTGGTCAGCACCTGGGAGCGGTCGCAGCGCGACCAGGCCGACCACAGCGTCGGCGCCGACCTGCGGGTGACGGAGCGCGGCGGTGCCGCGCCGGTGGACCGGGCCGCCGACCTGGCCGGCCTGCCGGGGGTCCGGGCCGTGCTGCCAACCTGGCGGGACGAGGTGCGGCTGGGCCGCGACAGCCTGCCGGCCACCGTGCTCGCCCTGGACGCCGGCGCGGCACCGGACGTGGCCCTGATCGCGGACCGGCTCGCCGACCGGCCACCGGGCGAGCTGCTCGGCCGGCTGGCCCGGGACCGGGGCGCGCCGGCCGGTGTCCCGCTGCCCGCCGACGCCCGCCAACTCACCGGCACCCTCCGCACCCCGGTCCGCGAGCCGGTGACCGGCCAGCGGATCCAGGCGTCGGTGCTGCTCACCCGGGCCGACGGGCTGGCCCTGCAACTGCCGCTGGCCACCACCGACTCCCTGGTCGACCGCCCGGTGCCCTTCGCGGTCGACCTGCCCGCCGGCGCCGCCTGGCGGGTGGCCGGCTTCCAGGCCGAGGCAGGCGACGCGGCGGCCCGCGGTTACGGCCTGCGGATCGACGGGCTGCGGGTGACCGACGCGGCGGGCACCGCCCAGCCGGTCGCGCTGACCGGCGAGTGGTCGATGGTCGACGCGGTCGGCGAGGCGCCGGTGCCGACGAGCGCCGTCACCCCCGGCGGGGTCAACGCCGACTACGACATCGCGCTGACCGAGGGCGGCCGCTTCGCCCGGCAGCCGACGGTCCGCTTCGCCGTCGTACCGGCGGGGCCGAACACGCCGGTGCCGGCGCTGGTCACCCCGCAGGTGCTGGCCGCGCTGAACGTCCGGCCCGGCGACGTCGTGCCGCTCGCCCTCTCCGGGGCGTCCGTGCCGGTGCGGGTGGTCGGCGAACTGGACGCGGTGCCGGGTGCCACCGAGGCCGGCGGCGCGCTGCTGATCGACCTGCCGGCCGCCACGGACTGGCTGGTGCGGCACCGGGCCGCCGTTCGGCCGGTGCCGGAGTGGTGGTTGCGTACCGACGACGGCGGGCACGCCGCCGCGGCGGCGGCGATCCGGGAGCTGCCCGGCGTGACCGTCCTCGACCGGCGGGCGGCGGCCGAGGAGGCCGCCGGCGACCCGTACTGGCGGGGCGCGCGGACCGGGCTGCTCGCCGCGGCCCTCGGCTCGGTGCTGCTCGCCCTGGTCGGCCTCGCCGTGGACGTGTGGGCCACCGCCCGGCACCGGCTCGCCGAGTTCGCCGTCCTGCACACCCTCGGCGCCGGACCGCCCCTGCTGGCCCGCGCGATGCTGGCCGAACAGACCTTCCTGGCCGGCATCGGGGTCGCCGTCGGCCTGCTGGTGGGCGCGGGGGTGGGCGCCACCATGGCCCCACTGGTGATCCTCACCCCGAGCGCCGGCCGGCCCGTGCCGGAGGCGGCCTTCACCCTGCCCTGGACGCCGATCGGCCTGACCGCGCTCGGGCTGCTGCTGGCCGCGCTCGCGTGCAGCGCCGTCCTGGCCACCGGCATTCGGCAACGTGTCGCGGCGGCCCAGCTGCGGATCGGGGGAGAACGATGAGCGTGCTGGCCGTGCTGCGCAGGGTGCGCGCGTACGGGGGGCACTTCCTGCTCCTCGCGGTGCTCACACTGGTCACCGCGCTGCTGGTCACCGGGATGCCGCGGGTGGCGGACCGGCTGTCCGGCCAGGGGCTGCGCGAGCAGCTGGCCGACCTGCCGGGTCTCCGCCGCGACGTGCTCTACCAACGGCCGGCGGAGCCGCAGTCCGGCACGAGCAGGGTGGCCGCCACCCACCGGGCCAACCTGGACTCGCTGCTGGCGGGGATGCCCGCGCCGGTACGCGAGGTGGTGGGCGAGCGCTGGTACGTCGCCGACACCGAGTTCGGTCGGCTGACGGGACCAGAGCTCACGGCCGACAAGGGGCTGTTCGACCTGAGCCTGCGCACCATGACCGGGCTGCGGGAGTCGGCCACCCTGGTCGACGGCCGCTGGCCGGGGGAGGGGGCGGACCGGGCCGCGCCGGTCGAGACCGTGCTCGCCGAACCGGTCGCCCGGCAACTCGGCCTGCGCGCCGGCAGCCGGCTGCGCCTGGCGCTGCTCGATTCCGACGGTCGGGAGTTCTCCGCCACCACCGTCGCGGTGGTCGGCCTGTTCCGACCGGTCGACGCCGGCGGCGGTGCGTGGGACGCGCTCCCCTCGGCGCTGCGGCTCACCCCGCCGGTCGGCGACGGCGAGCCCTTCCAGATGGTGGGGCTGACCGACGACGCCGGCTTCGACGACCGGGCGGCGGCCGGCTGGGCGGTCGGCTTCGGCTGGCGCTACCGGGTCGACCCCGGGCGGCTCACCCCGGGTCGCCTAGACGCGGTGCTCGACGGCATCGCCCAACTGGACCGGGAGCGCCCCGCCGGGCTGCTGCTCGCCCAGGGCGTCGACATTCCGCTGCGGCAGTACGCGGATTCGCTCGCCGCCGCCCGTACGCTGCTGACCATCATCGCCGCCGGGGTGCTCGCCACCCTCGCCGGCCTGACCGTGCTCGCGGCCCGGCTGGCGGTGCGCCGCCGCCGCGACGAGTACGTGCTGCTGCGGGCCCGGGGCGGTTCGAGAACCGCCGTGGTGCGGCGCGGCCTGGCCGAGTCGGTGCTGGTGGTGCCGGCCGCCGCGGCGGCCGGCTGGTTGCTCGGCGGTCTGCTCCCCGCCGACCCGTTGGGCGCCGGCACACCCGACGCGGCGAGCCGGCTGACCGTGCTGGCGGCGGTGCTGGCCACACTGGCGTTGCCGGTGGCGGTGCTGACCGGCCAGCGCGACGGCGGGGTCCGGCGGGACCTGCTGCGCGCCCGGGGCGGCGCGGGCCGGCTCACCGTTGAGGTCACCTTCATCGGCCTGGCCGCGCTCGCCGCGTTCCTGCTGCGCCGAAGGGGACTCGCCCTCGGCGACGAGGTGGACCCGCTGCTGGTGTCGGTGCCGGTGCTGCTCGCGGTCGCCGCCGCGCTGCTGGCGCTACGCGCGTACCCGTGGCCGTTGCGGCTGTTCAGCCGGCTGGCCGCCCGGGCGCGCGGCGCGGTCGCCTTCCTCGGCACCGCCCGCGCCGGTCGGGTCGGAGTGGCCGCGCCGCTGGTGGTGGTCGTGCTGGCGATCGCCACGGCGGCCTTCTGCGGGGTCGTCGCCGTCGGTATCGAGGACGGGCGGGACCGGGCGGCGACCCGGACGGTGCCGGCCGACGCGCTGGTCAGCGGCGACCGGTTCGCCCCGGACACGGCGACCGAGCTGGCCGGGCTGCCCGGGATCAGGGCGGTCACCCCCGTGCTGGCCACCCCCGGGCAGCGGCTCTACGCCGACTCGGAGGGCAGCCCCGGCGGGGCCGGCGAGGCGTACGTGCTGCTGGTGGAGCCCGCCGGTTTCGCGGAGGTGGCCCGGCGCTCCGGGCTCGACCCGGCGGTGCCCGCCGCGCTGCGGGCCGGTGGGGACGCCGCGACGGCGCTGCCCGCGCTGGTGTCGCCGGACTTCGCCGCCGCCCTCGCCGACGCGGAGCTCGCCGACGGCGCGGGCCGCCGGCCCGGCTGGGTGGACGTGCAGGGCAACCGGCTGCCGTTCCGGATCGCCGGCACGGCGGAGGAGTTCCCGCTGATCCCGGGCGGGACGGGACGGTTCCTGGTGCTGCCCTGGCCGGGGCTGCCCGCCAACGCCCCGCACCCGCTCGCGCCGACCGGGTTCCTGCTCGCCGCGGGGGACGCCACGGTCGACCCGGCGGCGCTGGGGCGGGTCGCCGAGGAGGGACAGACCCGCTACCAGACCAGCGGTGCGGTGACCGGCGGGAAGCGACCGCTGCCCCCGCAGGTGACGACCTGGGCGGCCGAGCGGGAGCGGCTGGGCGGCAGCGGGGTCAACGGGCTGCTCGTCTTCGGCTTCGCCACCGGCGCGGCCGGCGGCGGCGTCCTGGGCCTGCTCGCGCTGGCGTTCGCGGTGCTCGCGGGCGCCCGCGGCCGGGCGCAGGTGCTGTCCCGGCTGCGCACGATGGGGCTGTCCCGCCGGCAGTGGCGGGGCCTGCTGCTGGTGGAACTCGCCCCGCTGGTGGTGGTCTCGGTGCTGACCGGCGCCGTGGTGGGCGCCCTGCTGCCGCTGCTGCTGAACCCGGTGCTGGGGCTGTCCGCGTTCACCGGCGGGGCGCCGGTGACGGTGCGTTTCGAACCCGGCCTGGTGGCCGGGGTGCTCGGGCTGGCCCTGCTGGCGCTGGCCTTCGCCGTCGCGGTCGAGGCCGTGAACAACCGTCGGATGCGCCTCGGCGAGGTGCTCCGGCTCGGAGAGGAGAGCTGAGATGACGGCTACCGCCGAGACGTCCGCCGTACCGGATCTCGCCGCGTTGCAGCGGCGGGCCGCGCAGCGCGCGGCCGAGCGGGCCGGCGGGCAGGACCGCCTGCGCGGGCACATCGTCTGCGACGGCCTGGTCCGGATCTTCAAGACCGAGGGGGTGGAGGTGGTCGCCCTGCAGGGGCTCGACCTGGTCATCGACCGGGGCGAGCTGGTGGCGATCGTCGGCGCGTCCGGCTCCGGGAAGTCGACGCTGCTCAACATCCTGTCCGGGCTGGACACCCCGACCGCCGGGATCGCCCGGGTCGCCGACTACGACCTGCTCGCCCTCTCCAACCGGCGACGGTTGAGCTACCGGCGGGACGTGGTCGGCTTCGTCTGGCAGCAGACCGGCCGGAACCTGCTGCCGTACCTGACCGCGCGGGAGAACGTCGAGCTGCCGATGAAGCTGGCCGGCCGGGCCGGCGGCGGGCGGGCCCGGCGGCGGCGGGCCGAGGAGCTGCTGGACCTGGTCGGGGTGGGCTACTGCGCCGACCGGCGTCCCGGCCAGCTCAGCGGCGGTGAACAGCAGCGCTGCGCGGTGGCGGTGGCGGTGGCGAACGACCCGGAGGTGCTCTTCGCCGACGAGCCGACCGGTGAGCTCGACGAGGCCACCGGTGCGGAGGTCTTCGCCGCGCTGCGCACCATCAACGCCGAGCTGGGCGTGACGATCGTGGTGGTCACCCACGACCAGGCCGTGGCCACCCAGGTCCGCCGGACCGTCGCGATCCGCGACGGCCGAACCTCCTCCGAGGTACGCCGGACGGCGCGGATCGGCGCCGACGGCAGCACCGAGCTGGTCAGCGAGGAGTACGCCGTGCTCGACCGGGCCGGCCGGATGCAGCTGCCCGCGTCCTTCGTCGACGCGTTGGCGCTGCGCGACCGGGTCCGCCTCAACCTCGAACCGGACCACGTCGAGGTCCGCCCCGGCGACCGCACGCCGGAACCGAACGGGAGTGACGCATGAGCGAGCAGGTTTCCGCCGGCCGGGCCGGTGCCGCGGCCCTCGTCGACGAGGTGGTCCGGGTGGAGGGGGTGAGCCGCACCTTCGGCCGGGGTGAGCACGCCGTGCACGCGGTGCGCGACGTCTCCTTCGTGGCCGGCCGGGGTGAGCTGGTGGCCGTCCGGGGCCGCTCGGGCGCCGGCAAGACCACCCTGCTGAACCTGGTCGGCGGGCTGGACCGGCCGGACAGTGGCCGGGTGCGGGTGGCCGGGCACGACGTGACCGCCGCCGGTGAGGCCGAGCTGCTGCGGCTGCGCCGGGGCACGGTGGGCTTCGTGTTCCAGACCTTCGGGCTGGTGCCGATCCTCTCCGCCGCGGAGAACGTCGGCGTGCCGCTGCGGCTGGCCCGGGTGTCGGCGGCGGAACGGGAGGAGCGGGTGGCCGTGCTGCTGGAGCTGGTCGGGCTGGGTGGGCACGCCGCGCAGCGGCCGTACGAGCTCTCCGGCGGGCAGCAGCAGCGGGTGGCGGTGGCCCGGGCCCTGGCCAACGAGCCGGCCCTGCTGATCGCCGACGAGCCGACCGGCCAGCTCGATTCGGAGACCGGGCGCTCGATCATGGACCTGCTGCGCGCCGTGGTGCACGCCCGGGGCATGACGGCCCTGGTCGCCACGCACGACCCGGCCCTCATCGAGCTGGCCGACCGCACCCTCACCCTGCGCGACGGCCACCTGGTGGACGCCTGAGCCATCTCGGCGCCGCTGCGCCGGCACGGTTCGGGGACGATGCCGGCGGGGTCTGGCTTGGTCGGGCCGCTGCGCCGGGGTGGCCGGGGTGGCCGCTGCGCCGGGGTGGCGCTGCGCCGGGGTGGTGCTCCGCCTCTGGAAGGGGGTGGTCGGTCGCTTTGGAGCTGATGTCGTAAACGGATCAGCCCGGGGCGACGCCGGTTGGCCTTCGACCGGGATGCCTCCCGACGTCGCGCCGGAGCGGCCGCGGGAACGGGTCGGGGGGCTTTCGGCGACCTGCCGGTGAATCGTTTACGACATCAGCTCCAAAGGGCGCCGATGTCATCCGGTCGGGCCGCGCCGCGTCGGGCCGGGCGGTCGCGTCGGCGGCTGGCGCCTCAGAGGGGGAGTTTCATGCCCTCGTGGCTGGCGACGAAGCCCAGGCTGCGGTAGAAGCGGTGGGCGTCGGCGCGGGCCTTGTCGGTGGTGAGCTGGACCAGGGCGCAGCCCCGCTGCCGGGCCTGGTCGACGGCCCACTCCATCATCCGTCGGCCCAGCCCCCGCCCGCGCAGGTCGGAGCGGACCCGTACCGACTCGATCAGGGAGCGCTCGGCGCCGTGCCGGCCCAGCCCCGGGATGTACGTGATCTGCATGCAGCCGACCAGCTCGCCCGCCTCGTCGGCGACGATCAGGTGGTTGCGCGGGTCGGCGGTGATGTCGGCGAAGGCCCGCTCGTACGCCTCGTCGACCTCGGTGAAGTCCCGCGCCTTGCCGAGCACGTCGTCGGCGAGCAGGGCGATGACGGCGGGCAGGTCCGCCCGGACCGCCTCCCGGAAGATCACATCGGTCATGGCCGCAGCCTGCCACAGCGACACTCGACGATGTGCGGGCGTGGGTTGCCCGGAGCGGGCAGCATGGTGCGGCATGGAGCCCCTGCTGCAGCCCTTCCGGTGGATCTACCGGGGACTGGTCTGGTTCGCGAACTCGCCGCGCACGCTGATCATCTCTTACCTGCTCATGATCGTGGTGGCCGGCGTCATCTACGCCCAGGTGGAGAACGCCAGCGCCGCCGACGCGGTCTGGTGGGCCGTCGTCACCGCCTCCACCGTCGGGTACGGCGACATCTCGCCGACCACCTGGGCGGGACGCTTCCTCGCCGCCCTGCTCATCTCGACGATGGTGCTGCTGGTCATCCCGCTGATCACCGCGCACTTCGCCAGCCGACTCATCGTCGACGACGACGCCTTCGAGCACGACGAGCAGGAGGAGCTGAAGCACGACGTCCGCCGGATGCGGGCGCTGTTGGAGGAGCTGGCCACGCGGTACGACATCGACCTGCCCGAGCCGGAGCGGCGTCAGCCGCTCAACGCGCCGGACAGCGAAGTCCCTCTCTGGGAACGGTCAAAGAGATCAGGTAAGCGTCCACCGCGTTCGTGACGCAGGTCGTCTGCGGGTAGGCGGTGTGCCCCTCGCCCTCCCAGGTCAGCACCCGCCCCACGCCGAGCATCGAGGCCAGCCGCGGAGTCTGCTCGTACGGGGTGGCCGGGTCGCCGGTGGTGCCGACCACCAGGATCGGCGGCGCGCCGACGGCCTTGCCGGTCGGGTACGGATCCCGCTGCCCCGGCCACTGGGCGCAGCCCAGCATCCCGACCGCCAGGGCCGGCCCGAACAGCGGGTACTTCTGCCGCCACTGCGACTGCATCTGCCGGATCTGCTCCAGGCTCGGCTTCTCGGTCTCGTCCGCGCAGTTGATGGTCAGGTTGGCGTCGAAGAGGTTCGAGTAGCGCCCGTCCTCCTCCCGGCCGGCGTACGCGTCGGCGAGCCGGAACACGTCGGCCGGGTCGCCGCCCTCCAGCTTGTCGATCGCCCGGCCCAGTTCCTCCCAGCCCGACTCGGTGTAGAGCGAGGAGATGACCGCGTAGAAGACCCAGCCGGAGGTGGCCTCGCGACCGCCGGCGCCGCGCACCGGCGAGGCCTTCGCCTTGTCGATCGCGGCGGTCACCGCCGCCCGGGCGTCCGGTGCGATCGGGCAGCGGCCGGCGTTGGCCGCGCACCAGCGGGTGAAGTTGCCGAACGCCCGCTCGAACCCCTTGGCCTGGCTCTCCGAGCCGGCCATCAGCTTCTGCTGCGGGTCGACCGCGCCGTCGAGCACCAGCGCGCGCACCCGCTGCGGGTAGAGCTGGGCGTACGTGGCGCCGAGCAGGGTGCCGTACGAGTAGCCCAGGTAGGTCAGCTTCTCGTCGCCGACCGCCGCGCGTACCGCGTCCATGTCCCGGGCGGCCTGCTCGGTGCCGTAGAGCGGCAACTGGTCGCCGTACTTGTCGCCGCAGCCGGTGCCGATCTTCCGGTTCAGCGCGACGTAGTCGTCGAACAACTCCTGGCTGGCCGGGTCGGGGTCGAAGCCGAAGCTGGTGTCCAGGTCGGCGTCGGAGATGCACTTGACCGGGCTGGACCGGGCCACCCCGCGCGGGTCGAACCCGACGATGTCGAACCGGTCGGTGATCGAGGCGGGCAGCCCGCCGAACGCCTGCCCGAAGGAGAGGTAGACAGCGGTGTCCACGCCGGACCCACCCGGGCCGCCCGGGTTGATCACGAGGGAACCGATCCGGTTCCGCTGCTTCGACGAGCGGGCCCGCAGCAGCGAGATCTCGAAGGTCTCCCCGCCGCCCGGGCCGGCGGTCGCGCCGCCGCCGGTGCCCCAGTTGCGCGGTACGGCGATCTTCGCGCAGTCGTACCGCATCCCCGGCGCGCCGCGCCCCACCAGGTCCTCCGCGACCTCCGGGCAGTCCCGCCAGGTCGGGGTGCTGCCCGGCGCCGCGGCTTCGCCCTGCGTCTCGGTGCGCGGCGCGAGGGCCGGCAGCGTGCACCCGGCGGCGAGCAGCGCCGCCGCGGCGAGCCCGGCGACGGTGAGCCGGACCCGGCGGACGAGGTGGGCAGTGGGGGTCACCAGCGAGCCTCCATGATCGTGTCGACGGCCAGGCTACGCGGGGCCGGCGGCGGCCGGCTCCACGGTGGCCGTCGGGTCGCCGCGCAGGACCTGGTCCACGTCGAAGCGGACCGGCCGGTCGAGCTGGTCGTAGCGGCAGGACCGGGGGTCGCGGTCGGGTCGCCAGCGGACGAACCGGGCGGTGTGCCGGAACCGGTCGCCCTCCATCGCGTCGTAGCCCACCTCGACCACCAGCTCGGGGCGCAGCGGCTCCCATTCGAGGTTCTTGGTGCCGGTCCAGCGGCTCACCCCGCCCGGGATGCGCTGGCCACGCTCGTGGTCGCCGTGCACCCACGGGTGCTCGTCGCCGATGTCCCGGTAGGGGGCCAGCTCCTCCAGCAGCTCCGCGCGCCGGGCCATGGTGAACGAGGCGCTCACCCCGACATGGTGCAGCACCCCGGCGTCGTCGTAGAGGCCGAGCAGGAGCGAGCCGACCACCGGGCCGGACTTGTGCCAGCGGAAGCCGGCCACCACCACGTCGGCCGTCCGGGCGTGCTTGACCTTGAACATCGACCGCTTGCCCGGCTCGTACGGCAGCTCGGCCGGCTTGACGATCAACCCGTCCAGCCCGGCGCCCTCGAACACGTCGAACCAGCGGCGGGCCGTCTCCGGGTCGGTGGTCACCTGGGTCACGTGCACCGGCGGGCGGACGCCGGCCAGCGCCTGCTCCAGCCGGGCCCGGCGGCGCGGGTACGGCTCGTCGAGCAGCAGGTCGTCGCCGAGGGCGAGCAGGTCGAAGGCGACGAAGTCGGCCGGGGTCGTCTCGGCCAGCAGCTTCACCCGGGAGGCCGCCGGGTGGATGCGCTGGGCGAGCAGCTCGAAGTCGAGCCGGGGCTGGCCGCCCGGGCCGTCCCGGCGGATCACGATCAGCTCACCGTCGACGGCGCACCGCTCGGGCAGCTGCCGGCGGGCCTGCTCGACCACCTCGGGGAAGTATCGCGTCATCATCTTGCCGCCCCGGCTGGCCAGCTCGACCTCGTCGCCGTCGCGGAACACGATGCACCGGAAACCGTCCCACTTCGGCTCGTACGTCAGGCCGGGGTCGGTGGGCAGCTTGGCCACGCTCTTGGCCAGCATCGGCTCCACTGGGGGATTGATCGGCAGGTCCACGGCGACCAGTCAATCAGACGGTGCCGACAGTCGTGAGGCAGATCACCGGCGGTGGCGGTGCGGCGTGTCCCCGTCCGTCCCGCCCGTCCTTCCCGTACGAATCACGTTTGCGCAGGTCAGAGCTACCGTCGCCGGGTGGAGTGGGTGTGCTGCTGCTGCGGGCGGTGGCGGGTCAGCGTGGAGCTGATCCGGGGCCGGCAGCGCTATCGGCTGGCCCGCCGCTACCCGGCCGAGTTCGGCGGCGGCAAGGACGTGCTCGGCGAGGTCGGCACCGTGACCGAGCTGGAGGAGCTGCTGCGCCGGCGTACCCCGCTCGACCTGGCCGACCTCCGCGAAGCCGCCTGACCCCCGCCCCCGCACCGAGGCGGGCCGCTCGCGCCGCCCCGGGCGGGCGTCCACCCGCGGGGACCTAGGCTGGACGGGTGTCCGAGCTGACGTACCAGGAGGTCGGGGCGACCCGGGACGGGCGGCTGCCGGCCGGCTGGCACCACGTGCGCCACCGGTACCGGCTGCCCGAGGGGTGCTACGCCATCGCCGCCGAGGCGGTGCTGACCTGGCGGCTGCACCGGACGGCCGGCTTCCGGATGCGCACCGACGCGCCGCGTGCCACCCCGGGCGTCCGGGTCACCACGGGCCTGGGGGTGGGGCCGCTGCGGGTCTGGGGCCCGTGCGAGGTCATCTGGGTCTCCGACGACGAGCGCAGCGCGGGATTCGGCTACGGCACCCTGCCCGGGCACCCGGCGCGCGGCGAGGAGGCCTTCCTGGTCACCCGCGACGACGCCGGCGCGGTCTGGTTCGAGGTGACCGCGTTCAGCCGGCCGGACCGCTGGTTCATGCGCGCCGCCGGGCCCGCCGGCCGCGTCGTCCAGCACGGGTACGCGCACTGGCTCGCCCGCACCCTGCGCCGCCTCTGCGCCCGGCGCTGACGCCGGCCGCCACGGCCGGGCGCCCGCCCGCCCGAGGCCGGAGACGGCCCGGATCAGAAGCGGGCGAAGGAGCGGATCGGCGCGCGCGGCCCGAACTTCGGCGCCTGGATCCCGGCGGCCTCCAGCAGCCCGCAGACCCGCCCCCGATGCCCCCGGAACGGCTCCAGCAGGGTCAGCATCCGGGCGTCGTCGCCGCGCGCCTCACCGGCCAGCGCCCAGGCGACCGTGTTCGGCACGTGGTAGTCGCCGACGCTGACCGCGTCCGGGTCGCCGTACGCGATCCGGACCACCTCGGCGGCGGTCCACGGGCCGATGCCCGCGATCGCGGTCAACCGCCGGGTCGCCTCGGTGCTGTCCGCGCAGCGTTCCAGTCGGTCGGCGACGGCGGCGGCCCGGCGCAGCGTGTCGGCCCGGCGCTGCTCCACCCCGAACGGGTGGAAGACCCAGTACGGCGCGGCGGCCACCACCTCCGGCCCGGGCGGCAGCAGCAGCGGCTGCATCGGCCCCGGCGCCGGCTCGCCGAAGTGCCGGACCGTCGCCGCGTACGCCCGGTACGCCTCCTTGCCGGTCACCTTCTGCTCGAAGATGGCCCGCAGCAGCCGGGGGAAGACCTGGCCGGTGGCGGGCATCCGCCGCCCCCGGTGCTGGGCGGCCAGCCGGGCCACCAGCGGGTGCGCGGCGGCCAGTTCGGCGAATCCGGTGAGGTCGTCGCGCAGCCCGGCGATCGCGTCGGCGCGCTCGACCACCCAGTCGGCCCCGGGGCCGTACCCCTCGGCCAGCAGGTCCCCGCCGCCGGAGCGCAGCGCGAGGGTGGCCGGCCCGGCCGGGGTGCGGGTGGCGTACCAGAAGGTGTCGGCCGCGATCCGCGCGCACGGGTCGTACGGGCTGAAGGTGAGCGACCGGACGGAGGCGGCCAGCCGGTAGTCGGCGGGCGGGCGCAGCGCCCGGCGCGCGGCGGGCTCGGTCCAGGTCACCAGCCCACTCTGCCACCTCTGTCGTCGGCAGTCGGAAGAGGTACGTGCCGACGGTCCGGCGGGAGAGCTCAGCGGACAATTTCCGCCTGCCCGTCCTGGTGCGGCTCCACCACCTGAACGGCCAGGATTTTTCCGGCAAGTGCTACAAATCCATATATCTCCAACATGCGAGCATGCCGTTCCGCCCCCTTCCGCCGATTCGTTGGTTTCTCGCCGGTGAACTCGCTGCTAACGTGCCATCTGCGCTGGCCGGAGACCCGTCTCGGGAGACGGCCGCCGGTACGGATCGCGAGGGTCACACCTGACCGGGAGACGGCTCACCGCCCATCCCTGTCCGACCGTCCGGCAGCGCAACGGGGGCTCTGCAGAGAGGCATGCGGTGATGACTGCTCGTGCGGTTGTTCGGCCGGGGCAGGTCGGGTGCGGCGTTTCGTCCCGCCACCAGCAGCACTGACGATGGTCACCGACGAGGTGGCCGTCCGACCGGAACGGCCAGCAGCATGATCGCCCTGCGCGTCTACCGCCTCCTCCCGCCCGCCGCTCGGCGCCGGCTGCTCGGCCTGCTTCCCGCGCACCGGCGGCTCCGCCTCGTGCGCACCTTCACCCGCCCGCGCGGCGGTGACACGGTGCACCCGGTCGGCGCTCGGGTGACCGTCGCCGACGGCGGCGTCCGCACCAAAGCAGAGGTGGTCGCCCGGGCGACACCGCTGGAGATGTGGCACCGCAACCTGGTGGCCGTCACGTCCACGCTGGAGTCGGCCGGGATCGAATACCACTGCCTGCGCAACGATGACTACCTGCGTAGCTCCGTGGCCATCCTGGTCGGCCAGCGGGACGCGGTGCGTCGCCTGGTCCGGTCCGCACCGGAGTTGTCGGGCGCGCACGTGCGCACTGTCGAGGTGCAGCCCGGGCGGAACCAGCCGGACCTCGCCCCGGCCGAGGTGATCCAGGTGTGGTTCCCGGTGACCGACGCCCGGGCGGGCGTGGTCCTGGGGGCCCAGTTCGCCTGCGAGATCGAGTTCTGGACCCGGGTGGGTGACGTCGTCCGGGCACCCCGGCACAACGCGGTGATCGACGAGGCGCCGGCCCGGGCCGAGCCGGTACGCGTGGCCGCGGCTCTGCTCAGCCACTTCGTTCCTGAGGCGGACGACAACACCTACGGCACCCGCCGCGATCTCACCGTCCGCGCCCCGGACCGGGTGGGCTTCCCGATCGACGCCGTCTACACCTGGGTGGACGGCTCGGATCCGGAATGGCTCAAGCGCAAGATGGCCGCGCTCCGTGCTCCCGACGCGCCGCGGCACGCGGTGGCGGCAAACTCGTCGCGCTACCACAACCGGGACGAACTGCGGTATTCCATGCGGTCGCTGCACGGCTTCGCGCCCTGGCTGCGACGGATCTTCCTGGTCACCGACAGCCAGCTGCCGAGCTGGCTCGACCCGACCCACCCGATGATCACCGTCGTCACGCACGCCGAACTCTTCGCCGATCTCGGCGGCCGGTCGTCGTTCAACTCGCACGCCATCGAGTCCCGGCTGCACCGCATCGAGGGCCTGGCGGAACACTTCCTCTACGTCAACGACGACGTCTTCCTCGGCCGGCCGCTGCTGCCGACCCACTTCTTCCATGCCAACGGGATCGCGAAGTTCTTCCTCTCCCCGGCGCAGTTCGGGCTGGGCGAGGCGAGGGCCACTGACCCGCCGGTGAACGCGGCCGGCAAGAACAACCGCCGGCACATCCAGCGGCTCTTCGGCGTGACCATCACGCAGAAGATGAAGCACACTCCGTTCGCCCTGCGGCGCAGCATCATGCACCAGATCGAGCAGATGTTGCACGCGGACGTGACCGAGACGGCACGGCACCAGTTCCGCCACCACGGCGACCTGTCGATTCCGTCCTCGCTGCACCAGTACTGGGCGTACCTGACCGGGCAGGCGGTGCCGGGCGACATCGAGTACGAGTACGCGGACCTCGGTCATCCCTCGACGCCCGCCCGCCTCTCCGAGCTGCTGACCCGTCGGCACCGCGACGTGTTCTGCCTCAACGACACCGACTCGGATCCCGAGGCCTTCGCCGAGCAGGAGCGGATGCTGGCCGACTTCCTGTCCCGCTACCTGCCGTTCCCCGCCCCCTTCGAGCTGCCCGACGACGTGGTCGCCGAGCGGCGGAAGCTGGGCGCCAGCGCGCTGTGGCGGCAGTCGCGCGGCGCGGATCGGTACGGCCGGCAGGTGGATGCCCCGACCACGCCCGCCCTCGGCCGGCAGGTGGCCGCACATACCGCGCCCCCGCTGCGGGTCGGTCCGCGACTGGACGCGCCCACGCTGCCCTCGATGCGCATCGCCGCCACCCGCGAGGCGCAGGAGGACATCGTGTCGCCCGGCTGGTGGGGGACGTACCCCGCCGAGCGGCCCGATGCCTGAACCTGATTCCCGTCGCACCTTACGCTTCGACCAGCTCGTCAACATCTCTGCGAACCCCCAGTGGAGCCCAGTGTGGTAGGCCCTGCCCCCCAGGTCACGATCATCGTCCCGGTCTACAACGTCGAGGACTACCTGCCCGAGACGCTCGAATCGATCGCGGCGCAGACCGTGTTCGCGCAGTGCAACGTCATCCTGGTTGACGACGGCAGCACCGACGGTTCGGTGATCCTGGCGAAGCAGTTCGCTGCGGAGCACCCGAACGTGACCGCGATCCAGCAGGAGAACAGCGGGCCGGGCGCGGCCCGGAACCTGGCGCTGGACATGGCGGACACGCCGTACGTCGCGTTCGTCGACTCCGACGACATCCTGCCGCCGCGTGCCATCGAGGTGCTGCTCAACGCGATCGTGGCCAACAAGGCGAGCATGGCCGTCGGCGACATGGACACGTTCCCCAAGCCCACCCCCTTCCTCTGGAAAAAGCCCTTCGGCAAGGGCGACCGCCTGCTGGAGACGGTGGTCGACGCGCCCGACCTGATCTTCGACGCCGGCCCGTGCCACAAGCTCTACGACCTTGCCCAGCTCCGGGCGCACGGCCTGCGGTTCCGCGAGGGGGTCCACTTCGAGGACGCCTTCCTGGCCATCCCCATGCTGCTCAAGGCGGAGCGCATCGCACTGGTCGACGAGGTGGTCTACAAGTACCGCAAGCGGGCGGTCAGCAGCTCCATCATGGACAATCTGTTCGTCCGGGAACAGAACTTCTGGGACCATCTGGAACTCTGCGAGACCCTCGCGGAGCTTCGTTCCGAGCTGGACGTGTTCCGCCGCGAGGTGCTCGAACGCTTTCTCGTTCGCAGCTACCAGGGCTTCGCCATGCGCGCGCACGACCTCTTCGAGGACGCCGACCTGTGGAAGATCTTCGACCGGTGCAGTCGGATCTACCACGACATCGACCCGTCCTTCATCGCGCGTTGGACGCTGGACACCCGGCACCGGGTGGCGTACCTGGCCTTCAAGTCGTACGACTTCGAGCTGTTCGCCCGGCCCTGGGAGCGGTTGCGAGGTGTCGTCGCATGCGGCGGTGACCTGCACCTCGACTACCCGGTCACACCGGCGTTGCTGCCGCTGACCAAGGTGACCGCCGTGGGGGCGCGGCTGGAGCAGGTGCTTCTCTCGCCCTCCGGGGACACGCTCAAGGTGTCCGGGCACATGGTGATCAACGGGCTGCCGATGCGGGCCCCGCTGGCCACGCCGCTCGGGCTGCGGGTGCGGGGCAGCAACCTGACCGCGCCGGTCACCGTCGAGAGACGGGCCGACCTCAAGGCGGGCGACGACAACCGGGAGTGGAGCGGCTTCTCGGCCGAGCTCCCGGTGGACAAGCTCCGCAGGGGGCAGCACCACCTCCGGCTCGTGTTCCTGACCGAGACCGGCCAGGCCTCCCGGCAGTGCCTGATCTCCGCCGCCTTCCTGCGTGACGCCACGACGAAGGTGGCTGGCGACACCCGGATCCTGCCCACCTTCACCGGGCGGGAGAACGCGGCGCTGCTGGTGCAGCGGGGAGGCGGGACCGCGGGGCGGCGGCGGTGGCGGCGACTCATGGCGCGCAAGGACCTGCGGCACATCGCCTCGCGGGCCCCCTTCTGGAAGCAGCGCCTGCTCCGCCTGCTCACGGCTCCGCTGATGAGCCGGCGCGACGTATGGCTGATCGGCGAGCGCAGGGACACGGCGCAGGACAACTCCGCGCACCTGTTCCGGCACCTCCGCCAGGTGGAGCGCAGGCGGAACGTCTACTACCTGCTGGCGAAGGAGAGCGCTGACCGTCAGCGGCTGCGAGGGCTGGGCAACGTCGTCACCCACGGCTCCTTCCGGCACAAGTTCCTGATGCTGCACGCCACCAAGCTGATCAACTCGTATGACATCGACGCCTACATGTTGCCGGAGCGTTGGGAGCGGTCGCCGTTCCTGAAGCACCTGAACTGGCGGATCGCCTCGTCCCGGGTCTTCCTCCAGCACGGCGTGACCGAGAAGGACGTGAGCGCCGGTCTGCACCGGGGCCGGGGTTCGTTCGACCTCTTCGTGGCCTCGGCGCACCGGGAGGCCGAGTACGTGGCGAAGGAGCTCGACTACGGGGACATGGTGAAGACCACCGGCATGCCCCGGTTCGACGCGCTGGTACCGGACCGGGGCAGGCGGAGGATCCTGTTCATGCCCACCTGGCGCACGTACCTGGTGACCCCGTCGTACAACAGCTCCGCCCGACCTCGGGTCGCCTTCGACGGATCGGCCTACCAGGTCTTCATCGCCGAGCTGTTCGGCAGCGAGCGGCTGCGGCAGGCGCTGCGCCGGCACGGCTACGTGCTGGAGTTCCTTCCGCACTACGAGATGCGCTCGCTGCTGACCGATGTCGTCCCGGCAGACGACTGCTTCGCCATGGCGGACCAGACGACCCGCACGGTGCAGGACGCGCTGCGCCAGTGTGACCTGTTCATCACGGACTACTCGTCCACCGCCTTCGACGTCGCCTACCTCGGCACCCCGCTGATCTACGCGCAGTTCGACGAGGAGGAGTTCTTCACCGTCGGCGGTTACAAGAAGGGCTACTTCGAGGCCCGGGAGGACGGGTTCGGCCCGGTCTGCGAGACCGCGGAGGAGACCGTGAACGCGATCATCAGGTACCTGGAGAACGGGTGCGTCCGCGAGGAGGAGTACTCGCGCCGGGCGGCCGATTTCTTCGCCGTCCAGGACCGCAACAACTGCCAACGGGTCGCCGACGCCATCGCCGCGCTGCCCGGGCCCCAGCAGTGATCCGGCGACACGTCCCCGTACGGCGGTCGGCGGCCGGGGCGGGCGGACCAGGAGGACACCCGTGACCGAGCCCGGGCCGAGGCCGTCCGAGACCCCGCCGGCGCTCGCGGAGCCGTCGGGGCTCGTCGACGTGTACCGCCGGGTGCTGAGCCCGCAGACACGCCGCGCCATCGCGACCAAGGTGAGTCCGCGGACCCGGCACCAGTTGAAGCAGTGGGTCGCCCGAGCGTCGGGCAAGGGCGTGGCCCCCGGACGCCGGGGCGAACGGATCGCGAGGCGGCAGCCGCAGTTGCTGGCCGAAGGCGACCGGGCGGTCGTCACCGCCGACCGCGCACCCCGCATCGCCCAGGTCGACGCCGCCCTCACCCCGCTGCGCGCCCGGGAGGGGAACCTGACCGCCGTCACGGCGGCCCTCGACGAGGCAGGCGTGGCCTACTTCCGGGTCCGCGGCAGGACCGACCGCGCATCGGTGGTCGCCGTCGACGACGCGGACCGGGAACGGGCGTACGCCGCGCTCGCCGCCGCCTGCGCCCGGGTGCCCGGCTACGTCACCGTGCCGCGGGCCCACGCGGAGCGACCTCCGTCGGCCGGCTTCGAGTCGCGCACCTGGGACCGCCTGACCGACGCCCCGGTCATCCGGCTCACCTGGTACCGGACCGACCCCCGGCGCCGGCTCGTGCTCGGCCAGGCCCACGGGTGCGAGGTCGAGTTCTGGACCCGGCAGGACGACGAGCTCGTCGCCCCCCGTCCGAACCAGGTGGCCGAGCGGGTCCAGGTGTCGGCGCCGCCGGTGTTGACGTCCGAGTCGCTCTTCACCGGCCTGGTGCCGTACACCGGCGCGACGACCGCGCGCACCCGGCAGGAGTTCGCCGGACGGCAGCCCGAAGACGTCGCCTTTCCGGTCGACGTCGTCTACACCTGGGTGGACGGTGCGGACCCGGAGTGGCTGCGCCGCCGCGCCGAGATCGCCGGCGTCCCGTACCACGCCGAGGCGGCGAGCGCGGCGCGCTTCCTCAGCCGCGACGAACTGCGTTACTCGCTGCGGTCGCTGCACCAGTTCGCGCCCTGGGTACGCCAGGTCTACCTGGTGACCGACGACCAGGTGCCGGAGTGGTTGGACCGGTCGGCGCCGGGGATCCGGGTGGTCAGCCACCGGGAGATCTTCGCCGACCCGTCCGTGCTACCGACCTACAACTCGCACGCCATCGAGAGCCAGCTGCACCACATCGACGGGCTCTCCGAGCACTTCCTCTACCTGAACGACGACGTCTTCTTCGGCACCGAGGTGCTGCCCCGGGACTTCTTCCTGGCCAACGGCATCTCCCGGTTCTTTCCGTCGCCGGCTCTGGTGCCGCCGGGTGCCCCGACCGCGGAGGACATCCCCTCCTCGGCGGCCGGGAAGAACAACCGTGCCCTGATCGCCGAGCGCTTCGGCACGGTGCTCACCCGGAAGATGAAGCACATGCCCCACGCGCTGCGACGCAGCGTGCTGTACGAGATCGAGGAAACCTTCGCGGCCTCGCACCGGGTCACCGCCGGCAGCCGTTTCCGCAGCATGTCGGACATCTCGATCGCCTCGTCACTGCACCACTACTATGCGTTCCACACGGGCCGGGCGGTGCCGGGGGACCTGCGCTACACCATCGCTGAGTTGTCCCACCCCGACACGCCGGCACGCCTGGCGCACCTGCTCGCCCGCCGGGACCGGCACGTCTTCTGTCTGAACGACGCGTTCTCCACCGAGGAAGACCTGGCGGCCCAGCTTTCGGTCCTCACGCCCTTCCTGGACACCTACTTCCCGGTGCCCAGCCCGTGGGAGAAGGGCTGACCCTGCGTACGCGCAGCGGCGCCGGCCCGCCTCCGGGCGGGCGCCGTTGCGGGCTCTGCGGATCGTGGCGCGCACCCGCAGCAGTCGTTCCAGGTGGAACGGTGATCCCTCACTCCGAGGAGTCCAGGCCTACCTCCGGGAGCGCCTCGACTCGATCCTGCAGCAATCGTCTGGGGCCGTCGAGGTCATGCCGGTCCGGTCCGGATCGGCTTGCGGAGGTCAGGCGCCGGTCGGGTTGGGGTAGAGGTGGTAGCGCGCCGCCAGCAACCGGTGGTCGGAGAGCGGCGCCTGGATCGCATCGCAGCCGAGCGGCTTGAGGCCGGGTCCGGAGAACAGGTAGTCGATCTTGACCTTGCCGAACGTCGCCTGCATCCTGCCCAGGTCGCAGTCGACGCTCTGGTCGTACAGCGGTTGCAGGACGAGCTGGCGCCTGCCGGTCACCGTCGCGGCCGGGGTGGTGTTGAAGTCGCCGCCCACGATGGTCAGATATCCCTGTGCGCGGCCGCGGCGCGCCTCGGCGGCGAGCCGCGCGGCCTGCGCGGCCCGAATCCCACCGTCGGGATCCTGCTCCGGCGTTGACAGGTGGGTGCCACAGACCTGGAGCCGGGGCACGCGCAACCGGACGCACACCGCGAACCGCTGCTCCATCCACCTGCTGTTCCTGGGTTTGGGTGACGGGAGCTGAACCAGCCACGACGCCTGGACGGGCGATGCCGCACGGGCGCCCCGCTCGACCGCCGCCCGCACCGCCACCGCCTGGCCGTACCGGTCTCCGTTGGCCCCGCAGGTGGTCGGTCGGCTGACCCTCGTGCCGCGCTTGACTGCGGCCGTCGTGGCCTGGCGGAACTGCACCGTCCAGTCAGTGCCGAGGCTGCTCCCCAGCGCGGGCAGCAGGTCGGCGCACATCTCCTGCAGCAGCACCACGTCGGCCGAGCGATTCCGTGCCGCCTGACCAATGGCGGCGGCGAGCTGCCGGTGCCGGCTGGCGGCGGGACAGCGCTGTTTGGCGTTGGCGCACGCGTTCCAGGTGAGCACCGTCAACGGAACCAGCGCGGGCGGTGCGGGAGCCGGCGAGGTGGACTGGGTGGGTGCCGCGATCGCGGGGCGGTCGTCGTCCACGGGCCACCGCGCGGCTGCCGTCGCGCCGATGGCGCCGATGAGGGAGCAGGCCAGCGCGAGCACCACCGGCAGGGGTGTTCGGCTCCGCTTCGGCGCCATGCCGCCCCTCTTCCCCGGATATCGGCGGTGCCGTGCTGTCGACCGTGGACAACCATGTCGCAGCCGCCGCTGGGCTGCCAGATTAGCGGTCGGCGGGCCCGGTGGCGGAGGCAGGGGCCATGCCGGACGAGAGGTGCTACCGGTACGACGGCGTACATGACGATGGCCGGCCGCGCCCTCCCCGGCTGCGACCGGCCACCGTGTCCGAGTGGCGGCGGGAGATCAGTACGAGTAGCCGGAGCCGCCCGCGTCCGCGCCGCCCGAGTCGCCGGCCGCCGGCGGAGCGACCGCCTTCGGGGTGCCGGTCGGCAGGCAGGTCAGGTTCTTCTTGCCGTTCGGGTCCACCACGAACCAGGTGCCGCCGACGCCCTGGCCCTTCCACTGGCCCGGCTTCTTGTCACCGATGTAGCGGTAGACCGGCCAGCCCCCGATGGTGATCTGCCGGGTGCCGTCCTGGCGGGTGACGGTGCCGACCTTGTCGTCGGAGACGCCCTGCAGCTGCGGGTTGCCGTCGGTCAGCGCGGGCGGCCACACCTGGGCGCACTTGTCCACGCAGTTCGACGACGGCGGATCGTCGGAGTCCTTGTCGAAGCGGTAGAGGATCCAGCCGTCCTGGTCGGTGACCACGTTGCCCATCCGGGCGACCTTCTTGCCGACCAACTCGTCGGTCAGGCGCACGTCGGCGGGGGGCGGCGCCTGCTCGGCGGCGGGCGCCTCGGCGGAGGCGGAGGCCTCCGGTTCGACCGCCGCGGTGGGCTCGGCCGCGGCGACGGCGACCGGCTCGGCAGCGCTGGAGTTCGCCCCGTCGTAACCCGCGGGAGCGCAGGCCGTAAGTGCGACCATCGCGCTCGCGACGATGACGGTTCGCTTCATCTGTGCCACGTGCCCTCCTCATTCTTGGCAGTTCACCAAGTAGTACGGAGGGTCCACTGTCAAGGTTGAACGATTGACAGTGGGCAATTTCACTCAAGCCCGTTGAACCGTTCCGGGTCCCCGTACGTGTGCAGGCACGTCGGCGTCGCCGCGGCCAAAGCCGAAACGGCGCCGGCCCATGCGGGCCGGCGCCGATCGGGAGTTCGCCGGTCAGGGAACGACGGTCACCAGCGGGCTGGCCACCCCGTTCGCGTCGACCGACTGCACCTGGACCTTGGCGATGTCGCTGGGCGACGCCGAGGTGGACGCCTCCAGCTGGAGGTCCTGCGGGTTCAGGTTGGTGCCGTAGCCGGTGCCCGGCACCGACCAGGTGGAGACCACCTCGGTGGTGGAGTTCTTGCGGAGCACCACCAGCCGGCAGGTGCGCGGACCGGGCAGCCGGGTCAGGTTGAACCCGATCCAGGTGCCGTACTCCTTGCGGGCCAGCCACATGGTGGCCTTCACCCCGGTGCTCGGGTCGGTGGCGTCGTGCTGCTCGCCCTCGATCTCGTTGCCGCCGACGGCCGGCCCGGAGCGGGTCGGCTGCGGGCTCGCCGGCCCGTCCACCGTCGCGGTCACCGTCGGCTCGGCGATCACCTGGTCGCCGCCGCCGTTGCCGTCGAGGACGGCCACCCCCAGGCCGCTCAGCGCGCCGACCGCCACCACCGCGGCGGCGGTGGCGAAGACCCGCCGCAACTGGGCGCGACGCCGGTGGGTGCGGACCGCGACCAACGTACGGTCCAGCAGGGCCGGGTCGGTGGCGGTGTGCTCCATCGCCATCATCGTCTCGCCGTCGATGTCGGAGAGCAGCCCCACCACCGGGACCATCGTCTCCAGCTCCGCGGCGCAGGCCCAGCACGTGGCGAGGTGCTCCTCGAACCGTTCGGTGTCCTGCTCGTCCAGCACGCCGAGCGCGTACGCGGCAACGTCCATGTGGTCTGCCCGGCTCATTCCGTCACCCCCCTCTCCTGCAGAGCCGTGCGCAGCGCGCGCAGCGCGTAGTAGACCCGCGACTTGGCGGTGCCGAGCGGAAGGCCCAGCTCCTCGGCCGCCTCCGGCACAGTGCGACCCCGGAAGTACGTGGCCACCAGGATCTCCCGGTGCGACTGGCTCAGCGTACGCAGCGCGTCGGCCACGGTCATGGTGCGCAGCACCCGGTCGGTGCTGTCCGCCTCGGCGAACGCGGTCAGGTCCCGGTCGTACGTCTCCGCCGGCCGGGCCTGCTCACTGCGGTGCTCGTCGATGGCGATCCTCCGGGCCACGGTCACCAACCAGGGCCGAAGCGAACCCTGGCCCTGCACGCCGAGGCGGTGCGCGTTGCGCCAGGCCCGCAGCAGGGTCTCCTGCACGATGTCCTCGGCGCGCTGCCGGTCACCGCCGGTCAGCCGCATCACGAACATCAGCAGCGGCCCGGCGTGCTCGGCGTAGAGCAGCCGGACGAGCTGGTCGGAATGGCTGGCCTCGGGGGACGCCGCCTGGTGGCGTCCGGGCGCCGGTCGCGGCGTCACCGGGCCATTCTGGCGATCGGCGGGGCCCGCGTCGACCCCCCGGCCCGACCTCGAGGCACGGGACTGGGGCTGGGCCCGGGCGAACATCCACCCTGGCCTGGCCATCTCGCCGTGCAAGCCGGCCGCGACCGCGTGCATGCAGACCTCCTGGTGTCCAACGACATCAGCCGGCCCACGGGGAGGGCCGCCCCGTGATACGTGCGGGTCGGCCCGGCGGATCAACGACGTACCGAAAAAATTCCCGGCGGCGGCGGGGTGGAGTCGGTCGCGTCGGCGTCGCACACCACCGGCGCGCCCCCGGCGAACCGGTCGAGTTCCGCGCCGGCCACCACCCGCCCGGGGAACCAGTCCCCGGCGGCGCGCCGGGTCAGCTCCGGCACCGGCGGCTCGACCCGGCCCGCGACCAGCACCAGGTTGCCGTAGCGGCGCCCGCGCAGCACCGCCGCGTCGCCGACCAGGCAGGCCCGGGGCAGCACCGTGCGGACCGTGGCCACCTGGGCCCGGGCGTGCCGCAGCGGCGGACCGTCGGCGAGATTGGCCAGGTACCAGCCGGACGGGGCCAGCACCCGGGCCACCTCGGCGGCGTACTCGACCGAGGTGAGGTGCGCCGGGGTACGCGCGCCGGCGAAGACGTCGGCCACCACCACGTCGTACGCGGCGTCCCGGGTGGACGCGAGGGTCGCGCGGGCGTCGGCGACCCGCACCTTCAGCCGGGGGTCGGCGGGCCAGGGCAGCGCCCGCCGCACCAGCTCGACGAGCGCGGCGTCCACCTCGGACACCCGTTGGGTGGAGCCGGGGCGGGTGGCCTGCACGTAGCGGGGCAGGGTCAGCGCGCCGCCGCCCAGGTGCAGCACCCGCAGCGGCGCGCCGGCCGGGGCGAGCAGGTCGAGCGCCGCGCCGATCCGGCGGACGTACTCGAACTCCAGGTGGGTCGGGTCGGCCAGGTCCACGTGCGACTGCGGGGCGCCGTCGAGCAGCAGGGTCCACGAGCGGGGCCGGTCCGGGTCCGGCACCAGCTCGACCTCGCCGGTGTCGACCGGCGCCACGACCCGGTCGTCGCCACGGCGGCGCCCCATCAGCGGCCCGCCACGCCGGCCCGGGTGGCCATGGTCAGCGCCCGGTGCAGCAGTCGGGCGTCGCCGAGCAGCCCGCGCAGCCGCCGCTCCAGCCCGGCGATCGGCACCAGGTTCTGCGGGGCGCGCGGATCCTTGTACGGCGAGGAGGCGAACCGGGGCAGCGTCACCAGCGACAGGTCGGCCAGCGCGATCGCCTCCTCCGGTGGCAGCTCCGCCGAGCACTCCATTCGAACGATGCCGGCCCAGGGCGCGCCGAGCGCCACCGGCAGCCGCAGGTACCAGGACCAGCCGCCCCAGGCGGTGCCGAGCCGGAACACCGGGGACCGCTCGCCCGGCGCGAGCCCGGTGACCACCGCGGTGAGCCGGGCGTCGAGGTACTGGCTGTGCTGCGTCTTGATGTAGCCCAGGGTGCGCGGCAGCTGCCGCCGGCTGCGCAGCGGCCCGTCCACCACCAGCAGGTCGCCGTCCACCCGCGCGGCGTCGGAGACCGCCACCTCCAGCGCGGTCAGTGGCGCCTGCACCGCCGCGGGGAGCTTGCTCAGCTCGCCCGTGCCGCCCACCCGGTGCACCGGGTAGCGGACCCGCCCGCAGACCACCTCCTGCGCCGACGGGCTGGCGGTGAACAGCCCGCGCCCGACCTGCGCGCCGGCCAGCTCCGCCGCGCCCCGCTCCAGGTCGCAGCGGACCACCCCGGCCGCGTACGAGGCGGCGATGCCGGGGAACGAGGCGCCGTCGTCCTCGGCCGTCCAGACGCTGGCGTCGATCCGGCGTACCCCGTCGACGAGCAGCACCACGTCCGGCGCGCGCAGGCCCGGGCGGGGGCCGATCGCCCGCCAGTCCACGGCCGGCAGCTCGACGTCCGCCTCGACCTGGGCGCTGCTCTGCGCCGCCGGCCCACCCACCGAGGCCTCGAAGGAGGCCCCGTACGACGGGTCCCAGGCGTCGACGAAGAGCCGCGGCCCGGTCACGCCACGCACCTCGCGCTCACAGGCCGGTCCGTTCGACGCGGGCCGTGCGGGCGTCCTTGCGGACCTCGTAGCGCACCGGGATCCGCTCGGCCAGCGCCGGCACGTGGGTCACCACGCCGACCATCCGGTCGCCCCGGGCGGCCAGGCTCTCCAGGGTGGCGGCCACCGTGTCCAGGGTCGCCGCGTCGAGGGTGCCGAAGCCCTCGTCCAGCACGATCGACTCCAGGCTGGCCGCGGTGGTGGACATCCCGGCGAGCTGCTCGGACAGCGCCAGCGCCAGGGCCAGCGACGCCTGGAACGTCTCCCCGCCGGAGAGGGTGCGCACGCCCCGGCGCAGCCCCGCGTCGTGGTGGTCGACCACGGCGAACTCGCCCTTGTCGTGGACCAGGTCGTACTGGCCGTTGGAGAGGTCGCGCAGGATCCGGGAGGCGCCGTCGACCAGCAGGTCGAGCGCCTCGGCGAGCAGCCACCGCTCGAAGTTGTTGGCCCGCAGGTGACCGGCGAGCGCCCGCGCGACACGGGCCTGCCGCTCGTGCTCGTCCCGCTGCCGGCGCAGCTCACCGGCCTGCTCGCGGCGTTCCTCGATCCGGCGCCGGTCCGCCTCGGCCCGCTCGGCGGCGACCGCGACCGCGTGGACCGGGTCGTCGGCGGGCGGCAGCCCGGCGGCCGACAGCAAAGCGGCCAGCCGTTCCTCCACGGCCTCGGCCGCCGCCTGTGCCTCGGTCACCGCCTCGGCCAGCCCGACCCGTTCCGCCCGCCGCCGCTGCGCCTGCCCGGCCGCCCAGTCGACCAGGGTGGCCCAGGCGGCGGCGACGTCGTCCCGGTCGGTGGCCGGTGGCCCGAAGGGGGCCAGCCCGTCCCGCGCGGCGTCGAAGCCGCGCCAGGCGGCGCGCAGCCGCTCCTGCGCCGCGTCCAGCGCGCCACGGGCCCGCCGGGCGGCGTCCCGGCCGGCGCGTACCGCCCCCGCCGCCTCGTCGAGGGCCCGGCGCAGCCGGGCGTGCTCGTCCAGCGCCGCGCGCAGTGCCGTCGGCGTCGCCGCGTCGGCGAGCTGGACGTCCAGTTCGGACAGTCGGGCCGCGAGCTGGTCGTGCCGGGCGCGGGCGTGCACCAGCACCCGCTCCAGGTCGCGGGCCGCCGCGTCGCGATCCTGCACCAGCGCCTGGGCCGCCTTGCTGGCCGCCCGCGCCGCCTTGCCGGCGGCGGTGGCCGCGGCCACCGCCGAGCCGGCCGGCACCGCCGGCACCCGGGCCACGGTCTGCTCGCACACCGGGCAGGTGCCGCCGTCGGCCAGGTGCGCCCGCAGGGCGACCGCCTGGTCGGTGGCCTTGGCCTCCTCGTGGGCGCGGAACGCCGCCTCCAGCTCGGCCTCGGCCCGGGTCGACGCGTCCCGCGCCGCGGTCAGGGCCGCCACCGCCGCGTCGTGCTCCCGCTGCGCCTCGGCGACCGCCGCGCGGACCGTCTCGGCCTCGCCGGTCAGCCGTTCCCGATCGGTGTACGCCCGCAGCAGCAGCCGCAGCGTGCTCTCGTCGCCGGCCCCGGCCAGCTCGCCGCGCAGCTTCTCCTCGCGCTCCTCGGCCAGCGTCACCGCGGCCGCCGCCTCGTCGGCCGCCGCCCGGGCGGTGGTCACGGCCCGGGCCACCTCGGCCACCCCGTCCGGCGCCCGCACCCCGCTCAGCCCGGCCAGATCCGCGTCGAGGTCGGCCAGCGCCGCCGTCGCCGCCCGGGCCGCCGCCCGCGCGCTCTCCCGCTCGGGTACGGCCGACCCGACCGCCTGAGACAGCTCGCGCATCCGGTCGACCTGCGCGGTCGCGGCGGCCAGCGCCGCGTCGTCGACGTCGGTCAGCCCGGCGAGCACCTTGTCCACCGCGGCCAACCCCGCCTCGGCCTGGCCGGCCCGTTCGGTGGCGCGTTTCTGCACCTCCTCGTAGACGCCGAGGCCGAGCAGGTTGACCAGGATCTGCTGCCGGGTGGCCGGCTTGGCGTGCAGGAAGTCGGCGAACTGCCCCTGCGGCAGCAGCACGCAGGAGGTGAACTGCTCGTACGGCAGCCCGACCGCCGCCAGCACCGCCTGCTCCATCTCGGCCGGCGTCCCGGCGACCACCTCGCCCAGGTCCTCCGGGCTCAGCCCGGTGTCCAGCTTGGTGACGTCGAAGCCGGCCGGCATGAGCTGCAACCCGGCGTTGGCCGTCTTGACGTTGCCCCGGCCGTCCCGGCGGACCACCCGGGTGGCCACGTAGCGGGAACCGGCGGACTCGAAGACCAGCCGGACCCGCGCCTCGGTGGCCGACGGGGCGAGCGCGTTCGCCAGGCCCCGCGTGCCGCCCCAGCGGGGCACCGTGCCGTAGAGGGCGAAGCAGATCGCGTCCAGCACCGTCGACTTGCCCGAGCCGGTCGGGCCGACCAGCGCGAAGAAGTCGGCGTCGGTGAAGTCGACCGTGGTCTCGTCCCGGAAGACGGTGAAGCCCGCCATGTCCAGCCGCATCGGACGCATCAGCGGTCGACCTCCTCGAAGAGCTCGTCGAAGAGCTCCCGCACGCCGTCGTCGTCGTGGCCCCGGCTGTCCAGGTAGTCGGCGAACAGCTCCCGGGGGGAGCGGCCGGCCCGCTGGGCGACCCGGGTGCCGCTGCCCGGGGCCGGGACCAGCTCCGGGTCGATCCGGATCTCCAGCGCCCGGGGGAGCAGTTCCTGCACCTCCTCGCGCAGGCCGGCCCGCGGCTGCTCGCGGACGAACACCCGCAGCCAGCCCTCGGGCGGGGTCAGCTCGGCCAGTTGGGCGAGGGTGCCCCGCACCGTGCGCAGCGGCACCGCCGCCGGCACCGGCACCTCGCGGACCTGCGCGGCGGTCTGCGCGGTGACCTCCACCAGCGTCACCGAGGCGACGTTCTCCTGCTCGCCGAAGTCGACCGCCAGCGGGCTGCCGCTGTAGCGGATCGGGCAGGGCCCGATCACCCGCTGCGAGCGGTGCAGGTGGCCCAGCGCCACGTAGTGGGCGTTGCCGGGGAAGACCGTCGCCGGCACGGCGTAGCCGAGCACGGTGTGCGCGTCCCGCTCGCCGCCGCCGGTGGTCGCGCCGACCACGGTGACGTGGGCGGTGACCAGGTGCACCCGGTCCGGCTCGGTGAAGCCCTCGGTGAGTCGGGCGAGGACCCGGCCCAGGTGGTCGGCGTACGTCTGGGTGGCCTCGGCGGCGGTCAGCTCGTACATCTCCACCGCGCGGACGGCGTACCGCTGGGAGAGGAAGGGCAGCGCGGCGAGCTGCCAGCGCTCGCCGTCACGGGTGGTGCCCTCGATCACGTGCTCGGCCGGGTTCTCCCGGACGCCGCCGCGCAGCGTGATGCCGGCCGCCTCGGCCCACGGGCGCAGCGCGTCCAGGGCCTGGCCGTTGTCGTGGTTGCCGCCGATCGCCACCACGTCGGCGCCGGTGCGCCGCAGCGCGGTCAGCGCCCGGGTGACCAGTCGGGTCGCCTCCGGGCTGGGAGCGGCGGTGTCGTAGAGGTCGCCGGCGACGATCACCAGGTCGGGGCGCTCGTCGCGGGCGATCTCGATGACCCCGGCGAGCACCTGCTTGTGCTCGTCGGCGCGGGACTGCCCCTTGAGCACCTTGCCGACGTGCCAGTCCGAGGTGTGCAGGATCTTCATGGGTGCGCGCTCCCTAGAACGGGATGTCGTCGTCGCCGGCGCCCGAGCCGACCACCGCGAACGGGTCGGCCGACTGGGTGATCGAGCGCAGCGTCTGCGAGGGGGGCCGGCCCGCCTCGGAGACCCGGGTCGCCCAGGCCGGGAAGGGGAACTCCAGGCAGAGCGGGACCGGGATGTCGGGCTGGTTGACGAACATGGTGCCCGGCTTGGCCAGCAGCGCCCGCTGGCGCTGGGCCGGCGGGAGGAAGCCGTACTCGGGGCGGGACGCCTCGGCCGGGTCGAGCCGGCCGACCACCCGGATCGCCGAGTTGGTGACGATCCGCCGTTCCACCTCGCTCGCCGTCTGCTGCGCGCCGATCAGGATCACCCCGAGCGAGCGGCCCCGCTCGGCGATGTCGAGCAGCACCTCCTTGATCGGGGAGGAGCCCTCGCGCGGGGCGTACTTGTTGAGCTCGTCGAGGACGACGAAGAGCAGCGGCTTGGCGGTGCCGGACTTCTCCTTGCGCTCGAACTCGCTCTTGAGCGTCACACCGACCACGAAGCGCTGCGCGCGGTCCGGCAGGTTGTGCAGGTCGACCACGGTGACCTGGGCGCTCTCGGCGGTGTTGATGCTGTGCGGGCGGCGGGTGGCCAGGTCGCCCCGGATCAGCCGGCCCAGGTCCTTCTTGCTGCCGATCAACCGGCGGGCGAAGGCGTTGACCGTGCCGAGGCCGACCGCGCTGCCCGCCCAGTCGCCCCGGGTCTCGTCGTCGTTGAGCTGCTCGACGATGTGGTCGACCAGGTCGCCGTACGAGCCCAGCCGGACCCCGTCGACGCTCACCCCGCCGTCGGCGGGCTGGGCGTACCGGGCCAGGTGGGCGGCGACCGAGTGGACCACCATCGTGTACTGCTGGCGCTCGTCGTCGGCGTCGGCGAAGACGTACGGCAGGAGCCGGTCGGCGCAGAACTCGCTCAGCGTCCAGTAGAAGCTGTCCACGCCGGTGAGCCGGCTGCTCACGTCCGGCGTGCCGGAGGCGTCGCCGACCCGGGGCGGGGCGTAGACCCGCACGTCGGGGAAGGCCCCGGCGTCCAGCCCGAGCTTCGCGTACGCGGCCCGGGTCGGGTCGTCGAGCCGGGCGTTGGGGTGGTCGAGGAAGAGCAGGTCCTCGCCCTTGACGTTGAAGATCAGCGCCTTGGCGTTGACCGCGTCGCCGCCGAGCACCCCGGAGCGGAAGACCGAGTAGAGCAGGAAGGTGGCGAAGCTGGTCTTGGTGGCCACGCCGGAGATGCCGGAGATGGAGACGTGCGCGCCCCGGCTGCCGTCGAGGAAGTCGGCGTTGAGGTAGACCGGCACGCCGTCGCGGCCCATGCCCATCGGGATGCGCCGCTCCATCCGGTCGAAGTGCAGCGCCCGCGCCCGGGCGTCGCCCTCGGCCCGGTAGACCGCCGCGCCCGGCGCGGGCGGCACGTAGAACTCCGGGTCGACCCGGGTCGTGGTGATTTCAGCGGCCTCCTGCACCTGGGCGGGGAGGGTGCCGTCGGCGATGGCGAACACGTCCGAGTCGAACTGGGCGCCCTCGTGCCGGGCCCGGACCTGGGTGACCACCCCGGCGATGGTGACCGGCTCCCGGTCGGGCAGCTCACGGCGGGTGACGACCACGTCGTCGAGCTGGAGGTAGCTGTCGGGGGAGACGGCGGTCCAGAACTGCAGCGGGGTGGCGTCGGCGGTGCCGAGCACCCGGCCGACCGGCTGGCCCGGGCCGTCGAGCAGGTCGTCGGTCATCGGGGGACTCCGGTCAGCTGCTCGTCTGGGTCAGGGCGCACGCCCTGCATCCTGCCCGAGGAGTACGACACGTTGCCACGCGACGCGGCGGACGCCACGCGTCGTCGTCGCGGGCCGTCGCGCTGCGGGACGGCGCGACCACGGTGCGTCCCTCTCGTCCGTGCGATTCCGCCACCGAGGGGCGGGATACGCGAGAGCATCGGAGGGCCGTGAGAGCGAGGAGTGCCGTGGGGACGACACGAGGCCGACTGGTGGGGCTGCTCGGCCTCGCCGCGCTGCCCCCGGTGCTGGAGGAGGCGCTGCTCGTCGGCGTCGGCCTGCACGCCGCCCGGGGCCTGGCCCCGCAGGTCACCGCCGTGTGGCCGTACGACTCGTACCACGACCTGCGCTGGCTGCTGGTCTACCACAACTCCTGGGAGATGTTCCTGGTCGGCCTGCTGCTGCTGACCGTGCTCCGGGGCGTGCTCTCCGCCGGGCTGACCGCGCTGGCCTGGCCCGCCGGGGTGCCCCGGCCCTCCTGGCGCTGGCTGATCCGGCGCAACCTGGAGGTCGCGGTGCTCGCCGCGGTGGTCATCTCGCCGTGGGCCGCGCTCTCCGTCGCCTTCTCGGCGGTGGCGTTGTCGTGGTACCTGTTCGCCTCGCTCGGCCCGATGCTGGTGCTCGCCCCCTTCCTGGTCCGGGCCGGAGTGGTGAGCCGGTGGTGGAAGGGGCTGCCGACCATCGAGCTGTTCGGCTGGGCGTCGCTGAACTTCGTGGTGCTGACCCTGGCCGGCGCGGCGATCTCCACCGCCCCCGGCTGGTGGGCGGTCGTGATGGCCGGCCTGGCCGGCGCGGTGAACGGGCTGCTCTGGCAGCGGACCGTGGCCGCCGCGGCGGCGCCGGTCCGGCGCTGGGGGCGGGTGCCGGTCGGCCCGATCGCGATCGCGCTCACCCTGGCCGGCTCCATCTGGGCCCAGGCGTTCATCGGGTTCGCGGCCGGTGGGGGGCAGGGGCAGTGGCGGCCACCGGTGCTCACCCAGCGGTTGCCCGACCGGGTGCCGCACGCGGTGATCGTCCTGGGCGGGCACAACTCGAGCTGGGACGGGACTCCTGCCGCCGACCCGCGGGTCGAGCGCTTCTCCTACCGTGGCCTGGACGCGCAGGGCCGGCCCCTGCCGTACCCGCCCGAGGCGACCCACCGGTCACTGGACTCCAGCAGCGCCCTGCTCGCCGACCAGGTCGAGTCGGTGCACCGGCGCACCGGACGCCCGGTGGCCCTGGTGGGGCAGAGCGAGGGTTCCATGGTGGCCCGCACCTACCTGGAACGGCTTCCGCGCGGCCCGGTGACCACGGTGGTGATGTTCAGTCCGCTGGTGCAGGCCGGCCGGACCTACTACCCGCCGCCCGGGCACGCCGGCTGGGGAGTGGCGGCCGGTTGGGAGCTGCGCGTCATGTTCTGGCTGGCGAACCTGCCCCTGGCGGTGAAGGACCACCCCGACAGTTCGTTCGTGCGGTCGGTGCTGAGCAACGCGCCGTTCTACCGCAACCGCACCCTCTGCCCGGTACCCGGCGTCCGGATGATCGCCTTCCTGCCGACGATCAGCGCCGCGGAGGCGCCGCCCGGGGAGTACAGCCACGTCCCGGTCTACCAGCAGCCCGCGCTGCACGGCGGCCTAGTGGGCGAGCGGGCGGTGGAGGACCGGGTGGTCGCCTTCCTGGCGGGCGAGCCGGTGGAGATGCCCCGGCGGGAGTACGGCCTGCTCCAACGGCTGGGCGCCGCCTGGCAGGCCCCGCCGCTGGCCCTCATGCTCAATCCGATCTGGTCGGCGACCAGGGAGGGGGATCCGGCGATGACGGGCCGGGTCTGCGAGGCCCGCTGAGCCCATCCGTGACCCGGCCCGTGCGACGGTGTCGCAGCAGCAGTCGCAGGACCGCGGCGTCGAGCCCCACCACCAGCAGCGCGGGGACCGGCGCGTACGGGAACAGCAGCAGGTCGACGGCGGCGCTCACGGTGGCGCAGCCGAGGGCGACCGCCGTCGTGCCCCGGCGTCCGGTGGCCGCGGCCAGGCCGGCGAGCGTGACCGCCGCGCCGATCGCGACGTGCAGCCAGGCCCAGCCGGTGATGTCGACGAGGTACATGCCCCGGGCGGTCTGCACGACGAACGGGTCGTCGGTCGTGTTGGCCCACGAGGACAGCAGGTCCACCAGGCCGCTGGTGGTCAGCAGGGCGCCGGCCAGCAGCGGTGGTCCGGATCGCTGCGCCCGGGCGGTGTCGACCGGCTGCGGAAAGCCCATCTGCCCAGGTTAGGGCCGGCACGTGAGTTCGCCGCCGCGAACGGCAGGGACCCGCGCCCGTCGTCGTGGCCGGGGCGGACTGTCCGCGTACCCCCGTTGGTGGCGGCCGGGGGACGGCCCGGCGCGGCCGGGGCGCGCCCGATGGCCGGCGGACCCGGCAGTTCAGGGCGGCCGCTAGGCGGGCGGGGCGGCTCCGGCGGGCGGCGGCGCGGCGGCGTCCCGGGCGTGGCGCAGCATCAGCACGCCGTCGTCGGCGGCGAGCACGTGCCGCAGCGGCAGCTCCCGGGGCGCGCCCGGGTCGCCGGCGGTGATCCGGCCGGGACCCGCCCCGGCGAGCAGCGGGGCGACGGTCAGGCAGAGCTCGTCGACCAGGTCGGCGGCGGTGAGCGCGCCGAACAGGTGCGGGCCGCCCTCGCAGAGCACCTGGCCCAGCCCCCGCCGGCGCAGCTCGGCCAGGCCGGCGGCGACGTCCACCCGCTCGTCGCCGCAGCGGACCAGCTCGGCGACGTCGGTCAGCCCCGGGGGCGGCGCGGCGCCGGCGTGGGTCAGCACGACGGGTCGCACCGGCGCGTCGGCGAACGCGGCCTGCGCCGGGTCGAGGTCCAGCGACCCGGAGACGACCACCAGGGTGGGGTACTCGGGCAGCCCCCGCTCGCGCCGCCAGGCCCGGCGCGGCTCGCTCAGCCGCACCGCGCGGTAGCCCTCGTGCCGCAGCGTGCCGGCGGCCACCAGCAACCCGTCGCAGAGCATCCGGAGCAGCCCGAAGACCCGCTTGTCGGGCCCGCCCGACAGCCCGGCGGAGTAGCCGTCCAGGGTGACCGCGCCGTCGAGGCTGGCCACGAAGTTGACCCGCAGGTGCGGGCGGTCGGCGCGACCGTAGAGCGCGGTCAGCTCGGCGTCGTTCAGGGGCGGGGTGGCCGGCGTCGGCCAGATCCGGCGGATCGGGATTCCGACGGTCATTCGCCGGCCGGACCGGTGACCGGAGGGATGGGTCCGGGGGTACGGTGCTGGCAGTCGCACCACTTCCGGCCGGGACAGTCGTCGTGCCGCCGCTCCCGGCAGGCTCGGCAGATCATGTCGGCAGCCTATGCGGTGGGAGGAGGGGGCAGCATGCCACGTCAGATCTTCCAGCTGAAGATGTCCCTCGCCGGGGTCCCGCCGGTCTGGCGGCGGGTGCTGGTGCCCGGTGGTTACACCCTGGACCGGCTGCACCGCGTGGTGCAGCACGCGATGGGCTGGCGCGACTGCCACCTGCACTCGTTCGAGATCGACGGGGTGCAGTACGGCGAGCCGGACCCGGACGGCGAGCTGTCGCTCCGCGACGAGCTGGACGTCCGGCTCGACGCGGTCCTCGGCAAGGGCAGCAGGTTCCGCTACACCTACGACTTCGGCGACTGGTGGGAGCACGACCTGGTGGTGGAGGACGCCTTCACCGCCGACCCGGTGGAGCGGTACCCGTCCTGCCTGGACGGCGAGCGCGCCTGCCCGCCGGAGGACGTCGGCGGCCCGTCCGGCTACCTGCTCCTGCTCGCCGCGCTCGCCGACCCGCGGCACCGCGAGCACGCGGCGATGCGGGAGTGGGCGGGCGGCGGCTTCGATCCCACCCGGTTCGACCCGGGGCGGGCCAGCACGCTGCTGCGTCGCCTCTGCTGATCCCCTCCGTCCGCTGAGGACCGGTCGAGGGCATCGGCCGTAACGATATGGGAACGCTCCCATCGGTCTATTGACACCCCTGACACCTCCCGGCAACCTCATGGGAGCGTTCCCAGGGCGTGGCGCGGATCACCCACGTACACCGCCCGGGCCGACCGGTCCGCCGGCCGGCGGGAGCGCGCAGATCACCCCCCCACCACACCCAAACCCAGCCTCACCACTGAAAGAGGGGTCAGGATGAGCGTCACCACGCGGCGTACCCGCCTCGCGGCTGCCGCCCTGGCCGCGGTGACCGCACTCGGCGGTCTCGCGGCCTGCGGCAAGGACGACGACGACGCCACGGCGTCCGGCGGGAAGCCCGCCAAGCTGGTCGTGGACACCTTCGGCGAATTCGGCTACGACGAGATCGTCAAGCAGTACGAGAAGGACACCGGCATCAAGGTCGAGCTGCGCAAGACCGCGCAGCTCAACGAGTACCGGCCGAAGATCGTCCGGGCGCTGGCCACCGGCAAGGGCGCCGCCGACGTGGTCGCCCTGGAGGAGGGCATCCTCAACGAGTTCAAGGCGAACCCGGCGAACTGGGCCGACCTCGGCAAGCTGGTCGCCAAGGACCACAGCGGCGAGTACCTGCCCTGGAAGTGGGAGCTGGGCAAGGCGCCGGACGGCCGGCTGATCGGCCTGCCCACCGACGTCGGCAGCCTCGCCGTCTGCTACCGGCGGGACCTCTTCCAGGCCGCCAAGCTGCCCGTCGAGCGCGACCAGGTCGCGGCCCTCTGGCCGGACTGGAACGCCTTCATCGAGACCGGCAAGAAGTATCGGGCCGCCACCGGCAAGGGCATGCTCGACTCGGTGACCACCGCCTCCAGCGCGGTGATGTTCCAGCAGGGCGGCGACCTGTTCTACGACAAGGACGACAACGTCGTCGCCGACAGCAGCGCCTCGGTGAAGAGCGCCTGGGACACCGCGATCGCGATGGCCGACGCCAACATCACCGCCGAGACAGCCACCTGGTCGCCGGAGTGGTCGGCCGGCTTCAAGCAGGGCACCTTCGCCGCGACCTTCTGCCCGTCCTGGATGCTCGGCATCGTGCAGGAGAACTCCGGCCCGGAGAACAAGGGCAAATGGGACGTGGCGCCGGTCCCCGGCGGCGCGGGCAACTGGGGCGGCTCCTGGCTCGCCGTGCCGACCCAGAGCAAGTACCTCAAGGAGGCGGCGAAGCTCGCCGAGTACCTGACCAACGCGCAGAGCCAGGTGGCGGCCTTCAAGGCCAAGGGCCCGCTGCCGACCAACCTGGAGGCGCTGAAGAACCCGGAGTTCCTCGCCTACACCAACGAGTACTTCAACAACGCCCCGACCGGCAAGATCTTCGGTGACAGCGTCTCCAAGATCCAGCCGCTGCACCTCGGTCCGAAGCACCAGGCCGTGAAGGAGAACGCCTTCGAGCCGGCGCTGCGGTCGTACGAGAGCGGGCAGTCGACCAAGGACAAGGCCTGGGAGCAGTACGTCAAGGACGCCAAGACCCAGGGCGCCTTCTGAGCACTGACCCACCACGGCGGGTGGCGTCCGGGTCTCCCGGGCGCCACCGGCCGCGTCCCGTTGCACGTACCGCCCGCCTCACCGGCCCCGCCGGCGCCGGGAAAGGATCCCGCATGAGCCTGTCGGCCACGACCGCGCCGCCGTCACCCACGGCGTCGCCGCCCCCACCCACCCGGCGCCGCAGCCGGGCGCTGTCGCTCAACCGCCTCGACCTCAAGCTCTCCCCGTACCTCTACATCGCCCCGTTCTTCGTCATCTTCGGCATCTTCGGGTTCTACCCGATGCTGCGCACCGCGTGGATGTCGCTGCACGACTGGAACCTGATCGGCGAGCACAGCTTCATCGGCGTGGACAACTACACCCGGCTGTTCACCGACGAGTACTTCTGGAACGCCACGGTCAACACCTTCGGCATCTTCCTGCTCTCGACGATCCCGCAGCTGCTGCTCGCGCTCTTCCTGGCGACCCTGCTCAACCGCACGTTCCTGCGCGCCCGGACGTTCTTCCGGATGGCCATCTTCATGCCGAACGTGGTGTCGGTCGCCGCCGTGGCGATCGTCTTCGGCATGCTCTTCCAGCGCGACTTCGGGCTGATCAACTGGTTGCTCGGCCTGGTCGGGATCGACGCGGTGGACTGGGACGCGCAGCGGTGGAGCTCCTGGACCGCCATCGCCTCCATGGTCAACTGGCGGTGGACCGGCTACAACACGCTCATCCTGCTGGCCGGCATGCAGGCCATCCCCAAGGACCTCTACGAGGCGGCGGCCATCGACGGCGCCAACCAGTGGAAGCAGTTCTGGCGGATCACCCTGCCGATGCTCACGCCGACCTTCGTCTTCGTGGTCACCCTCTCCACCATCGGCGGGCTCCAGCTCTTCACCGAGCCGCTCGTCTTCGCCAACGGCAACATCATCGGTGGCGACCAGCGCGAGTTCCAGACCCTGGCCATGTACATGTACGAACTGGGTATCGAGAACCTCAACACCGCCGGGTACGGCGCCGCCGTGGCCTGGGCGATGTTCGTGATGATCGCCCTGGTCTCGCTGGTCAACTTCCTGCTCGTCCGCCGTACGGTCAAGTGAGGAGCGACCGAGTGAACTCCGCGTCCCAGCGCCTCTGGCGCACCAGCCCGCTGATGTACGTCGCCCTCGTGCTGGCGGTGCTCTTCTCGATCTACCCCTTCTACTACATGGTCGTCATCGCCACCCGCAGCCTTGACTCGATCAACGACGTGCCGCCGCCGGTCACCCCGGGCGGCTCGTTCGGCGACAACTTCGACCGGGTGCTCGCCAACGACGCGGCGAACTTCCTCACCGGCCTGCTCAACTCGGTGATCGTGTCCGGCGTGGTGACCGTCTCGGTGGTGATCACCGGGTCGCTGGCCGGCTTCGCCTTCGCCAAGCTGCGCTTCCGGGGCCGCAACGTCCTGCTGCTGTCGATCATCGTGACCATGATGATCCCGACCCAGCTGGGCCTCATCCCGCTCTGGGGCATGATCCAGGACCTCGGCTGGTACGACACCCTCTACGCGGTGACCGTGCCCTTCCTGGTCAGCGCCTTCGGCGTGTTCATGATGCGGCAGTACGCCACCCAGGCCATCTCCGACGAGCTGATCGAGGCGGGCCGGGTCGACGGGGCCAGCACCTTCCGGATCTACTGGAACATCGTGCTGCCCGCGCTGCGCCCGGCCGCGGCCGTGCTCGGCCTGCTCACCTTCATGGAGACCTGGAACTCCTACCTGTGGCCGTACGCCGTGCTCACCCCGGAGAATCCGACCCTGCAGGTGTCCCTGGCGTTCCTCTCGTACGCCTACTACACCGACTACTCGCAGGTGTTCGCCGCGACCGCCATCGGTACCGTGCCGTTGGTGCTCGTGTTCGCCCTGTTCGGCCGCCAGATCATTGGCGGGATCATGGAAGGTGCCGTCAAGTCGTGAGCAACCCATACCACCCGCCCGCAGTCGGCGTACTCGACCAGGGGCCGGAACTGATCTTCCCGCCCGGCTTCCTGTGGGGCGCGGCGACCGCCGCGTACCAGATCGAGGGGGCGGCCACCGAGGGTGGCCGGACCCCGTCGATCTGGGACACGTTCAGCCACACCGAGGGGCGGGTGGTCGCCGGGCACACCGGTGACGTGGCCTGCGACCACTACCACCGGATGCCGTCGGACGTCCGGCTGATGGCCGAGCTGGGCCTGAAGTCGTACCGGTTCTCGGTGTCCTGGCCGCGGGTGCAGCCGGGCGGCTCGGGCCCGGCCAACGCCGCGGGCCTGGACTTCTACCGGCGGCTCGTCGACGAGCTGCTGGGGCACGGCATCGAGCCCTGGCTGACCCTCTACCACTGGGACCTGCCCCAGCCGCTGGAGGACGCCGGCGGCTGGCCGGCCCGGGACACCGCCGGGCGGTTCGCCGAATACGCCGAACTCGTCGCGGACGCCCTCGGCGACCGGGTGACGTACTGGACGACGCTGAACGAGCCCTGGTGCTCGGCGTTCCTCGGCTACGGCTCGGGCGTGCACGCGCCCGGCCGCTCCGACGGGGCGGACGCCGTCCGCGCCGGGCACCACCTGATGCTCGGCCACGGGCTGGCGGTGCAGGCGCTGCGGGCGTCCCGGCCGCAGGCCCAGCTCGGCATCACCGTCAACCTCTACCCGGTCACCCCGGCCAGCGACGCGCCCGCCGACGTCGACGCGGCCCGGCGGATCGACGCGCTGGCCAACCGGTTCTTCCTCGACCCGGTGCTGCGCGGGTCGTACCCGACCGACCTCGCCGCCGACCTGCGCGAGGTCACCGACTTCGGGCACGTGCGCGACGGCGACCTCGCGGTCATCTCCACCCCGCTGGACCTGGTCGGCGTCAACTACTACAGCCGGCACGTGGTCGCCGCCCCGGTCGAGGGCGCCGAGCCGGAGCCGTACTGGCGGGCGCCGTCGTGCTGGCCGGGCAGCGAGGACGTCCGGTTCGTCACCCGGGGCGTGCCGGTCACCGACATGAACTGGGAGATCGACGCCCCCGGCCTGACCGAGACGCTGCGCCGGGTCCACGAGGAGTACACCGACCTGCCGCTCTACGTCACCGAGAACGGCTCCGCCTTCGTCGACGCGGTGGTCGACGGGCAGGTCGACGACGTCGACCGGCTGGCGTACTTCGACGCCCACCTGCGGGCGGCGCACGAGGCGATCAACGCCGGGGTGCCCCTGCGCGGCTACTTCGCCTGGTCGCTGATGGATAATTTCGAATGGGCCTGGGGCTACACCAAGCGGTTCGGGATGGTCTGGATCGACTACGACAGCCAGGCCCGTATCCCCAAGTCCAGCGCCAGGTGGTACGCCGAGGTGATCCGACGTAACGGTCTGGCCGCACAATAGGCGAAGGCCAGCCAGTTCTCGGGCGGCTCCGCGCCCACCCGCTCCCCACGGGTGGCGCGGATCCGCCCGACGTCGGAGGAGCAGACGATGACAACGCAGCGCACCCGGTCGCTCGGGCGCCCGACCCTCGACGCGGTCGCCGCCCGCGCGGGCGTCGGGCGCGGCACGGTCTCCCGGGTCGTCAACGGCTCGCCGCAGGTCAGTCCGGAGGCCCGGGCCGCCGTCCAGCAGGCCATCGCGGAACTGGGGTACGTGCCGAACCGGGCCGCCCGGGCGCTGGTCACCCAGCGGACCGACTCGGTGGCCCTGGTGGTCTCCGAGTCCGGCGACCGGGTCTTCACCGAGCCGTTCTTCGCCGGCATCGTCCGGGGCGTCAGCTCCGGGCTGCTGGAGACGCCGTTGCAGCTCTGGCTGGCCATGGTGCAGTCCCCGATCGAGCGGGAACGGGTCGAGCACCACCTGACCAACCAGCACGTGGACGGGGTGCTGCTGCTGTCGCTGCACGACTCCGACCCGCTGCCCACGCTGCTCGAGGAGCGCGAGCTGCCGACCGTGCTCGGCGGCCGGCCCGCGCGGATGCTCCAGCCCGGGGCGCGGCCGTCCTGGTTCGTCGACGTGGACAACGTCGGCGGCGCCCGGCAGGCGGTGGAGCACCTGGCCCAGCGGGGCCGGCGCCGGATCGCCACCATCGCCGGCCCACAGGACATGGGTGCCGGCCTGGCCCGTCTCGCCGGCTACCGGGACGCCGTCCGGGCCGCCGGGGCCGAGGTCGACCCCCGCATGATCGCGTACGGGGACTTCAGCGAGGGCAGCGGCGCGGCGGGGATGCGCCGGCTGCTGGAGGTCTGCCCCGACCTGGACGCGGTCTTCGTCGCCTCCGACCTGATGGCGTTCGGCGCGCTGCGTACCCTGCGCGAGGCGGGGCGTCGGGTGCCCGAGGACGTCGCCGTCATCGGCTTCGACGACGCCCCGATCGCCCGCCAGGCCGACCCGCCGCTGACCACCGTCTTCCAGCCGGTCGAGGAGATGGGCCGCCAGATGGCGCGGCTGCTGGTCGCCCGCATCCGCGGCGATGAGATCCCCGCCCCCCACATCCTCCTCGACACCCAACTCATCCACCGCGCCTCCGCCTGACCCACCCCCGGCGCTCCGCGCCCCCCACCATCCGACCCCGCCCCGTCACCCGCGCGCCGCACTTCCTACCTGCGGGCACTTTCAGAGAAAGCGTGGCTGTTCGGCCGTGAATAGCCACGCTTTCTCTGAAGTTGCAGGCGCGTGGCGCGTGGCGCGTGGCGCTGGCGCGGGGCGCGGGTGACGCGGGGTGGGGGAATGCGGGGCTCCGGTGGCCGAGCTTGCCGCTTGGTGCGGGATGTCCCGGGGGCCTCGTCGGGGCGGTCGTGCAGGCGGAGCTGCGGCCTGGGCCGGCGTCCGGCGGCTCGGCGGGGCGGGCGGCGAACCCGCCGTCGTCACCTCTCGCGGGCTGCGCGTAGGCCGTGCGCTACCAGCGGGGCCACCATGTCGCCGATGCGGTCGAAGCCGGGGCCGAGCGTCTGCCCGAGGGTGTGCCGGTAGTGGATGCCCTCGCAGATCACCGCGAGCTTGAAGCAGCCGAGCGCGACGTGCCAGTGCAGCGGCCCGACGTCGACGTCGCTGCGGCCGGCGTACCGCTCGATCAGCTCGGCGCCGGTGGGGAAGCCGGCGCGCGGGCCGAGGCCGTCGGCGACCGGGTTGCCGGCGGCGAGGTCGCTGTCGCCCAGCACGTCCCAGTAGGTCAGCAGCAGGCCGAGGTCGGCCAGCGGGTCGCCGAGGGTGGCCATCTCCCAGTCGAGCACGGCGCGCACCGACACCGGGTCGACGGTGGCGAGGAGGTTGTCCAGCCGGTAGTCGCCGTGCACGATCCGCCCGGCGTTGGCGCCCTCCGGAACGGTGCCGCCGAGCAGGTCGCGCAGCTCGTCGATGCCGGGCAGCGGACGGCTGCGGGACCGGTCGAGCTGGCCGGCCCAGCGGCGTACCTGCCGGCCGAGGTAGCCCTCGGGGCGGCCGAAGTCGGCCAGCCCGACCGTGGCCGGGTCGACGGTGTGCAGGGCGGCGAGGGTGTCCATCATCGCCAGGGCCAGCTCGCGCCGCTGCTCGGGGCGGAGCGGGTCGGTCTGGGCGCGGCTGCGGAACACCTCGCCGCGGACCCGCTCCATCAGGTAGAACGGCGCGCCGAGCACGTCGGTGTCGGCGCAGTGCAGCAGCGCCGCCGGGACCGGCACGTCGGTGGGCGCGAGGGCGGAGATCACCCGGAACTCGCGGGCCATGTCGTGCGCGGTGGCCAGCACGTGCCCCAGCGGGGGTCGGCGCAGCACCAGCTCCCGCTCGCCGACGCGCAGCAGGTAGGTCAGGTTCGACTTGCCCCCGGCGATCAGGGTGGCCGACAGCGGCGCGTCGGCCAGCTCGGGCCGGTGGGTGGCCAGGTAGCCGGCGAGCCGGTCGAGGTCCAGCCCCCGGGGGGACCCGTTCCGTGCGGCGGCGGTGGGCGGGGTGTCGGGGGCGGCCGGAGAACTTCCCGGCCGGAGCGCGTCGACGGCCGGATCGGTCATCCGAATAGTTGATGGCAGCTCAGCTTTCTTGTCAAGCCGGGGATTTCCCCCTGGGACATGCCGCTGCAACAGGGGCGAAATGGTCAACCGGCAGGCTGGTGCCCAGCCTGCCGGCCGCCACGGTCGGCCCGCCGAGCGGAGGGACAGACATGTTGCTGAGAGTTCGGGTGACCCTGCCGGACCGTCCCGGCACGCTCGGCCAGGTGGCCCGGACGCTCGGCGTCTCCGGCGCCGACATCGTCCAGGTGGTCGTCCTGGAACGGCTCGGCGGGCGGGCGGTGGACGACTTCACCGTGGTCTGGCCGGGCGCCGCCCGGCTGGAGCGGTTGATGGCGGGTCTGGCCGCCATCCCGGGGGTACGGGTGGACGGGGTCTGGCGGGCGATCGGCGCGCCGACCACCACCGGCCAGGACGCCGAGCTGCTGGCCCAGGTCGCCGCGAACCCCGCCGACGGGGTGGCCACCCTGGTCGACGCGGTGCCCGGGCTGCTCGCCGCCGACTGGGCGGTGGCCGCGGTCGTCCCGATGGACTGGGCCTCGCGGGCCGGCGGAGGGACGGCGACGGTGGGGCACGCGAGCTGGCGGGCGCCCCAGCCGCCGCTGCTGCCCGAGGTGACCCCGCTCCGGGCGCGGGCACTGACCGGCGCCGACGGCAGCCACTACGCGATCGCGCCGTTCGGCCGCAACGGCCTGGTGCTGGTGGTCGCGCGCGAGCACACCGAGCCGCTCACCGCGGCCGCCTTCCACTCCACCGAGGTGGACCGGCTGGCCCAGCTGGTCCGGGCCAGCGCGGTGATCCTCGGCGACCGGCTCGACCTGGTCGGGGCGCCCTCGGTGACCAGCGTCACCTGATCACGCGCAACGGTTCCCGGGGTGTCACCGCCGGGCAACGGCGTGGCAACAGCCCTCCGGCAGTCTCATAGGTGGGGAAGGGAGCAGACATGGTGCTGTGGCGGATTCGAGCCACCGTGGACGACCGGCCGGGCTACCTGTCGGTGCTCACGGCGAGTCTCGCGTTGCGGGGGGTCAACATCCTCACCGTGCAGGTGCACACGACCGAGGCCGGGGCGGTCGACGACTTCCTCGTCGACGCGCCGGCCGCGGTGGGCGAGGCGGAGCTGGTGGCCGCCGTGGAACGGGGCCGGGGACGGGACTGCTGGGTGGCGCGCAGCGAGGCGCGGGGCCTGGTGGACCAGCCGACCCGGGTGCTCGGGCTGGCCACCCGGCTGGTCCGGGACCCGGACGCGACCGGGGAGATGCTGCGTGCCCTGCTCGGCGCGGACGAGGTGACCTGGCGACCGGCGCCGGCCGTCCCGCACGGCGGCGTCGGCGCGGCGAGCATGCTGGTGACCGACCCGTGCGGCGGGTCGTACGAGCTGCGCCGACGGGCGCCCAGCTTCACCCCGGCGGAGTACGCCCGGGCGCAGGCGCTGGTCGAGCTGGCGGCCACCGCGGCCCGCCGGGCGGCCGACCGGGTGACCCTGGTGCTGCCCGACGGCGGGGAGCTGGTGGTTCGCCCGGCCACCGTCGACGACCTGGCCGGCGTGGTGGACCTGCACGAGGCGTGCTCGGCGCGCAGCCGCCAGCGCCGCTATCTCGGTGGGGGCGCGTTGCCGTCGCCGAGCCGGATGCGCCGGCTGCTGGAGCCGAGGCGGGGGACCACGCTGGTGGCGACGACCGGCTCCGGTGCGGGGGAGTCGGTGGTCGCGATGGCCAACCTGCTCGGTGAGGGCGACGAGGCCGAGGTGGCCCTGCTGGTGCGCGACGACTGGCAGCACCGTGGCCTCGGGTCGGCGCTGCTGCGCCGGCTGCTCGGGCAGGCCGGCCGGTCCGGGTACGCGGCCGTGGTGCTGCACGTCCAGGCGGAGAACACCCCGATGCTGCGCACCGTACGCCGGCTCGGGCGGCCGACGCCGATCGAGCGGGACGGTGCGCTGCTCACCGTGACGGTGCCGCTGGCCGCCCGCCCCGCGGGGCCGGCGCGGCATGCCCTGCCCCGGCAGGCGGACGCGACCACCCGCCGAGACCGGGCGGGCTGAGACAACGGTCGTGGCCGCGCCGGCCCGGGTGCCAGCACCCGGCGGCGGCGCGGGGCGACCCTCACCGGCGCCGGGTGGCGTACCCACGTCGCCCGGCGCCACCGGGCCGACCTCCGGTGCGGAGGACGGTGAATCGGCAGGGCCCCCGGTGCGGGGGCCCTGCCCATTTCCGGCGGTCGGCGGCGGCCCCGCCACGGCAACCCAGGGACGCCGTCACGGCGGGCCGTACAGGAACTGTCACGGCGGGCCGTACAGGAACCCGTCACGGCGGGCCGCACAGGACGGCCGCTACGGCGAGCCGCGGAGGAACCCGCCACGGCGAGCCGCGGAGGAACCGCCGCGGCGAGCCGCACAGGAACGGCGTCAGGGTCAGCCGAAGAAGAACCCGGCCCGGCGGTGACCCGAGACGCAGAACCGGTTCCCCTCGGTGTCGGCGAGCACGACGTAGGGCAGCTGGCCCGGTTCCGGCTCGGCCGGGTAGTGCCGCCAGTCGACCCGTTGCGCGCCGAGCGCGACCAGCCGCGCCACCTCGTCGTCGAGGTCGCGGTCCCCCGCGTCCAGGTCGAGGTGGACGCGGGGGAAGTCAGCCACCGGGCTGTCGCTGACGTCCATCGCGATCGCCGCGCCGGGGACTCCGGGTGGCGGCTCGACCACGATCCAGTCGTCGCCGTCGTGGCGCGGCGGTCGACGCACGTAGCCCAGGGCCGCGGCCCAGAACCGGCCGGCGCGGCGGTCGTCGGTCACGCCCAGCGAGATCTGCTCGATCCGTGCCATCGACCGAGGCTGGCGCCGCCTCAGGTGGTCGGGTAGCTGCTGTAGTCCGGGAAGTTGCCGTAGAGCCGGCCGTCGCCGCCCTGGGTGACCGCCTGCACCAGCAGGTCGCCGCCGACGAAGGCGCCCTTCCAGGAGGCGCCCCGGCCGCCGAACGGCTCCTCCCGGTCGCCCCGGGACCGCGGCTTGTTGATGCCCACCTTGAACGCCTGGAGGTCCACCGCGAGCTTGCCGGCCAGTTCCTCGTCGTCGCAGGCCAGCGAGGCCACCAGCGCGCCGTTGGAGGCGTTCATGGCGGCCAGCAGCTCGTCGGTGGTATCCACCACGACGATGGTGTCGACCGGGCCGAAGGGCTCGGCGTGCATCAGCCGGGACCGGCCGGGCGGGGCGAGCAGCACCGCCGGCGCCACGTACGCGGAGGTGTCCTGCCCGTCGAGGAAGGGCGCGCCGTCGAGCTTGCCGCGGTGCAGCGGCACGGCGCCGCCGCGTACCGCCTCGTCGACCTTGCGGCGCAGCTCGTCAGCCTTGGCGCCGCTGATCAGCGGGCCGAAGTCCAGCTCCGGCAGCGGGTCGCCGGCCTGCCAGGTCTCGTCCACCGCGAGCGGGTGTCCGAACCGGACGGAGCGGACCACCGGCAGGTACATGTCGAGGAACTCGTCGACCAGGTCACGCTGGACCACGAACCGCGGGTACGCGGTGCAGCGCTGCTTGCCGTACTCGAAGCCCTTCTTCAGGTGCGCGGCGAGCAGGTCCCACTGGGAGAAGTTCCAGACGCCCCAGGCGTTGAGTCCCTCCTGCTCGATGAAGTGCCGCTTGTCGGTGTCGAGCAGCGCGGCGGCCACCTTGCCGCCGTTGGACCGCCCGCCGACGAACGCGACGGCGCCGATCTCGGGCGCCCGGACGAGCACCTCGGAGAGTTCCTCGCCGCTGCCGGAGAGGAGGGTGGCGGGGAGCCCGGCGCGGCGCATCAGCGCGTGCGCCACGGTCAGGCAGACCGCGCCGCCCTGCGACGGGGTCTTGGCGATGACCGCGTTGCCGGCGAGCAGCTGTACCAGCTCCGCGTGGACCAGCACGCTCATCGGGTAGTTCCAGGAGGCGATGTTGCTGACCGGGCCGGGCAGCGGCTCACGGCCGCCGGCCAGCATCCGGTCGATCTCCTCGACGTACCAGCGGACGCCGTCCAGGGCGCGGTCGACGTCGGCGCAGGCGAGCCGCCAGGGCTTGCCGATCTCCCAGACCAGCAGCATGGCCAGCAGGTCGCGGTGCGCGGTGAGGGCGTCGACCGCCTCGCCGACCCGCGCCTTGCGCTCGGCGAGCGGGGTCGCCGCCCAGTCGCGGTGCGCGGTGGCGGCGTGGGCGACCGCCGCGCGCGCGGTGTCGGCGTCCAACCGGGGCAGGTTGACCAGCACGGTGTTGTCGACCGGCGTGCGTACGGCGCTCGGCGTACCCACCGCCTGCCACTGCCCGGAGACCAGGTTGTGCAGGGTGGTGACGCCGTCGACCTCGGGCCCGAAGGCCTCCGGTGCGGCGGCTGCCGCGCGGGCGAGCGTGTCGGACCAGGCGGTTCCGTCGGCGAGTCGTAGAGCCATCGCATTCTCCTCAGGGTCGACCGGGGGAGCGGCGGCGTCGACGGCACCGCTGGTGTGGCGTACTGTCCCGCGCCGGAAAGCGGCGCGGCAACAGTACGTTCGTATGGCGGAACGCGAGGCCCGCGCCGGACCGGTCCTGACGCGACCGTCCGGCCCGCGCAGCGGGCCTTGACCTGCGCGTACGCGGACAATGCATTCACATGTCTCGATGATGTGATGAATCTCCGGGCGACGTCGACCGGGTTACCCGTCAGTACGCGCGGACGCCTCGGACGGATCAACGCCCGGCGGAACCGGTGCGTAAACGGCGACCGGCCGCCGGACGAGGAGTCCGGCGGCCGGTCGGGCGCTGAATGAGATCAGCTGGTGAAGGTGATGTTGTCGCGTCGGCGGCGCAGCATCAGCAGCACGCCGCCACCGATCAGGACGAGGCCGCCCAGCGCGATGCTGCCGGTGGCCACGCCGGTCATCGGCAGGCTGCCCCCGTTGCTGCCGCCGCTGCCGCCCGTGCCCTCCGACGGGGAGCCGGAGGTCGACGGCGAGCCCGACTCCGACGGGGAGCCCGACTCCGTCGGGGTGACCGAGCTGGTCGGCGAGGTCGACTCCGACGGCGAGCCCGACGGCTGCGGCGACTCGGAGGTCGTCGGCGAGGGGCTCGGCGACTGCGTCGGGGCGGTGCCGGCGCAGGCGTGGCTCAGGTTGAACTGGTCGGCCTCGCCGCTGATCGTGGCGCTGCCGTCGACCAGCGTCCACCCGGCCGGGGTGAAGAGGTAGGCGTGGATCATCCGGTCGGTGTTCCCGGCCGGGTAGAGGTGGTCCGGGTAGGCGTCGGTGCTGTCGGGCACCTTCACCGTCACCGTGTTGGTGCCGTCGCTGAAGGTCAGGGTCAGCGTCTCGAAGCCGCCGGACTCGGCGCCGCCGGGAAGCACGAAGTGCCAGCCGTCCTGCCCGGACGTCCGGCCGGCAAAGCGCTCGTCCTTGCACTGCTGCTCGGCATCGGCCGCCGTCGAGCCCTTGTGGGCGGGGTTGAGCGGGGCCGTGCTGCTCGCCCAGGCCGGGGTGGCGAAGGCGAGGCAGGCCGTGGCGGCAGTCGCGGTGAGAGCCGCGCGCGCCACGTACCGACGCTGGGGCATGAGTATTCCTCCGGGATCGGTAGAGGGGACGGCACATGATCTCATGCACGGCATCGAAGTGCGACATCGGGCGAACGGTCTGAGCTGGGACGACGTGGCGGATCGGATTCGGGAATCCGGCCAAACGGCGGGGATTTCGCGGCGTGTCGATGTAACGCGGACGAGACTGTGGACGCTCCGCCTGCCGCCGTCCGGCCTTCCCAAGGACCTGACCGGCAGTTTACATTGTCGCTCATCCATGGGAGCGCTCCCGCACCCTCGATGGCCACCCCACCACCACAGCCGCCGGCGGCGCCCACAACCCCCGACAGCCGTCCCCGTCGGGCGTGCGCCGCCGGTGGCGCCCACCGACAGGAGTACCGCCATGCAGCACCCGTACCGGCCCCGCCGGCCGGTCCGCGGCCGGCTCCGCCGCCTGCTCGCCGTCGGCGCCGCGCTGACCACCGGGCTGGCCCTGGCCGTCGGCGCACCGGCACCCGCCCCGTCCGCCGCCGCGCCGCTCGGCCCGGACGCCGCCGCGCCCGCCTCCAACTACGGCGCGGCCCCCGCCGGCGCGGACGTGCGGACCAGGAGCCTCGCCGCCGCGCCCGCCTTCAACTATTCCGAGGCGTTGCAGAAGTCGCTGTTCTTCTACGAGGCGCAGCAGTCCGGGAGGAAGCCGTCCTGGAACCGGGTCTCCTGGCGGGGCGACTCCGCCCTCACCGACGGCGCCGACGTCGGCCTGGACCTCACCGGCGGCTGGTACGACGCGGGCGACCACGTGAAGTTCGGCTTCCCGATGGCGTTCAGCGCCACCATGCTCGCCTGGGGTGCGGTCGAGTACCGCGACGGCTACGTCGCCTCCGGCCAGCTCCCGCACCTGCTGAACAACCTGCGCTTCGTCAACGACTGGTTCGTCAAGGCGCACCCCGCGCCGAACGTCCTCTACGGACAGGTCGGCAAGGGCGACGACGACCACACGTGGTGGGGTCCGGCCGAGGTCATGCCGATGGCGCGGCCCGCGTACAAAATCGATGCGAGCTGTGGCGGCGCGGACCTGGCGGGGGAGACGGCGGCCGCGATGGCCGCGTCGTCGATGGTCTTCCGGCCCACCGACGCCGCCTACGCCGACAAGCTGCTCGGCCACGCGAAGCAGCTCTACACGTTCGCCGACACGGTGCGGAAGAGCTACCACGAGTGCATCACCGACGCGACCAGCTTCTACCGCTCCTGGAGCGGGTGGCAGGACGAGCTGGTCTGGGCCGCGATCTGGCTGCACCGGGCCACCGGCGACCCCGCCTACCTGGCCAAGGCCGAGAGCGAGTACGACCGGCTCGGCACCGAGAACCAGAGCACCACCCGCTCCTACCGGTGGACCATCGCCTGGGACAACAAGCAGTTCGGCGCGTACGTGCTGCTGGCCAACCTGACCGGCAAGCAGAAGTACGTCGACGACGCCAACCGCTGGCTCGACTACTGGACGGTCGGCGTCAACGGGCAGCGGGTGCCCTACTCGCCGGGCGGGATGGCGGTGCTCGACTCCTGGGGCGCTCTGCGCTACGCCGCCAACACCGCGTTCGCCGCGCTGGTCTACGGCGACCGGACCACCGACGCGACCCGCAAGGCGCGCTACCACGACTTCGCCGTCCGGCAGATCAACTACGCGCTGGGCGACAACCCGCGCAACTCCAGCTACGTCATCGGGTTCGGCGCCAATTCACCACGGAATCCGCACCACCGCACCGCGCACGGCTCCTGGTGGGACAGCCAGACGGTGCCCACCGAGACCCGGCACGTGCTCTACGGCGCGCTGGTCGGCGGCCCGTCGTCGGCCAACGACGCCTACACCGACAATCGGTCGGACTACGTGATGAACGAGGTCGCCACCGACTACAACGCCGGCTTCACCTCCGCGCTGGCCCGGCTCGCCAAGGAGTACGGCGGCAGCCCGCTCGCCGGCTTCCCGGTCGCCGAACAACCCGACCTGGACGAGCTGACCGTGGAGACCACGGTGATGCAGGCCGAGGCGCGCGCCACCGGGCTGAAGGTGATCGTCTACAACAGGTCGGCCTTCCCGGCCCGCGCGCTGACCACCGCTAAGTTCCGCTACTACTTCCGCCCCGACGGCACCGGCCCGGTGCAGGTCACCCCCGGCTACACCCAGGGCTGCCCGGCACCGGCCACCGCGAAGCAGTTCTCCGGCGACATCTGGTACGTCGAGGTCGACTGCACCGGGTACACCATCGCCCCGGCCGGGCAGTCGCAGCACCGGATGGAGGTCCAGTTCAAGATCGGCGTACCGGAGGGTGGCACCTGGGACCCGACGAACGACCCGTCGTACCAGCCGACTGCCGGGCCGAACCGGAAGGTGCCGCTCTACTCCGCCGGCACCCGGGTCTGGGGTGAGGAACCCGGACCGGCCACCCCGGACACGACCGCGCCGACCACCCCCGGCACCCCGGTCGCCTCGGCGGTCACCTCGACCGGGTTGACCCTCGCCTGGGGACCGGCCACCGACCACGTCGGGGTTACCGGGTACCGGGTGTACCGGGAGGCCGGAGCGACCGACGCGCTGGTCGGCTCGCCCGCCGGCGCCACGCTCACCCTCACCGGGCTGACCGCGTCGACCGCGTACACCTTCTACGTCGTCGCGGTGGACGCGGCCGGCAACGTCTCCGCGGCGTCCGCGCCGATCACCGTGACCACCGCGGACCCGCCCGCCGCCGGGGCCTGCACGGTCGGGTACGTCACCAGCGACTGGAGCACCGGCTTCACCGCGAACATCACCATCACCAACACCGGTACGAGCACCCTGACCGGCTGGACGCTCGGGTTCAGCTTCCCGTCCAGCGGGCAGCAGGTCGGCCAGGGCTGGTCGGCGACGTACCGCCAGACCGGCACGGCGGTGACCGCGACGAACCTCTCCTACAACGGCACGCTGGCGCCCGGGGCGTCGACCAGCCTCGGCTTCAACGGCACCCACACCGGCAGCAACCCCAGGCCCGCCACCTTCACCCTCAACGGCGTCACCTGCGCGACCGCCTGACGGCTGCCGCGTGTCGAGATCTTGGACAGTTGCCGTTCGCACCGGACGGCAACTGTCCAAGATTCATCTCGGCGGACGCCAGCCGGCGGCGGTCAGTGCGCGGTGGAGAGTGGCGGCGACCTCGTCGGGGCGGGCGCGGACCAGCCACGCCGGGAAGCGCAGGATGCGATCGCCGGACGCCCAGACGTCGTTCTGCCGCGCCATGTCCGCCGCCCAGTGCCGGACATCCATGTGGTGCGACCCGTCGACCTCGACGTGCACCCCCCACTTCCGCCAGTACGCGTCCAGCCAGCGGGCCCGTCCGGCCGCGTCCTTGCGACGATGTTGCAGCTCGGGTCGGGGGAGGCCGTACCGGCGGCAGAGCCGGAGGAAGTCGATCTCCGACAGCGCCTCCGCCCCACCGGCGATGTCGGCGACGGTCTCCCGGATCAGTTGCCGACGCGGGGTGCGGGGCAGGGCGTCGACCACCGCCCGGATCTCCTCCGGAGTGACCCGGCGCTGCTGGCAGCCGGCGGCCAGCGTCGACTGCGCCTCGTCGACGTCACGCGCCCAGCCGGCCGCGTCCACCAGGGCCCGGGCGGTGGTGGTGCGGGTGGGGCGGGCGAGTTGCAGATGCGCGTCGGGCAGCACCGACGTGCGGTGCACGATGACCGCGGCCATGTCGATGGGCAGCCGTCGCCGCACCGTCCGGGCGGCGCGGCGCGCTGCGGGGACCAGTACGTGCAGAGGCTCTCGGCGTAGCCCCCGCACGCCCGCTTCGGTGGCGGCGGTCGCACCGGCCAGCACCGCGCCCGGGCCGGCGGCGAGCACGGCCACCCACAACTGCTGGTCCCGCGTCAGCCGGCCGTTGCCGGTGAGCAGAACGCCTCGGCAGAGGGCCGCCAGCGTCCCGACCGGACCATGCCGCGTACCACGCCCTCGGTGAGCAGCCGGGTCGCCTGGGCGGTGGTGACGACGCCGGCCTGCTCGAAGGTGAGCCAGTCCAGCGCGTCGGCCTCGTCGCCAGGAAAAGTGAGCACCACCCCACCGACCCTGTCCGGCGAGCCGGGACCACGCCACCAGATCTTGGACACTTACCGTTCGGTCCGAACGGTAACTGTCCAAGATTCAGAGCCGGCGGCGGCTCCGGGTGAACCGCTCCGCCGGGCGGAAGGGGCTGGCTAGGCTCGACGGCGTGCGGGCCGCGGAACGCAGTGACACCGTGCTCTTCGTCGTCTACGACGGGGTACGGCTGCTCGACGTCACCGGGCCGCTGGAGGTCTTCACCGTCGCCAACGAGCACGGCGGGACGTACCGGCTGGTGCTCGCCTCCCCCGACGGCCAGGACGTGGTGAGCAGCGCCGGGGTCCGGCTCGGCGCCGACGTGGCGCTGCCGGAGGTGACCGGGCCGATCGGCACGCTGGTGGTGCCCGGTGCGCCGGACTGGCAGGCCACGGCCGCCGACCGTCCCTTGCTCGACCAGGTCCGCCGGCTGGCGGCCGGCTCGTCGCGCACCGCGTCGGTCTGCGCGGGGGCGTTTACCCTCGCCGCCGCCGGGCTCCTCGACGGCCGCCGGGTGACCACCCACTGGGACCTGGCCGACCAGCTCGCCGCGCACTTCCCGGCGGTCACCGTCGACGCCGACCCGATCTTCATCGCCGACGGGCGGGTGATCACCTCGGCCGGCATCACCGCCGGCATCGACCTGACCCTCGCCCTGGTCGAGGCGGACCTCGGGCCGGAGACGGCACGCACGGTCGCCCGGCAGCTCGTCGTCTTCATGCAGCGCCCCGGCGGGCAGTCCCAGTTCAGCGTCCGGGCCGCCACCCCGAGCACCCGGCACGACCTGCTGCGGCGGGTGCTGGACACCATCGCCGCCGACCCGGCGCAGCCGTACGACCTGCCGGGGCTGGCAGCCCTGGCCGGGGTGAGCCCGCGTCACCTGGGCCGGTTGTTCCGCACCGAGCTGGGCACCACACCGGCCGGGTACCTCGACCGGGTCCGGGTGGAGGCGGCCCAGGGGCTGCTGGAACGCGGTGACGACACCCTCGACGTGGTGGCCCGCCGGGTCGGCTTCGGCTCGCCGGAGACGATGCGCCGGACGTTCCTGCGGGAGCTGGGCATCACCCCGGGCGCCTACCGGTCCCGCTTCCGCACCACCGGGATCGACGAGCAGCGGTCACCGCCCGTCACCGGCGGGCGGGTCGTCCCCGACGACGTCGCGTCGGGGACGGCCCCCGCCTGACCCGGTCGCTACGGGGCCGGCCCGCGCGTGACCGGGCCCGGTCAGCGGCCGGCGGCCGACGCCGGCTCGGCGCTGCCCGACCCGACGGCCAGCGCCGGCTCGGCGGTGCCCGGCGCGGCAGCCGGGGCGGGGTCGCGCTGGCGCAACGCGACCAGCCCGGCGGCGGCGAGCAGCCCGACCGACAGCCAGAGCCCGACCTCCACCCCGCCGGAGTCGGCGAGCAGGCCCGAGAGCAGCGGGCCGACCGCCTGGCCCACCGAGAAGGCCACCGTCAGCAGGGCGATGCCGGCGGTCCAGCCGCTCGCCGGCAGGGCCCGGCGGGCGAGCATCGTGGCCGCCGTCGGACCGGCCATGAAGGAGCTGCCGAAGACCACCGCCGACACCACCGCCGCGGGCAGCCCGGCCGGCAGCAGCAGCACCGGCAGCACGCCGAGCAGCACCAGCAGGGAGACCAGCGCCGGGGCCCGGCCGCCCGCCAGCCGGCCGACCACCCGCCCCCACACGGTGAGGGTGGCGACCGCCGAGGCGAGACCCAACACCACGAAGAACGTGGCGACGCCGGGGGTGCCGAGGCCCCGGTCGCGCAGCAGCGCGATGACGAAGGTCAGGTAGCTCACGTAGCCGGCGCCGAAGAGCACGTACCAGCCGAACGTCGGGGCGAGCCGGGCCAGGTCCGCGCGGGGCAGCCCGGCCCGGGTGATCCCGGTCACCGGCGCGACCCGCCGCACCGCGAACAGCGCCGGGCCGACCGCCAGCACCGCGACCACGCCCAGCAGCAGCCAGCCGGACCGCCAGCCGGCGTCCCCGACCACGGTGAGCGCCGCCGGCACCAGCAGCCCCGAGAGCGCCACGCCGACGCCCACCCCGGCCATGTAGATCGCGACCAGCAGCGCGCCCCGGCGCTGCCCGTCGCCGGTGGCGACCCGGGTGGCCAGCGCCGAGCCGAGGACGAAGGCGACCGCGGTGGTCACGCCGCCGACGAACCGCAGGAGGTTCAACACCGGGTAGTCGGCGGTGGTCGCGGTGAGCAGCAGGGCCAGCGCGCCCACCGCCAGGGTGCCGACGAAGGCGGCGCGGTCACCGAACCGGCGGGCCCAGAACACCGCCGTGCCGGCGCCGATGACGTAACCCGCGGCGTTCGCCGTGTTCAGGCCCCCGGCCTGGGCGTACGTCCAGTGCAGGTCGTCGCGCATGGCCGGCAGCAGCAGCGCGTACGCGAAGCGGGTGAAGCCGAGCGCGACGACCGGCCCGGCGGCCAGGCCGAGCGCGGTCAGCGGGTCCCGCCAGCGCGGGGATCGGGACATGGTTCCTCCTTGGTCGGCGGGCTCGTCGACCCGCTGATCAGGTGGAACCGGGTGGGGTGGGTGGGTGATGGCCGGCGTTGCGGACAGCCGACCCTCGGATCGGGACATGCCGGGTCGCGGCCCGGATGACCGGAATGTGGCTCAGTCGGCCAGTTCGTCGGCGAGCAGCTCCATCAGCAGCGCGTCGTGCCAGGTGCCGTCCTCGCCGCGCTCGTACCGGCGCATGATGCCGACCGGCCGGAAACCGACCTTCGCGTACGCCCGGATCGCGGCGGTGTTCGCCGCCGCCGGGTCGATGGTGAGCCGGTGGTGGCCGTGCGCGGCGACCAGGTGCCGGGCCAGGGTGCGGATCGCGTCCCCGCCCAGCCCCGAGCCGTGCACCGCCGGGTCGAGGTAGATGTCCAGCGCGGCGTGCCGGTAGTCCGGGTCCGGCTCGGCGTAGTACTGGACCAGGCCGACCACCCGCCCGTCGTGCTCGACGGCGTACGCGATCAGGTCGTCGTCGGCCAGCTCGGCGCGGACCGCCGCGGCCAGGTCGTCGCCGCCGCGCCACCACCGGCGCACCTCGGCGGTGGCCCGGATCGCCGCGAGGGCGGGCACGTCCGCGTCCGTCACCGGTCGCAGGATCACGCTCCGCCCCCGCAGCATCGCCTCAGCCCCGGATCTTGCCGTGCTCGACGCAGGTCGCCGACCAGCCGACCGGCAGCACCTGCACCTTCATCCGGCGGCGGCAGCGCGCGCAGTAGCGCGGCGGCTCCAGCGCCCGGGCCGCCGCGCAGGCCGCGTGCGGACCGGCCGTGGCGTCCTCGCCGCAGCGGTCGCACCAGGTCACCGCCGGCTGCACAACGTCGGTCACGGTCGGCCTCACAGCGTGGCGGAGAGCGCCTTGACGGGCATCTTCAGGTCGTCGAGCAGCTGCAGGTCGGCGGTCGCCGGCCGGCCCAGGGTGGTCAGGTAGTTGCCGACGATCACCGCGTTGATGCCGCCCAGCAGGCCGTCCCGGGTGCCCAGGTCACCGAGGGTGATCTCGCGGCCGCCCGCGTACCGGAGGATGGTGCGCGGCATGGCCAGCCGGAACGCGGCGATGGCCCGCAGCGCGTCCTTGCCCTCCACCACCGGCCGGTCACCCAGCGGGGTGCCGGGGCGGGGGTTGAGGAAGTTCAGCGGCACCTCGTGCGGGTCCAGCTCGGCGAGCTGCGCGGCGAACTCGGCCCGCTGCTCCACCGTCTCGCCCAGGCCCAGGATGCCGCCGCAGCAGACCTCCATGCCGGATTCGCGGACCATCCGCAGCGTCTCCCAGCGCTCCTCCCAGGAGTGCGTGGTGACCACGTTCGGGAAGTAGGAGCGGCAGGTCTCCAGGTTGTGGTTGTAGCGGTGCACGCCCATGTCGACCAGCTCGTCGACCTGCTCCTGGCTGAGCATGCCGAGCGACGCGGCGACCTGGATGTCGACCTCCGCCTTGATGGCGGCGACACCCTCGCGCATCTGCTTCATCAGTCGGGCGTCCGGGCCGCGCACGGCGGCCACGATGCAGAACTCCGTCGCCCCGGTCGCCGCGGTCTGCTTCGCCGCCTCGACCAGCGAGGGGATGTCCAGCCAGACCGACCGGACCGGCGAGGTGAACAGACCGGACTGCGAGCAGAAGTGGCAGTCCTCCGGGCAGCCGCCGGTCTTCAGCGACACGATGCCCTCGACCTCGACCTCCGGGCCGCACCAGCGCATCCGCACCTCGTGGGCGAGCTGGAGGGCGGCGGGCAGGTGCTCGTCGGGCAGGTTCAGCACGGCGAGGACTCCGGCCTCGTCGAGGCCGACGCCGTTCTCCAGCACCTGAGTACGGGCCTGGTCGAGGATCTCTGGCATGGCTCGTACCCTACAAGGCCGCCCCGGGGCGGAAAAATGACCGAGGTCGCACCCTCGCCGAGCGTCACCGGCACCGCGGTGCGGCGGCCCGCGCCACGCCGGTGCCGGCCGGGCGGGTGGTAATTTCGCCCGGCGGCGCGTTGCTCGCCGACGACCTCCTCCGCGTCGGATGCCGGGGGAGGCGAGCTGCGCGGCGGAGGGAGACGGTGACGGTGGCGGACTGGCTGGCGGCCCTGGAGCGCCGCGCCGAGCTGCGGGCCAAGGCGGGGCTCACCCGCACGCTGCGCCCGCGCGCCGCCGACGACGCCGTGGTCGACCTCGCCGGCAACGACTACCTCGGTCTGGCCACCCACCCCGAGGTCACCGCCGCCGCCGCGCGGGCGCTGTCCGCGTACGGGCTGGGCGCCACCGGGTCGCGGCTGGTGCGCGGCTCCACCGACGCCCACCACGCGCTGGAGGACACCCTCGCCGAGTGGCTCGGCACCGACCGGGCGCTGGTCTTCTCCTCCGGCTACCTGGCCAACCTCGGCGCGGTCCGGGCCCTGGTGCAGCCCCGTACGCTGCTCGTCTCCGACGCCCACAACCACGCCTCGCTGATCGACGGCTGCCGGATCTCCGGCGCCGAGACGGTGGTGACCGCGCACGCCGACGTCGACGCGGTGGCCGCCGCGCTCGCCGCCGCCCCCGGCCGCCCGGCCGTCGTGGTGACCGAGTCGGTCTTCTCCGTCGACGGCGATCTCGCCCCGCTGGCCCGGCTGCACGCCGTCGCCCGGGCGCACGGCGCACTGCTGCTGGTCGACGACGCGCACGCGCTCGGCGTCACCGGCCCGGGCGGCGCCGGCGGGGTGGCCGCCGCCGGCCTGGCCGGCCAGCCGGACGTAGTGATCACCGCCACCCTGTCCAAGGCGCTCGGCGGGTCCGGCGGGGTGGTCGCCGGCCCGGCCGAGTTCGTCCGGCACCTGGTCGAGACCGGACGCACGTTCATCTTCGACACCGCGCTGCCCCCGGCGGTGGCGGCCGGCGTGCGGGCCGCCGTGGCGCTGGCCCGCGCCGGTGACGACCTGCGGGCGGAGCTGGCCGACCGGGCCGCGCTGGCGGTCCGCCGGCTCGGCGCGGCGGGGCTGACCGTCTCTGCCCCCGACGCGGCCGTGGTGTCGGTGACCGCCCCCGGCCCGGAGGCCGCCACCACCTGGGCCGCCGACTGCCGCGACCGCGGCGTCGCGGTCGGCTGCTTCCGGCCGCCCTCCACCCCGGACAGCCGCTCCCGGCTGCGGCTCACCATCTCGGCCGGGGTGCCGCGAGCGGACTTCGAACGGGCCCTGGAGGTCATCGTGGAGTGTGCGCCTTGACCGAACCGTGGAAGGGCGCGGTGCTGGTCACCGGCACCGACACCGAGGTGGGCAAGACGGTGGTGACCGCGGCGGTCACGGCCGCCGCGCAGGCCGCTGGCCTGCGGGTCGCGGTGGTCAAGCCCGGCCAGACGGGTACGGCCACCGGCGAGCCCGGCGACGTCGACTCGGTGACCCGGCTGGCCGCCCCGCTGACCGGGCGGACCCTGGCCAGCTACCCGGACCCGCTCGCCCCGCTCGCCGCGGCCCGGGTCGCCGAGCTGGAGCCGCTGGAGCTGTACACCGCCGTCGACGCCATCCGCGAGGAGGTCGACAAGCACGACCTGGTGCTCATCGAGGGGGCCGGCGGGCTGCTCGTACCGATGGGGTTGCGGCCCTCCGGCGAGCCGTGGACGGTCGCGGACCTCGCGGTCTCCCTCGGCGCTCCGGCGGTGGTGGTGGCCCGGGCCGGCCTCGGCACGCTCAACCACACCGCGCTGACCCTCGAGGCGCTGGAGCGGCGCGCCATCCCGGCCGGCGTGGTGATCGGCGCTTGGCCGACGGAGCCGGAGCTGGTGCACTGGGCCAACCTCACCGACCTGGTGCCGCACCTGCTCGGCGCGCTGCCGGCCGGCGCCGGGGCGATGGACCCAGGCGTCTTCCGCCGCTCCGCCCCCGGCTGGCTCACCCCCGCCCTCTACGGGGTGCTGGACGACTGGCGCGCCTGGGCCGAGGACATCAGCTGACCACCTGACCTTCGTCGGTGCCCGGGGCCGCCGGGCGTCGGTAGCCTGGCCGACGTGCGCGAACGCGAGATCTGGCGCCGGGTGGACCGCCGGGTGGCCGGCGACGTGGCGCTCTGGGCCGGGCTCGCCGCCCCGGTGGCGTACGCCCGGCTGACCCCGCCCTACGAGCGGTACGTCGTACCCCTGCTGGTCGGCTCGGTGCTGCTGCTGGCCGCGGCGGTGGTGGTGGGCCGGCGGTTGCCGGCCGTGGCCGTGCTGCTGGTGCTGCTCGGCTCGGTGGTGGACGGCAACTTCGTCTTCGCCCTGCTGGTGTTCAGCTATCTGGCCGGGCGGCGCGGGGAACGAGCCGCCCCCGCCGGGGTGCTCTTCGCCGTGGTGGCGGCCGGTGGCACGGTGCTGCACCTGGTGCTGCTGGACACCGGCATGGCGACCTGGTTCCTGCTCAGCTGCGTGCTGCTGGGCGCCGGGGTGTTCCCCTGGCTGGTGGGCCGCTACCGGCGGCAGCAGCAGGCGCTGGTGCTGGCCGGCTGGGAGCACGCCGAGGCGGTGCAACGCGAGCAGCGGGGCGCCGCCGAGCGGATCCGGCTGCGGGAACGGGCCCGGATCGCCCAGGAGATGCACGACTCCCTCGGCCACGAGCTGAGCCTGATCGCACTCCGTGCCGCCGCCCTGGAGGTCGCCGGTGACCTGGACCCGCGGCACCGGGTGGCGGCCGGCGAGCTGCGGGCCAGCGTGGCGGGGGCCACCGAGCGGCTGCACCGGATCATCGGGGTGCTCCGCGAGGCGGACGTCCCGGCCAGCACCCGCCCCGCTGGCGAAAGCGTCGCCGACCTGGTCGACGGCGCCCGCGAGGCGGGGATGGCGGTGCGCCTGCACCACTCGCCGGACGCCGCCGACCTGCCGGAGCTGACCGCGCACGCCGCGCACCGGGTGGTCCGCGAGACGCTGACCAACGCCGCCCGGTACGCCCCCGGCGCCCCGGTCACCGTCACCCTCACCGGCCTCGGCGACCGGGTCGAGGTGCGGGTGGTCAACGCGCCGCCGCCGGCCGGTCCGCTGCCCGGGCCACCGTCGCACGGCTCGGGCCTGCTGGCGCTCCGCGAACGGGTCCGGCTGGCCGGCGGCGTCCTCGACGCCGGCCCGACCGACGACGGGGGATTCGCCGTGGTGGCCCGGCTGCCGGTGGCCGACGCCGCCCCGCGCCCCGACCCCGGCGACGGCGGACGGGCCGGGGAGCTGCCCGGGCGGCTGCGCGACGCCCGGCGCGGGGTGCGGCGCAGCCTGCTCGCCGCGCTCGCCGCGCCGCCGGCCGTCGCGCTGCTGCTGTCGCTGGTCTACTACCCGGTCGTCACCACCGGCGCGGTGCTGGACGGCCCGGCGTTCGACCGGATGCGGATCGGCACGCCCCGCTCCGAGCTGACCGGGCTGCCCCGCCGCCAGGTCGAGCCGCCGCTCGACGCGCCGGCCGCGACCGCCGGCGTGACCTGCGAGTACTACACCGACGGCAACTTCCCGCTCGCCCAGCCGACCTGGCGGCTCTGCTTCGCCGACGGCCGCCTGACCAGCAAGGGACGGACCACGACGTGACCGCCCACGACGTGCCGGTGACGGTGCTGCTCGCCGACGACGAGGCGATGGTCCGGGCCGGGGTGCGGGCCATCCTCGCCGCCGACCCCGGCATCGAGGTGGTCGCCGAGGCCGGCGACGGCCGGGCCGCGGTGGAGCTGACCCGGGCGCACCGGCCCCGGGTCGCGCTGCTGGACATCCGGATGCCGAAGCTGGACGGGCTCGCCGCCGCCGCCGAGATCCGCCGGCTGGTGCCGGCGACGGCCACCGTCATGCTCACCACGTTCGGCGAGGACGAGCACGTGGCCCGGGCGCTCGGCCACGGCGCCAGCGGCTTCCTGCTCAAGGCTGGTGACCCCCGCGAGCTGCTCGCCGGGGTGCGGGCCGTCGCCGAGGGCGGGGCGTACCTGTCGCCGCGGGTGGCCCGCCGGGTGATCGAGCTCAACGGCGACCGGATGGCCCGGGTGCCGGCGGCCCGGGACCGTACGGCCGGGCTGACCGACCGGGAGCGGGAGGTGCTCGGCCTGGTCGGGGCGGGGCTGTCCAACGCGGAGATCGCCCGCCGGCTCTTCCTCACCGAGGGCACCGTGAAGGGCTACCTGACCAGCATCTTCACCCGGCTGGACGTGCGCAACCGGGTGCAGGCGGCGATCATCGCGTACGAGGCGGGGCTGGCCGGCTGACCGGCCCGCCCCGCCCCGGGCCGCTCAGGCGTCGCGGCGGCGCAGCGCGGCCCGGCCGACCGCCAGCGCCGCGCCGGCCCAGCCGGCCAGCAGCATCAGACCCACCACCGGCGGGTACGGGTCGGTGTCCCCGGCCAGGAAGTGCCCCCCGGCCACCCCCGGGAACGCGTCGGAGATCCTGGTGAGCACGGCGATGTCCGGCTCCCGCAACGACAGCGGCACGATCATCAGCACGCCGAAGAGCACGGTCAGGGTGAGCACCGCGCTGCGCAGCGCCGCCCCCAGCCCGAGGGCCAGCACCCCCACCAGCGCCAGGTACGTCGCCGTCGCCAGCACGTCGCCGAGCGTTCCGGCCAGCGGCGCCCGCCCCCACTCGCCGAGCAGGGGCCGGGCCGCGAGCACCCCGACCAGGCCGAGCAGCAGCCCGAAGGCGAACGTCACCGCGCCGGCCATCACCGCCTTGGCCAGCAGCATCCGGCCCCGCGACGGGGTGCCCTGCAGGGTGGTGCGGATGGTGCCGGTGGCGTACTCGCCGGTGATGGCGAGCAGGCCGAGCGCCAGCACCGCGTACTGGGTGAGTTCCAGCGCGCCGACCAGCACGCTGCCGGCGGTGACCACGCCCCGGTCGTCGGCCGGGTCGTCGTTGGTGTTGGCGTTGGCCGCGTAGATCGCCAGTTGGGCCGAGGTGGCGGCCATCAGCAGCACCCCGGCCAGCAGGGTCCACCAGGTGGCCCGCACCGACCAGAGCCGGGTCCACTCGGCGGCCACCGCGCCGGCGAGACCACCGCCCCGGGCGGCCGGGCGGGTGGGGGAGAGGGCGGTCACCGGCCACCTCCCGCGGCGTACTCGACCGCGTCGCCGGTCAACCGCATGAACGCCTGTTCCAGCGTCACGGCCACCGGGCTCAGCTCGTGCAGCGACACCCCCAGCTCGTACGCCAGGTCGCCGACCCGGTCGGCGGTGGCCCCGGTGACGGCCAGGCGGCGCGGGCCCTCGGCCGTGACCGCGTACCCCTCGGCGGTGAGCCGTCCGGCCAGCGCGGCCAGCCCCTCCGGGTGCGGCCCGCGGACCCGCACGGCGGCGGTGGCGCCCGTGGCGAGCACCTCCGTGACGGGCGCGTCGGCGATCAGCCGGCCCTTGCCGATCACCACCAGGTGGGCGGCGGTCTGCTCCATCTCGCTCATCAGGTGGCTGGAGAGCAGCACGGTCCGTCCCTCGGCGGCGAGGCCGGCGGTGAGCTGCCTGATCCAGCGCACCCCGTCCGGGTCGAGGCCGTTGACCGGTTCGTCGAACATCAGCACCGGCGGGTCGCCGAGCAGCGCGGCGGCGATGCCGAGCCGCTGCGCCATGCCGAGCGACATGGTCCGTCCCGGCTTGGCGGCGGCCCGGTCGTCCAGGCCGGCCACGGCGAGCACCTCGTCGACCCGCCGGGCCGGGATGCCGTTGCTGCGGGCCATCGCCAGCAGGTGCGCCCGGCCCGCCCGCGCCGGGTGGATCGCCCGGGCGTCGAGCAGCGCCCCCACCTCCCGCAGCGGATGGCGCAGCTCCCGGTACGCCCGCCCGGCGACCAGGGCCCGGCCGGCGGTGGGCCGGTCCAGGCCGAGCACCATCCGCATGGTGGTGGACTTGCCCGCGCCGTTGGGGCCGAGGAACCCGGTGACCCGCCCGGGTGCGATGTCGACGGTCAGGTCGTCGACGGCCGTCACCGCCCCGAACCGCTTCGTCAACCCACGTAATGTGATCATGCGTTGACGGTAGGAACCGACGGGCCGGCGCCGCCGCTGCCGATCGGCGTCCGCCGGACCCGACCTTCGTCAGGTACTCCGGCCGTTTTCGCCGTGCGCCCGCGCGGTGAAGTCGCGGTCGCGGAGCGGTCCGCCATCCCCGTCGGCCGTGGTGCTCATGCGCTGTCGAGCTGATGTCACAAACGACTCATGGGCCGGGGCGGGGCAGCCTGAATCGTTTGCGACATCAGGTCGACAGGACGCGGGGGAGGTGGTGTGGGGCTCGGCCACGGGCGCGGCACCGGACCCGAGCCGCCCGGCTGGCCGACGGAGGCGACCCTACGAGCCGGCCACGACACCAGCCCCGGGGGACGTGGTGCGGGCCCGGCCACGAGCGCGGCACCGGACCGAATGGCTCGGCTGGCCGACGGAGGCGACCCTGTGCGCCGGCCGCGACAGCAGCCCCAAGGGACGTGGGAGGTGGTGCCGGCCCCGGTCACGAACGCGGCAACCGAGTCGACCGCCGGGGCCGGCGCGGCCATCCCGTCAGCCGGCCGCGTCGCCCCGTGGGAGGGCGTGGAGGTCAGGACCGGCGGACCATGAACGCGTCCGGCATCCGGAAGGTCAGGTTGTCCGGGCACCAGGGCGGGCGGACCACGGTCACCCCGTCGAGCAGCGGGGCCGCCTCGGCCACCACCACCGCCGCCTCCATCCGGGCCAGCTGCGCGCCGACGCAGCGGTGCGCACCCGCGCCGAAGGCCAGGTGCCGGCGCGACCCGCGCTGCCCGGGCCGGAACGCCTCCGGTGCGGCCACCACCGCCGGATCGCGTCCCGCGCGGGCCAGCCAGAGCACCACGCTGGTGCCCGCCGCCACCGCCGTCCCGCCCAGCGTGGTGTCCACGGCCGCCACCCGCCGCCAGGTCACGATCGGCGGTTCCAGCCGCAGCCCCTCCTCCACCACGTCGGCGACCGCGACCGTGCCGGCGCGCAGCCCGGCGCGTACCTCGGGCTCGGCGGTGAGCCGGTGCAGCAGCAGGGTGAGGAACTGCGAGGTGGTCTCCTGGCCGGCCACCAGCAGGAAGAACAGCGCGCCGACCACCACGTCGGGGGAGTGCCCGTCGGCGCGCAGCGCGGCGGCCAGCCCGCCGCCGGTGGCGGCGAAGTCGCGCAGCACGGTGTGGAACCGGCCCACCTCGGCGGCGAGGGCGAGCTGACGGTCGGCGTCCAGCGGCGCCCAGAACAGCTCCAGCGCGGCCCGGGCGAAGTCCTTCACCGCGCCGACCGGGGCGTCCGGCAGCTCGACGAGCCGGGCCAGCACCAGCAGCGGCAGGTCGGCGGCGAGCTCGGCGTACAGGTCGACCGGTTCACCCGTGTCGAGCGCGGCGGCCAGCCCGGTCACCCGCCGCCGGACCAGCCCGGTCAGCCAGGGCTGCTGCGCGGCCACCCGGGTCGGGTGCAGGGCCTCCGCCACGATTCCCCGGATCGCCGGGTGGCTGGGGGTGGAGTTGTTCGCCAGCGTCGGCGGCAACCGGAACCGGTGCCCGGCGAGCACCCGCAGCGCGGCCACCGGGACCGGGGTCACCGCGTCCAGGGCGTTGTCCGGCCGCCAGGTGTCCGGGTCGGCGAGGACCTGCCGCACCAGCGCGTGCCGGGTGACCACCAGGTGGTCCACGCCGACGTGGTCGGCGACGGTGGCCACGTCCGGCCACCGCTCGTCGACGGACTCCCCCCAGCCCCGGAACAGCACGCCGACACGCTAGCGGGCGGCTCCCGGCGGGGCCGGGTCCAGCTCCCAGACGGTGGTGCGCTTCACCCGTACGCTCTCCAGCGCCTCCGGCACCGGCACGTCGTAGACGGCCAGCTCGCGGAACCGCTCGCGGGGCAGGAAGGCCCGCCCCGGGTCGCCGACCAGCACCCGGGCACCGGAGCGGGCGGCCCGCAGCAGGAAGCGCAGCACCCGCCGGGCCATCGCCTCGCTGTAGAAGACGTCCCCGGCGAGCACCACCTCGGCGTCCCCGGCGTCGGCGTCGAGGATGTCGCCGAGCTCGGCGTCGACGCGTACCCCGTTGGCCTCGGCGTTGAGCGCGACGGCGGCCACCGCCCGTTCGTCGACCTCGACGGCGCGGACGGTGGTCGCGCCGGCCCGGGCGGCGGCGATGGCGACCAGGCCGGAGCCCGACGCCAGGTCCAGCACCCGGCGGCCGGCCACCAGCTCCGGATGGTCGGTGACGTAGCGGGCCAGCGCCTGGCCACCGGCCCAGGCGAAGGCCCAGAACGGCGGCGGCTGGGAGCTGCGGAACTCGCCCTCGGTCAGCTCCCAGAGCCCGATCGGCTCGTCGGCCTGGTGCAGCCGCACCTCCGGGACGAAGGCCACCGGGGTGAGGCGGGCGTGCAGCCGGACGAAGGCCGCGGAGAGATCGGACACCCGGGAATTGTCTCCCGGGGCGGTTCCCGGGCGTGTCGCGGGTCGGGCGTGACCGGTTCACCACGCAGCGTGATAACCCGACCTGTACTTCACGATTCGTGCGAACACGCCCGTCTACCGGCTACCCGGCACCCCTCATAGCGTTGCCAGGTGGATGCGACCGACGGGAGGGCGAGGCGGTGGTGACGGTGTGGCGGAACGCGCTGCGGGCCGGGGTGGTGCTGGCCTGCCTGTCCGTGGTGGGGCTGGCCGCGCCCGCGCCGGCCACGGCGGCGGCCGGCTTCGCCACCGAGCTGAGCGGCCTGCCGGACGAGTTCAGTGCCGGCGACCAGGTGAGCACCCTCTCCGCAGTGGTGTCGCGCAACGACGGCGGCCGGTGCGTGAAGGTCCGCTGGTCGATGGTGCTCAGCGTGCGGGGCCTGCGACTGGACCAGGTGAAGGTGGACCGGGTGGAGGACTCGGGCAGCTTCCCGTTGCAGATCCAGACCGAGGGGGACATCGCCCGGCTCACCGACCGTCAGCTCGACCCGGGCACGCTCTGCCCGGACCGGACGGTCACCGCCCGCTACCGGGTGGCCTTCGCCGAGGACGTCGACCGGGGACGGGTGACGCTGGCTGCCGAGGCGTACGACGCCGACCTGCGGCTGCTCGCCCGGCAGAGCGCCACCCGCGACGTGGTCGGCCTGCTCGCCGCCGAGGCGTCCGCCACGCCGGAGCCGAGCGGCTCGGCCGTGGCCGTCGACCCGACCGAGCCCGTCGACGCGTCGACCGAACCGACCGAGGAGGCGGTGGCGGAGGTGCCGCCGGCGGCCGGGCGTCCGGTGGCCGGTGCCACCCGAGGGGGATTCGGTCTGGTGCAGGCCGCCTTCCTCCTCGGCGGGCTGCTGCTCTTCCTCGGCGCCGGGCTGCTGCTCAGGTTGCGGCAGCTGACCCGCGCGGCACGCGGGGGCGAAGCGGACCGCGGCGGGCCGGCGTACGAACGGGCCCGCCGGACCGGGCGCTGGGCGGCGACGCGCCGCTGATCGGGGGCCGCCGGGGCCGGGCGGCGACGCCACCCGACCCCGGCGGGGTTCACTTCGAGAACACCTGGAACTCGGCGATCCGGACCTGGTCGCGCGCCGGGCTGGCGGTCGCGCAGTCGGTGCTGGTGGCCGGGTCGTCGTCCTGCTCACCGGCGTACGCCGGACCGCCGGTGCACTGGCTGGCCAGCACCTCCAGCCGCACGTGGGTGGCGAGCGTGGTCGGCACCGGGAACGACCGCAGGTTGATGTCCCGGGTGTACGCCCGGTACTTCCCACCCGGGAACGCGTCGCCGGCGCTGGTGTAGATCCGCTCCCAGCGCGCCGGGTCGGCGCAGTCGGTGGTGGTCGCGTTGCAGGTGAGCACGGCGAAGGATCGCAGTGCGGTCAACGCGTTCTGCCCGCCCGCGTCAGGGTCCCCGGCGATCGCCGGGCGCAGCATGGCGCTGACGTTGACCCGCTTGACCACCTGCGGGGTGCCACCTGGCAGCGCCACCGTGACGCCCCGGCCGGCCACCCCGGTCAGCGACGCCCAGTTGGTGCTCTCGGTGTCGTCGCCGACCCGCTGCAGGTTCACCCCGTCGCCGGTGATGACCGCGCCGGAGGTGGTGGACGCCAGGTTGCGGCTCAGCCGCAGGTCGACGTACCCCTCCTGGCCGGCGCGGGCGACGACGCTGAGCCGCTGGTGGCCGAAGCCGGGCGCCACCGCGAGCAGCTGGTGCGTACCGGCGACCGCCTCGAAGGTGTCCGGCAGGGCGGTGGCCGGGTCGGTGTCGGCGATCGGGGTGGCCCGGGCCTCGTAGTCGCCCACGTACAGCCGGATCGGCGCCTCGGCGCTGTCCCCCTTCGGCCGCAGGGTGAGCGTGGCGTTGTCGCCGTACGGGCTGGCGAAGCTCGGCGTCGGGTCGGTGTCGGTGGCGCCGTTGGTGGCGGCGTCCCGGCCCATCCCGGAGCGGGCGAACTCGGCCCAGATCAGCTCCTGGTTGGCCCCGCCGAAGCGGAGCCGGTCGGCGGTGAGCAGGTTGTCCCGCATGTCGAGCATGCTGACCTGGCTGGCCGCCTGGAGCAGGAACGAGTCGAAGACCAGCTGCGCCCAGCGCCGGTTGCCCGGGCAGCTGTCCGCGGCGACCTTCCCCTGCGCGCAGTCGAGCTGCCGCTGCGGGGTGCCCGACCCGTACCGCTGCACCAGCGCGGAGCGGATCCGGTAGTTGGTGGCGCTCCAGATCTCCCCGTCGGCGTGCACCGCCGGGCCGGCGGTGTTGTAGCCGACGTCGGAGTAGTTGAGCGGGCTGCGGCTGAAGTCGTGGTTGCGGATGCCGCTGATCAGGTTGCCGGTGACGTACCCGCCGGTGACGAAGGGCGTCTGGCCGGGGGCGCGCAGGTTGTGCTCGTAGAGGTACTCGGCGGCGAGCAGGTCGCTCCACGACTCACCCATCGCGCCGCCCTGGTGGCCGCCGATGCCGCTGTCCGGACCGGCGATCATGCGGTTGGTGATGGCGTGCGTGTACTCGTGCCCGATCACCGTCATGTCGTAGTCGCCGTCCACGCACGGCGGGTACGGCCCGCCGGCCTGCGGCTGCCACAGGTACATGTTGGTGGTGGGCGGCAGGCCGTCGCGCGGCGTGCCCTGGTTGGCGTTGTTCCGGTTGCCGGACAGCGCGCCCTGCTGGGCGCGGCCCTGCTCGGCGTCGCCGCCGAGGCCGGCCCCGCTCACGTTGACCGCCTGCAGGTTCCAGGTGGCCTCGGTGAAGCCGAGGTGCCAGGCCCAGTCGTGCATCCGGTTGTGCATGGCGAAGAGGTTGGCGATGGCGGCGTCGGCGTCGTTGCGCTGCGCGGAGGTGAACACCGCCGGGTTGCAGCGGGCCTGGTGCCACTGGTCGGTGAACGGGTACTCGTAGCGGCGCTCCGGGCTGGCGGTGGCCGGCAGCAGCGGGCTGCCCGCGCCCCAGGAGACCACCGTGTTGGCGGAGTTGCCGCGCGAGGTGCCGGTCGGCAGGCCGGTGGCTTTGTCGACGTCCCAGGCGTTGCCGGTGGCCGGGTCGCGGAACGCGGCGGCGCAGCCTGGAGCGGGGTCGGCGCACCAGCGCACCCGGGGGTCCTGCCCGGGGGCGAGGTCCTGCGGCGGGGTGGCCGGGTAGACCGCCCAGCTCGGGTTGTCCGAGTCGAAGTCGACGAGGTCCTCGCGGACCAGCACCGCACCGGTGATGCCGTCGACATAGGTGGTGAAGGCGGCCGGATGGTCGCTGTCCGCGCCGATCAGGGTCACCTCGTACGCGGCCCGGGTGCCGTCGAGCGGGGTGGGCACCGCGACCGGGCGGACACTGTGGCTGGCCACCCGGGCGGCGTCCAGGCCGGCGTCGGCGAGCGCGGCCGCGTACGCCTGCTCGCCGCTGAGGGTGGCGGGGGCGGGCGCGGCGGCGTCCCGGGCGAGCGAGGAGCTGACCGAGATGACGGCGCCGTCGGCGACCGCCACGGTGACCAGCCCGTCGTGGCCGGCGGGCAGGTCGCCGAAGCGCTGCCGCAGGGTGACCACCGCGCCGTCGCCGATCGACCGGACCAGCAGCCGGTCCATCGCGGCGACGGAGGCGGCGTCGAGGCCGAACAGGTCCCGGTTGTCGGTGAGGTAGCGCCGGGCGGCCGCCTCCGGGTCGGCGGGCAGGCCGGTGGCGAGCGGCGTCCGGGTCGGGCCGAGCGCGTGCGGGGTGCCGAGCCGGTTCCACCGCACGTCGGCGTCGACCCGTCGGGCGAGGCCGCGCTGCCGGGCGTCGGGCGCGGCCGTACCGGTGCGGTTGTCGAGGTCGGCGGCCTGGTGGCTGTCGTCGGCGAACGAGCCGGAGCGGCCCGGTGTCGCGGTCGCGGCGTCGCCCGGCGTGGCGGCGGCGGTGGCGCCGCCGGGCAGCAGGGCGGCGACCACGGCGGCGGTCGCCAGTACGGGGACGAGCCGGCGGCGGGGCCGGCTCGTCGGAAGTGTCCACTCCGGTCTGGGCACGGGACCTCCTCGTGGGAGCGGGGGCCGACGCTGCGCCGGCCCGGTGCAGGCGCTGTTACGCATGCGCATCTGTGAATACCAGGCAGATCGGGCGAGGGCAAGGTCATCCGTGACGGTGGGTGCGGCAGCGATCACCGTGGTCGCTTTACAAAAACTTGCCTCTTGTAAAAAGGAGTGGCCGGTGCCACAGTCAGGACAGCCCGCGAGATCGGAGGTCGGCGATGGCCATCAGCCCCGACGCGACGGTTCCTCCCGTCGCCTGGCGCGACACCCGCAAGCCGCTCTGGCCGCTGGCCCTGCTCGTCCCGGTGCTGCCCTTCCTGGGCTGGCTGGGCTGGCGGGACAGCGGCGGCGCCTGGGCCTGGTGGCTCACCCCGGTGGTGGTCTTCGGGCTCATCCCGGTGGTGGACCTGCTGATCGGCGACGACCGGCGCAACCCGCCCGAGGAGGCGGTGCCCCGGCTGTCCGCCGACGGCTACTACCGCTGGCTCACCTACCTCTACCTGCCCACCCAGTACGCCGCCCTGGTGCTCTGCTGCGCCGTCTGGGCGCGCGGCGACCTGTCCTGGGCGGCTGCGGCCGGGCTGGTCGCCACCGTCGGGGTGGTCAACGGCATCGCCATCAACACCGCCCACGAACTGGGCCACAAGCGGGAGACCGCGGAGCGCTGGCTCTCCAAGGTCGCCCTCGCGCCGACCGGCTACGGGCACTTCTACGTGGAGCACAACCGGGGCCACCACACCCGGGTGGCCACCCCGGAGGACCCGGCCAGCTCACGGCTGGGGGAGAGCTTCTGGGCGTTCTGGCCGCGTACCGTCTGGGGCAGCCTGCGGTCGGCCTGGCGGCTGGAGACCAGCCGGTTCCGGCTCCGGGGCCGCAGCCCGTGGACGTGGCGCAACGACATCCTCAACGCCTGGGCGATGACACTGGTGCTCTACGCCGCGCTGATGCTCGCCTTCGGCCCCCGCGTACTGGTGTTCCTGCTGCTCCAGGCGGTGGTCGGCTTCAGCCTGCTCGAGGTGGTCAACTACCTGGAGCACTACGGGCTGGCCCGGCAGCGCACCGCCGCCGGCCGCTACGAGAAGGTCGACCCCCGGCACAGCTGGAACAGCGACCGCACGGTCACCAACGTCTTCCTCTTCCAGCTCCAGCGGCACAGCGACCACCACGCCAACCCGCTGCGCCGCTACCAGACGCTGCGCAGCTTCGACACCTCGCCGCAGCTGCCGGCCGGCTACGCCACCATGGTGGTCGCCGCGCTGGTGCCCCCGCTCTGGCGACGGGTGATGGACCACCGGGTGATCGCCCACTACGGCGGCGACCTCGACCTGGCCAACGTCCACCCGCCGGCCCGGCGCCGGCTGCGGGAGCGCCAGCGCCGCCGCCCCGCGGCCCCCGGACAGGGGTACGCCGGCTGACCCCGCTGACCGCGTCGGTCGGACGCCGGACCCCCCTCGGCGCCGGCGCACCCCCTCGACCGCGCCGGGTCGTTCCGGTCCGACACCCTGCGCCAACTCCTGACCGGTAACGCGGTCCGGTCGTCCGCCGGCCTCGGTGACCGGTCAGGCCGGCGGCGTCCAGTCCGGGTCGCGGCCGAAGGCGGCGATCAGCCGGTCCTGCGCGTCGGCGCCGGCCCGCACGTCGAGCCCGGGCCGGACCAGGTCGCCGCTGCGGTGGTCGGCGACGCGGGCCTCGAACCACCGGGTGCAGGCGGCGACCACGTCGCCGTCCAGGCGCGGGTCCGCCCCGATCGCCACCGCCAGGTCCCATCCGTGTACGAGGTGCTCGGCGACGAGCTGGTACAGGTACTCACCCGCCGGCGTCGCCCCGGCCGTGAGGTGCACCGTGGTGTCGAGCGCGCCCGGGTGGCTGGCCGCCACCTCGGCCTGGGACGCCACCTGCCGGACCGCCCCGACCGGGTCGTCGCCGAGCTGGTCACCGTCGAACCGGTCGCCGATCTCCTCGACGGTCCGGCCGGCGAGCAGCGGCGCGGTCCACCGGTCCTCGGTGACCACGTGGTTGACCAGCGCGCGGACGTCCCAGTCGGGGCAGGGCGTCGGGTCCGACCACTGCCCGGGCGCGACCTGCTCGACCCGGTCGACGAACTCAGCCAGGCTCCGTCGGTACGTCTCCAGCAGGTCCATGCCGCCGATTGTCGCGGCTGTCCGTGGCTGTCCGGGCGGTTTTGCCCGGTCGTCCGGCCCTCGGGCGGCCGGTGCCGCGGCTCCCGGGTCGCTGCCCCCTGGCCACCGGGTCGGCCCCGGGCGGGGTAGGGCGGTCAGTCGAGCTGGGCGGGGTCGAGGCCCAGCTCCCGGGCGGTGATCAGCCGGATCCAGTCGGCGAACTGCCGCCGGGTGATCACCCGCTCGTGCACCGCGAGCTGGACGGCCAGCCCGTCCATCACCGCGTTGATCCGCCAGGCGGCGGCCGTCGGGTCGGCGCAGACGAAGGTGCCGTCGGTCACCCCGTCGGCGATCACCGCGGCGAGGTCCTGCCGCCACCGCAGGTCGAGCCGGCGGGAGACCCTCTCCAACTCCGGGGTGCGCAGCGACTCGGCCCAGCCGTCGATCCACATGGACCAGGAGATCGACCGCCCGGGCGGGGTGTAGAGGCGCAGCAGCTTGCGCAGCTTGGTCAGCGGTGGGGCGGAGGAGCGGACCACCACGTCCAGCCGGGCCAGGTCCTGCTCCACCGCGTACGCGAAGGCCTGTGCCAGCAGGCGTTCCTTGGTGGCGAAGTGGTAGAAGACGAGCGCCTGGCTGACCCCGGCGGCCTGCGCCACGTCGGCCGTCCGGGTGTTGGCGAGCCCCCGCTCGACGATCACGTCGCAGGCTGTACGCAGCAGGGAATCCAGGCGGACATCGGCGGCACGTCTCGTCACGCGGTTACCGTAACCCATCGATATGAGCACAGCGCGTTACCGAGCCGGCCGGTCGGGCGTGCCACAGTCGGAACCCGGACAGCTCTTCTTCGGCGCGTCGCGTCGCCCCCGACCTGGCCCTTCGGCTGACCCCCCGCAATCCCTTCGACCACCCCACCCAGTCTCCTAGGAAGCTTTAGGGGGAGCCCCCGGTTTCTCGCCCGGGAACCCGCCAGGGACGCGCCGAGGGCACCCCCGAGTTGGCAACTCTTCCGAGCCTCGGCTAAAGTTCTCATCCGTCGCCGGGAACGCCGGAGACAAGCGGACGTAGCGCAGCTGGTAGCGCATCACCTTGCCAAGGTGAGGGTCGCGGGTTCGAATCCCGTCGTCCGCTCGGAGCTGCCGCCACGCATGACGGGGGCAACCTCGGTGGGGTGGCCGAGAGGCGAGGCAACGGCCTGCAAAGCCGTGTACGCGGGTTCAAATCCCGTCCCCACCTCGGTATGAGCACGGGCGATTGGCGCAGTGGGAGCGCGCTTCCTTGACACGGAAGAGGTCACTGGTTCAAACCCAGTATCGCCCACAGAATGATCAGGCTGGTCACCGGAACTTCGGTGGCCAGCCTTTTCGTTTCCCCGTCCTTCCCTGGGCTCTGCATGCGAAGGCGCCGGTCACCCGTGGGTGACCGGCGCCCCGTCGTACGCCCGCGACCGATCAGCCCCGTCGGCCGGGTAGTGATGCGCCCTACAGCGGCGGAGCGATGTCCCGGCGCTCCTCCACCCGCCGGTACTCGACCGGCTCGGTGGTGGTGACCACCTGGCGGCGGCGACCCCAGACCAGCGCGGTCATGATGAGACCGAGCAGGCCGGCCGCCATCAGGATCCAGCCGATCACGTCCAGGTCGACGCCGCCGACGCTCGCGTCCAGGGCGAAGGTCAGGATCGCGCCGGCGGCGAGCAGGAAAATACTCGTTCCGATACCCACGACAGCCTCCTTCAGGGGATGCGGTGTGCTGTCGAGGTGAATCAGTACCCCGTGGGTGACCAGCGCAATCACCGGCGGTGGAGCGGGCGGGGCGGGGCGGCGGAGTCGGCGATCTTGCCATCGGGTAGAGTTCAACCTGTCGCCGGGGAGACCGGGTGGCACGCGGACGTAGCGCAGCTGGTAGCGCATCACCTTGCCAAGGTGAGGGTCGCGGGTTCGAATCCCGTCGTCCGCTCTCGACCACGGGCGATTGGCGCAGTGGGAGCGCGCTTCCTTGACACGGAAGAGGTCACTGGTTCAAACCCAGTATCGCCCACCAGGCATTTGCTCGACGTACGGAGCCCCGGCTGATGAGCCGGGGCTTCTGCCGTTCTTCCCCCTGCGGCTGCTGCTTTCTGGTCTGCCGCTTTCCTTGACCGCGCCGGTGTCTCTTGCTGTCGGTCCGTGGGTTGCGCTGGTCGGTGGTGGGGTGTGGCCCGCCGTGCCCGGCTCCGGGCGGTCAGGCTTGATCCCTGCGCCGGTCACGGCGGGCCACACCCC